>JAZKZN010000036.1:0-28803 GCA_045612705.1 Faecousia sp. | reverse complement strand
CGGCGTTGGGACGGTAGCTGTACTCCACGCCCCAGTGGAAGGAGGCGATGATGATCTCAGCGCCGTCATCCCGAAGCTTCTTTATTGCTTCTTTCATTTTTGTGACGTTGGTATCGGACTGACCGGCGTACAGGCCGATCTTCAGACCGCTGGCCGTGGTGAAGGCGGTGGTGCCGGCATTTTCCACATAGGCTACCTTTTCAGCCTTCAGCGCATCCAGGGTGCTGGTATAGCCGGAGGTGCCGTAGTCCTTGGTGTGGTTGTTGGCCAGGTTGACGGCTTCCACACTGCCGGCGGTGAGGATCTTGGCGTACTCCACAGGTCCCCGGAACTGGAAGGTCTTGTTGACAGGCGTCCGGTTGGAGCAAAGGACGCCTTCCAGATTTACCAGGGTGAAATCGTCGGCTTCAAAGTAGGGCAGGGCGTTCTGGAAGGGGTAGCTGTAGTTGTTGCCTACCACCTTCACAAAGCTGCCGGCGCCGCCGTAGGAATCATGGTCGGTACCCAGGGTGCAGTCACCGGCAAAGGACAGGGTGTAGGTGACAGACTGGGGTTCGGTGGGTTCCGGCTCGGTGGTGGGTTCCGTGACAGGCTCGGTAGTCGGTTCCGTGGCAGGCTCGGTGGGCACCGTGGTCATGGGGGTGTACTCTACGGTGGGGGTACAGCCGAACAGTACCGCCGCTGCCAGTAACAGGGCCAGGCCCAGGGTGACGGCCCGCTGCAGGTTCGTATGTTTCATGGTAATACCTCGTCTTTTTCTTGTGTATGCCCATACTATACCCTATAATCGAGATTTTTTCAAGAGGGGGCTTGTTGACAATGGCTTTTCTCATCGTATATAATGAAAAAAACATAACAGGAGGTATGAGTTATGGTATATCCCATGGAAGTGGCAGGGGTCCGGCGGGAGCTGCCCATCTGCCCTGTAAATGATCAGCTGTACATTGCCGGCTTCGTAGTGTTCGGCGACCAGGAGCTGACCGTTGCCTGCGCCAAAGCGCTGCTGGAAAAGGCGCCGGAGTACGACTATCTGATCACCGCCGAGGCAAAGGGCATTCCTCTGGCTCACGAGATGGCCCGCCAGACCAATGCTAAGAAATATTTCCTGGCCCGCAAGGCGCCGAAGCTGTATATGACCGGTGTGATGGAGGTCTCTGTTAAGTCCATCACCACCGCAAAGGAGCAGAAGCTGTACTTAGACACGGCAGATGTGGCTTTGATGAAGGGTAAAAAAATCCTGGTGGTGGACGATGTGATTTCCACCGGTGAAAGCCTGCGGGCTTTGGAAGTGTTGGTAGAGCAGGCGGGCGGCATCATCGCCGGCCGTATGGCCATTCTGGCCGAGGGTGATGCCCAGGAGCGTCCCGATCTCATTTATCTGGAAAAGCTGCCTTTGTTCAATCCTGACGGCACGGTCAAGGCCTGATCGTTTCTAAAGCAACAAAGTTCGGAGTTGAAACCATGAAGTTTGATAATACCCACGTGACCATCGATCTGGATATCATTGCCGACAATTTCCGGGCCATCCGGGAAAAGGCAGGCGTTCCGGTGATGGCTGTCGTGAAGGCCGATGCCTACGGCCATGGCGCCATTCAGGTGGCCCGCCAGCTCCAGGACAGCTGCGCATTCTTCGGTGTGTCCTCTATGCTGGAAGCGATGGAGCTGCGGAAAGCCGGAATCAATACGCCTATTTTGATATTGGGACAGATCCCTACATCCGCTTTTGGAACGGCCATTCGAGAGGGAATCCGTCCCTCCATATTCCGATATGAAGATGCTCTGGAACTGTCCAAAACCGCCCAGCGGCTGAGCATAGAAGCGCCCTTCCATCTGGCAGTGGATACAGGCATGAGCCGCATCGGCTTTCAGGCCACGGAGGAGGATGCAGATATCTGTCAAAAAATCTGCAGTCTGCCCGGTATTGTGGCGGAGGGCCTATTCAGCCACTTTGCAACTGCCGATTGCGCCGATCTGTCCAAATCCCGCGCCCAGGCGCAAAAGTTTGATGGGTTTTATAAAATGCTCCAGGACCGGGGCGTAGAAGTGAAGCTGCGGCATATGGACAATTCCGCCGGTATTATGAACTTCTCCGGCCACTATGAGATGGTCCGCGCCGGCATTGTCATTTACGGTATGTACCCCAGCCAGGAGGTATCTCCTGAATTGCTGCAGCTGAAGCCGGCCCTGAATTGGAGCAGCCGAGTCACCCATGTAAAAACGCTGGAGGCCGGCCGGGAGGTGAGCTACGGCGGTACATTTATCACCACAAAGCCCACCGTGGTGGCTACAGTGCCTGTGGGCTATGCCGACGGCTACAGAAGGGCGCTCAGCAGCAAGTTTTCCGTGTTGATCCACGGCCACCGCGCCCCCATTCTCGGCCGTATCTGTATGGACCAGATGATGGTGGATGTGACGGATATTCCCGATGTGGCGGTGAACGATCGGGTGGTACTCATCGGCCCGGACGGAGATGATCGGATCACTATGGAGGAGATCGCAGCCAAGGCAGACTCCTTTAATTACGAGTTTGTCTGCGGTATCAGCCGCCGTGTTCCCCGGTTCTACCGGCAGGGAGGCGAGATCGTCCACCAGGTCCATTACCTGCTGGATAGCTACGAATAAAAAGCAAAGCCACGGAGCAAACGCTCCGTGGCTTTTTAATGCTGCACTCGGTTTTCCATATGGCCGGATTGTACCACCGGCGGCTTAGGATCTCTCAGTTCCCAGGGAATGGGCGGCTGTTTCTCTTTTTCCTTCATTTTCATCCCCTCCGGAGATAGTATGGCCCAAAAAGACTAAAAAATACCGGATCGGTTATCCGATCCGGTATTTTTAAATATCAAAGGTTGCAATAACCTCTGCCGGGCCTTCCAGATACAGGGCGGAAACCTGTTCCTTTTTCCCTTCGATGGTCACTTCCAGAGTGCCCCCGGGATTTTCCACCGTCAGGTGACCGGCGGGTACTTTTCCCTGCAGCCACAGAGCTACTGCTACCGATGCGCTGCCGGTGCCGCAGGCCAGGGTGTAATCCTCCACGCCTCGCTCAAAAGTGAGAATCTCCACGGCCGTTTCCCTCAACCATCGATACATATTTACATTCACGCCTTTGGGAAACTGGGGCGCGTGGCGCAGCGCCAAAAAAGCGGGCCGCAGGGTGTCTTTATCTGCCCAGTTCAGGGAGGAGAGCTCTGTCACACTGTGGGGGACGCCCGGCGTACCCAGCTCGACATAGGCTGCGTTGGGATGACGGTGCAGATCCACAATGCCGGGATTGTTCAGCTGTACCCGATAGCGGTTTTTATCCAGTCGCCAGCCGTAGATGATGCCGGCGTCGGTCTCGACGGACATTTTTTCTCCCGCGAGACCGTGTTCATAGGCGAATTTGCAGATGCAGCGGGCGCCGTTGCCGCACATTTCACCCCGGGTGCCATCGGCATTGTAAAAGTGGAGCTTAAAATCGGCAAGACTGGACGCATCTGTGGCCATAAAACCGTCTGTGCCGTATTTTTCACACAGGGATTTGGCCATTGCCGGGAAATCCGGCTGCTTGCCCCGGGCGTCGATCACGATAAAATCGTTGCCTGCGCCGCTCATATGGAGAGCTTTCATTACAGAGCCCCCAGCTTCTTCATCTCGGCAAACAGTGTGGCCCGATGGTCGTCTTCCAGATAGGACAGGGGCATCCGCAGGAACTCCTGACCGAAGCCCATGGCAGCGACGGCTGCCTTGGCAGGAATGGGGTTGACCTCGCAGAACAGGCTGCGGATCAGAGGCAGCATCTTGCACTGGAGCTTGGCAGCGGCAGCTATGTCACCGGCGAGAAACTTGTCGCACATCTCCACTGCCATAGCGGGAACCACATTGGACAAAACGCTGATACAGCCGGCAGCGCCCATAGACATCATAGGCACAGTGAGGGAGTCTTCGCCGGAGTAGATATCCAGATTGTCACCGCACTTGGCGATGGTTTCCACCAGCTGGTCCATATTGCCTGTGGCATCCTTCAGACCCACAATGTTGGGGTGCTGAGCCAGAGTAGCCACGGTGTCCGGCAGGATGTTGCAGCCAGTGCGGCTGGGAACGCTGTACATAATCACTGGTTTCTGAGCGGCATCTGCCACGGCAGTGTAGTGATTAATAAGACCTTTTTGAGTGGCTTTGTTGTAGTAAGGTGTCACCACCAGTACGGCATCGGCGCCGTCATCGCAGGCGCTCTTGGTGAAGTCCAGCACGTGCTCGGTGTTGTTGGTGCCGGTACCTGCAATCACAGGAACGCGGCCGTTGACCTGCTTTACGGCAAACCGGATCACCGCTTTCCGCTCCTCCTGGCTGAGGGTGGCGCTCTCGCCGGTGGTGCCGACGGCCACCAGAGCATTGATGCCGTTGGCAATCTGGAACTCGATGAATTTGGCGTATGTATCAAAGTCCACACCGTGGGGGGTCATGGGGGTGATCATGGCGGTGGCCATGCCCTTGAAAACAGTATTTTTCATAGCGCTGCTCCTTTATAGGTGGAATCAGTTTCTGCTTTTATTCTATCACAAACGGAAGGAAAAAGAAACTAAAAAATTACACCGCCGGAAGAAAACCAGCGGTGTAATAAACGGTTTATACCAAAAATGCCTTCACGGCCTCAGAAGCCTCAGCGGGATCGTCGGAAACGGTGATGGTGATGTTCATATTGTGGGTCTCAGCAAAAGCTGCGCACCACAGAATAAAGTCCTCGCCGCTGGCGCGATCAGCGCCGATGGTCTTATACAGATTGTCGATGTACACGTGGGTAATATCAAAATTGCCAGCATGGAGACCGCTCAACAGACCCTTCAGCTTGTCCAGGTTGTTGATACCGTATTCCTTGGAATTAACCAGGCGGACGCGGTAGTTGACATCATAAGTCAGCTTGCTGCCGTACTCGATGCAAACCACATTGCCCTGAGCATCTTCCACGGCCTCGTTGATGGCAGAGATCATCTTTTTGGTCTTACCGGAGCCCTTCAGGCCCATAATGACATGAATCATAGTGATTCCTCCTTATATGCTATAGAATGATTTTACCAGTTCCCGGACGATTTTGCAAGACCTAATTATGCAAAATTATCTATTCTTTGAAATAGGCTTCAATTTCTTGCCGGGAGGCAGAGATGTTTCCCTGAAATACCTCCGTTTTGCCGCCTCCGCGGCCGTTTAGCGCCTGGACTGCCGCTGTGCCGATGGCTTTGGCGTCCCGGGTGCGGCTGATGACGCAAAAACTGTAGCCGGATTCATCATTTCCGGAGAGCGTGATGGCCACGGTTGCCTGGCAGGCGATGGCGTCGCAAAGCTCTCTGTTTGCTCCGGGGGTAAGGGCGTCTTCGAAATGGAGCGCAGTTTTTTCGCCGGCATAGCCTTGGGCGATGTAAGCAAAGAGTCGCTTTTCCAGGCCGGCGGCGCGGAACTTTTCTGCCGCCAGGGTTTCGTTCATTCTCCGGGCAGCCGGGCCGGTCTCGTGGATCTTTGCGGAGAATGCCTGGCTGACCTGACGGTTTTGGTCATAGGCCCGGTTCAACAGATCCAGCGCCCGTTTACCGCAGGCCATTTCGATCCGCACGCCTTCATGGAACTTTACGCAGGAGAACAGCTTTACCAGACCGATCTCGCCGGTGTGTTTCACGTGGGTGCCGCAGCAGGCGCACAGGTCGATCCCCGGTACATCCACAATCCGCACCGGCCAGGGCAGGTCCTTTTTCCGGCGGTAATTGACGCCGGGCAGTTCCTCCCGGGAGGGATAGGAGCAGGCAATAGGAAGATTTTTCCAGATGGCTTCGTTGGCTTTGCCCTCAATCATTTGCAAGGCCTCCGGGGCGATGGGGCCGTCAAAGTCGATGGTCACCACATCCGTGCCCATATGGAAACCCACGTTGTGATAGCCGTAGAGACTGTGAATGATGCCGGAGACAATGTGCTCTCCGGAGTGTTGCTGCATCAGCTCCAGTCGCCTGTCCCAGTCAATGGCGCCGGTGACTGTGCTTCCAACAGGCAGCGCGCTGTCGCACAGGTGGAGAATCGTTTCTCCTTGTTCCCGGACGGAGAGAACGCGGCTGCCGCCCAGTACGCCGATATCGCTGGGCTGACCGCCTCCCTCAGGATAAAAGGCGGTAGCGCTGAGGGTGATGTGGTAGCCGCCCTGAGCAGGGGTGCATCCGGTGACCACGGCTTCAAAGGTTTTTAAGTGGCTGTCCTCATAATATAATTTTCTCACACACATAACCGGCGCTCCTTAGTGGTTTTTATCCATTGTACCACAGAGAATCCCTCTTTGCAACGGAATTGCCGTGGAGATTGTCGAGGGGTTTTCTCGAAGGCGGGTGCGGATTCGTGGGTTTTCTAACCGCTCTTACCGATACACTATTTCCACAAGGATGCGCCAAGGAGGATTCGCTATGCAATGTCAGAAGCTCAAGACCTATATGGAGACCGGACGGGTGGTTTTTCTCCCGGCAAAGGCCATTCATCCCAACCCTGCCCAACCCAGAAAACTATTCCGGGAGGAGCAGCTGACGGAGTTGACGGAATCCATACGCCGTCACGGGATTCTTCAACCCTTATCGGTGCGCCGGGTTGGTACAAGCTATGAACTGATCGCCGGGGAGCGGCGGCTGCGGGCGGGAATCAGCGCAGGCCTTTCGGAAGTGCCTTGTATTGTAATGCAGATGACCGACCAGGAGTCGGCCATGACCGCGCTGGTGGAGAATCTGCAGCGGCAGGATCTGGATTATGTTGAGGAAGCAAGGGGAATCGATCTGTTGCTCCGCCGGTGGGATATGAGCCAGGAGCAGGTGGCAAGGCTTTTGGGCAAAAGCCAGAGCGGCGTAGCCAATAAGCTGCGGCTGCTGCGCCATTCCGATCCGGTGCTGGAGGCTTTGCGCCGGGAGGGGTTAACGGAACGCCACGCCCGGGCGCTGCTGAAGCTAAGGACTGAGCCGGAAAAATTGCAGGCGATTTCTGTCATCGCCAGACAGGGTATGAGCGTGTCCCGGACGGAACAGTACATCGAAAACATCCTAAGCGAGGAAAATGCCGGTAAGGCAAAGGCCAATGTGGGGGCGTTTCTGAGCTATCTGAATCAGTCTCTTGCCCGTATCCAGTTGTCGGGGATCTCCGCTATATCCGAGCGGCGGGAAACAGAGAGCCAAATTGTACTGACCATCACCATACCCAAAACTCAATAAGAATCCCCCCTGCTTAGGCAGGGGGGTTGTTTATAAGAGTTATACCTCGTAGCCGGGTTTACCCAGCAGCTGGAACATATTCCGCTTGTAGAACTCAACACCGGGCTGATTGAAGGGGTTCACACCCAGCATATAGGCGGATACACCGCAAGCCAACTCGAAGAAGTAGAACATCTCGCCCAGCTTTGCATTGTTCAGCTCACCCATATCCATGGTGATGACAGGCACATTGCCGTCCACGTGAGCTGCCAGAGTACCCTGGAATGCCTGCTCGTCCACGAAGTCCAGGGTACTGCCCTCCAGGTAGTTCAGACCGTCCAGGTTCTTATAGTCGCCGCCGATGGTCAGTTTCTGCTCGGGAGCATCAAAACGGACCATAGTCTCGAAGATGTTCCGCTCGCCCTGCTGGATCATCTGACCCAGGGAGTGCAGATCGGGGGTGAACTCGGCGGAAACGGGGAAGATGCCCTTGCCGTCCTTGCCTTCGGACTCGCCGTAGAGCTGCTGCCACCAGCCACCCATCATACGGAAGCCGGGCTCAAAGGATTCCAGGATCTCAATGCACTTGCCGTTGCGGTACAGCAGATTCCGCGCTGCGGCATACAGCCAAACGGGATTCTCAAAGGAACGGATGTCGTATGCCTGCTTGGCTTCATAAGCGCCCTGCATCACTTCCATGGGATCAATGCCGGCAACTGCCAGGGGCAGCAGACCTACGGCGGTCAGAACGCTGTAGCGACCGCCCACATTGGGAGGAATGACAAAGGTCTCCCAGCCTTCTTCAGTGGCCATCTGCCGCAGAGCGCCCTTGCAAGGATCGGTGATGGCGTATGTACGCTTACGGGCGCCCTCGGTGCCGTATTTGCGCTCCAGCAGCCAGCGCAGTGCGCGGGTAGCGATAGCAGGCTCGGTGGTGGTGCCGGATTTGCTGATGATTGCAATGGAGAAATCCTTGCCCTCCAGCAGGCGCTGCAGCTCGTTCCAAGCCCGGGTGGACAGGGTGTTGCCGGCAAAATAGATCTGGGGATTGCCCTTGCCGATGTTGTGGTTGCAGCCCTGCATCAGCTCGATGGCAGCCCGGGGACCCAGATAAGAGCCGCCGATGCCGATGACAACGAACACGTCGGAGTCCTCGCGGATGCGCTTTGCGGCGGCATAGATCCGGCGGATTTCTTCAGTCTGCTCCTTCGCAGGAAGATTCAGCCAACCCAGGAAATCATTACCTTCACCACTGCCTTCGGTGAGGGTCTGATGGGCGGCAAAGACTTCTTTCTCAGCGGCCAGCAGATCGGGCAGTGACAGGTCACCCCATACATTGGAAATGTCAACTTTTATCATAAAGTGTATTTCACCCTTTCGTGATTTGTGTACTACTATGGTACACCAAAAACAAGGTTAACGCAAGTGCTCCGGGAAAACTTTCCCGATTTTTTTAGAAAGGGGTATAGTATTTTTGTGGGGGATTTTGTATAATGATGAAAACGCAAATAAGAGGTGCAGGATATGAAATACGGATTTGGTGTGGACCTGGGCGGCACAACGGTGAAGCTTGCTTTTTTTGACAAGGAGGGAACGATGCTCTCCAAGTGGGAGATCCCTACCCGCAAAGAGGATAACGGCCGGCAGATCCTGCCGGATATCGCCGCCGCTATCGAAACATATCTGATGGAAAATCGAATCGCCTGTGAGGATGTTCTGGGCGTTGGTATCGGCGTGCCCGGCGCAGTGGACGCCCAGGGTGTTGTGAACGGCTGTGTCAATTTGGGCTGGGGCAGAATCGATATTCGCAAGGCCCTGGGAGAGCTGACCAGATTCCCTGTGGAGGTTGGCAACGATGCCACCGTGGCAGCTCTGGGGGAATGCTGGAAAGGCGGCGGCCAGGGGTGCGATGATATGGTAATGGTCACCTTGGGCACCGGTGTGGGCGGCGGCATTATTCTGGGCGGCAGACCCATCCACGGCGTCCATGGCGCCGGCGGCGAAATCGGCCATATGGTGCTCAATCCTCAGGAGACCCGCCCTTGCAACTGTGGCAAATATGGCTGCGTGGAGCAGTATTGCTCTGCCACCGGTATCGTGCGGGTAGCAAAGGACTACCTGGCCCTGCATCCGGAAACTTCCGTTCTGCGGGATAAAGAGCCTCTTACCTGTAAGGATGTGTTTGACGCGGCAGCGGCAGAAGACGCAGTTGCCAAGGCTGTTTTGGAGCAGATTTACCGGTATATGGGTATCTTCCTTGCAAATATTTGCACTACCCTTGATCCCCAGCAGGTGGTGATTGGCGGGGGCGTAAGCAAGGCCGGTCAGCCGTTGCTGGACGGAATCCGGCGGCATTTCGACTGCTATGTCTACCAAGCCAGCAAGGCCGTCCAGTTCCGCCTGGCATCCCTGGGAAACGACGCCGGTGTTTACGGCGCTGTGAAACTGATACTGTAAAACAAAACCGCCCCGGATGTTCCGGGGCGGTTATTTTTAGTTCAGAGGCTCAAAGTCGGCAGCGCCGTGCTTGCACAGGGGGCAGACGATGTCTTCCGGCAGTTCCTGTCCTTCGTAGACCCAGCCGCAGATTTTGCACACAAAGCCCTTCTTTTCTGCGTCGGGCTTGGGCTTCACATTCTGCATATAGTAGGTGTAGGTCATAGTCTCGGCGGTGTTCAGGTTTGCGCACTGGACCACATCGCAGATGAACATCACGTGCGTACCCAGATCCATCTGGTTGATCACCTTGCAGCAGATAAAGGCGTTGGCATATTTATCCAGGAACAGCAGGCCGTTGGCGGCGCGCTGGGCGTAATCGAAGCCTGCAAACTTGTCGGTGTCCCGTCCGGAGTGGAAACCGAACCGCTCAAAGATGGAGAAGGGGGCGTCCTGGGAGAGGGTGGAGATGTTCAACTTGCCGGTCTTTTCAATCACACCGCAGGAGTAGTTGAGTTTGTTGATGGTGACGGCCACCCGGTTGGGAGTGTTGGTCACTTGGGTGACGGTATTCACGATCAGGCCGTTGTCCTTGCTGCCATCGTTGGAGGTGACCACATACAGGCCATAGCCGATGTTGAACAGGGCGGTGGGATCCACAAAATCGTCCTGCACCTCCGCGGCGGTATAGGAGGCGGACAGCTCGTCAGCCAACTTGCCGATCTGCTTGACGGTTTCGTCATTCAGAGAGGAGAGAATGGTGATGTTGTTGGTGGCGTAAGTAATTTTCTTGGAGGCGGACAGGGCTTCCTTCATCACCTTGTTAGCGGTGGGCGCCCAGGAGCCGTTCTCAATGAGGGCCACAGTGCGGTTTTGGAAGTTTCGCTCGGTGAGCTTGTTCAGGTAGGTGCGCATAAAGGGGAATACATCGGCGTTGTAGGTGGTGGTAGCCAACACCAGCTTGTCGTAGCGGAAGGCATCGGACACAGCAAGGGCCATATCGCAACGGGCCAGGTCGTGGACCACCACATTGGGCACTTCCCGCTTCCGCAGCTCCAGAGCCAGCAGCTCAGCGGCCTCCTTGGTGTGGCCGTAAATGGAGGTGTAGGCGATCACAATGCCATCGGTCTCGGGGGTGTAGCTGGACCACAAATCATAGAGCTTAATATAGTGGCCGAGATTCTCGGTCAGTACAGGTCCGTGGAGGGGGCAAATGATCTGAGTGTCCAGAGTCGCGGCAACCTTCAGAATGTTCTGCACCTGCTCGCCGTACTTGCCAACGATGCCGATAAAGTACCGGCGGGCCTCGTCGTCCCAGTCTTCATTTGCATCCAGAGCGCCAAACTTGCCGAAGCCGTCAGCGGAGAAGAGGACCTTGTCATAGGAATCATAAGTCATCATAACCTCGGGCCAGTGGACCATAGGCGCAAAGGCGAAGGTCAGGGTGTGGTTGCCCAGGGAGAGGGTGCTGAAGTTCTCCACAGAAAGGGTGTTCCGCATCTTCAGCTTGGGGAAGAACTGGTGGATCATAGTGAAAGTCTTGACGTTGCCAACCACGGTCACATCGGGGTAGACATTGACAAAGGCTTCTACGGAAGCGGCATGGTCCGGCTCCATGTGCTGGACAACCAGATAGTCAGGCTGGCGGCCGGCAAGGGTCTTCTCGATGTTTTTCAGCCATTCGCCGGTCTTGCTGGCGTCAATTGTGTCCATAACGGCGATCTTCTCGTCAAGGATCACATAGGAATTGTAGGCCATACCGTTGGGCACAACATACTGGCCCTCAAACAGATCCACATCGTGGTCGTTGGCGCCTACGTACAAAATCGTGTCTGTCACTTTCCGAATCATTTCGCATCCTCCTGAATTGATGGACCCTACTGGCCCATACTATTTACAGTGCCAGTATAGCAAATATTTTACTATTTGTCAATAAGAATAATTCTCATTCTTAAAATATTTCTTGACATTTTTCTCTTTTGTTGTATAGAATGAAAGAAAAGGATGAAAAGGAGGTTTCCTATGAAACTGGTTTTGCTTACAGCTTTGGGCGTAGGCGGTGCGACGGTGATCGGCAGTATCCTGGGTTTTGTTTTCAAGAAGATTTCCCACAGATTCAGCGATATCGTCCTCTCCTTTGCTGCAGGTGTGATGCTGGCGGCGGCGGTGCTGGGACTGATTCTGCCGTCGTTGGAGTACGGCGGCAGGTTTGGAATTGTATATACCATTGCCGGCGTGTTTGCCGGCGCGGTGTGTGTGAATCTGTTCGATAGGCTTGTTCCCCATCTCCATCGTTTAAGCGGCGCGGATTCTGAGGAGCATCCCGCGGATACGGAGAAGCTCAATAAGGTGCTGCTCTTTGTGACGGCGATCGCCATTCACAATCTGCCCGAGGGAATTGCCGCGGGCGTAAGCTTTGGCTCCGGTAATAATGCGGAAGCTTTGACGGTGGCGGGCGGTATTGCCTTGCAGAATATTCCTGAGGGTATGGTGATCATCGGACCAATGCTGGCGGCGGGAATGAAGCCTCGGCGCACTTTCCTTGTGGCTGCGGCCACCGGCGTGGTGGAGGTGCTGGGCACGCTGCTGGGTTATTTTGCCGTAAGTCTTTCTGCGGCCATTTTGCCCTTTGCTCTGGCCTTTGCCGGCGGTACGATGCTCTATGTGATCAGTGATGAAATGATCCCCGAGACCCACGCCCACGGCAGTGAGCGGGGCGCGACCTACTCACTCCTGGCAGGTTTCTGCCTGATGCTACTGTTTGATGTTCTGCTGAATTAAAATAAAACCTGCCGCAGCGCGGCAGGTTTTTTGTTTATTGAGAATCCGTTTTTTTCTCCGGCAGCTTGCTGCGGCGTCTGCGCCGCTGGGAAGAGGAGGGGCGGCTCTTCTCCGGTTCAGCCTTGTCTGCCCGGCGGGCATAGGCTTCTGCCGCCTCGGAGGTGGCTTCGTATGTGAGTCGACTAACCCGGATCGTACCGTCAGGCTGGTCGGAGAGCCGGACGCGAATCAGGAACTTGCCGCAGACAGGGCAGTTGGCCAGATCCATATACCGTTTACCCGGTTGGGCGAACCAACGGGTGCCCAGCATCTGCTTGCCGCAGGTAGGACATTTGTTTTCCGGGCCGGACATAGCTGCCAGAGCTTCTCGCTTGTCGGCATAGCCATAAAAAACTTTTCGGCTGATACAGCCGGGGAGCTCAGCCCCGTGGAAGCCGTCCACATGGCTCTTGAGAGCCGCGCCGTATTCCTCAATACCCTTTTTCAGATCCAGCTTCGCGCAGATCAGCGCGGTGTGGTAGGCGTCTCCCAAAGCATCGTGGGCGGGCCGGGTAGCCTCAATTTCAAAGATCTCCATAGCGGTCTTCAGCGCCTTTTGGGCGGAGGATCCATCGGTCTGAGCGTTGAAGATCATCTGTGCGTTGTACCAGCGGCTGACCCAAGTTTCCTCCAGACCGTACAGCCGGAGGTTTTCCCGAAGAATGGTGATATCGTCAAAGCCCCAGGTGAGGAAGATTACATCCTCGCCACACCAGTCTTTGAACCGGGCCATAGCCTCGGTCATGGGCACACCGTTGTCCCGCAGATCGGCCTCTTTGATACCGGTGAGCTTGCTGACCCTGCGGTTTAAGCGACGGTAGTATTTGGGTTTTACCAGCACCTGAAACTCGTCAGCTACCTGCTGATCCTCTGTCACACGAACGGCGCCGATCTGAATGATCTCGCCCCGTATCTCTACGGGAAGCACCTTCCGGGAGGAGGGAGAGCCGGGCCAGGGCTGATTCCATTCCATATCCAAAACGATATAGTTCATAGTATCGAAACCTCGTTGTCTTCTGTTTTCCGGGATATCATACCATATCTGCCGGTGTTCTGTAAATAGGAGATTTAGAAGGCCGGGATAAAGGCCGCGTCACCGGAGTCCGCCTCCTGAGTGAAGCCGTCCAGGTCATTGAGGTACATCCAGGACAGCGCCGCCAGGTATTCCTCCTCCGTGACAGTTCGGTGGAAAGGCGCTTCCATACCGGACATAGGGGTGTATTGGCGCATCAGACTCACCAACACCTGCCCCGGAGAAAAGGTCTCACCGATCCAGTCCAGCACCTTCAGGGAGTTTTCCACCTGCCCCGGCAGGACCAGGTGACGGATGATCACGCCCCGCACCACCTTTTCCCCCTCCCATTGGACAGATCCCACTTGGCGCACCATCTCCTGAATCGCTTGGGAGGCAACAGAGAAATAGTCCGCTGCCCCGGAGAGATTTGCGGCAAGGGCGTCGTCGGCATATTTCATATCCGGCAGGTAAATGTCCACGAGGCCGCTCAGCGCGGCGATAGTTTCCGTTTTTTCATAGCCGCCGCAGTTGTATACCACAGGGACAGGCAACTTCGGCGTAAGAGCGGGGATCACTGTGGGAAGAAATTGCGTGGCGGTGACAAGGTCGATGTTCTCCGCGCCCTGCGCGATGAGAGACTCCATCATCTGCCGCAGGCCGGCAGAATCCACCTCCCGACCGGTGGGCCTTGCGGAGATGGCCCGGTTCTGGCAAAACCGGCAACCTAAGGTGCAGCCGCCGAAAAAAATAGCGCCGCTGCCACCGCTGGTGGCCAGGGCAGGCTCTTCCCATTGGTGGAGCATTGTCTTGGCTACCAGCGCCGTGGCCGGGCAGCCGCAGTAGCCGGTCTGGCCGGCAATTCTGTTTACTTGGCAGTTTCTGGGACACAGGTTGCAGGCAGAATAATCCATAGTAAAACCTCGTTGTGTAAGTGCCTGTATTGTACCATGCGGCGGCAGAAAAATCCAGTGTAGTGAAAAAACATTTGCTATTGTCATAATTTTGGCGTATAACTATAAAAAAGACAGGAGGTGCTGTTATGGCAACGATACAACCGCGTCAGTTGCGGCAGCGGGCGGAAAAGCTGCTGTCTGCCGGGGAAAATCCCCGGAAACTGGTTTTGCAGCATACTGCCATTGCCTTGGGAAGCGCGCTGCTGGTGACGGCGCTGAACTTTATTTTGAGCAACCGGATTGAGGTCACCGGCGGCCTGGCCGGTATGGGCCTGCGATCTGCTCTCGCCACTGTCCAAACGGTTTTGCAGGTTGCTACGATGATTCTGCTGCCCTTTTGGGAGATCGGCATGGTGTACGCCGCGCTGCGGTGGGCAAGGGGAGAACAGGCAAGCTTTCCGGATTTGCTGCAAGGCTTCCGCCGATTCCGACCGGTGCTGGCGCTGAAGGTCATCCAGGGCGCGATGTTTGTGGCTCTGGGAATGGCGGCCAGCTATGTGAGTACGGTTGTTTTTGCCATGACACCCTTTGCCGGCCCGGTGGTTGAGCTGCTTGAACCGATGATGGACACGCTTGCGACGCAGCCGTTAGAGGAGCTGTTAACTCCGGAATTGATGGCGGAAATCACCCGCCAAAGCGTGCCAATGTTTGTGATGCTTGGCGTGATATTTGCGGTGGTGGCCATCCCCCTTTTCTACCGCCTTCGGTTCACGGAGTTTGTGGCAGTGGAAAACGGCAGCGGTCTGATGTCTGTTCTCCAGAGCATCCGTGTGACCAAGGGCAGCTGCCTGAAACTGGTGAAGCTGGACTTGAGTTTTTGGTGGTACTACCTGTTGCAGCTGGTATTTTCCGTGCTATGCTATGGGGATATGATCTGCAACCTTTTGGGCATCACACTGCCCTTCTCCGCGGATATCGGCTTCTTCCTGTTCTATGTTGTGGGCATACTGGGACAAGGTGTGCTGCTGTGGAGTAGCCGAGCAAAGGTGATGACCGTTTACGGCCTTGCTTTCTGCGACCTGAATGAAAAACCCCTTACCCCAAGGGCAGAAAGTCTGCCCCATACCGTGCCGTGGGATGCATAAAATCAGGGTCTGCTTCGGCAGACCCTTTTTTCGCCAGCGGCACTTTTGTGGTCTGTGTCAAAAGTTCTTGGGAAAAACAGGCGTATTTATACAAAATAGCTACTTTACAAGAAGTTTTTATTATAGTATAATAACGTCGTATGGGGTGAAGAATCCCGGAAAAATACAGTCTATTTTGCTGCGAAAAGCAGTAGTAAAAATTGGAGGAAATTACCATGTCTGTAAAAGTTGCTATTAACGGTTTTGGTCGTATCGGCCGTCTGGCTTTCCGTCAGATGTTTGGCGCTGAGGGTTTTGAAGTTGTTGCTATCAACGACCTGACCTCTCCCGCTATGCTGGCTCACCTGCTGAAGTATGACTCCACCCAGGGCGCTTACGCTGCTCCCTTCGGCACTCATACTGTCGAGGCCGGTGAGGACAACATCGTTGTCGACGGCAAGAAGATCACCATCTACGCAAAGGCTAACGCTGCTGAGCTGCCCTGGGGCGAGCTGGGTGTTGACGTCGTGCTGGAGTGCACCGGCTTCTACACTTCCAAGGCCAAGGCTCAGGCTCACATTGACGCCGGCGCCAAGAAGGTCGTTATCTCTGCTCCCGCAGGCAACGATCTGCCCACCATTGTTTACAATGTTAACCACGAGACTCTGACCAAGGATGACCACATCATCTCCGCTGCTTCCTGCACCACCAACTGCCTGGCTCCCATGGCAAAGGCTCTGCACGAGCTGGCTGGCATCGAGGCTGGTATTATGTGCACTATCCACGCTTACACCGGCGATCAGATGATCCTGGACGGTCCTCAGAGAAAGGGCGACCTGCGCCGCTCCAGAGCTGGTGCTATCAACATCGTTCCTAACTCCACCGGTGCTGCTAAGGCTATCGGCCTGGTTATCCCCGAGCTGAACGGCAAGCTGATCGGCGCTGCTCAGAGAATCCCCACTCCTACCGGCTCCACCACCATCCTGAACGCTGTTGTCGCTAAGGACGTTTCCGTTGCTGACATCAACGCCGCTATGAAGGCTGCTACCACCGAGTCCTATGGCTACACCGAGGACGAGATCGTTTCTTCCGACATCATCGGCATGCGCTTCGGTTCTCTGTTCGATGCTACCCAGACCATGGTCAACAAGCTGCCCGACGGCAAGACTCAGGTCCAGGTCGTTTCCTGGTACGACAACGAGAACTCCTACGTTTCTCAGATGGTCCGCACCATCAAGCACTTCTCCACTCTGCTGTAATGTGAATTACATCGCCGCCGACCTTCGGGTCGGCGGGGTTTTTAGAAAGGCATTGCAATTTCCGGCATATTCTGTATAATGGGTGTGGAAGAAAAAACAAAAGGAGAGATGTGTTATGAAAAAATATCTGTCTGCCTTGGTGGCGCTGGCGGTGCTGATGGGCCTGCTGCTCACCGGTTGCGAATGCAAGCATCAGTGGCAGGATGCCACCTGCAATACCCCTAAGACCTGTGAAAAGTGCGGTGTGACCGAGGGGGATGTACTTACCCATATGTGGGCCGACGCTACTACCGATGCTCCTAAAACCTGCACCCTCTGCGGTCTGACAGAGGGCGAAAAGATCGTCACTGACAGCCGCTTTACCACCTCCGCCTGTAAGGATCTGATTGGCACCTGGGAGGGCATCATCAGCTTGAACGGCGAGGAGATTGATGTTCCCACTTTTGCCGGCACATTGGATCTGACCTATACACTGGTCTTTGGTAATGACGGCTATTACAGCCAGGAGATCGTCCTGAAGGATAAGCCTGCTTTCCTGAAGAAGATGCAGGAGCACTTTGCTGAGGAGATGTACGCGCAGTATGAGGCGCAGGGTCTGACCAGAGAACAGGCAGACGAGAAAGCTCGCCTGTCCCTGGGTTTTGACATTATGTCCTACAGCCTGATTATGGCTGACTTCGTAGACTGGAGTGCTGTATACACCGCTGAGTTCCCCGAGGGCGTGTACTATGTAGCAGACGGACGGTTGTACTACGGCGAGGACTGGGAAAGTGAGATGGCAAGCGAGAGCTTCACCCGCAACGGTGAAACGCTGCAGCTGGAAAGTCTGACAGCTGTCTTCCCCGATCTGACATTCTCACCCGTGGCGGAATAAGAACAAAAGAAATCGGCATAGCCAATTTGGCTATGCCGATTTTGTTGTATGGATCAGATGCCCTGGAACTGGGACAGGATGTCTGCACAGGTGTTTTCGTACCAGGTGCAGGTGGTGATGATGGCGATGTAGCCACCCTGCTTGATAACCACCAGCTTCTCGTACATGTTGATGCCGCTGATGGTGCCGTGGATGTCGATGCAGCCGTGCTCACTGCCTGCGAACTGCATAGTGCCGATGGTGGCGGTCACGCCCTCAATACCCATGGAACCCAGAACGCCCACTAAGCTCTCCTTGCTGGCTTCCAGATAGCCGTTTTCAGTGATGACCAGATTCGCCAGGCTCAGCTTTTCCAGGGTGATATTGATGGTATCCATCTGGTTGACATTGGTAGCCATGAAGTCATAGACCACAGGAGCGTCTTTCAGCGCCTCGGCGTAATTGTCACCCATCAGACCCAAAGACTGTTCGTTGATTGCCTGGATCTCAGCGTCGGACATAATGACCCAGCTGCTTGCGTCCAGGGCGCAGGTGATACCCAGGAAGTTGTTGGTATACACATTGGCGCTTACGGTGCCGATGCCAAACTCCGGTTCGGGCTCAGTAGCTTCGGTGGCCTCAGTGGCCTCGGTGGCTTCGGTGCTAGGAGTTTGGTCAATAGTGCCGGGAGTCACATTGCCGGTCACATCCTTTTCGCCGCAGGCAGCAAAACTCAGCGCCAGCGCCATTGCCAGAACCAGTACAAGGATTTTTTTAGACATAGAGATTCTCCTTTTTATGTATTTGCAATAGGGATTATAGCAAATCCTGTAGCCAAAGGCAACCCTCTTGGGGAAGATACCTTATATTTAATAAGTGGGAAGCCCTTCGGTGGATCGCATTCATAGGGATCCTAAAATATACAGAATATACATAAACTTTTATGCATTTTTCTGTTGAGCACAGATGAGAAACGGTGGAAAACCTGCAGTTTTCCACAAGAATAAGCAATATGCACAAAAGATGATGGGAGCGTATTGGTATTTTTGTAATTAAAAACGGTAATTTTCCTTGTATAAAGACTTGCATATTTATTCACACTGTGCTACAATCACCTCACGAAGAGAAAAGGCCATTGCAAGATATGGAATGGGAGGAAAATTATGAGCAAGAAAAATGTGAAAAAGATCGTGCTGGCGTATTCCGGCGGCCTGGATACCTCTATTATTATCCCCTGGCTGAAGGAGAACTACGATAATCCTTATATCATCGCCGTGGCCGGCAATGTGGGCCAGGCCGATGAGCTGGAGGGACTGGAAGAAAAGGCGTATAAGACTGGCGCTGATAAGTTCTATGCCGCCGATCTGTGCGATGAGATGGTTAACGATGTGATCGTTCCTTCCATCCAGGCAGGCGCAATGTACGAGGAATATCTGATGGGCACTGCCTTTGCCCGTCCCATCATCGCCAAGGCTCTGGTGGAGATCGCTCTGAAGGAGGGCGCAGATGCCATCGCTCACGGATGCACCGGTAAGGGCAACGACCAGGTCCGTTTCGAGCTGGCTATCAAGCATTTTGCTCCCGATATGAAGATCATTGCTCCCTGGCGTGAGTGGGATATCAAGTCCCGCGAGGAGGAGATCGATTACGCAGAGGCCCACAATGTGCCTCTGAAGATCAACCGGGAGACCAACTACTCCAAGGATAAGAATATGTGGCATCTGAGTCATGAAGGTCTGGATCTGGAAGATCCCTGGAACGAACCCCAGTACGAGAAGCCCGGCTTCCTGGAGATGGGCGTTTCTCCTCTGATGGCTCCCGATGTTCCCACTTATGTGACTATCGACTTTGAAAAGGGCGTTCCCGTTGCGCTGGACGGTGAGAAGATGACCGCTACCGACATCATCTGGAAGCTGAATGAAATCGGCGGCAAGAATGGCATCGGCCTGCTGGATATCGTGGAAAACCGCTTGGTCGGTATGAAATGCAGAGGCGTTTATGAGACCCCCGGCGGCGCGATCCTCTACAAGGCCCACAGTGTACTGGAGACCCTGTGCCTGGATAAGATGACCGCCCATAAGAAGCAGGAGCTGAGCATTTGCTTTGCCGAGCTGCTCTACAACGGCCTGTGGTTCTCTCCCCTGCGGAAGGCTTTGTCCGCCTTCGTCACCGAGACCCAGAAGACCGTCACCGGCACTGTCCGGCTGAAGCTCTACAAGGGCAATATGATCAACGCCGGTGTCAAGAGCCCCTACACATTGTACTCTGAGGAGATATGCACCTTCGGCGAGAGCGATTACGATCAGTCCAACGCCACCGGATTTATCAACCTTTGGGGTCTGCCCACCCAGGTGCAGGCGCTGATGGAGCAGGGCAAGCTCAATGGGTAAGATGTGGGAAGGGCGGTTCAGCAAGGCGCTGGACCGGCAGGCGGATGATTTCAACTCATCCATCCACTTCGACAGCCGTATGTTCCGCCAGGACATCAAGGGCTCTATGGCCCACGCCGCGATGCTCTCGGCCAAGGGAATCATTCACCCCAATGAGGCAGAACAGATCATCGGGGAATTGGAAAAAATCCTGCAGGATTTGGAAAGCGGCGAGCTTGCTGTGGATCTTTCCGCCGAGGACATCCACATGTTTGTGGAGGCGGAGCTGACCAAACGGATCGGGGATGTGGGCAAAAAGCTCCACACCGCTCGCAGCCGGAATGATCAGGTGGCAGTGGATATTCGCCTGTACTTAAAAGAAGAAGCAGAGCAGATCACCGCTATGCTTCAGTCTCTGCTGGAGGCGATCCTCCACCAGGCAGAACAACACAAGGACACCATCATGCCGGGGTACACCCACCTGCAGCGGGGGCAGCCCATCACCTTTGCCCACCACCTGCTGGCATACGGCATGATGTTTACCCGCGACATAGACCGCATTGCGGATGCGGTGCAGCGGATGAATTACAGTCCTCTGGGCTGCTGTGCTTTGGCCGGTACCACTTATGATACCGACCGGGAGATGACAGCGAAGGCCCTTGGCTTTGACGGCATTACCCTCAACAGCATCGACGGCGTGTCCGTCCGGGACTTCTGCGTGGAACTGTTAGCCGCCTTTGCCACGGTCATGATGCATCTGTCCCGTTTCTCCGAGGAGATCATCCTCTGGGCCAGCTGGGAGTTCCAGTTTATTTCCCTGGACGACAGCTACACCACGGGCTCCAGCATTATGCCCCAGAAAAAGAATCCCGATATTGCGGAGCTGGTGCGAGGCAAGACCGGTCGGGTGTATGGCGATCTGATGGCAATGCTCACTGTCCTCAAGGGTATCCCCCTGGCATATAACAAAGATATGCAGGAGGATAAGGAGGCGATCTTTGATGCCATCGATACCGTCAAACAGTGCCTGACGGTGTTCCCCCCGATGCTCAGGACAATGCAGGCTTTGCCGGAGAATATGCTCCGGGCGGCCCAGGGAGGCTTTATCAACGCTACGGATCTGGCAGATTACTTGACAAAGAAGGATGTGCCCTTCCGCACAGCCTACAAGATCGTGGGACAGATCGTAGCGCACTGCATACAGAGCGGAACAGTGCTGGAAGCGCTGCCGTTGGACACGTATCAGCAGTTCCATCCTCTGTTTGCGGAAGATGTATACCAGGCGATCGATTTGCGCCGATGTGTGGAGAGTCGGATCTCTGCCGGCGGCACCAACCGGGCGTCTGTTGAAAAACAAATAAAATATGTTAAAATGTATTTATAACTATTTAGGAGGAAAAGAAAATGAAAAAACTGATCGCTGTTATTTTGGTATTGGTTATGGCTATGGCTCTGGTCGCCTGCGGCGGCAGCGCCGATAACGGAAACAAGATCGCCGTCCAGAAGGGCACTACCAGCTTTATGTATGCTGATCTGCTGAAGGGCGCAACCACCGTTTCTTACGACACCTTTGCTCTGGCAGTCAACGATATGAAGAACGGCAACGCTGACTATGTTTTTGTGGATAAGACCACAGCCAAGGCTCTGTGCAAGGAGATTGCCGGCATCAAGATGATCGACATCCCCCTGTCCAGCGAGAACTACGGCATCGGCATCGATCCCAACCAGGCTGACCTGAAGTCCAAGATCGATACCATTCTCACCAGCAAGGCCGCTGAGATCGAAGCCATCAAGGATAAGTACATGAACGGCGAGGAAGACAAGTTTGTGGGCGTCACCTCCGCCGCCAAGGATGTGAACAAGGCTGACACCCAGCTGGTGGTTGCCACCAACGCCGAGTTTGCTCCCTGGGAGTACAAGGAAGGCAATATGTTCTACGGCATCGATATGGAGATCGCTCAGCTGATCGCCACCGAGCTGGGCCTGGAGCTGGTCATCGACGATATGGACTTTGACATGGTCGTGGGCGCCGTTGGCAAGCAGGGCGTGGACATTGCAATGTCCGGCATCACCATCACCGCCGAGCGTATGGAGGTCATCAACTTCTCCATCCCCTACTACACCGAGGCAATCGTCACCGTTTGCAAGGCTGAGGACACCTCTCTGGACGCTGTGGGTACTGTGGTCGACCTGCTGACCGTGGTTTGCTCCGAAACGGCAGAACAGTAAAACTTGAAAAGGGCAGCAAAGGCTTAGTGCAAGCACTAGGCCTTTGCTTTGGTTAATGATATGAATAATTTTACGCAAATGTGGAACGAATTCGTCAAACAATTCTTCACCCTGAGGGGCTATGAGAATGTCCTGAAGGGCCTGTGGGCCACCGCCCAAATCGCGGTTTTGGGTCTGCTGATCGGTATCGTCATCGGCACCCTGATCGCCGTGGTGCGGGTGATGCCCAAGTACAAGCTGATGCCTCGGATCCTGGATAAGATCTGCGTGTGCTACATCGCCCTGTTCCGGGGTACGCCTATGGTGGTGCAGCTGCTGATCGGCTATTGGGTGCTGCTGCCCCTGCTGGGTATCACTGTTAACTCCGGCATTACCGTGGCGGTGATCGTGTTTGGCCTGAACAGCGGCGCTTATGTCAGCGAAATTATGCGCGGCGGCATCAACTCCGTGGATGCCGGCCAGATGGAAGCCGGCAGAGCCGTGGGACTGACCTACGGGACCACAATGCTGAAGATTGTGGTGCCCCAGGCAATTAAAAACATCCTGCCCACCCTGGGCAACGAGTTTATTGTCCTGATCAAGGAGACCTCCATTGTCAGCTTTATCGCGGTGACAGACCTGTACAAATCCTTCAAGCAGCTGGGTGACCCCACCTACAACTACACCGTGCCCTATCTGATGCTGGCGTTGACATATCTTGTCATCGTGCTGCTGATCTCCTGGGGTGTGAAAGCGCTGGAAGCAAAAATGAAGAAGAGTGAAAGATGATATGGAAAAACAGTTAGTTTTATCAGTAAAAAAATTGGAAAAAGCATTCGGTGACAATGCCGTCCTCAAGGGTGTTGATCTGGATGTGTACGAGGGCGATGTGGTGGCGATTATCGGCCCTTCCGGCTGCGGCAAGTCTACCTTTTTGAGGTGTGTCAATTGTCTGGAAGACCCCACCGGCGGCTCAATTATGTTCGATGGAGAAGACCTGGCGGATATGAAGGTGGATATCAATATTCACCGGCAGAAGATCGGTATGGTCTTCCAGCAGTTCAACCTGTTCAATAATCTGAGCGTGATGGAGAACATCACCCTTGCGCCGGTACTCATCGCCAAGAAAAAGAAAAAAAGCCTGCGGTGCAAGAACCTTTGGATCCGGGTAGGCAATCTGTTCCGGAAGAACAAGAGGCCGCTCCACGATTTGGGTGATTCTATTTCTCAGGTGCAGGCAGCGGCGGAAAAGAGAGCTTTGGAGCTGCTGCAGGCCATCGGTCTGGAGGAAAAGGCGTCGGCCTATCCCTCTCAGCTCTCCGGCGGCCAGAAGCAGCGTGTTGCCATCGTTCGTACTCTGGCAATGAATCCCAAGGTCATTCTCTTTGACGAGCCTACCTCCGCGCTTGACCCGGAGATGGTTGGCGAGGTGCTGGATGTTATGAAGGATCTGGCCAAGTCCGGTATGACTATGGTGGTGGTCACCCACGAGATGGGCTTCGCCCGGGAGGTCTCCAACCGTGTGGTCTTCCTGGATGACGGCATTGTGGCCGAGGAAGGCTCTCCTAAGGAGGTCTTTGAGCATCCCCAGTGTGAGCGTCTGAAGACATTCCTTTCCAAAGTTCTGTAAGAGGTGATTGCTTTGAAAGGCAGAGATTTTCTGAAACTGCTGGATTTCACATCTGAGGAGATCCTGCGGCTGATCGACCTTGCCGGGGAACTGAAGGCCAAGAAGAAGGCCGGCATCCCCCACAAACTGTGCGAAGGCAAGAATATCGCGCTGATTTTTGAGAAGACCAGCACCCGCACCCGCTGTTCCTTTGAGGTGGCGGCTTATGACCTGGGTATGGGCGTCACCTACCTGGATCCCACCGGCTCTCAGATCGGCAAGAAGGAGTCCATCGCCGATACCGCCCGAGTCCTTGCCTCTATTTATGACGGTATCGAGTACCGGGGCTACGGCCAGGAGATCGTGGAGGAACTGGCAAAATATGCGGATGTTCCTGTGTGGAACGGCCTGACCAACGAGTTCCACCCCACCCAGATCCTTGCGGATATGCTCACCATTCGGGAGCAGTTCGGCTACTTAAAGGGCATCAATTTTGTGTATATGGGAGACGCCCGGTACAATATGGGCAATTCTCTGATGGTGGGCTGCGCAAAGCTGGGCGTCAATTTCACCGCCTGCTGCCCGGAGAAGTATTTCCCCGATGCTGGGCTGATTGCCACCTGCCGGGAGATTGCCAAGGAATCCGGTGCGCAGCTGCGGTTCGAGACCGATCCCGCTGCCGCAGTGAAGGATGCCGATGTGATCTACACCGATGTGTGGGTATCTATGGGCGAGCCGGAGGCGGTTTGGCAGGAGCGGATCGAAGAACTTTCTCCCTACCAGGTCAATTCCGCGCTGATGGCAGCTACCGGCAAAAAGAGCACGGTATTTATGCACTGCCTGCCTGCGTTCCACGATCTGAAGACCAAAATCGGCAAGGAAATGGGCGAAAAGTTTGGCATCACCGCTATGGAGGTGACCGATGAGGTGTTCGAGAGCGAGCAGTCCATCGTCTTCCACGAGGCGGAAAACCGGATGCACACCATCAAGGCCGTGATGGCAGCTACACTGTAAGAAAACCGGCGGAAGGCCAGCCTTCCGCCGGTATTATTGGAAGGTAATTAGCTTTGGAGTTTATTGATTTTCACACGCATATTTATCCGGAGGCGGTGGCGCGCAAGGCCGCTGAGAGCATTCGCCAGTTCTATTCCTTGGGTGAAAAGTCTATGACAGGCACCGCCGAAATGCTTTTGGAACAAGGGAAAGCGGCAGGGGTGGACACCTTTGTGATCCTACCTGTGGCTATCCGCCCGGAACGCACAAGACATATCAATGCGTTCATCCTGTCCCAGACAGCGCAGCACAAAGAGTTTATCGGATTTGGAACGCTCCACGCAGCTATGGACGATCCTGCCGCGGAGGCGGAATATATCCTCTCCAGCGGTCTGCGGGGCGTAAAGATGCACCCGGATACCCAGGCGTTTGCCATTGACGATCCCCGCTTGTATCCGGCCTATGAGCAGCTCCAGGGGCGTGTTCCGGTGATCTTCCATATGGGAGACTACCGGTTTGACTACTCCCATCCGGCCAGACTGCGGCACTTGCTGACACTCTTTCCCCAGCTGCAGGTGATCGCCGCCCATTTTGGTGGCTATCGGATGCACAGAGAGGGCTACGAGTATTTGCACGACACCGGTTGCTTCTTTGATGTATCCAGTTCCCTGATGTTTATGGAGCCCGGCGAGGCGGAAGGGTACATTGACCGGTGCGGCGCTGAGCGGTTTGTCTACGGCAGTGACTACCCTATGTGGGATCCCAAACAAGAAATGGAGCGGTTTAGAAGCCTGAAGCTTACCGACGGACAGTTGGAACAGATCGCCAATAAAACCGCTAAGGAGATCTTAAAACTGAAATAAAAAACGCGTCTGCATTTGCAGACGCGTTTTTGCTTTGATTTATTTTTTTACAGACCGCTGGATCAACTTGACCAGTTCCACAACGGGAATGACCAGGATAGCCAGAGCCATTGCGATGCCGTATTCGGTCAGACCGATGGGGGTAAAGCCGAAGGCGTTGGCGATGAAGGGTACTTCGATGACCAGTGTGGTCAGCAGGAGGCTACCCAGCATAGCGGCCCACAGGATCTTATTCTGCTTGCGGATGCTGAACAGGGATTTGCGCTGAGACCGCAGGTTGAAGGAGTGGAAAATCTCACACATACTCATTGCCAGGAATGCCATTGTCATGCCGTGGCCGGACTCACCGGCAGCGCGCAGGGCGGCAAAGCTGCCCACGTCGGGATCCATCCGAGCGCCGATCAGGTAGGCGATCACAGTGATCACGGTGACCAGAACGCCCTGGTAGATCACATCAAAGCCGAGACCGCCGGAGAAGATGCCGTCCTTGGAGTTTCTGGGAGGACGGTTCATGGTGTCGGGCTCAGCCTCTTCCATACCCAAAGCCAGGGCGGGGAAGCAGTCGGTGACCAGGTTGATAAACAGCAGATGCACGGGATTCAGCAGGACAAAGCCCAGCAGGGTTGCGCCGAAGACACCCAGCACCTCACTCATATTGGAGGCCAGCAGGAACTGAATAGCCTTGCGGATGTTGTCATAGATCCGACGGCCTTCGCCCACGGCGGTGACGATGGTGGCGAAGTTGTCGTCTGCCAGCACCATATCGGCCACATTCTTTGTGACGTCAGTGCCGGTGATGCCCATACCCACGCCGATATCGGCGGACTTGATGGAGGGGGCGTCGTTGACGCCGTCACCGGTCATAGCGGTAATGGCGCCGTTGGCTTTCCACGCGGTGACGATCCGGGTCTTGTGTTCCGGCTGCACGCGGGCGTAGACGCCAAACTTCTTTACAAACTCGCAGATCTGATCGTCGGGGATGTTGTCCAGCTCTGCGCCGGTGATGGCTTCGGAGGCATCGGTGATAATCCCCAGCTCCTTGGCGATGGCCACGGCGGTATCCTTGTGGTCGCCGGTGATCATCACAGGACGGATGCCGGCAGCGCGGCACTGCTCAATGGCGGCCTTTACTTCGGGACGAACCGGATCGATCATACCGGTCAGACCTACAAAGCACAGGTCCTGCTCCAGATATTCGGGCGTGTTGTCAGCGGGCTTTTCGTTCCAATCCCGCTTGGCAGCGGCCAGAACCCGGAGGGCCTTATCGGCCATGCGCTTGTTCTCAGCCATGATTTGCTGCAGCTTTTCAGCGGTCATAGGCTTCACTTCGCCATCTTCCAGATAGGTGGTGCAGCGAGCCAGCACCACATCGGGGCCGCCCTTGGTGTACTGAATGAACTTGCCGTCCACTGCGTGGATGGTAGACATCATCTTACGGCCGGAGTCGAAGGGCGCTTCGTCCACACGGGGCGTGGCGCTTTCCAGAGCGGCTTTGTGCAGCCCCAGGGAGTAAGCGAAGTTTACCAGAGCGCATTCGGTGGGCTCGCCTTCGGCTTCGTTGCTGTCGTTCAGATTGGCGTCAGAGCAGAGGGCCATAGCGGTAGCCAGCAGCTGGGAGGGTCCCATATGCTCCACAACGGTCATCTTGTTCTGGGTCAGAGTGCCGGTCTTGTCGGAGCAGATGACCTGGGTGCAGCCCAGGGTCTCCACAGCGGTCAGCTGCCGGATCACCGCATTGCGCTGGCTCATCTTGGTCACGCCGATGGACAGCACCACCGTCACCACCGTGGCCAGGCCCTCGGGAATCGCCGCAACCGCCAGGGATACCGCCACCATAAAGGTATCCAGAATCACAGACAGGGTATGGCCGGGTACAGACAGTTCTCCCCGGGCCATAAACAGGTTAAAGGCAAAAATGAACACACAGATGCCCAGCACCATTTTGGAAAGCAGCTTGCCCAGTGCCTCCAGCTTCCGCTGCAGGGGAGTCTGCTCGCCCTTGGCCTCTGCCAGCGCACCGGCGATCTTGCCCATCTGGGTGTCCATACCGGTGTCCGTAATGACCGCCTTGCCACGGCCGGAGACCACGGTGGAACCCATGTAGCACATATTCTTCCGGTCGCCCAGGGGGACCTCCCCGCTGCTGTCGGTCAGATGCAACGCATCGATCATCTTGTTGACGGGAACAGACTCACCGGTCAGCGCTGCCTCCTCGATTTTCAGGGAAGCGTTTACAATGATACGGCCGTCTGCAGGCACTGCGTCACCGGCTTCCAGCACCACGATGTCACCGGGAACCAGTTCATCGGAATGGAGGGTGATCTGCTTGCCGTCCCGGATCACCTTACAGGTGGCAGCCGTCATGGTTTGCAGCGCCTCGATGGCCGCTTCCGCCTTGCTTTCCTGGAACACGCCCAGAACCGCATTCAGCAGAACCACCACCAGAATGATAATCACTTCCGCCCATTCACTTTCACCGGCCAGCATACCGGTCAGGGCGCTGGTGCCGGCTGCAGCCAGCAGAATAATCAGCATGGGGTCTTTCAGCTGCTGGAGAAACCGCTGCAGCAACGTGGGTTTTTCCCCTTCTTTCAGTTTGTTGGGACCGTACTTCTGAAGCCGCTCCTGTGCCTCGGCGGAAGTCAGACCCTCTTTGCCCACCTGAAGCTGACTGAGCACTTCCTCGGCAGACTGGGTGTAGGTTTTTTTCACGACGTAAACACTCCTTTGATTTGGATATGGGTATAAAAAATACCCATGCCTGCCCTACAGCAGACATGAGTCTCATTCTTTAACAGCAACACCGGGCCGAAGCCGTACTGACGGCAGAAGCTGCACGCATATAAGCCAGCGTGGAATTACTCCCCCATATTCTTCTTTGATTATAGCACCGGAAAAACTTTCCTGTCAAGTGAAGTTTCTGTGACTTTTTTGTCGGCTTATGGTATACTGAAGTGGAAATTACAGGAAGCAGGTGCATACTATGAAAACCAGAAAAAAGCAGTCCGGTTTCTGGGCAGCTCTGGTGATCTTCTCGCTGGTGGGACAGATTGCCTGGGTAATGGAAAATATGTATTTTAATGTCTTCATCTATAAGATGTCCGGCGCCAGCGCGGAAGCAATCTCGCCAATGGTTGCCGCCTCCGCCGTGGCTGCCACGGTGACCACCCTGCT
>JAZKZN010000035.1:0-59299 GCA_045612705.1 Faecousia sp. | reverse complement strand
GTTGTCACGGCAGCCGATCTTGGAGAAGAAGTCAGAGCCGGACCAGCAGAGAAGCGCTATGATGGAAAAGACAAACCAATTCATAAATTACCTCCGATTTATAATTCCACAAGACCTGCATCCATCATTTTTTGCAGGCTCATGAGGATTCCGAGCTTTGCGTGCTGCCAGGTGAGGCCACCCTGGAAATAAACAGCGTAGGGAGGACGAATGGGGCCGTCTGCGGAAAGTTCAATGGAAGAGCCTTGCACAAAGGCACCGGCAGCCATAATGACCTTGTCATTATAGCCGGGCATGTCCCAGGGCAGGGGGGTGGCATATGAATCCACCGGTGCAGCGGCCTGGATGCCCCTGCAGAAGGCAATCATACCTTCTTCACTGCCCAGCTCAACTGCTTGAATGATGTCGTGGCGGCTCTCTGTGGCGTTAGGAACACACTTAAAGCCAAGCGGCTCGTAAAGGTTCGCTGCAAAAATCGCGCCCTTTTCTGCGCCAGCCACCACAGTGGGAGCAAGGAAAAAGCCTTGATACAGTGCCGGCATAAGTCCCAGGTTTGCGCCAACCTCCTGACCTAGTCCTGGTGCGGACAGACGGTAGGCACAACGGTCAACGCATTTCTGCGTACCGCAGATATAGCCGCCGATGGGAGCAAGTCCGCCGCCTGGGTTTTTGATCAAGCTGCCTACCACCATATCCGCGCCTACATCCGACGGCTCAGTAGTCTCCACGAACTCGCCATAGCAGTTGTCCACCATACAGATGGTGTCAGGCTTCACAGACTTTATAAATGCGATCAGCTCTCCGATTTGCTTTACGGAGAAGCTGGGGCGGGTGGCATATCCTTTGGAGCGTTGGATAGTGACCATTTTGGTTTTCTCACCGATGGCCTTGCGGATATTCTCATAATCAAAGGTTCCGTCAGGGAGCAGATCCACCTGCCGATAGGTGACGCCATATTCCCTTAGAGAACAGGGACTCTCACGGATGCCGATGACCTCCTGCAGCGTATCGTAGGGCAGGCCAACGGGGGAGAGAAGCTCGTCTCCGGGCAAAAGGTTTGCGGACAGAGCCACAGTGAGTGCGTGAGTGCCACAGGTAATCTGGGGACGCACCAGAGCGGCCTCTGTATGGAACACATCCGCGTAGACCTTTTCCAGATTGTCTCTGCCCACATCGTCATAGCCGTAGCCGGTAGTAGCGGCAAAGCAGGCAGCAGAAACACGGTTCTTCTGCATAGCGGCGATGACCTTTGCTTGGTTGTGCTCCGCAACCTGGTCAATCAGAGCAAACCGTTCGGCAAGATTTTTCAGCACTTTCTCACCGTAGCTGTAAACGGCAGGGCTGATGCCCATAGTGTTATAAAGTTCCAGCAATTCTTCCATTATGATTACCTCTGTTTCGTCTCAAAAATCTCATCAGCTAGATCACGGAGCAGTTCCGGTCGGGATACGATCAATCCCTTGTTCTCTTCCCCTAATATTAGTAGGGTATCGCCGGGTTGAATGTTAAACAGTTCCCGGGCTTCCTTGGGAATGACGATCTGTCCTCGGTCTCCGACTTTTGCGGTGCCGAAAACCCGTCGGGAATTACCTTTGCCAAGCAGGTGTTTGCCTCCGGCCATACGCGTTCTCCTTTCCTACTTTTCATACTTTTCATACCGTAGTGAGTATAATAGAATCCGTCCCGAATGTCAAGTTCGGGACGGAAAATAATCAGTTCTTTCTTCTCCTTCCGCCAAAGAGGAGGACAAGGCGCAGCAACTGCGCTGCGGCGACGGCAACGGCGGCAACATAGGTCATAGCGGCGGCGGTGAGGGTCTTTCTTGCACCACGCTGTTCTTCCTCTGTAAGCAGCTGAACATTCTCAATGGCATCCATAGCTCGACGGCTTGCGTTGAACTCCACCGGCAGGGTCACCAGCTGGAATACAAGACTCAGGGCAAAGCAGGCAATGCCAATATATACAAGCGTGTAGGAGAAATTACCCAGGGTGCTGAAAAGGATGCCCAGCAGAATCAGGGGCATAGCCAGTTTGGAACCAATATTGGTAATGGGGATAATGGCAGCGCGGACCTTGATGGGGAAATACTCCTGTGCGTACTGCACTGCGTGGCCGGCTTCATGGCAGGCAACGCCGATGGCGGCAGTAGATGTGCTGTCGTAAACTTGGGAGGAAAGGCGGATCACATTGGTCTTGGGATCGAAATGGTCGGTGAGATTGCCGGCGATTTTTTCAATGCGCACCCCTGTGACACCGTTGGCCTGCAGGACGCGCATGGCCGCGTCTCTGCCTGTAATGTGCCGGGAGGAGAGCTGCTGCGAGTAGCGGCGGAAAGTACTGTTTACTCTGGCGCTTGCGATCATCGCGATGAGTAAGCAGGGAAGAACAATCACGATGTATGTCCAGTCAAAGCCGTAGTAATAGGGATAAGGCATATCTGACCTCCTGAAATAAACTTTTCTTTAGTATACCCGTCCTCTGGGAAAAATGCAAGCAGGTCAACTCCGCAAATCTTTACATTTGCGCCCTTTGCGTGTATAATATTCCCATCCTTGATTGAGGAGGATTTATATGGAATTATTGTATTTTCTCGAAGGTCTCCGCGTACCGGGCCTTAATGAGTTTATGTTGGCGATTACCACATTTGGTGAGGAGACGGCATTCCTTGTAATCGCGCTGGTACTGTTCTGGTGTGTGGACAAATATGTAGGTTATTACACCCTCTTTGTTGGATTTACCGGAACCCTTACCAATCAGTTTATGAAGCTATGGTTCCGGGTTCCCAGACCATGGGTGCTGGATGAGAACTTCACCATTCTGGAGCAGGCCAGGGAGGCAGCCACTGGATACAGCTTTCCCAGCGGCCACACCCAAAGCGCAGTGGGAACATTCGGCTGTATTGCCACCACTACGAAGAACAAAGTGATACGGATTGCCGCCATTGTGATCGCCGTGCTGGTGCCTGTATCCCGTATGTACATTGGTGTTCATACGCCTTTGGATGTGGGAGTGTCTATCCTGGTAGCGATTGCGCTGATTTTGATCTTCCGACCGCTGGTGCTGTCCAGGGATCGAAAGCATATGCCGATCCTTTTGGGGGTTATGCTTCTGCTGGCAGTGGGATTTCTGTGTTTCGTGGAACTGTACCAGTTTCCGGTGGATATTGATGCGCATAACTATTTGTCCGGTGTAAAGAATGCCTATACTCTTTTGGGCGCGCTGCTGGGAGCTGTATCTGTGTATATTGCTGACGAAAAGTGGATAAAGTTTCCTACGAAGGCAGTTTGGTGGGCGCAGATATTGAAGATCGCTGTTGGCCTTGGGCTGGTGCTGATCGTCAAGAGCGGAACAAAGGAACTGCTGAATATGCTGTTTGGAGAATCTGTGGGCCGCGCTGTGCGGTACTTCCTGATTGTTTTGGTGGCAGGCACTTTGTGGCCGCTAACTTTCCGGTGGTTCTCCGGACTCGGTATCAAGGAGAAAGGGTAAATGTCTGTTGTATTCTTTGTTCTCTTGGCGGTTGTTTTGTTGATTTTTGTCAGCGGTGGTTATGTGTTTTTTGAGGCCTGCCGTCGTAAGAAAGAACCGAACTGGTTGGATGAGAATGAGGTTCGAATTACGCCCTACGCAAAATATTTCCATTACATTCTTCTGTCCGACAGTTTCCTGAAGGAACATAATGCTCGGGATGTGTATGTGGAAAGCTACGATGGGCTGAAGCTCCACGGTCTTTGGATTCCCGCAAAAGATCCTAAAGGTACGATTATTCTCGCCCACGGCTACCGGAGTACTAAGCTGGTGGATTTCGGCCTTGCATTTGAAATGTACCATGATCTTGGAATGAACATTCTTGCCCCCGATCAGCGAGCACACGGCAAAAGCGAGGGTAAGTATATTACCTTCGGTGTGAAAGAAAGTAGAGATATTCAGTCCTGGGTGGCCTATCACAATCGAGCCTGTGGTGACTTACCCATTATTCTAAGCGGTCTTTCCATGGGCGCATCCACTGTTTTGTACCTTGCAGATGGACAGCTTCCTGCGAATGTGAAAGGAATCATCGCTGATTGTGGATTTACAACGCCTAAGGAAATTATTGGCAGTGTATTTTACCGCGTGACTCATCTTCCCGCGACATTGGTTCTTTGGGCCGCGGATCTGTTTGCTCGTGTATTTGCCGGCTTCCGTTTGACGGAAAAAGATACCAGACAAACATTACACAATAGTAAACTGCCTGTGTTTATGATCCACGGTGCAGATGATGGTTTTGTGCCCTGTGAAATGACCGTGCAGGGATATGAGGCCTGCCAGGGAGAGAAAGATTTGCTCTTGGTAGAAGGAGCAGATCACGGAGTCAGCTTTCTTGTGGACAGACCACGCTATGAGGAAAAGGTCCGCGCATTCCTTAAGAAATATGTGGAGGGAATCAAGTGAATTACGCAACCATTAAAAATTGCGATATCGCCAATGGACCAGGCGTCCGTGTGAGCCTGTTTGTATCCGGCTGTACCCATCATTGCAAGGGTTGTTTTAATCAAGTGGCCTGGGACTTTGATTATGGCGAGCCGTTCACACAGAATACAATAGACAACATTCTGAATATGCTTGGGCCGGACTATGTAAAAGGCATTACACTGCTGGGCGGCGAGCCGTTTGAGCCGGAGAATCAGCCGGCGATTCTGGATCTGCTGCGACAGATGCATAGGAAATATCCGGAAAAAACCGTGTGGGCCTTTTCTGGATACCTGTTTGATAAGGAGATCCTCTCGGGGAAACTTGGCCCGTGGGAGATAACAGAGGAACTCCTTAGTTATGTAGATGTGCTGGTGGACGGTCGTTTTGTTGAGGAGAAAAAGGACTTGATGCTCCGATTTCGGGGATCTTCCAACCAAAGACTGATTGATGTCCCGGCATCTCTAAGAATGCGGGAAGTTGTTCTCTGGGAGGACTGGCAAGGCAACGGAAGGGGAATGAAATAATGGATAAAATTAATGTAAAGAAATTAAGACAGGGCGCAAAACTGCCTACATACGGCTCATCCGGCGCTGCCGGCGCTGACCTGTATGCCTGCCTCGAGGAGAATATTGTGATCCGGCCCGGTGAGACTGCTTTTGTGCCCACGGGACTGGCTATGGAGATCCCCCAGGGTTGCGCGGGTCTTATCTATGCCCGCAGTGGTCTTGCCTGCAAGCGTGGGCTTGCTCCTGCCAATAAGGTTGGTGTGATTGACAGTGATTATCGGGGAGAGTTTATTGTGGTGCTGCACAACCATGGGACAGAACCACAAGAAATTGCAAACGGTGAGCGGATTGCCCAGCTGGTAATCACGCCTGTGCTGACGCCTTGCTACGGGGAAGTTGATGAACTAACCGCTACAGAGCGCTCCGGCGGCGGATTTGGATCAACGGGAAAATAAAATATACCGGGTGTGAGGATTCACACCCGGTTTTTGTTTTAATAGAACAGCAGATCCGAATAAGTGGGATAAGGCCAATAATTCTTATCGGTCAGTCGCTCAAGCGTATCGGCCTCGACTCGCAGCGCCTCCATATCTGCCACGATCACATCGTGGTAATAATTGACGACGGCTTCTTTGCCCTCGGGGATGCGGTCAAGATCTTTCTGCAGCTTCTCGCAGCAGGCATACAGAGCATCAGATGCTTTGGATAGCTGCTCAGCAAGAGCCAGTTCTGCCTTGCATCCGATTCCAAGCTCCTTCTTTGCCAGAATTCCCTTACAAAGGTCCTTGCTGTAGTGGATTGCAGCGGGAAGAATCTGATGCAGTGTCATATCGATACAAGTCTTTGCTTCAATATTGACGATTTTTCGGTAAGCGTCCAGGTGGATCTCATATCTTGCCCGGAACTCATCTTCTTTGTAAATACCGTGCTTGGTGACCAGGTCAATATTTTTCTGACTGATATAGGTGGGTAAGCATTTTGCGGTAGAGGGGTAATTGCTCAGTCCCCGCTTCTCGGCCTCTTCGGCCCACTCCTGAGCGTAGCCGTTGCCGTTGAAGATGATCTTTTGATGATCAGTAAGGGCTTTGCAAACCAGTTTCTGCAGCGCGGTTTCAAAGTCGTCGGCTTTTTCCAGTTCATCTGCAAACTGACCCAGCACCTCGGCCATAATTGTGTTCAGTGCGATGTTGGGGCCTGCGATGGACTGGGAAGAACCCAGCATACGGAACTCAAACTTATTACCGGTGAAGGCGAGGGGAGAGGTGCGGTTCCGGTCGGTGGTGTCTTTGGGAATCGCCGGGAGAACGTCCACACCAATGCGCATAATGCTCTTCTCAGGATCAGTATAGTTGGTGCCGTTAACAATGGAGTCTACAACGGCATTCAGCTCGTCACCCAGAAAAATAGAGATGATCGCAGGAGGCGCCTCGTTAGAACCCAAACGGTGATCGTTGCCTGCAGAGGCAACGGTGCAACGTAGGAAATCCTGATACTCATCGATACCGGTAATAAATGCAGCCAGGAATACCAGGAAACGGGCGTTCTGACGGGGGGTCTTACCGGGACTGAAGAGATTCCGTCCGGTGTCGGTGGACAGGGACCAGTTGTTGTGCTTGCCGGAGCCATTTACGCCCGCAAATGGTTTTTCGTGGAGAAGGCACACCAAATTATGTTTTGCTGCGCACTTTTTCATAACCATCATAATGATCTGGTTGGCATCGCAGGCGCTGTTTGCGTCTGTATAGATGGGTGCGATCTCATGCTGGCAGGGCGCGGTCTCATTGTGCTTAGTTTTGGAGAGGATACCGAGCCGCCAGAGTTGCTCATCCAAATCCTGCATAAAATTGGAGACACGGGTACGGATAGTGCCGAAATAGTGATCATCCAACTCTTGCCCCTTGGGAGGCAGCGCGCCAAAGAGGGTGCGGCCGGTCAGTCGCAGGTCTTCGCGCTTAGCATACATATCCTTTGGCAACAGGAAATACTCCTGTTCTGCGCCTACGCAGGAAATGACACGCTTGGTATCATTATCGCCAAACAGCCGGAGAATTCGCAGCGCTTCGCGGGAAACTTCATCAATGGAACGAAGCAGAGGCGTCTTCTTATCCAGGGCAGCGCCGGTAAATGAGAAGAAGCAAGTAGGAATGTACAGACTGCCGTCTTTTACAAATGCAAACGCGGTGGGGTCCCAGGCGGTATAACCCCGAGCCTCAAAGGTGGCGCGCAGACCACCGGAGGGGAAGGAGGAGGCATCCGGCTCGCCCCGGACAAGGGACTTTCCGGAGAACTCCATAATGACTCTGCCGTCGTTTGTAGGGGCGATAAAGGAATCGTGTTTTTCAGCGGTAATGCCGGTCATAGGTTGGAACCAGTGGGTATAGTGGGTTGCCCCTTTCTCGATGGCCCATTCCTTCATAGCCTCAGCAATCTCGTTAGCGACCCGCAGCTCCAGGGGTGTACTGGTCTCGATGCAGGATTTCCAGGAAGTGAAGATCTCAGGACGTAGGCGCTGCTTCATAACCGACTCGTTAAAAACATCGCTGCCGAAGATTTCCGGAACATTCACTGTATGGCTCATAATTAACACTTCCTTCCAAGTGGAAAAAGTAATCTACTTTAAATAGTATTCTATATGCGGCTAAAAAGCAAGGGAAAATCTGCCTGATCTTGCATATATTTTAAATGGTATGTATTTGCCCAAAAGAAATAATATGAATATTCTTGGCATAATGCCGAATGTATTACTTGCGTTTTTAAGGAAATGGGTGTATGATATCCACAAATCAAATTGAATAAGGGAAAGAGGAAAGAAAATGTCTTATTTGACTATGACAAACGACCAATTGTTGAATGCCTTTAAGACGCTGTTTGACCACTTCGAAACCTGCAAGGCGAAGAATCTCAAACTGAATATGGCCCGGGGTAAACCCGGCGCAAAGCAGCTGGATCTGGTCAGCGACATACTCAGTTGTCTGGTGGATCCTGCTGAATGCATCACTGATGGTATCGATGCAAGAAACTACGGCGAGTTGGCCGGTATTCCTGCAGCGAGGGCCTATTGGGCAGATGTGTTGGATTGCAAGCCGGAGCAGACTTTTGTTGGTGGTTCTTCCAGCTTGAACTTGATGTTCGATGTGATTGCAAAAGCCTATTCCCATGGCCTTTTGCATAGCCCTCGGCCATGGAGTAAAGAGGAGACGGTCAAGTTTTTGTGTCCCAGCCCTGGGTACGACCGGCACTTCAAAGTCACTGAGTCCTTCGGCGCGAAGTTAATCACGGTTCCTATGACCCCTGCAGGACCTGATATGGATGTGGTGGAGGAGCTAGTAAAAGATCCGCAGGTAAAGGGTATTTGGTGCGTACCGAAATATTCCAACCCTGACGGTTTTATTTACTCTGCTGACACAATCAGCCGGTTTTCCAAATTGAAACCTGCCGCGCCTGACTTTGCTATTATGTGGGATAACGCCTACTGTGTTCACGAGTTTGAAGGTGACTATGTGCCGTTCCCGGATATTATTTCTCTGTGCGAGGCAGGGGGGAATGGGGATATGGTGTATGAGTTTGCATCTACTTCCAAGATCACCCTTCCGGGAGCAGGTATTTCCGTGCTGGCCAGCTCTAAAGCGAATATTGATTATTTCCAGAGCCTGTTTGGCGTCCAGATTATCTCTTACGATAAGATTAACCAACTGCGCCACGTGAAATATCTGAAGAACAAGGCGCACACACTAGAGATTATGAAGCGCCACGCTGCCGTGCTTGCGCCCAAGTTCAAAATGGTGATTGAGAAGCTGGAGAGGGAGATTACCCCCTGTGGCTTCGGTGATTGGAATTGTCCCAATGGCGGCTACTTTGTGAGCTTTAACACGATGCCTGGTACTGCAAAACGCGCGCTCGCACTGTGCAAGGAAGCGGGTGTCGTGATGACTGGCGCCGGCGCGACCTTCCCCTACGGAAAAGATCCTCAGGACAGCAATATCCGCATTGCGCCCAGCTTGCCCCCCCTTGAGGAGTTGGAAATGGCAATGGATGTATTTTGCACCTGCGTGAAGCTCGCAGCATTGGAAAAAATATTGGAAATCCATTGATTACATAACGCATTTGAAATCCGATACTGGATACTACTAAAGATACGCTCAGAAAGAAGGCATACTATGGAATTAGAATTGACACCCAATGAAGGTAAGCAGGGCATCACAACAATTAATGGCATCTCTTACCAACGTCTGCCCATCAAGACCCACCTGATCACCAATGAGGATGACATTGTGGCTGTTGCTGAACAGTACGGAAAGCCTGTCTTGGCTGAGGATGATGACGTCTTGTTTATCTCCGAAAAGTGCGTCGCCTGCGCTCAGGGAAGAGCGATCCCCCTGGTGGACATTAAGCCCAGAAAGCTGGCGGTATGGCTGAGCAACCACGTGACTAAGACACCCCATGGTATCGGCTTGGGTATGCCTGAGACTATGGAATGCGCACTGGTGGAATGCGGTGTTCTGCGGATTCTTTTTGCTGCTTTTATTTCTGTTATCGGCAAGAAGATATTCCGTAAAAAGGGCTGGTTTTATAAGGTGGCTGGCTACAAGGCCCGCTCTATTGACGGTCCTTGCCACAATACCATCCCCCCCTATAACCACTATGTGGTGTTAGGCCCCCTGGAGCCTGACAAGGTGGCAAAGCAGATTGCTGACAAAATTGGCTACCGCGCCATTATTGTGGATATCAATGATCTGGAAGGCCAGATTCTGGGCGTGTCCGATCCGACAATGAACCGGGATTTGTATGTGAAGATTCTGAAGGATAATCCGCTGGGACAGGACAATCAGCAGACCCCCATGGGTATTATCAGAACTGTAAAATAAAAAAACAGGGCGGCACTCTCTGTGCCGCCCAATTGTCCATATTTATGCCCTGGGAACCGGTTTTCCCAGTATTTTCTCAACGGTGGGGAGCAACCCTTTTCCGTCTGGATGGAACTTTGCGTTTTGGGCCATATCATAGCCCGGCAGGATATTACCTTCAATCAGAATAGGACCGCTGGGAGTGATAGCTACATCCCAGCCTACATAGGCGAGACCGGGCTTGACTTTAGTTGCCTCCAGACAGAGGTCAACAGCCTCACGGAACATAGGAATCTTGAACCCGGGGAAGGCGGTTCCTGTGACAGGGTGGGCATCGTAGTACAGGCCGGTTTTATCACAAAAAGCGGGGAACTCCAAAATGCCCTCCGGTCCGATAAGGGTATACATACCGCCGCTGGAAATGTTATCCACGTGGTTGCTACCGCTACCTACGCGCAGCAGGGAATAAAGAAAATGGGGCTCGCCGTTTGCCATCAGTGTGACGATCCGCAGCGTATTCACACTGCCTGGGCACATCCGGTTCATATCCTCATGCTGGATGACAGCCTCTTCCGCAAGGAACTGCTTTCCGGCCAAGAGCCGTTCTGCCAAAGCTTGGTAGTCGGTATTGCTATCAGTTTCAATCCGCTCGATTCCTGTGCCACCGAAATCGGAGACAGGCTTTACAAAGATCGTATGAGATTTCTGACAGAGTGACGCCAGACCTTCCGCGCCGGCATGCCGAAGGTCAACCCATCTTCTGCCCACAAATGCTGCATAAGTCTCCAGAAATAGAAGCTTATCATTCATAATAGGGTAGAGAGTTGTGTCATTGACCAGGCGAGTAAGGCCGATGTTGTGATGCATAGTCATAAAGGTGCGGCGCTTTTTGCCTTTGTTTAGGGCGAAGCCAAATACATGGTAATCCAGGTATCCCACACCGTATTTCAGCGTGCACCAAAGCATGTCCACAAGAATGAACAGCCGGTTCTTGCCGGTTTCTCTATGAATGGCTTGAATGTTTTGATTCATCCGCCGGAAGCTGGCGCCTTTCACACGGCGGATAATGATTTTGGCTTTGGAGAGCAGACCCATAAGCAAAACCTTCTTTCGTCTGTTTGAAAAAAGCACCGCTGTTAAAATCAGCGGTGCTAAGGTTGGTGCGAGAGATGGGACTCGAACCCACACGGCATAACCACACGCACCTCAAACGTGCTTGTCTACCATTCCAACACTCTCGCAAGTGCGCCCCAGTATTATAACCCGACAGTTGTAATTTGTCAACCTCTATTTCGGTGAAGAAAGCCACAAACTGGCGGTCTTCTCGCAATTCAGTAATCTAAAATTAGGAGAAGGACTATGACACGATTTTTTGTGACTCCGGAGCAGATGCAGCCGGATTTTCTTGTGCTGACAGGTGAAAACGCCGCCCATGCAAAGGTGCTGCGGCTGAAGGCGGGGGAGCAGGTGTTGGTCTGCGATGGTATGGGCAGCGAGTGCGTCTGTACCATCAGTGATGTAAGCACCGGCCAGGTCAGTCTGGTGGTGAACTGCCGCCAGATATCTGATGCGGAGGCCAAAGTGCGTGTGAGCGTATATATGGCCTTTTCCAAAGGCGATAAGCTGGAACATGTGATTCAAAAGGCTACCGAGTTAGGGGCCTACGAGATAATTGCATTTCCCAGCAGCCGTTGTGTGTCCCGTCCCGACGACAAGAGTTTGTCAAAGAAGCTGGAACGCTGGCAGAAGATAGCCGCCTCCGCCGCAGAACAGTCCGGCAGGGGACAGATTCCGCGAGTGCTTGCCCTGAATAGTTATAAGGACGCCTTGGCACGTGCTGCTGACGCCGATAAGGCGATTCTTTTCTATGAGAATGAACGCGCTACCACGTTGAAGATGGCGTTGGAAGCAAATGATTATACTTCCATTAGCCTTCTCACAGGCCCGGAGGGCGGCCTTGAGGAGCGGGAAGTGGAGATGGCAAAAGATGCCGGTCTGCAAATTTGCACCCTTGGCAAGCGCATCCTGCGTTGTGAGACCGCACCTTTGTGCGCATTGTCTGCTGTTATGTATGCCAGCGGAGAGTTTTAAAAGAAAACGCCGGTCTTTTGACCGGCATTTCTTATTTGTGATATTTGCTGCCGGCTTGAATGGATTCGGCGCGGTAAAGCTGCTCTAAAACCATTACACGGGCGAGATGATGTGGGAAGGTCATAGGACTCATAGACAAGCTGAAATCTGCCATCTTTTTAAGCCTTTGCGCAAGGCCAAAGGAAGAGCCAATCAGAAAACAGGCGCTGCTCTTTCCGGAAAGTTTGATTTCCTTCATTTTGTCCGCCAGTGCTTCAGAGGAAAGGAGCCTTCCTTCGGGCGCCAAGACACAAAGCCAAGCGCCTTTCGGTATCTTTGCAAGAATTGCCTCGGCCTCCTTTTCCAGTGCTGCGGTAATCTCGGCAGCAGAAGGATTTTCCGGCAGGCGAACTTCCGGCAGTTCGATCAGTTGAAACTGACTGTAAAGCTTCATACGCTTTTCGTACTCTTCCGCAGCAGAAAGATAAAACTTTTCTTTCAGTTTACCTGTGGCAATCAGTGTGATATTGAACATCCCATCACTTCCTTTGCTACAGTATATCACGGAAATAAGGCAATTTCCAGTCGTTTTTTTACGAATGACAGGGCAGCGGTATTATCAGCTGCCCTGTCACTTACTTGCCTTTCTGCATTTGATATTTTTGCTGGGTTGCAAGACCGCCCCGTATGTGGCGCTCAGCCTTATTCACATCCAGGATCTGTCGTACCTGCTGATACAATCGACGGTTATATTGGGGGAGTCTTTGGGAAAGATCTTTATGTACTGTTGATTTGGATATCCCGAAATGTTGGGCGGCGGTGCGGACCGTTGCGCCGGTTTCAATGATGTACACAGCCAGTTCACAGGCTCTTTCTTCTATCGTTTCTGCCATATAGATTCCCTCCCTGCTGTGTCCTGCCAAGAAATCTTATGGAAGTAAAATGGGAAATATACCACCTTGACACCGGGATGAGAAATAGATAAAATAAAAATAGAATATTCTGACTAAATGGTCATAGTTTATACATATTATACCGATATACTAATGGCAGAAAGGGGAGACCGCTTTGATTGAATTGAACAAGAAAACACTCCGCCGCATTTTCTTTGGCGCAGCTGGGTGTATTATTTTGTATTGGCTGCTTCACGAAACGGAGCGTGTAAAGGCGTTTCTGAAGGTTATCTCCAGATTTACAACACCCTTTGTCCTGGGTGGTGTTCTGGCGTTCATCCTGAATGTTCCTATGCGCGCTATTGAGACGAAGTTCTTGAAGAAGATAAAACATGAAGGCACCAGGCGCGTATTTGCGGTGATCCTCACTTTCATTGCTGTATTGATTGTGGTCTCGGTAGTATTTTGGTTGCTGATTCCCCAGGTTGTCGAGACTGTTAAATCACTGATTCCCAGCCTTTACAATTTCTTCTCTGAAGCGCAACAATTCTTCATTGATAAACTTAGCGACAATCCTCAATTGATGGATTGGTTTATTGCTAACACGGAAATCGAAAACATCAAGTGGGATGCCCTTATTAAGGACGCTTTGGCCGTATTTGGAGACAGCGTGTCTGCCATTATCGGCGGCGCGATCTCTGCTATCGGCACTATCTACTCCGGAGTTTTCAACATTGTTATCGCCGTTGTATTCTGTGTATATTGCCTGTTTCAGAAGGAGACGCTGGCACGTCAGGGTAGAAAGCTGCTCTATGCCTTTGCAAAAGAAAAGACTGCTGATACTACAATTCGTATCCTGCGGCTGACAAACTCCACCTTCTCCAATTTTCTCTCCGGCCAGTGCCTGGAAGTGTGTATTTTAGGTGCGATGTTTGCTATTGCTATGGCAATTTTCCGCATGCCCTATATCCCTCTGATTAGCGTTGTTATCGCTGTGACAGCTTTTATTCCCATCATTGGTGCGTGGGCAGGCTGTGTTGTTGGCGCATTCCTGATTTTTGTGCAGGATCCTATGCTGGCAGTTTGGTTTGTTATTATGTTCGTCATCATTCAGCAAATCGAGAATAACTTGATTTACCCCCGTGTTGTGGGTACATCTGTTGGTCTGTCCGGTATGTGGGTGCTGATTGCCATCACCATCGGTGGCGAGCTGATGGGCATCGTGGGTATGTTCCTGATGATTCCGGCAGTGTCTGTTCTATACACGCTTATTAAAGAGCGTACCAACAAAAAGCTGGAAACTTCTCCTGTTGATACCGAGAAGTTCAAACCCCAGCCGCCGGAACTGAGCTCTAAGTTCAAGGAGAAGCGCCATGATAATAAGCGCAAGAGAATGATCAGAAGAGAATCCCGTAAGAAGACATCTAATAACGATAATAAAGAGTGATGGATTTATTCCATCACTCTTTGTTATTAATTCTAAACTTAGAACCCCACCCTCGATAAGAGGGTGGGGTTTGTTTTGGTGATTAGTCCTTGTACATCTCAACCAGCTTCAGCAGGTGCTCGTAGCGCTCCTTAGCAGCAGCCTCATTCTTAGCGAACAGATCGGTTGCGCGATCGGGGAACTCACGGGTCAGACGTGCGTAGCGGGCTTCGTTCAGCAGGAACTCCTGATAGCCATCCTTGGGAGCCTTGGAGTCCAGAGTGAACTTGTTGGTCTCCTTGGAGGGATCGAAGCGGAACAGATTCCAGTAGCCGCACTCAACAGCCTTCTTCATCTCAGCCTGGCAGTTGGTCATACCGCCCTTGATGGAGTGCATCTCACAGGGAGCGTAGCCAATGATCAGGGAAGGACCGTTGTAGGCTTCTGCCTCGCAGATGGCCTTGATGGTCTGTGCCTGGTTGGCGCCCATAGCGATCTGTGCAACATAAACATAGCCGTAGCTCATTGCAATCTCAGCAAGGGACTTCTTCTTGGTCTCCTTACCGGAGGCTGCGAACTGAGCAACCTGACCGATGTTGGAAGCCTTGGAAGCCTGACCGCCGGTGTTGGAGTAAACCTCAGTATCGAATACGAAGATGTTGACATCCTTGTTGGAGGCCAGAACGTGGTCAACGCCACCGAAACCAATGTCGTATGCCCAACCGTCGCCGCCGAAGATCCAGACGGACTTCTTGGACAGGTATTCCTTCTTGTCCAGAATGTCAGCCACAGTGTCGCAGCAAACCTTGGATTCCAGATTAGCAATCAGAGCCTTGGTTGCAGCCTTGTTGGCTTCACCGTCGTTGAAGGTGTCCAGCCAAGCCTGGCAGGCAGCCTTGCGCTCTTCGCAGCAGGTGTCAGCCATAACCTTGCGGACCTTGTTGGCCAGGGACTCACGGATCACTGCCTGAGCGGTGTACATACCCAGACCATGCTCAGCATTGTCCTCGAACAGGGAGTTGGACCATGCGGGACCGCGACCCTCAGCGTTAACGGTGTAGGGAGAGGTGGCAGCAGGACCGCCCCAGATGGAGGAACAGCCGGTAGCATTGGAAATGTACATACGGTCGCCGAACAGCTGAGTGACCAGACGTGCGTAAGAGGTTTCAGCACAACCAGCGCAGGAGCCGGAGAACTCAAGCAGAGGCTTGCGGAACTGGCTGCCCTTGACGGTGTTGTCCATCATATCAGGCTTATCTGCAACCTTTGCAACTGCGTAGTTGAAGACTTCCTGCTGTGCAAGCTCCTGCTCCTGAGGAACCATAGTCAGTGCGCCAACAGGACAGACCTGTGCGCAGACGCCGCAGCCCATGCAGTCCAGGGGAGAGACAGCCATGGTGTAGGAGTAGACGCCCTTGCCCTTACCGGCCTTGACGGGAACGATCTTTGCACCTGCAGGAGCAGCTGCAGCCTCGGCCTCAGTCAGTGCGTAGGGACGGATAGTAGCGTGGGGGCATACATAAGAACAGTTGTTGCACTGGATACACTTGGTCTGATCCCAAGTGGGAACAGTGACGGCAACGCCGCGCTTTTCATATGCGGAAACGCCCAGGGGGAACTGACCGTCTTCCAGATCAGCAAAGGCGGAAACGGGCAAGCTGTAGCCGTCCATTTTGCCGACGGGAGTCAGAATGTTCTTAGCAACAGCGACGGTAGCTGCAGGGCCTTCCAGGTTCAGTTCGACCTTAGCAGCTTCAGCATTAGCCCAGGATGCGGGGACATCGATCTTCACGAAGGCGGTAGCACCGGCGTCGATAGCATCCCAGTTCTTGTCAACAACATCGCGGCCCTTCTTCAGGTAGGAAGCCTCAGCAGCAGCCTTCATGTAGCCGATCGCCTCTTCGCTGGGCATAACCTTTGCCAGAGCAAAGAATGCGGACTGCAGGATGGTGTTGGTGCGCTTGCCCATACCGACCTTGATTGCCAGGTCAATGGCGTTGATGGTGTACAGCTGAATGTTGTTCTCAGCAATGTAGCGCTTGGAAGCGGCATCCAGATGGTGCTCCAGCTCTTCAGCATTCCACTGGCAGTTGATTAGGAAAACACCGCCGGGCTTAACGTCCTGAACGATCTTGAAGCCCTTGGTGATGTAGGAAGGATTGTGGCAGGCAACGAAGTCAGCCTTGTTGATGTAGTAGGGAGATTTGATAGCCTTGTCACCGAAACGCAGGTGAGAAACGGTGACGCCACCGGTCTTCTTGGAGTCGTACTGGAAGTATGCCTGTACGTACTTATCGGTGTGGTCGCCAATGATCTTGATGGAGTTCTTGTTAGCGCCAACGGTGCCGTCACCGCCAAGACCCCAGAACTTGCACTCGATGGTGCCCTCTGCAGCAGTGTTGGGGGAGACCTTTTCTTCCAGAGACAGGAAGGTCACGTCGTCGTTGATGCCCAGAGTGAACTCGTTCTTGGGAGCTTCCTTAGCCAGTTCTTCATAAACGGCGAAGACAGAAGCGGGGTGAGTGTCCTTAGAACCCAGACCGTAACGGCCGCCGATCACAGTGACATCATGACGGCCAGCCTTTGCCAGAGCCATAACCACATCCTGGTACAGAGGCTCGCCCTGAGAACCGGGCTCCTTGGTACGGTCCAGAACTGCGACCTTATTTGCGGTTGCGGGCAGTGCAGCCAGCAGGTGCTTGGAACTCCAGGGGCGGAACAGGCGGACCTTGACCAGACCGACCTTTTCACCGTGGGCGTTCAGGTAGTCGATAACTTCTTCAGCGACATCGCAGAAGGAGCCCATACATACGATGACACGGTCAGCATCTTCGGCACCGTAGTAGTTGAACAACTGATAGTTAGTGCCCAGCTTTTCGTTGACCTTGTTCATGTACTTCTCCACAACTGCGGGCAGTGCGGTGTAGTACTTGTTGCAGGATTCACGATGCTGGAAGAAAATGTCGTCATTTTCGTGGCTGCCGCGCATAGCGGGGCGCCCAGGATTCAGAGAATGCTTACGGAATGCAGCAACTGCATCCATATTGGTCATTTCCTTCAGGTCCTCGTAGTCCCAAATAGCAACCTTCTGGATTTCGTGAGAGGTACGGAAACCGTCAAAGAAGTTGATGAAAGGAACGCGGCCTTCAATGGATGCCAGATGGGCAACTGCGGACAGGTCCATAACTTCCTGCACATTGGATTCGGCCAGCATAGCGAAACCGGTCTGACGGCAGGCGTAAACGTCGGAGTGGTCACCGAAAATGTTCAGAGCCTGGGCGGAGACAGTACGTGCGGAGACGTGGAATACGCTGGGCAGCAGCTCGCCGGCAATCTTGTACATATTGGGGATCATCAGAAGAAGACCCTGAGAAGCGGTGTAAGTGGTGGTCAGCGCACCGGCTGCCAGAGAGCCGTGCACAGTACCGGCAGCACCGGCCTCGGACTGCATCTCAACGACCTTAACAGTATCGCCAAAGATGTTCTTACGACCTGCAGCGGACCACTGGTCAACATAGTCGGCCATGGGGCTGGAGGGGGTAATGGGGTAGATGCCAGCAACCTCAGTAAAGGCGTAGCTGACGTGGGCGGCAGCGGTATTACCGTCCATTGTTTTAAATTTTCTTGCCAAAATGAAATACCTCCTAAAAGTAATCAATTTTCAACTCACATATCATACCACTTCCAACCGTTTTTGTAAAGTCGAAAGGCGTGATATTCCGTCAAAAAAATGCAAAATACATATAAATAATTTTCCCAGTCGGCAGAATCTGCCAAAATACCGGAAAAAAGAATTGAGTTTTTTCCTGCAATGGGGTATGATGTAAAAAATGGGTAAGGGGGGTATCAACTTGATCTGCAGTATCAATACTATGGGTGTCAACGGTATTCTGGGCAATCCAATCTCAGTTGAATGCTATATCACCAATGGATTGCCTGCATTTGATATTGTTGGTTTGCCGGATGCGGCGGTAAAGGAAGCCAGAGAGCGAGTCCGCGCTGCGGTCAAAACCAGTGGCATGAAGTTCCCCACCGGCAGAATCACGGTAAATCTTGCCCCTGCCGGTCTTAAAAAGGCGGGCACCCATTATGATCTACCGATCCTTCTGGGCATAATGTCTGCATGTGGAGCAATCCAGAGGCCGAGATCATCCAGCGCATTTCTTGGCGAGCTGAGCCTTGATGGACAGATTCGTCCGGTTTCCGGTGTGCTGCCTATGGCAATTGCGGCAAAGCGCGCTGGCTTTGAGCGGGTGTATGTGCCTGCAGAAAATGCCCCGGAAGCCACCCTTGCCAGAGGTCCGGCCATTATTCCTGTACATACCGTCAAGGAATTGACGGAAGCCTTAAACGGTGAAACAGAGCTTGAGGAGGAGCCTATCTGGGTTCCTGAGCGCAGAGAGAATACTTTTCTCGATTTCAAAGATGTACTGGGCCAGGAGGATGTGAAACGGGCTATGGAAGTGGCGGCCGCAGGCGGTCACAATATTTTTATATTATAAGACGAAAGCACGGGGCACACAAACGCCTCTGACGGCGTTCTGTGGCTTTGTAAACAATTAACACCCTGAACAAGCTATTCGCAAGAATAGCAAGTTCAAGGGTGTTTCTTTTTTGTTCGTTATTTTGTGCGTTCGGTATTTGTATAATATAACATAATTATATTAAACAAATACAAGTGGAAGGAAGTGAAACGGAAAGAACAACACAAGGAAAGAATGAACGAGAAAGAAGAAGGAAAAAAGGACACGCAGAACGACGGTTCAAGTGACTTTTTTGTCTTCTCTTCTTTTGAGTATTTAGAATATGAAGAAACGGACGGACACGTCCGCTTCTTCATATTCCCGAACGGTAATTCCTCAAAAATTACCAAACACGAGAACCATATCTCAAGCGATTTTTTCGGTAGGTTTATACCCTTTAGCCTTGACCTGTCGGTCTAAAATAAAGCGGTTATAGTCTTAACAAAATTATATCAACAAGGTGGTGATTTTATGGGTCGAAAAAACGGCAATCTCAAAATGCAACTGAATAGACAAATCGACAATCTGCTCCGAATTGGTGAAAAGAAGGTCAAGGACGACCCGAACAACCCGAACCGTGTGCAAGGTATTCACTCAATCAAGACGGCAGAAACATATCGCGGAACAATCAATCAATTCGCTGACTATCTGAAACAAGAACACGTTCGAAATATCTCTGACATATCAAGGGAACACGTTCAAGGTTTCTTCGACTCACGTCCTGACCGTTCTGCTTATACTTATGCGAAGGACTTGTCTGCAATTAACAAAGTGCTAGGCACTCAATACACACACCGAGACTTCAATCTTCCTTCTCGTTCATATCGTGCTATTGAAAACAATCGAGGACTTGCACAACGAGACACAAGTCAAGCACTTCGAAACCGTGAAGCGTTAGACTTCGTTCGTGCGACTGGTATCAGAAGGGAAAGTATCGGACAAATAACACCCGACAACATAGTCCGAGACCGAAACGGTCAAGCTATTGGTGTCCACGTTATTGAAAAGGGTGGACGTGAACGCACCGCCGTGATATTAGAACAAGACCGTCCACGTATCACCGAACTGGTCAATCAAGCAATTGAACGAAACGGTTCTGACGTTCCCTTCTTGCGTGAACCTGACGCAAACGCAAATCCGCACTATTTTCGTGCTGAATATGCCCGTGAACTATATAATGACTTAATACAATCACGAGAAGAAGGTCGAGACTATTATCAAGGAATGCGTGAAACATTTATCAACGACCAAATACTTCACGACCGTGTTGACCATTATCAAAACCGTACTGTTCACGGCTATGACCGTGAAACTATTGGCGAAGTATCTCAAAACCTTGGACACAACCGTCTTGACGTTGTTTTGTATCATTATTTGAATAAGTAAGCACATAAACGCATATAATATATTAACATCATCAAATCTTCAAAGCGTTAATATAGTAAGAAGTTGACAAATGGAAAGAGAAAAACAAGCCCGTTTCGATGGCAGCCGTTGGCACATCGACGGGTTTTTCTTTTTGCTCTAATATCAAAAATAATTCAAATATTTGTTATATTTTCAATTTTGCCCTTGTATTATGTAATATCTAATATTTTTGGTGTCCAAAGTGTCCAAATATTAAAAATATATTTATTTATCAATGTTTTATCGACACGGGGCGGGGTTTATCATTCCTTACCCCGCCCGTGTCCAAAGTGTCCAAGGTGTCCAAAATATCAAAAATATAAATATTATTATAACGCTAAGGGGGTTTTTTGATGAAAAACAAAACAAAATACAATGAACAAACACTTCGAGACTTTTTTCGACTGGTATCTCTTGACCGTCCCGAAGTCAATGTCAACACAATGACATATCAAGATATGGTCGACCTTATCGAAAATATGGACAAGGACGACGTCCTCACTTATATATGCAAATTATGCGATGAACGACAAGGGGGTGTTCCTAATGGCAAAAACTAAACACTATACCGACAGCGACAAGATGAAGACCGCCTTCATACGAGTACACGAAGAAAACAACACACAAGACGGTCTTGTGTCGTATTCTTTTGACTATATCAAGGAACACGTCGAAGACCTTGCATTCAGATATGACGGTCTTCAGTATGCGTTTATAGTACACGACAAGGACAAGGACGAAGACGGTGCAACTGTAGCCCGTCATTATCATATCGTGATATGGTTCAATATTGGCACAAAGAACATTCGCTTCAAGATGTTGAAGGAAGCATTCCCACACGGTTCAATCAAACCTTGCGGAAGTGTAAACGCAAGCGTTCAATATCTTGTTCACAAGAATGACACAAGCAAATATCAATATAACAAGGAAGACATCATCACAAATGTATCACAAGACGACCTCGATGTTCTTTTCGTCAATGATGGAAAACTCGAAAAGAAGATGAACAAGTTGAGTGAACAAAAATATCTCGAAGATGTTATCAACAAAATCGGTGAAGGTGTCATTCGTCGATACAATCAGCAAGATTTTATCGATATACAACTATATTCAAAATATAGAACACGCATTGAGAACGCATTCAAATATCAAGATATGGTCTTCTTCGGAAACCCTGAACGCAATATCAAGGTGATATTCATCGGTGGAAACGAAACGGGTGTCGGCAAGACCGAGTTCGCAAAACGTGCATTCTGTGATGATGTTAACGGTGTTTGTAATTCATCAAGTTCGAACGACCCCTTGCAAGACTATATCGACCAAGATGTTCTCATCTTTGACGACCTTCGTGATAATGCCTTCACTTTTCAAGACCTCTTGAAAGCACTCGACCCGTTCAACAAGTCTTCAATCAAGTCAAGGTATCACAACAAGATGTTCAAGGGGAAGTATATCATCATCACATCGTTTGACCCGCTCAAAGATTGGTACAAAAATATATCACTTGAAAAGAAAACACAATTGTATCGAAGAATATCAAAATATTATGAAGTCGACCGCGATGAAATAAGAATGTACGACATTGATAAGTTCTGCAACTTATCAAACGAACGAGTGATGAAGAACCCCGTCCCTTATATCACAAGACAAGACAACAACGAAGATGATGTCTTCGAAAAGTCTTTCGATAAGTACAAGACAAACATCTCCAAGAAGATGACAGAACAAGCGATTGAACAATACAATATTGATGAACTTCACCGTCAAGATATGGAAAGACTGGAGCGTCAATATCTTGACTATTTGGATGAACATCCTCCATTCTAATACAAGGGGGTGAATATATGAATACATACATCCTTGACGACGGTTTCGAGTTTGATTTCGTGAAGGTCAAGTTTGAAACCGACTTTGATGCGATAAGTTTCTCAATCAATCAAGAAGCGGTTTGTTATGCCTTGAGGGGTGGTCAATATGTCAAAATATATGACCCCGCTGATTGCATCGAATAATATCAAATATAAAAATAATATAATATATGAAAGTATTCAAAACGATAAAGAGGTGAACGCGTTATGATGTTAAGCACTGAGAAAAACAAAACAATCAATGAATTGAAGAATGACGAGTTCCTCCGTGGTATTCTGAAGATGATGTTGTCAATCAAAGACGAAACAGTCAAGAACGCATTCTTGTCATCTATAACATACACCGACGAAAACGGGAACAAAGTCAAGTATTTTTCTAATATCTAAACAAGCAGAAGTCAGCAAGTATTTGAAAGAATACAAGCTGACTTCTTTTTCTATTTTTGAACCTTGACTTGTGCGTGCTCTAGAGTTATAAACATATTAGAATACAATATCAAGGGGGTATCAATATATGCGTGTATGTGTGTACACTCGTGTTTCTACGGACGAACAAGCGGAAAGTCTAAAAAATCAAGCCGTCTATTTTGACGACTATCTCAAAAAGAACACACACTTCACTCCGTTCCGTGAAGACTATATCTTCAGCGACCTTGGTTTGACTGGCACGAAACTAAACAACCGCCCTTCATTCTTTGAAATGTTAAGAAGTGCGGGTCTTGATGTTTCAAGTGTGTCAGTCGCTCCAAGTGTGAACAACGGAAACCGAGACGGAAGGAAGAAGCACATCGAGACGGTGTTCTCTTTGTCTGACCGTCAACCGTTGTTTGACCTCATCTTGTTGAAGAACACGTCACGATTTGCAAGGAACACACTTTCGTTTGACATCATCAACAAGTTGAGACGAAAGGGGGTTCATATTTTGTTCATCGAACAAAATATCAACACTTCCGACATCTCGAACGACTTCTTCTTGAAGTTGTTCCAATTGTTTGACGAACAAGACAGTCGAGACAAGTCCCTCAAAGTCAAAACGGGAATCAAGGCTTCGAATATCAAGAACACAATCAGAACAACGTCAAGAATATACGGGTATATCTACCATAAAGAAGACAACAGTCTCGAAATAATACCGCACGAAGCGGAAGTCATTCGTCAAATATATGCGTATTATTTGGACGGTCTCGGTATTCGTCAAATTGTCAACAAGTTGACCGCTGACGGAATAACAACAAGAGAAGGTCGTCCGTTCTGCAAGTCTTCAGTCCGTCGTATCTTAACAAATGAAAAATATAAGGGTATGAATGCACTTTCTAAATATTCAACGGGTTCGGTGTTCAACAAGTTTTCGTATCCTCATATTGTCGAACAATATGAGGTTGTTGAGAATGACCGCATTCCTGCAATCGTTAGTTGTGAAGACTTCGACAAGGTTCAATCAATGTTTGCGTCAAAAGTCAATCACAAGTTGAACAAAGGAACATACAACGGCATATCAAAATACAATTCAAGGGTTGTGTGTGGTTGTTGTGGTTCTCCATATTATTCAAACCGAGACCGTGGTCGTATTTTTTACGTCTGCAAAAATAAAAAGATGAACGGAACATCTGCTTGTGATAATATGAACATATCAGAAAAGAAACTCGACGCATATCTTGATGAAGTGTTCTTGTCAAGTTCTGAACTTATCAAGGAAAAGAAAAACAAATATAAGTATTATATTTTGCATATCATCAACAAGTTGATTGATAGCGTAGACCTTGACAACCGTGTTAAGATAGAAGAAGCACAAGAACATATCAAAGAACTGGAGACAAGGTTGTCAAGACTTATGAACTTGTACTCGTTGAACCTTGGCGGTGTTGATGTTCTGCTTCATCAAATACAAGAACTTGACGAAGAACTCACAAGAAAACGTTCGGACCTCCTTCTTCTTACTGCTCCCGAAGCATACATCAAGGACGAAGTCCTTGCGTACAAAAAGCAATTCGATAGAATTGCGGAAGTGCCTGACTATTTCGAAACTGCAGAAGACTTACTTCAATACATTCGTATCGAAGTCATAGGCGACGACCTTGTCGTCGACTTATTTCCCGAAGGGTTTGACTTCGTCAAGGTCGAAGACCTTGAACGTTTTGGTTTGCCGTCTCCTTTCTATACACAAAACGAGTTCGAAGAACTTGAGGACAAGTTCTTCACGTATCTGTCTGCGGCGTTTTAACGCCTGCAGACGCCCTTCTGTGCGTGCTATCGTATCAGAATAGATTGTTAATCGGTCCTCCCGGCTCCGGCAAAAGTATGCTCAGTAAGCGTCTACCGTCTATATTGCCGGATATGACCTGGGAAGAATCCTTGGAGACCACACAGATCTATTCTGTAATGGGAATGCTTTCTGCTAAATCTCCCCTGGTGGTAAGCCGACCTTTCCGCAGCCCACACCATACGGTGTCAAACGCAGGCCTTGCCGGTGGCGGCGCAAATCCCAGGCCGGGCGAGATATCCCTAGCTCACAATGGCGTACTGTTCCTGGATGAACTGCCAGAGTTTCATAAGGATACATTGGATATGATGCGACAGCCATTGGAGGACGGGCAGGTGACCATCTCGCGCGTATCCGGTTCTGTCACATACCCAGCGGAGTTTATGCTTGTCTGCGCTATGAATCCATGCAAGTGTGGATGGTATGGCGACCCGTCCGGCAGGTGTACCTGCTCTGAAATGTCTGTCAATTCCTATCGCAGCAGAATATCCGGCCCGCTCCTGGACAGGATCGACATCATAATGGAGGTACCTGCGGTGAACTTTGAGGACCTTCGACGCCGTGAAGAAGCAGAATCTTCCTCAGCAATCAAGGAACGGGTCAACACGGCAAGAAACCGTCAGCGCAAGCGATTCGGAGATTTCGGCTGCCTGTGCAATGCCCGCATGGGCCCGGATGAATTGCGGGCATACTGTAAGCTGGACGATGAGAGTGAAGTGCTGATGAGACAGGCTTTTGATGCCTTTGGCTTAACTGCGCGCAGCTATGATAGAATACTGAAGGTTGCAAGAACCATTGCGGACCTGGATGGATCGGAGAAGATCGCAGCATCCCATATTGCGGAAGCAATCCAGTACCGCACGGTAGAATTATAAGAAACGGAGAATGTGATTTGAAAGAGATTTTTTTGCTGAAACTGGGCGAGATCGTTCTAAAGGGAGCGAATAAGCGCCAGTTTGAAGATAAGCTGCGTCAGAACGTCCGCCGCAGAATGAAATCCTACGGCAACTTTGATGTATACCTGATGCAGTCCACGGTGTACGTGGAGCCCATGGATGAATTGTGCGATATGGACGGCGCATGGGACGCTTGCCACACCATTTTTGGTTTGGTTAGCCTGTGCCGCTGCAGATCCTGTGAGAAGGACATTGACAAGATCTATGACACCATCCAGGAGTACCTGGGTGACGAACTGGATTGCGCGCCGTCTTTCAAGGTGGAGTCTAAGCGGTCTGATAAGCGCTTCCCCTTAACATCCATCGAGATTTCCCAGGAAATTGGCGGTCGTCTGGCGGAAGCCCATCCCGACTGTAAGGTGGATGTGCGCAAGCCTGCCTATACGGTATATGTTGAAGTCCGTGACTTGGCAGCCTATGTTCACGGTCCTGCTGAGCCCGGTGCCGGCGGTCTGCCTACCGGCGTGGGCGGCCGCGCAATGTGCTTGCTCAGCGGTGGTATTGATTCTCCTGTTGCTGCATATATGATCGCAAAACGGGGCGTGGAAGTGGAGTGCGTCCATTTCTTCTCCTACCCCTATACCTCCCAGTTAGCCAAGGATAAGGTGATGGAACTGGCAAGACTCGTCACCAGATATTGTGGAAGAATGACGGTAAATATTGTCGGCTTTACGCAGATTCAGGAAGCGATCCGGGATAACTGTCCCGAGGAGTTCTTTACGCTGATTATGCGGCGGTTTATGATGGAGATTTCCCAGCGGATTGCCCTGCAGGATGGCTGCGGTGCGCTGATCACCGGTGAGAACCTCGGCCAGGTGGCCAGCCAGACTATGCAGGCAATGCAGGTGACTGGCGCAGTGGTGGATATCCCCGTATTTATGCCGCTGATCGGCATGGACAAGGAGGAGATCGTCACCATTGCCCGGAAGATTGGCACAATGGAGACATCAGTTTTACCCTATGAGGACTGCTGCACGGTCTTTACTCCCAAGCACCCCAAAACAAAGCCCACCATCGGTCAGCTGCTCCACGCCGAGAAGAAACTCGACAGAGAGGCGCTGATCGCACAGGCTCTTGAATCTGTCGAGAAAATTACGGTGAAGTATGATGACGCGCCTTATATGTGATGTTTTGTCCGCTCTATCTGACAAGACTCTTGTGACGGCGGAAAGCTGCACAGGTGGGGGAATCGGCGCAGCACTGACAGCGATTCCAGGAAGCTCGAAGGTCTTTAAGGGCGGCTTTATCGCCTATACCAACTGGGTAAAGGAGAATGCCATTGGTGTTGACGGGCAATTACTTGCCGCCTACGGCGCGGTTTCCGCACAAACGGCGCAGGCGATGGCTGTCAGTGCCAGGGAACGCCTTGTAGCAGACGTGGCCGTTTCGGTCACCGGCCTGGCAGGCCCGGGTGGCGATGACTTTGGCAACCCTGTGGGTACTGTTTTTGTGGGATACTGTGACAGTGCAAAGGCTTACGCTGAGGAGTACCATTTTGCTGGGAACAGGGAAGAGGTCCGAAATGCGGCTATCCGCGCAGCGTTTGAGCTGATTTTACGGGAAAATCAATAAAAAATACCCCACCTTTATATAAGGTGGGGTATTTTTGGAGCTAGTGACCTGACTCGAACAGGCGACCTTCTCATTACGAGTGAGATGCACTACCGACTGTGCTACACTAGCAGAGATGCAAAGCGATAACATTATATACAGAATTGACTATAATGTCAACTGATTTTTCAGCTACAAAGGCGGAAGGATTTTGTAAAATGGGGGTTGACAAACGGCAACAAATGGAGTATTATACACAGGCTGACTGCAATCGCGGTCATTATGGAGAAGTCGCGTAGCTGGCCGAGCGCGCACGATTGGAAATCGTGTATACCCCAAAAGGGTATCGAGGGTTCAAATCCCTCCTTCTCCGCCAAAGAATAACCGCAACTTTGATGCAAGTTGCGGTTATTTTCTTTTTATGGTATAATGAGAAAAAGGTGGTGCAATGTTGTGAATTTTACTCTTGTTGATAAGAAACTTGTTGTTTGCAGTGGTGAAACGGAAATAACATACCGTGACATAAGCTACGCTACTTCAAAGTATGATATAGATGAGATTGTTCTTCCAGATACAATCAAAAAAATTCACGATGATGCCTTTTTTGATTGTTCTGAAATAAAAAGGATTAACATTCCGGTTAGTGTTCAATATATAGGCGCACAAGCCTTTTGGGGAATGGATGAGATAGAAGAACTAACCATTACGAACAATGTCGGGTTTGTTGGTAAGCACGCATTTTGCAATTGCAGGAAGTTAACTTTAATGATATCTTGCAAAGAAACAAAAATTCCATCTGACTGGGATCCTGATTTTTGCGCAAATATCAAGAGCATAATTTTTGTGGAATAATCCTGTGTTGCACCCCCCTAAACCCAATTTGCACCCCCTTGACTTAAAAATGCATCCCCTAAAATGACTTTGCACCCCCTAGCCTCAAAAGGGCGTGCATTTGTATCAAAAATAGGTTTAGTCTGCAAAGAAAAGTCATCCCAACCGGGATGGCTTTTTTCTTTTTAGTATGGAAAATTATCTGCAAGAATGACGCACCCGCCTTATGAATATGCAGAGGAAATCAGTGCTTGACTGCAAAATTATGCAAATATGCAAAACATACTTGTATATTTAACGGTTTTGTGCTAGGATAATATACAATTCGATTTTATACGCTGCGGATACCAGGTAGGTGATCGCTACTTGACCAGTTTGATTTCCAGAAGCATTTACCATGAATAAAGAGAAGGTACTATTACCTATGAATACATTATTAGAGAAAATCCATAACCATCAGGACCTGAATGCCCTGAATGCTTCCGACAGAGTCAGGCTCTGTCAGGAGATACGGGAGTTTTTGGTCTCCGGTGTTTCGAAAACTGGCGGCCACCTGGCCTCCAATCTGGGTGTAGTTGAATTGACGGTCGCAATTGAGTCTGTTTTTGATACCTCTACCGACAGGCTGGTTTTTGATGTGGGACATCAGTCCTATGTCCATAAAATGCTCACTGGCCGTCAAGCTGACTTTGCCACATTACGGCAGTTTGGCGGTATGGCCGGTTTCCCTAAACCCAATGAAAGCGATGCAGATGCCTTTGTTGCCGGCCATGCGTCCAGTTCGGTTTCCATCGCGCTTGGTATGGCACGGGCAAGAACAATACAGAAAGAATCCTACCATGTGGTTGCTCTGCTGGGTGATGGCGCTGCAACCGGCGGAATTGCTTATGAGGGCTTGAATGATGCGGCAGTCAGCAACGAGCCTATGGTTATTGTGCTGAATGACAATGCCCTTTCTATTGATAAGAATGTAGGCGGCATGGCTTCTCATTTAAGACAGCTTCGTGTTAAATCCAAATACCTTGGAATGAAGCGTAATACAAAAGTTTTCCTTGAGAAGCTCCCAGGTGGCCGTGGTGTCGAGAAGTTTCTGCGTTCATTGAAGGACGAGGCGAGGAGAATGCTGATCCCCTCCACCATATTCGAGAGTATGGGCTTTACTTACCTCGGTCCCGTAGATGGTCACGATACGGAGAAATTGATCGAACTTCTCAGCGCTGCTCGGGATATGAAACGGCCGGTGGTGCTTCACGCAATTACGCAAAAGGGAAGGGGCTATGCGCCTGCTCAGGAGCATCCCAAGTTGTTCCACGGCATTGGCAAATTCGATCCCGAGACCGGTGAACCCTTTGCAAAGAAGGGAGAAACTTTCTCTGAACGGTTCGGCAGCACAATGCTGGAATTGGCAGAGAAAAATGAAAAAATTTGCGCCATCACAGCAGCTATGCCCGGTGGAACCGGACTTCTGGACTTTAAGAACAAGCATCCAAAGCGGCTCTTTGATGTAGGTATCGCAGAAGAGCATGCAGTTTCTATGGCAGGTGGCCTGGCGAAGCAGGGCATGCTCCCTGTAGTAGCGCTGTATTCTACATTTCTGCAGAGAGCGTACGATATGATCCTGCAGGATGTGTGTATGCTTAACCAGCACATTATCCTTGCTGTCGATAGGGCCGGTCTTGTAGGTGAGGACGGAGAGACCCACCACGGTATTTACGATGTTGGATTCCTGCGCCATGCACCGGGTATGACACTCCTTGCTCCGGCATCCTGCAATGAATTGCAGCAGATGCTCCTCTGGGCAGCGGAGAATCAGACGGGTCCCGTTGCGATTCGTTATCCCAGAGGCGGCGACAGGGGTTATTCTGATTCCACTTGGGATGCGGAATCCCTGAAACCAATTGTATGCCACCGTAAGGGTAAGGATATTATTCTGCTCACATATGGTGTGCTTGTGAACAATGCCCTTGCGGCTGCGGAATTGCTGGCTCAAAAGGGTATTGAGGCTACAGTACTGCGACTGACTCAACTTGCACCGCTGCAGGCAGATAAAATTGCCGAGTGCCTGCCCGACAATGCCAATGTTGTGGTACTGGAAGAGGTCAGTGGCAATTGCGGTATATGCCAGGAGCTGTCTTATTGCCTGCAGCAGATCCGTCCGGACTGCTTTGTGCGGGGCGTTGACCTTGGCAATCGATACATCGGTCACGGCACAATGGAAGCGCTGTATGAGCATTGTGGTTTGAGCCCTGAGAAAATCGCTGATTATGTTATGGAGGTGCATCAGGTTGAAAATTAAAAAGCGGCTGGATGTCCTTCTTGTGGAACAAGGGTATGCGGATACCCGCACGAAGGCCCAGGCGATCATTATGAGTGGCCTTGTGTATGTGGATGGCCAAAAGGCAGATAAGCCGGGTACATCCTATGAAGAGAGTGTTGCCATAGAGGTGCGCAGCGGCAGCTGCCCTTATGTGAGCCGCGGTGGACTGAAACTTGAGAAGGCGTTGCGTGACTTTGGCGTTGACCCTACAGGCTATGTGTGCAGTGACTCTGGCGCTTCTACGGGCGGATTTACCGATTGCTTGCTCCAGCAGGGCGCAAGTAAGGTGTTTGCCATCGACGTCGGCTACGGGCAGCTGGACTGGAAGATCCGTTCTGACCCCCGGGTGGTTGTTATGGAGCGCACCAATGTGCGGTATGTGACACCGGAAGATCTGGGTGAGCCCCTGGACCTGTCGGTAATTGATGTGAGTTTCATCTCCCTGCGGATTGTACTGCCTGTGATCAAGACATTCCTAAAACCTACGGGACAGGTGCTTTGCCTGATCAAGCCCCAATTTGAAGCGGGCAAGGAAAAGGTTGGCAAGAAGGGCGTTGTACGAGACCCTGCGATCCATAAAGAGGTGTTGGACAATTTCGTTGCGTTGACGCAAGAAATTGGCTTTACAATCCTCGGCCTGACATTCTCACCGGTCAAGGGACCGGAAGGAAACATCGAGTTTTTGGCCCACTTGACACTGGATGACAAGCCGGCTACCCAGGTGGATACGGCACTGGTGGTTGCCAATGCACACGAGACTTTGAAGGGGTGAAGAGAATGAACCGTGTAATTTTATCTCCTAATCCCTACCGGGATAAGAACTTTGAAACATTGCGTGAGGCACTTTCTGTTCTGAATGAAGCGGGGATTGAGACCCGTGTTTGTTTGCCTTTTGAAGTGGACAGAAGCTATGATCTACCCCGTGATATTCGCTTCTCCAGGATGGACAGAGAACTGCCGAATGCATCGATGGTGATTTGCTTCGGCGGCGACGGTACGCTTTTGCATATGGCAAAGGCCGCAACCCGCAAGGACATTCCTGTTTTGGGCGTAAATATCGGCACGATGGGCTTTATGGCGGAATTGGAGAGCACAGAACTCTCTCAGCTGGCCAGGATCGCCACAGGTGACTATACCATTGACAACCGCATGATGTTGGATGTGACAGTCCTCCGGGACAGAGATATCATTTTCCACGACCTGTGTCTGAATGATGTAGCCATCACCAAGGGTGCTGTGGCCAGAATCGTGCATCTGGCGGTCAATTGTGACGATGTGCAGGCGATGGAATGCGGCGGTGACGGCATTATCGTGTCTACGCCCACCGGCTCTACGGCCTATAGCCTTTCTGCTGGCGGACCTATTGTTGAGCCGGATGCCCATAGCATATTGGTCACCCCCATCTGCGCCCACGACGTGGCTAGCCGTTGCATTGTTGTTTCTGACAAGCGGACAGTTTCTGTCTCTATGACCCATAATGCCCGGCGCAATGCCTATTTGTCTGTGGATGGCGGTAAGGCTCTGCGTATGAATATGGGTGACACGGCGATTATTAAGAAATCCAATCTATGCACCAAGCTGGTGCGTTTGAAGGACCGCAGTTTCTTCGATGTGGTCAATATGAAGTTCCGAATCGGATGAGGTGAGAGAAATGAAAAGCCAAAGACAAGCAAAGATTTTGGAGATTATCTCCAATAAAAATGTTGAGACCCAAGAACAACTTCTGGCTGCTCTGCAGGAAGCGGGCTTCCGGGGTACTCAGGCCACGATTTCCAGAGATATTAAAGAATTGCGAATCGTAAAAGAACTGACCAATATGGGCACATACCGCTACACAACGTCCTCCAGCGAACTGAGTGGATCTTTCTCCACCCGTATGAATACCATTTTCCGGGAGTGCGTTGTCAGCTTTGACTATGCTCAGAATATCATTATTATCCGTACCCTGCCAGGCCTCGCATCTGCAGCCGCATCTGCTATCGACGCAATGAATATGAGCGCTGTTGTTGGCAGCCTTGCCGGTGACGATACAGTGATGGTGGTTATGCGGGATATGAATGCTGCGGCATCGTTTTGCGGGGAAATCAAGAGCTTGCTGAACTAAGGAGGAGTAAGGCATGTTGAGCCTTCTGCATATTGAGAATATCGCGGTTATTGAGTGTGCAGACATCTCCTTCGATGCCGGTTTCAATGTTCTGACCGGTGAGACCGGCGCAGGCAAGTCCATTGTGATTGACGCGATATCTGCCATTTTGGGTGAGCGTGCCTACCGGGATATGATTCGGACAGGTGCTGAAAAGGCGCTGGTAAGAGGTGTTTTCACGGATGTACCGGAACTAACCTGGTTTTCTGAAAACGGTGTGCCCTACGATCCGGAGGTTGTTGTCCACCGGGAGATCTACATAGACGGCAAGAATATCTGCAGAGTGAATGGATCTTTGGTGACCGTATCCATTCTGCGGAAATTGGGCACTCAGCTGATCGATATTCACGGCCAGCACGATTCGGCATCTCTTTTTGATGAGAGCAGCCATCTGACCTTCCTGGATACTTTTGGTGGAAATGAGCTGCTGCTGAATGCGTATTATGGGCAGTACCAGTCTGTCATCCAGCTGCGCAACGAGATCCGCCGTATGAGTATGGACGAGGGAGAAAAGATTCGTCGGATGGAGACTCTTCGCTTTCAAATCGATGAGATTATGAAAGCTGATCTGCAGGATGGTGAGGATGAGCAGCTGGAACAGCGCCGTAAGATTCTACAAAATGCTGAGAAACTCAGCGACGGAATGAATGCAGCTGTTGCATGTCTTTATGGAGATGAGGATTCGGACGGCGCGGCATCCCTGCTGGCTGATGCGGAGCGAGAATTGGCTCGCCTCTCCCGTTTTACCGATAGCTTTGCTGCCCTCCATGACCGGGTTGCAGACCTTATGTACCAGGTACAGGATGCAGCGGAAGAATTGAGAGACGCCCGGGATGATCTGAGTTATTCTGCGGATGAACTGGAGCGAATTGAAAGTCGGCTGGATGTGATCCACCGTTTGCGCAGAAAGTACGGCGCTTCCTGCGGGGAGATCCTTGCATATCTTGCAGATGCGCAAAGGGAACTGGACGAAATAGAGTTTGCTGATGATACCATTGAGAGGTTGAAAAAGAAACTGGAAAAAGCCGAGAAAGAAGCAATCGGCGCTGCGTTGCAACTTCGTAAAAGCCGCGAGACCACCGCACAGAATCTTTCTCAACGGATTCTCACAGAACTTGCCCAGTTGGATATGCCTAAGGTGCAGTTTAAGTGCCATTTTGAGGAAACAGAACTTACGCCGATCGGTATGGATACTGTGGCATTCTATATGTCTGCCAATGCTGGTGAAGCGCTGAAACCTTTGAGCAAAGTCGCCTCCGGCGGCGAATTGGCGAGAATTATGCTGGCGATGAAAAATGTGCTGGCAGAGCAGGATAAAGTACCCACGCTTATTTTTGACGAGGTGGATACAGGCGTGTCCGGGCGCGCCGCGCAAAAGGTGGCAGAAAAGCTCCGAAATGTAGCGGTTAACAAGCAGGTTCTTTGTGTGACTCACCTACCACAACTGGCGGCACTGGCCAATTCCCACCTGCTGATTGCAAAACAAGAACGGGGTGGCCGTACCTATACTACCGTCGCACCATTGGACTTCGAAGGCAGAAAACGGGAACTGGCTCGAATTATCGGCGGCGCCAATATCACGGAGATAACCCTTAAGAGCGCCGGTGAGATGCTGCTCAATGCTTGACAAACAGTTCGAGATTTGTTAGGATATCTTAAACGCGATGACGGGAAGAAGTATGCATTTCCTTGATTTCAGAGAGTTGCCGGATGGTGAAAGGCAACAGAGGATGTGCTGAAATTACCTCCTTGAGCGGCTTTCCTGAAATAATAGTAGGGAAAGACGGGTCGGCCCGATATAGCCTGGTGTTGTAAACACCGTGAGGGTGCAGCCGTGAGACTGCGCCAAACCAGAGGTGGTACCGCGTATTTTACGCCCTCTGTCCGTATGGACAGAGGGCTTATTTTTTGGAGGATAGAATTATGAAACTGTATGATGAACTGGTGGCAAGAGGTCTTATTGCTCAGGTCACTAATGAAGAAGAAATCCGCGAGATGATCGACAACGGTAAGGCCACATTCTATATTGGCTTTGACCCCACAGCTGACTCTCTCCATGTGGGACATTTTATGGCGCTATGTTTGATGAAGCGTTTGCAGATGGCAGGTAATAAGCCTATCGCCCTGATCGGTGGCGGCACGGCTATGATTGGTGACCCCTCCGGCCGTACGGATATGCGCTCTATGATGACCGAGGAGACAATTCAACACAACTGCGCCTGCTTTAAAAAGCAGATGGAACGTTTTATCGAGTTCGGCGAAGGTAAGGCAATGATGGTCAACAACGGCGATTGGCTGCTGAAACTGAACTATGTTGACTTTATCCGCGAGATCGGTGGCTGTTTCTCCGTGAACAATATGCTCCGTGCGGAGTGCTTTAAGCAGAGAATGGAGAAAGGTCTGTCCTTCCTGGAGTTCAACTACATGCCTATGCAGTCCTACGACTTCTACTACCTGTACCAGAATTACGGCTGCAATATGCAGTTTGGCGGCAATGACCAGTGGAGCAATATGCTGGGTGGCACAGAGCTGATCCGCAGAAAGCTGGGCAAGGACGCCCATGCAATGACGATCACTCTGCTGCTGAACTCCGAAGGCAAGAAGATGGGTAAGACCGCCAAGGGCGCGGTATGGCTGGACCCCAACAAGACCACCCCCTTCGAATTCTACCAGTACTGGCGGAATGTTGACGACAATGATGTTCTCAAGTGTATTCGTATGCTGACCTTCCTACCTTTGGAGCAGATCAATGAGATGGACGACTGGAAGGATGCTCAGCTGAATACGGCAAAGGAGATCCTGGCATACGAATTGACTAAGCTGGTCCACGGAGAAGAGGAAGCTAACAATGCCCAGGCAGCAGCCAAGGCGCTCTTTGTAGGCGGCGGTGATGATGCCAATATGCCAACCACCGAGATCGCTGCCGATCAGCTGATTGACGGCAAGATTGGTATTTTGAACTTGATGGTTCAGTGCGGTCTGGCACCCTCCAACAAACAGGCCCGTCAGCTGGTAGAGCAGGGCGGCGTTCTTGTGAACGATGAGAAAGTGCCCAGCGCACAGTTTGCAGTGACGGAAGATATGCTCAAAGAGGGTGTTAAGATCCGTAAGGGCAAAAAGGTTTTCCACAAAGCGATTCTGGCATAATGATAAGCGGCGCATCAGCGCCGCTTATTTTTTCTAGACATATCATGTAAAATTGTTTATACTAGTAGGGAATAGGAACGGTTTGGAGGTTATCAAAATGAAACTCAATACCAAACGCACAATCTATGTAGGCTTTGCTTTCTTCCTGATTTTGGCATTTTGGCAAGCGTACGACAGTATTATTCCGTTGATTTTGACCAATAAGTTCGGTATGTCCCAGTTTTGGTCAGGCGCGATTATGGCGCTTGACAACATCCTTGCGCTGTTTTTGTTGCCTTTGTTCGGCACGCTTTCTGATAAGCATAAGGGCAAAAGCGGTCGCCGGACGCCTTTTATCCGCGCAGGTACGGTCGCTGCGGTCATTCTGCTTGTTGCGCTGTCCTTTGCTGACTTTGCCCAGCTGAAGAATATTGAGAAGGTGTCTGTTGTGGATGATCCTGCTGCGTTGGGCATTATTTATGATTCCCAGGCTGATCAGAAGATCGTCAAGCCGAATAAGGAGACCGCGACGCTCACTGAGGAGCATTTTGTCCTGTCTCAGGAGATTTCCAGAGATGACTTTGTCAGCATTAGAAGTGAGGTTCTTAATGAAGACGGCAAGAAAGTGACAAATGCAGACTATGTGGATTATGTTGTGCCTGCCCGACAGGCGTATGTCCGCCAAATTACAACTGAGAATCCCCAGACACTTGTGCTGTTTGTGGCTATTTTGTTCCTCCTTCTGATCGCAATGGCTGTCTTCCGATCTCCCGCAGTTGCGTTGATGCCTGATGTGACAGTGAAACCGCTCCGCAGTAAGGCCAATGCGATCATTAACCTGATGGGCTACACAGGAGGCATTCTTGTTCTGGTTTTGGGTAAGGTTTTTGCGACAGACGCGCCACGAAATGCTATGATGAGCTATGTGGGTTATTTCTGCGCAATTGCTGCCCTTATGATCGTTGCGCTGATCATTTTCCTCGTAAAGGTAAAGGAGCCTGCTTGGTGCAGAGAGGCTCTTGAAGACGCAGCCAAATTGGATGGAAACGATGCGGCAGCTGAGACCGCACCCAAGCGCAAGCTCAGCAAGGGAGAGAAGATTTCTTTGATTCTGCTGCTGGCATCTGTTATTTTGTGGTATTTTGGCTATAACGCTGTGAGTAGTAAGTACAGTGTTTATGCCTCCAACCGTCTTGGCAAGGATTTTAATATCACGTTGATGATCGGTACCGGCGCGGCTATCGTATCTTTTGTTCCCGTTGGGATTCTTTCCTCTAAGATCGGCAGAAAGAAAGCGATCCTAATTGGTGTTGCGATGTTGACAGTAGCTTTCTTCCTGGCGCAGTTTGTGACAGCGCAGACCTCCGTGGTTATGATGATCGGTATCTTTGTGCTGGCAGGCTTTGCTTGGGCAACCATCAATGTCAATTCCTTCCCAATGGTCGTGGAGCTCTGCTCCGACGGCGACGTAGGTAAGTACACCGGCTATTATTATACGGCGTCTATGGCCGCCCAGACCATAACACCCATGGTTTCCGGTTTCTTGATGGACAAGCTGGGCATGAGCGTACTGTTCCCGTATGCGGCTATTTTTGTTGCCGGCTCTTTTGTCACAATGCTCTTTGTCAAGCACGGTGATAACAAGGTAGTCGCAAGGAAAGGCTTGGACGCTTTCGATGTAGAGGACTGACCGGAATGGTGATTCTAATCGCGCTATTGGTGCTGGCTACACTATACCTGTTTGTTGTAAAGGGAAGAACTGGACACAAGGGTATTCTTGCCCTGCGGGGATGGTACTATGCCCACCGTGGACTCCATAGCGATGGTGTTCCGGAAAACTCTATGGCAGCTTTCGTCGCCGCAAAGAATGCCGGCTACGGTCTGGAACTGGATGTGCATCTAATGGCGGATGGCAATCTTGCGGTCATCCATGATTCGTCACTGAGACGCACAGCCTGTGCGGACATCATTGTTGAGGATATGAGTGCAGAGCAGTTATGCGGTTACCGGCTAGAGAGTACGGATGAGTCGATCCCTTTGCTTTTGCAAGTGCTCGACCTAGTGGCAGGCGCAGTGCCTCTGATTATTGAACTTAAGACCTATAACGGTAATTACGCCCAGTTGTGCCAGGCGACCTGCGATCTGCTGGATAGCTATGGCGGACCCTTTTGCATTGAATCCTTTGACCCCAGGTGTATTGCCTGGCTGAGAAAGCACCGCAGGGATATCATTCGCGGACAGCTGACGGAAAACTTCTTCCGCAGCAAAAGCAATTTATCATGGGTGGCAAAGTTTGCTATGCGCCACCAGCTTCTTAATGTCATTACAAGACCGGATTTTGTAGCCTACCGCTTTGCGGACCGCAAGACAATCAGCAATTTCTTTTGCCGGAAAGTGTGGGGGATGCTTGGTGTCGGCTGGACGATCCGCAAGAAAGAGGACTTTGATACAGCTGTTTCAGAAGGTTGGCTACCCATTTTTGAGAACTTCATTCCGTAATGGAAAGCACCCTGCTTGTATAAGCAGGGTGCTTTTATGTGCGTCGGGATTGCTTATGAGAAATATGCCCTGATCTTATCCTTGCTTTCCTTGCTTAGTTCACACAGTGGCAATCTGCAGCCACCACAATCAAAGCCAATACACCTTAGCGCTTCTTTTACCGGGATTGGATTGACCTCACAGAACAACAGATCAATCAGGGGAAAAAGTTGCCGCTGAAGGAGCGAAACAGTTTCAAAATCCCCTTTGAGGGCAGAGTGGCACAAGGCATTAGTCTCTCTGGGCAGGATATTTGAAAGTACCGATATGACACCGCAACCGCCGGAGGCGATGGTGGGTACGATCATATCGTCATTGCCCGACCACACCGCGAAATCCGGTTCGCATGCGTATTTGATCCGCGAAATCTTGGAGATATCACTGCTGGCTTCCTTCACTCCTACGATGTTAGGTACGCGGGATAGCCGTTGGTATACTGAAACAGGAATATCTACACCGGTGCGGGAGGGGACGTTGTACAATACGATGGGAATGCTAACCGCGTGAGCGATGGTGAGATAGTGGGCAAAGAGGCCGTCAGCGGTGGCCTTGTTATAGTATGGGGATACGATCAAAAGGGCATCAGCACCCGCTTTCTCTGCGGCGATGCTCAGCTCTACTGCGTGGGCAGTTGCATTTGACCCAGTGCCTGCTATAATTTTGCACGCACCATCAGCGTATGAACTGGATCTTCTTATGAGTTCAATTTTCTCTCCATCAGAGAGGGTGGGGGACTCGCCGGTTGTGCCGGCGACGACAACGGCTGGCATACCAGCTTCCAACTGCCTGCGCAGCAGTTGATCCGCCATAGGATAATTTACCTTCCCGTCAAGAAAGGGCGTCACAAGGGCCGTACAGGCCCCTGTAAACAATGGCAATTCCATAGAAATACACCTCCAAGCCAATCTATGCAGGAGCAATCAGATTTGCGTGTTGCAAAATACGGCGGAATGGGATATAATTTAATGCAAATATTTGATTCTTCTGTTATGGAGGGGTATTTTTGAAAACCCATGATTTTTGGTATGACTTGCCAGATGAGCTGATTGCGCAGACGCCTCTGGAGGCAAGAGATTCTTCACGCCTGCTGGTGTTGGATCGCCAGACTGGAACTGTCGATCATAAACATTTTTATGATATTGTTGAATACCTGAACCCCGGGGATTGCCTCGTTATGAACGACTCCCGTGTGTTGCCTGCAAGACTGTTGGGCAACCGGCCTACAGGCGGTGCGGTTGAATTGCTGCTGCTCAAGGATCTGGGCAACAAACGATGGGAGTGTTTGGCAAAACCCGGCAGAAAGCTGCAGGAGGGCCAGGAGGTCGTGTTTGGCGACGGCAAACTGACTGCAACGATTGTTGAAGTTCAACCGGATGGAAACAGGGTGGTTGAGTTCCACTACGAGGGCATTTTTCTGGAAGTACTGGAGCAGCTGGGTAAGATGCCGCTGCCTCCTTATATCAAGGCAGAGCTCAATGACCAGGAGCGCTATCAAACGGTTTACTCCCGAGCAGTTGGTTCTGCGGCAGCGCCTACTGCCGGACTGCATTTTACCAATGAACTTCTCGACAAAATCCGTGCAAAGGGTGTGAAAACTGCGTTTGTCACCTTGCATGTTGGCCTGGGTACATTCCGACCGGTAAAGGCTGATGAGATCGCGGACCATCATATGCATAGCGAGTTTTGTGTGATAAGTGCGGAAACGGCTGAGCTTCTGAATCGCACCAAAGCGGAAGGCGGCCGCGTTGTCTGTGTGGGCACTACATCCTGCAGAACACTGGAAAGCCTGGTAAACGCGGATGGCACTTTCAGTGAAAAGTCTGCCTGGACTGAGATCTTTATTTTCCCCGGCTATTCATTTAAGGCGATGGATGGTTTGATTACGAATTTTCATCTGCCCGAAAGCACCCTCGTGATGCTGGTGTCTGCCTTTGCTGGCAGAGAAAATGTGCTGAATGCTTATGAGCGGGCCGTAGAGGAAAGATACCGCTTCTTTTCCTTTGGCGACGCAATGTGCATACTTTAGGAGTAATATTATGTTTGAATTGAAGAAGACAGAAGGAGCTGCCCGCCGTGGTGTATTCACCTGCGCCCACGGCACGGTTCAGACCCCTGTATTTATGAACGTTGGCACTCAGGGCGCAATCAAAGGCGCTCTCAGCGCTAAGGACTTAAAGGACATCGGCTGTCAGGTAGAACTGAGCAACACCTACCATCTTCACCTTCGTCCCGGTGATGAATTGGTCAAAGAGTGTGGAGGCCTGCACAAGTTTATGACCTGGGATGGCCCGATCCTTACGGATTCTGGCGGATTTCAGGTCTTCAGCCTGGCATCCTTGCGGAAGATCAAGGAGGAGGGCGTCACCTTTGCCTCCCATATTGACGGTCACAAGATATTTATGGGGCCCGAGGAGAGTATGCAGATCCAATCTAATTTGGGTTCTGATATCTGTATGGCTTTCGACGAGTGTATTGAAAACCCTGCGCCCCGGGAGTATGTGAAGCAGAGCGTGGACAGAACCTATCGGTGGCTGGTTCGCTGCAAAGCGGAAAATGCCCGTCTTAACAGTCTACCGGATACGGTAAATAAAGAGCAGATGCTTTGGGGCATTAACCAGGGCGGTACCTATGCGGATATCCGCATAGACCATATGAAGAGGATTGCTGAATTGGATCTGCCAGGTTATGCTATTGGTGGCCTTGCCGTAGGCGAAACAGCTGAGGAGATGTATGACATTATTGAGGCTGTGGAACCCCATATGCCGAACGATAAAACCCGCTATCTGATGGGCGTTGGAACACCGACCAATATTATTGAAGCGGTGGCAAGGGGTGTTGACTTCTTTGACTGTGTTATGCCCGCCAGAAACGCCCGACATGCCAGACTCTTCACCTGGCAGGGCGCGATCAATCTGAAAAATGCAAAATATGCCAGGGATCTGTCCCCGATTGATCCAGAATGCGATTGCCCAGTGTGCCGTCGCTATTCCAAGGCCTATATCCGGCATTTGTTTGTGGCAGAGGAAATGCTGGCGATGCGTCTATGCGTGATGCACAATCTGTATTTCTACAATAAACTGATGGAGCGGATTCGAAATGCCCTGGATGAAGGCACATTTGCCGCCTTCAGAAACGAATATTCTGAAAAACTTAGCCGCAGGATTTAAATTATTCTTGCTTTTTATGGTAAGAATGCTATAATAAACCAGTATTAAATAACAAAGGAGCGAATGTCATGTTGATGTTTTTAGCTGAAGCTGAGCAGAGCGGCGGCTTGCTGGGTATGCTGCCTATGCTGCTGATTATGGTGGGCGTGTTCTATTTTATGCTCATCCGTCCCGAGAATAAGCGCAAGAAGGAAGCCGAGCAGATGCGTTCTGCTATGAAGAACGGTGACCAGGTGACCACCATCGGCGGTATTGTTGGTACTGTTGTCGATATTAAGAGTGACAAGTTTGTAATTGAGACCGGCGCTGATCAGGTCCGCATTGAGTTTGCAAAGTGGGCTTTGTCTACCAATGAAAGCGCTGCTGCGGCAGCCAAGGAGGCCGCACAGAAGGCTCAGGAGCAGAGAGCAAAGGAAAAGGCAGCCAAGAAGGCCGCTAAGAATAAGGAAAACTGAGAAAAGAAGAGCGCTTCGGTTTTACCGAAGCGCTTGCTTTTATTTTGTCAGCAGTGTCTTTGCTTTCCTGGCAACAATGATTTCCTCGTTTGTATCAACCACGTACACGCGAACCGGACTGCCGTCCACGGAAATGTCATCACCGCCTCTTGCGTTGAGATTTTTGGTTTCGTCAAGGTGAATGCCGAAACACTCCAATCCTTCCAGCGCCAACGCCCGTACAGAATCACTGTTTCTGCCGATGCCGCCGCCGAAGACGACTGCGTCCACACCGCCCAGCGCGGCGGTATATGCGCCAATGTACTTCTTGATCCCGTAGGCGTATGCCTTCACTGCGTTTTTACAATCTTCATTACCAAGATCAGCTTGCTCTTGAATATCCCGCAAGTCGTTTGAAACACCGCCGGACATGCCGTAAAGACCGCTCTTTGTTTGCAGCATTGTCTTCACATCACGTAATTCCATACCGCATTCTTCCACAAGATGGAAAATGATGTAGGGGTCCATATCGCCAATGCGGTTGTTCTGTAATACACCGCACTGCAGACCCATACCCATTGTGGTATCAATGCTGATGCCGTTTTTGACAGCGCAGAGGCTGCCGCTGCCGCCAAGATGGCAGCAAACCAGCTTCAGGTCGCTGCGGCCCATTTCATTAGATGTCCAAGTGGATAGATATTCCAAGGAAGCGCCGTGGAAACCGTATCTGCGAATGGCGTGAGCCTTACTTAGTTCCAGAGGAATGGGGTAGAGGTAGGCCTCCGGTGGCATTTGGGCGTGGAAAGCTGTTTCAAAAGAGCCAATCATAGGCGTATCGGGCATCAGCTCCTTAAATTGCCGGATAGCGGCAATGTAGGGCGGATTGTGGGCAGGCGCAACGGAATTAAAATCGGCCATTGCCTGAAGAACATCCTCAGAGAGGTACTGCACACCGGTGATGCCCTTTGCATGAACCACTTTAAAGCCGACGCAGGAAACCTCGTTAAGGGACGAGATACAACCGTTCAGCAACTGCTCCAGCATAGCGCTGATGGCCTCCCGATGGGTGGGGAAGCAGGCATCCTGACGAATGGACTGGCTATTGAGATTGTTCTTATGATAGAAGACACTTCTTGCTGCGCCCACACGCTCTGCGCCGCCGGCGCAGAGGACTTTTTCACCGTCATCCATATCAAATAACTGATACTTCAGCGAAGTGCTTCCTACATTACAGATTAAAATATTCATAATAACTCCTTTTAAAGATTGCAAATCATGGAAGGATATATAGCTGCTTATATTGCGACAACATCCTTAACCGTCAATGTCTCTCCATCCACGGTAAAGCGAATGTCAAAGCCGGCAAAGGTAAGTCCGTAGACTCTGTCGGGGCTGCGTTGATAGGAGGGTCTTGGATCGTGAGATAGAACAGCAACCGCAGCTTCTCGTTTGTCATCCGGGAGCATCGCCAGCATTGCGTCGGGGAAATCCACTCGCAGGATAAAATCATCTGCAGTAGCGGTAAAACCGCCCAATGCGTCCGGGTGACAGTCACTGTATGGGATGTACGGTTTGATGTCAAGTATAGGCGTGCCGTTCATCAGATCAGCGCCAGCTACATGGATCACAGTGCCGTACCGTTCCGTTTGCTCCAAACTGACTAAACGCACACAGGAAAGTCCGAGAGAATTAGGCCGAAAAGGGGAACGGGTTGCAAATACGCCCATGCGGGTATTGCCACCCAAACGGGGCGGTCGGACAGTGGGTGTCCAATCGTTTCGCACAGACTGGGAGAATTGCCAAATAATCCAAAGATGAGAAAAATCCTCAAGGCCCCGCAGAGCGTCAGGGTTTCTGTATTCAGGCTCAAAAATAATGGTGGAGCGCAAACTGTCCACCAGTCCGCTCTGTCTGGGAATACCGAACTTCGTTGGGAAATCGCTGCGCATTGTAGCAATGGGTTGTACAGTAATGTCCAAAACAGCAAGCTCCTTTCTGGGGGCGTATCTTTTACTTATCATATCATATCTGTCAAGGAAAAAGGAGACTGCAATCGCAGTCTCCTTGAAGATATGCCTATGTATTGATTAGTGGTTTTCAATCCACTCATTCACCTTTGCCTTAGCAAGGCGCTGGATATCTTCACCGGGGTAAGGAGAAGCTTCACCGCCGCGGACATAGACAAAGTACAGGCCACCGGGCGTCTGGAACAGAATCTCCTCATAACCCGCAGGGTCACCGTAGTAGCCGTAAGTGCACTTCTTCACAACGGTAGCGGTCTCGGAATTATATTCCTTCTTGCAGATGATCTTCTTCATATAGGAACCTCCCTTCTGTATGAATAGGTCGGGAATTATTATACATATTGAGACAATAAAATCAAGCTTAATTTGTCGTTTTCCAGTTTTTACACACAGAAAGTCCATATTTAAGCAGCAAAATGGTTAGGAAATACAAAAAAGTTGCCGTTTTTACATTTTCTATGTTATTATATTGAAAATGAGGTGATGAGATGCGTGATATTCCTGTCTTTACGACACAGCATGGCGTGGCAAGTCTGGTTTTGCGTGAGATTCCCTATAAGGGAATTGCGTATATTACGCTGCAAGATACTCTTGAGCCGGAGGCATTGCTCCGGGAGTGTGTAGCGTTTTGTAAGGCGGTTGGCGCGGAGCATATTTACGCAAAGGGACATTCGTTTCTGGAAACCAAACCGGTCTATACAGCGGTGTGGAAGATGGTAAGAACCCGTGACGGCTTACCTGAAACAGATGCCGCTCTTTTTCCTGTGACAGAGGATACCCTGGATCAGTGGCGAAAAATCTATAATGAGAAAATGCAGGATGTACCAAATGCAGCGACCATGACACGGGAGGATGCCCTAAAGCTGTTGAAAAGGGGCTCAGGCTATTTTGTGCACAGAGAGGACAGGCTTCTCGGGATCGGTATTGCCGCTGGTGAGATAGTGGAAGCGGTTGTTGCGTTGCAACCCGGCGCAGGAGAAGCTGTGATGCTGGCGCTGTGCAGCAGTCTGTTTTCGGAACGGGTTGTACTGGAGGTGGCATCAAAGAATACCAGAGCGGTGCGTTTGTACGACCGGCTTGGTTTTATGAAAATAAGGGAATTGGCTGTCTGGTATGACGTGACTACAGAAAATAATGGGTGACAAGAAAAAATACTTGACAACCGCTATGTTTTCTTGTATGATATGCGAGGTGTAAAGGAAAACTGATTGACAGGAGGTGCGCCGATGGACGCGGTTGAGATGCTGTTGCTGTTTGATTACTACGGCGACATGCTGACTGAGCGCCAAAGGATGTGCCTGGACCTGCGGTATAATCAGGACCTTTCCCTGGCGGAGATCGCCCAGGAACTGGGCGTCAGCCGGCAGGGGGTTCACGACAATATCATCCGCGCTGAGGCCCATCTTCAGAAGATGGAGGCGAAGACCGGATGCGTCCGCCGCTATTTGCAGAGCAGAAATGCAATGCAGTCGATTCTTAAATCATTAGAGGTGCTGAAAAGTCACGTCGACCCGGCTGTCCGGGAGGTTGCCGACAGAATCGCGGAAGCGGCAAGTTCCATTGAGGAGTAAACTATGGCATTTGAAGGATTGACCGAAAAAATCTCTGCTACCTTCAAAAAGCTCAGAGGCAAAGGTCGCCTGAAAGAGTCCGATGTGAAGGAGGCTATGCGTGAGATTCGCATGGCGCTGCTGGAAGCGGATGTCAGCTATAAGGTAGTTAAGGACTTTACAAAATCTGTGACGGAACGGTGCGTAGGCGCAGATGTGCTGGAGGCATTGAGTCCCGCCCAAATGATCGTTAAGATCGTTAATGAAGAACTGACCGCCCTAATGGGTTCGGAAACCAAACACATTACCATCAACCCCAACGGCCCTACCGTTGTGATGCTTGTGGGTCTGCAGGGCGCAGGTAAGACCACAAACGGCAGTAAGCTTGCCGGCCTTATGAAACGCCAGGGCAAGAATCCCTTGCTGGTTGCTTGTGATATCTACAGGCCTGCCGCGATCGAGCAACTTCGGGTGTGCGGTGAAAAGCTCGGTATTCCGGTCTTTGAAAGAGGTCAGACAGACCCGGTTCAGATCGCAAAAGAGGCGCTTACCTATGCCCGGCAGCACGGCCATGATATGGTGTTTCTGGACACCGCCGGCCGCCTGCATGTGGATGAAGTGTTGATGGAGGAACTGAAGAACATCAAGGCTACAATCCATCCCAGCGAAATCATGCTGGTTGTGGACGCTATGACCGGTCAGGATGCGGTGAATGCCGCACAGAGTTTCCATGAATGGCTGGAGATTGACTCTGTGATGCTCTCCAAGCTGGATGGCGACGCCAGAGGCGGCGCAGCTCTGTCTGTTCGCGCCATTACAGGCAAACCTATTAAGTTTGCGGGTATGGGCGAGAAATTGGAAGATATTGAGGCTTTTCATCCTGATCGTATGGCTTCCAGGATTCTGGGAATGGGCGATATGCTCTCTCTGATCGAAAAGGCAGAAAAGGCATATGACGCCAAGAAGGCTGCCGAGATGGAAGAGCGCCTTAAGTCCAATAAGTTTACCCTGCAAGATTTTTACGATCAGATGGTGCAGCTAAAATCTATGGGCTCTATGCAGGATCTGCTTGCCCAGCTACCTGGCGGTGCAGGACTTAAGAACGTGCAGCTGGACGAGAAAGCAATGGGCCGTACAGAGGCAATTATCCTCTCTATGACTCCTAAGGAGCGGGAGAATCCCAATATAATCGGCGCAAGCAGAAAGAAGCGTATTGCTAACGGCGCCGGTGTGAAGGTTGAGGATGTTAACCGGCTTTTAAAGTCCTTCGATCAAATGAAGGCAATGATAAAGCAGTTCTCCGGCCCTGGAGCCGGTAAGAAAATGAAGCGCATGGGTCGACTCGGCGGTTTCGGTGGGTTCCCCGGCTTCTAATCACTTGGTTCGCTGAAAGCAAATTGCTTTGCGATATATATTTTAGATAAATATTTGGAGGTGAAATCCCATGGTTAAAATCAGACTCAGAAGAATGGGCGCCAAGAAGGCTCCTTTCTACCGCATTGTTGTTGCTGATGCACGTTCTCCCCGTGATGGCCGTTGCATCGAAGAAATCGGTACCTACAATCCTCTGACCAACCCCGCTACCATCAATGTTGACGCAGAGAAGGTTCAGGCTTGGATCAAGAACGGCGCACAGCCCACCGATACCGTACGCGGCCTGCTGAAGAACGCTGGCGTGCTGTAATATCCCTTAAGGAGCGACCCCAATGAAAGAACTTTTGCTGTATATGGCAAAGAATCTGGTGGACGAGCCAGAGGCAGTGACAGTGACAGAAGTTACTGATGAGGAAGGCAAGGTCCTGGAGCTCCGTGTTGCCCCCGGCGACATGGGTAAGGTTATCGGCCGCCAGGGACGAATTGGTAAGGAAATTCGTACCATTGTGAAGACCGTTGCCCAGCGCACCGGGGAAAAAGTCACGGTGGAAATCGTGGATTAACGGGTTATGCGTGACGCTTGGCGCCACGCATTTTCCCTTCCATGGAGGAAAAATATGAGAAAAGACTTTATTGATGCAGGGGAGATCGTCACCACCCACGGCGTCCGTGGTGAAGTAAAAGTGCTTCCGTGGTTGGACAGCCCCGAAATGCTTTGTGATTTTGAACGTTGCCGTATTGACGGAAGAGAATATATTATCGATACATGTCGTGTTCAGAAGACTTGTAATCTTCTGAAGCTGCATGGCATAGACTCGATGGAAGATGCCCAGGCCATGCGGGGCAAGACCATCCAACTGTACCGTGAAGATATTGACGATGAAGTGATCTTCGCAGTTGAACTTCTGGGAGTTGATGTGTTCTGCAATGGCAATAAGATCGGTAAGATCACCAATGTCCTGGATTACCCAGGTAATGCCGTATATGTGGTAGGCAAGGACGAATATTTGATCCCCGCGGTCAAGGAGTTTATCCTTTCCACAGATATCGAGAAAAATGAGATGCATGTAAAGCTCATTGAGGGGATGCGTACCGATGAGAATTGATATACTGACACTGTTTCCGGAAACACTGGGAGATGTGCTGTCTGAGAGCATCCTGGGACGGGCGCAGGAGCGCGGCTTTATTACCATCGATACACATCAGATCCGGGACTACACAAGCAATAAACAGATGCAGGTGGATGACTATCCCTATGGTGGTGGCCGCGGCGCGGTTATGCAAGCAGACCCACTGTATCGTTGCTGGGAGGCGGCCTGCGACAAGGCAGGTGGCCCGGTTCATACAATTTATCTGTCTCCCTGCGGAAAGACTTTTTGCCAGTCAGATGCGATCCGTTTAAGCAAGCTTGAGAACATAATCTTTGTGTGTGGCCACTACGAAGGCATTGACCAGCGGTTTATTGATGAATGCGTTGACGAGGAACTCTCGCTGGGTGATTTTGTTTTGACCGGTGGTGAAATTGCGGCAATGGCTATGACAGATGCTATTTGCCGAATGGTACCTGGTGTTCTGGCTGATCCGGAATGTTTTGAAGATGAGAGCCATTTTAATGGATTGTTGGAATATCCACAGTACAGCCGGCCTGCTGTGTGGCACGGTCGTGTAGTTCCGGAGATATTGCTCTCTGGAAACCATCAAAAAGTGGCCCAGTGGCGCCGTAAACAGTCTCTGCGCAGGACTCGTGAGCGCAGACCGGATATGTATGCTAAGTTGGATCTTTCCAGCAAGCAAGATAGAATGCTTCTTCTTGAGATGGAAGAAGAGGATAGAGAAGAACTGATAAACGAAAAGACGGTATGACCGATTGGTCATACCGTCTTTTCGTATTACTGAGTGGGATCGTAATTGACGATGATGCTTTGAGAGGTCAATGCATCAACATCTTTGACCTTTGTGCCAAATACGTCAACCTGAATTAGGAGATGACAGGACGTTAGCGGCTCGATGGATTCCAGGTCGGGGTTGTAATCCATATGCACAAAGTTGAGCCGGCTAAGGCCCTTTAGAGGCTCCAGGGATGTGATCTGATTGTGTGAGCCGTTAATGCTCACAAGGGCGCTGTTGCTGCTAAATGCCGGAATCTCCGCTACCTGATTGCGGGAGAAATCCAAATGGGAAATGGCGCGAATAGCGGCCAAGGGAGACAAATCTGTAATTTCGTTGTTGGAGATTTCCAGATGAGTCAGTTTTGTACATTCTGACAGGGGAGAAATGTCAGCGATGGTATTGTAGGAAAGATTCAAATAGGTAAGTTCTGTCAAGTTTTGAATGCCAGCAAGATTCTGGAGGGCGTTATTCCCGCAATCCAGCCATTGTAAGGCGGCTACAGAAGAAAGGGGTGAGAGGCTGCTCAGACTATTGAAGGCGACATTTAGACTCTCCAACTTGTCCAAGGCCGAAAGAGCGCTTAGATCATTCAGTGCATTGTGCTGCAGATCAATGGTTTGCAGATTCTTAAGGCCGGCCAGAGGAGAGAGGTTGCGGATTGTGTTATTTCCTGCGTTCAGGTATATAAGGCCGGAAGCTTTTTCAAGGCCTGCCAGTGTAGAGAGACTGCAACTGTTCATTGTGAGGCGTTCCAGTTTCGGTAGAGCACCTATCACAGGCAACTCTTCTGCCTGGATTATTGTGTTGGTTATGGAAATGTCCTTCAAGTAAATAAGACCGGACAAATTAGACAGCTGGCCGGAGGGAATACCTGCAATCGTCACTTTTTCCAGGAAGGTAAAATGCTGCAAGTCGGAAAGGTCCCGCGTATCGGCAGGTACCACAAACTCCTTAATATCCCACAAATCGTTGGAGTAGATTTCCTTCGTGTCGCTAAACCCCAACATCTGACGGATGGCAGATTCAACTGCGGGATCCGCAAAATCAATCTTCTTGATAATACCGCCTACGGTAAAACCAAAAACGGATGCAGGACTGACAAGCCCGTTATCAGCAACAGCTACCGCATAGATAGTATTTTCGCCTTCCGCAAGCTGAATCTCTCGTTGATAAAGATCCTTTTGAATGGAAGGGAACTCCCCGTTGGCATTGACGTAGAGCGTTCCCTCCTTGGCGGAGATGGAAACTGAAATTAATTGTGTGTAATAGGAACCGGAGGCGACAGGATCGGGGGAGCAGGTAGGAGCGCTGGGGCGCATGGCATCCAACTGGGACTTAACCTCGTTGTTGGTTATGTGATTGAGCATTTCTGCTGCATCCAAGAGTTTGTCCTGCTCTACATAGATTTTGCAAAGGGCGATGTAGAGATCAATTCCGCCGCCGTCCGCAATGGCTCGGGATAGTGTATACTCGGCTTTGGTATAATTGCCGGCAGCCTTGTGTTGTTCCGCAAGCTCAATGGCCACAGCGTCATTATCACCGTGCTGACGATAAGCCAAATCATAGATTTGGGAAGCCAAAGTGTGATTTCCGCGGGACTCAAAATAACGGGCGCCCTGCAACAGCATATCCCGGGTAAACTCCCGGTCATATATATTCAGATACCAGCCTACGCAAACGACAATTGCGAGAACCAGCACGATCGGCAAAATGATACGAAATGCTTTCTTCATAATGCTCTCCGTTTCCATATGAGTTCTAACAAAATTATACTGATGCTCAACCATTGTGTCAAGTGGAACAAAATACAATCAACAGTCGGCAAAATCCGCCGTGATTTGAATGGACTTTTTCATACAATGATGTGGGGTGATTACAAATGACACAAAATGGAAAGCAGTGGCTTTTTGCCTTCACAATGGGTATATTGATTCCCGCGCTATTCTTTGCTGTCGCTGAAAAGATTATTGGGTATAAGCAACCAATGCCGTCGGGAACGGAGGGGAGCGAAGAATACGCGGAGGAAACAGAAGCGGTATATGATGGTTATGGAATTGTAGTTCTGTTGTCGGACGGAAGATTTGAACAAATGGATCTGGAGCAGTATGTGACTGGCGTTGTGCTGGGTGAACTACCGGCTGATTTCCACCGGGAAACAATAAAGGCCCAGGCGGTGGTGGCAAGAACCTACGCGCTTAAGCGAGGGGGATCGGGGAAGCATCAGAAAAATGCGGTTTGTACGAGCCCTTCCTGCTGCCAGGCATATTGTTCATACGAAGCGTTCCTTCAAAACGGGGGTACCCAGCAGCTATATGAAATGATAACTGCGGATGTTGCTTCTACAGCAGGTGAGGTGCTGATGTATCATGAAACCTTGATCGATGCTACATATTTTTCCTGCTCCGGTGGCCGGACAGAAGACGCCAAATCCGTATGGGGTTCTGATATTCCTTACCTGCAGGCCCAGGACAGCCCCGGCGAGGAGAATGCCGCTCACTACACGGATACAATAAAGTTTGCAGCTGCGGAGTTTGCCAATCTTCTTGAGATCACATTAACCGGATCACCGGCGTCTTGGATCGGTGATATTACCTATACTGCCGGTGGTGGTGTTGACACAATTGTGATTGCTGGTACTATTTTTAGAGGAACGACTGTGCGGCAAAAACTGGGCCTACGATCTACGGCATTTACCATTATGCCGGTAGGGGAGTATATCCACATTGTCACAAGGGGGTTTGGCCACCGAGTTGGTATGAGCCAATACGGTGCGGAGGCTATGGCAGTGCAAGGGAGTTCTTACCAGGAGATCCTGCAATACTATTATCCAGGTACGGATCTTAAATGCATTACACAGAATTGACAAAGAAAAGATTCTTTAGTAGAATAGGTGAAAATGCAGAAGGGGGGGCGCGTTGTGCCGATTCAAATACCGAATGATTTGCCGGCTGCCGGTATCCTGCAGCGGGAGAATATATTTGTAATGCCGGAAGACCGGGCGGTAAAGCAGGACATCCGTCCCCTGGAGATCGTGGTGCTCAACCTTATGCCCACCAAGATCGCTACAGAAACACAGCTCAGCCGGTTGCTGGGCAACACACCTTTACAGGTGCATCTGGAACTGATGCATACCAAATCCCATATAGCGAAGAATATTTCTCAGGAGCATTTGGTCACTTTTTATAAGACGTTTGATGAACTGAAGGACAGAAAGTTTGACGGTATGGTCATCACCGGCGCTCCTGTAGAGAATATGGCCTTTGAAGAGGTAGACTACTGGCCGGAGTTATGTGAGATTATGGAGTGGAGTAAGACCCATGTACACAGTACGTTCCATATCTGCTGGGGCGCGCAGGCGGGTCTTTATTATCACTACGGTATTGACAAGCATACAATGGACAAAAAGCTCTTCGGCGTTTTTGAGCATATTAAGGATTATCCCCGGTCAATTCTCTTAAGGGGTTTTGATGATACGTTTTGGGCACCTCACTCTCGGCACACTACTGTGCTGCGGGAGGATATTGAGGCGGTTCCCGGATTGAAGATCCTGGCTTCTTCTGAAAGGGCCGGTGTTTATGCGGTGGCAAGCAAGAAGGGCAGACATATTTTTGTCACTGGCCACGCGGAATACGATCCCGAAACCTTGCAGGCAGAGTACCTGCGGGATAAAATGCAGGGACTTCCCATTGAAGTGCCAGAGAATTATTACCCCAACGATGATGATTCCAAAGCACCGATAGTTCGGTGGAGAAGCCATGCAAATCTCCTGTTCTCCAACTGGCTCAACTATTTTGTCTATCAGACAACTCCCTATGATATCGCAAAAATCGGCAAATGATTGTTGCGCCCACCTGCAGATAGCAGGTGGGCGCATTTAATTGGAATAATTTGTGTTGACAAACAAATCAATTCTAGGTATAATTTCCTCAAATGGCAGTTAGCATATGCTAACTAACAAACGGGAGGATAGAGAATGACAATTGATGACTTGAGGATCAACCAGACCGGCATCATCGCCACTGTTGGTGGCGAGGGCCCGCTGCGGCTTCGCTTTTTAGATATGGGGCTGATCCCCGGAACACAGGTTCAGCTGCAAAAGGTTGCCCCGATGGGCGACCCTATTCAGATTCGCGTGCGGGGCTACGAACTGACTATCCGTCGGGAGGATGCTCGTAAAATCACACTATTGGAGGGCGGAGAATGATCTTTGCATTGGCTGGCAATCAGAATTGCGGCAAGACAACACTCTTTAATGCACTTACAGGCGCAAACCAGCGCGTGGGCAATTTTCCAGGAGTGACGGTGGATCAGAAGATCGGCACCATCCGGAATACGAATCACCAGGTCGTTGACTTGCCCGGCATTTACTCTATCCGACCCTATTCTCAGGAGGAGATGGTCACTCGGGATTTTATCCTAAATGAAAAACCGGACGCGATTATTAATATCGTGGACGCAACGAATATTGAGCGTAATCTATACCTTACGCTGCAGCTTTTAACGCTTCGGATTCCCACTGTGATTGCGCTGAATATGATGGATGAGCTCAGTGGCAACGGCGGCAGTGTGGATGTCAAAAAAATGGCGAAGGCTCTTGGCGTGCCGGTTGTTCCCATCAGTGCGGCGAAAAAGCAGGGCATTATGGAGCTCGTGGATACACTGCTGGAAACAGCGCAGGAAAAGCGGATTCCCCGGGTGCTGGATTTTTGTCCTGACGGGCCTGTACACCGGTGCATTCACGCGGTTAGCCATATTATTGAGGATCACGCCGGTCGTGTGAATGTTTCCCGTCGCTTCTGCGCAATGCGTCTTATTGAAGGAGAGAATGCCTTCTCTGAGCTACTTCAGTTGAGTAAAAATGAGATTGAACTGATTGAACACTCGGTGATTGAAATGGAAGCCGATCGTGGCCTTGATCGGAATGCAGCGCTGGCAGATATGCGGTACAACTTTATTGAAGCCGTCTGCCGTGACTGTGTTGTGAAGGCAGAGGAGAGTAAGGAGCACCACAGAAGTGTTCAGATTGACAAGGTACTCACGAACCGCTACTTGGCAATTCCTCTGTTTGCAGCCATTATGGGTCTGGTATTTTATCTGACGTTCAATGTCTTCGGTGCTTGGTTATCGGATCTGCTGGCATACGCCATTGATGGATTGACACTTTTGGTAGACGGTTTTCTCACTCGCTACGGCCTCAATCCTGTGGTACATAGTTTGATTATTGATGGCGTCTTCTCCGGCGTTGGCAGCGTACTGAGCTTCCTGCCTGTGATTCTCGTGCTGTTTTTCTTCCTGTCCATTTTAGAGGACTCCGGCTATATGGCTCGAGTAGCATTTGTAATGGATAAGCTTCTCAGAAAAATCGGCTTGTCCGGCAGAAGCTTTGTACCTATGATCATCGGTTTTGGATGCACCGTTCCCGGTGTTATGGCTACGAGAACACTGTCCTCGAACCGGGATCGTAAAATGACAATTTTGCTGACCCCTTATATGAGCTGCTCTGCAAAGATCCCGATTTACTCGGTTTTTGCCGCGGCTTTTTTCCCGGGTAGGGAACTGCCTGTGATGATTGCCCTGTACTTTGGCGGAATGCTTGTGGGCGTTTTTGTGGCGCTGATCTTAAAGAAATCCGCTTATCGCGGAAATCCTGTTCCTTTTGTTATGGAACTACCCAATTACCGATTCCCGTCAGCGCGAAGTGTTAGCATGCTGATGTGGGAGAAGTCCAAGGATTTCCTCCAGAGAGCATTTTCAGTGATCTTTGTAGCAACGGTGCTCATTTGGTTCCTGCAGACCTTTGACTTGCGGATGAATGTGGTTAGTGACAGTTCTGATAGCATCCTTGCGGCATTAGGCAGATTTGTCTCTCCCATTTTTATGCCCCTTGGCTTCGGCGATTGGAGAATGGTGACAGCGCTGGTATCCGGATTTACTGCTAAAGAAGCAGTGGTCAGCACTTTTGGTGTTATTCTTGGTGTGGGATCAGAGCAACTGACAGTAGCTTTGCACAGCTTGTTTACAACTGAAGCCGCTGCCAGCTTCTTGACTTTCTGTTTGCTGTATACGCCCTGTGTTGCTGCTGTGGCTGCGATTCGCAGAGAACTAAACTCCACATGGAAGACAGTTGGCGTGGTGATTCAACAGTGTCTCGTTGCCTGGCTGTGCGCATTTCTTGTGTACAGAATAGGAGTGCTGCTATGACATGGCTTGATATTGCTTTGATTGTTCTGATCGCTGTCTATTGCGCATATGTTTTACTTACAAAAAAGAAGGGCGGCTGCTGCGGGGATTGCAGCAAGTGTGCCGGTTGCGCCAACAGCGCCAAAAGGAAGGAGAGAGGCGTACATGACATTACGCATTGATGGAAAAGAAATTACTGCCAAACCCGGTCAGACGCTTCTGGAACTCTTGACGGTACTTGGCCTGGACCGACAAAAACTGTCACAGCGTCCTATTGCTGCAAAAATTGCCGGCGAAGTGTTTAATCTGAACTATGTTCCTCTGCGTGTATCTGAACTTTGTTCTGACCGGCCTTCTATTCGCCGTGCAATGGCTGCTTCGGACGGAGAAATACAGCTTCTTTACTACAATGATCCCAGCGGTAAAGATGCATATGCCCGAACAGCCTGGTTTGTTTTGTTCCTTGCGCTGCATAACTGTTACCCCGGTATGCATGCTATGATGGGGTGTACCGTTGGCCCCGCGCTGATGATTCATTTGACAGACAGCGAAGGATTTGACCTGCAGACCCTGCAGGCAGAAATGAGGCGTCTCATCGATGAAAATATTCCATTGATCCGCCGCCGTGTCAGTCTGCAGTCTGCGATCGATCGTTATGAGGCTGCCGGCTACAATGACAAGGCGCAGCTGCTACGGGGACGGAACGTTGATTATTTTGATGAGTATGCCTATGGCGACTTCGCAGATTACTTTTATGGCGAATTGGCGCCTTCTACAGGCTATCTTCAAGTGTGGGATATCCTCCCAACAGATGGTGGTTTCCTCTTTGTATATCCGGACGATGCCAATCCGGACCAGGTTGCCAAGTATACAGATATGCCCCATTTCCGGGCTGTGACCAACGAAGGGGAACGCTGGTGCCGTCTTATGGAGTGCGAAACCGTGGCTGATCTGAATGGACTTGTTGGAACCGGTAAGATTCGCGAGTTAATTCGTGTAAACGAAGCGCTTCATGAAAAGAAATACTCTCAGGTTGCGGATATGGTTTGTCAGCAGGGAGCGAAGGCTGTTATGCTTGCAGGACCCAGCTCCTCAGGAAAGACTACATCCGCCAATCGATTGGCAACCCAGTTGCGTGTCCACGGTAAAAAACCCATCCTTATGAGCCTTGATGACTATTATATAGATCGCGACCAGATTGCACCTGGCCCGGATGGGGAAATAGACCTTGAACACATTAATACTATCGATACAGACTTATTCCGCCAGCATTTAAGGATGCTTCTCGCAGGAGAGAAGGTGGAATTGCCTGCCTTTAATTTTCTGACAGGTAAGCGCGAGTGGCATGGCTATAAGTTGCAGCTGTCTGAAGATACCGTAATTATTGTTGAGGGACTTCATGCTTTAAATCCAATCCTTCTTCCTGAGGATATGGATGTAGGATTGGTCTTCAGACTTTACGTTAGCGCACTGCTGCCGTTGAATCTGGATGATCATAACCGTATTCCTTCCAGCTACTTGCGACTACTGCGCAGAACAGTCCGTGATTACGAAACCCGAGGTTCAACGGTTGAACGGACACTTTCTATGTGGGACTCTGTCCGCAGGGGAGAAGAGCGGTGGATATTTCCCTTCCAGGAGAATGCTGATGTGATTTTCAACAGCTCTACAATTTATGAACTTGTTGTGTTGAAGAATCATATTTTCCCGTTGCTCACTGCAGTTCAGCCGGAGGATAAATGCTATGAAACTGTGCGCGGAATGGTCAAGTTCTTGAACTATGTCCACTCAGCTGATGTGGATGATGAGATACCTCCAACAAGCCTTGTGCGCGAGTTTATCGGTGGCAATAGTTTCTATCGAAAGCAATGATGAAGGAACCTGTGCGCAGAGTTTACTGCGCGCAGGTTCCTTTTCAGTTCATAACAGGATCGGCTGGATCTGCCTGCCTTCTAGAGCAGCTGCGAGTGTTTCCGGAATCATAGAAAAGTCCGCAACCATACTGGTAGGTTTAGCAGTTGGATTATCCTGACCAAAGGGAACAAAATAGTAGTGTTTTCGTGATAAAAGTTTGCCGATGTTCTCCGCTGCCCCGGATAAGGCATCATTTGTAGAAACTGCAACGATCAGCGGACGGCCGTTTCGTAGATGGCTCTTTGCGGCCATAGTCACGGGACTGTCAGCGATACTATGCGCCAACTTTGCCAAAGTGTTTCCGGTGCATGGAGCAATTACCAGTGCATCTAAAAGTTTTTTGGGACCAATGGGTTCGACTTGGGCGATTGTGTGCAACACACTGTGACCGCAAATATCTTCTGCAGCCTGGATGTGCTGTGAGTGTGTTCCGAACCGGCTATCTGTGGTGTATGAAACATCAGAGAAAATTGGAGTCACGGTATAGATTTCTGCCAGTGTTTTCATTACCGGGAAGACCTGATCATAAGTACAGAATGAGCCGCAAAGCGCAAAACCGATATTCATATTGACGCCTTTCTTAATAATGGGATCAGTGTTTTGGCAACCAGCATACCGGAGCTTTCCGGAGCATCCTTGCCCGGAAGACCTCGTGCCCAAATTACATCGTCGCTGCCTAAGCCCAAACGGGATGCCAAATCGATCTTCAGTGCACTGCCCTGGCATTTTGGGAAGAGCATAGTGGGGACGGTATTAAATACTACACGATAGTTTCCGAGGTCAACCAAAGAAAAGTCTGTAGCTGTGTATCCAAGGGCCGTCAGGATACAGCGGTCTGATTCCTGCCTTGTACATACGGTCACATTTGCGCCCATCTGCCGAAGGAGCTGCGCAAGACATTTTCCAATGCGCCCCCAACCGATGACCAGCGCATCGCACCCGGCAAGTATAACGGGCAGTTGCGTCAGGGCAAGCTCAACGGCACAGTGCGCAGTGATTTCTGCGTTCAATGCCAGATATGTTGAATCCTGAAGCAAGTCTATTGTTGTATAGTAATCCAACTCCGGTCGATCCAGATTTCCGCCTATGACAACAATGTCCCTCGGCAGCAAGGTAAGCAGCGTGCTTAGGTTTCCGCCACCGACGATTCCACCGTCCGGTGCAAAACTTGGAACGGGCAGAAGCAAATGTGTCACCTGAGGATTAGGATCGGATGCAATCGTGAACCCTGCCTGCTTTAATGCTTGCGTGCCATAACTCATAGCGGGGGAGTACCCTGCTGAATAAATAATGCAATCACCCATAACCATCCATCCTTTCATGACAGATTATGTCGTAGCAATACGTGTTGTGCTTGATTTTTTCCAGCGGCTTAGTATAATATTCGTAGAGGTGATTTAAATGCAGAGATTAGGTTTTATCCATGATATGATGGATGTCAAGGTTTTGATTTTATATGTTGCTTCCCGCGCCAGTTATCCTATGACGGCACAGGAGGTATACGAACTGTGTTATCAGGACGAGTGCTTGAGCTATTTCGATGTTTGTACGGCACTGCCTGAGATGGTGGCCTCAGGCCATATGCAGGAGGTAGAAAATAACCGCTACGAAATTACAGAGAAGGGGAGAGCCGATGGCGCTCTGACAGAGGACTCCATTGCTTTTACAGTAAAACAAAAAGCTGAGAATGCCGTGGCTCGGTTTAATCGCCATCTGAGACGTAGCAGTTTTGTAAAATCTCAGGTTATCCCAAGAGACAATGGTGAGTTCTCTGTTGTGATGGCGTTGGATGACGAGATGGGCAACCTGATGACGCTGGAACTTGTTGCTCCCAACCAGCGTCAGGCAGTTCGGTTGAGCAAGTTGTTTGAGAAGAAGGCGGAATCCCTTTACAACCTAACGATGTCGGAATTGCTTGATACCGATGACGAAGCCGTAGACTAACCTTGTCGGCTACCAAAAATCATGGTATAATATAAATATACCGGAATACCGGTGAAAGAAAGGAGCAACCGCATATGAAGTTTCAGTTCAGTGAAAAGAAAGTTAGGCTGCCCAATAATGTCCATGCTTACGCCGAGAAAAAGGTAATGAAGCTGGCGCGGTATTTTGAGGAGGATGCGGAAGCACTTGTCGTGTTTTCTGTAGAAAAGAACCGTAATAATGTAGAGCTTACGGTTCATGGCGCTGGAACTTGGTTCAGAGCCAGCGAAAGTACGTCGGATATGTTTGCGTCCATTGATGCTGCTGTCGGTACCATTGAGGGCCAGATCCGTAAGAATAAGACAAGATTAGCACGCCGGCTGCGCCAAGATGCCTTTAGCCGTACCATTGAAGAAACATCATTTGCTGCTGAAGAAGCAGAAGATGATCTTAGCATCATTCGAGTCAAGAAGTTCTATTTCAAGCCCATGACTCGTGAAGAAGCGATTCTGCAGATGAACCTGTTGGGTCATAATTTCTTCGCATTCCGGGATGAAGATAACGGGGGTTCTTTTGCTGTCGCGTATCGTAGAAATGATGGAGGATATGGCCTCATCGATGACGTAGGATAATATAATTGGAAGAAAACCAGGGGCTTAATATAGCCCCTGGTTCTTTTGTGAGAATGCACAGGAAAATGAGTTTATGATAGTTAAAAACTTACAAAAGAACAATTTCAAAAAAATGCCGAAAAAAGTTTAAAAACTGCTTGACAAACACAATGCAGTGTGATAACATAAGCAAGCTGACCGCCTAGCGGGGAGCGATATGTACCTTGTAAATTGAATAACGCAAAGACGAACAAGTAACACCTTGGACAATTGATTTTAATAAGGTAATTGTTTAAGCGTAAGCGAAAAACAGCCAACGAAAATTCTTGAGTAAAATTTGCTAGAACAAATTTATTCAGAAAACTGATTTGAGGCTCTATGGAGCTTTAGATACAATTTTTTGAGAGTTTGATCCTGGCTCAGGACGAACGCTGGCGGCGTGCCTAACACATGCAAGTCGAACGGGACTTATTGGAAAGCGGCTTCGGCCAATGGAAGATAAGTTTAGTGGCGAACGGGTG
>JAZKZN010000034.1:0-20525 GCA_045612705.1 Faecousia sp. | reverse complement strand
ACGACATGGCTACGATCCGACTTAGGATCACTGTCTCCCGCATTACAGGAACAGCGGTCTGTTCCACGGCGGAGACTGTGGCAGCTGCCGCAGCGGGGGAGGGCTTGGGAGCGTCCTTTACCACGCCGGAGAAGACCTTGTATTCTTGGGCGGTCATGGTGCGGAAAAAACTCTCCTGCTTAGGAACGGAAGGGATAGGCTTGGCGACGGTGGCTGCCGGCTGGGGGGTATAGGCAGGCTTGAATTGGACCTGGGGTCTGTCCTGGGTCTGATTCAGCGCGCCCAGAACACCGTAGTGGACACAGTCAAAGACCGCTTTTTCGTTTAGAAACTTCACCTCTGTTTTTGCTGGGTGGACATTCACATCCACAGCGCTGGCAGGGATGGTCAGATGCAGAACGCAGGCAGGGAACTTGCCCACCATGATCTGATTTCGGTATGCTTCCTCCAACGCTGCGATCAGCAGCCGGGATTTCACCGGCCGGCCGTTAACAAAGAAAGTCTGCAGGGCTCTGCTGGGCCGGGCGTCAGAAGGTTTGGACACAAAACCGGAGAGGGTAAAATTGTCCCATTTGCTCTCAAGAGGGATCATTTTTCCGCAGTCTTTGCCGTAGACGCAGTAGACGGCGGCTTCCAGACTGCCTGTGCCCGGGGTGGAGAGAACCTCCTTTCCGTCTCGCAGGAAACGGAAGGCTACTTCCGGGTGGGCCAGGGCCTGCATCTGCACGGCAGCGGCGACCTTGCCGCCCTCTACCGTGTCGGATTTCATAAACTTCATACGAGCGGGGGTATTAAAGAACAGATCCCGCACGATAATGGTTGTGCCGTCGGGGCAGCCGGCCTCGGAGTCCTCGGTGATGTTGCCGGCTTCCAGGTGCAGACTTGTGCCGAAGAGGGCACCGGGGGTCTTTGTGAGCAGGTCGATCCGGCTCACTGAGGCAACGGCGGCCAGCGCTTCGCCGCGGAAACCCATGGTGACGATGGCGGCCAGATCTTCAGCGGTCTTCAGCTTGGAGGTGGCGTGGCGCAAAAAGGCTGTGCGGGCATCCTCAGGACTCATACCGCAGCCGTTGTCGGTCACCCGGAGGAAGGTCATACCGCCATCCCGGATCTCAATGGTCACCTGGGACGCACCGGCGTCCACGGCGTTCTCCAGCAGCTCCTTGGCAACGGAGGCAGGCCGTTCCACCACTTCACCGGCGGCGATCAGGTTGGCAATATGGGGAGATAACTGAATGATTTTGGTCATACGCTCACCTCATAACAGACATAGCAGACATAGCAATTTGATTAATGGTAATGTGCATCAGCATAGGAGCAATAATGGTATCGGCCTTCTCATAGGCCCAGGCCAGAGAAAGACCTGCGGGCAGGTACTGGAGATAGCACAAAAGCAGCGTTTGGGTGTCCGCAGAGCCGATGTAGCCCATTACATGGATCGCCGCGAAGACCATACTGGACAAGATATAGGCAAGAATGCGGCTTTTTCTCTGCAGATTCTGGAACAGAAGCCCCCGATAGAAAGTCTCTTCGGTGACGGGTACAAGAAAAATAGTGCAAAAAGACATCAGGCTATAGTGCTCCTGGGTCATTTCCATAAGCGTGCTGTCGTTGATATTGGCAAACTCCGGATCGACCCTGAGAATAATCTGTGCCAGAACAAGGCTTGCCCCGTAGTAGATCAGCAGACCAAGAAAAGCGAAACGCAGGCATCGCCAGGGGGTTTTCACCGCAGCTTTCAGGGAAGAAAACAAAAAACGGTGGAAAATAATCGCCACAAACAGAAAATTAACGGCAAAATACACGATGTTTGCCACGGCCTCTGTCACAGGCTGTTTCAGCAGGGCGCTTCCCCATCCAATGAGGAATGGCAGGCCAAACATAGAGAGTATCAGGTATCCCCAACCGAGGAAAAACTCCCGGCGGGTCATAGAAATAGAAAGCTTCATATTACTCCAGCATTTTTTTGAGTTTGTACAGTTCGTTCATAGCTTCAATAGGAGTGAGGGTCTCTACACTAAGGGCTTCCAGCGCTTGGCACACCTGCTGGCTTCGCAGATCCAGCATACTCACCTGATCGTCCTGGACAGTGGTTTTGACAGGGCGGGGCGCGTCATTGTTCTCCAGTTCCTGGAGAATCTGCCTTGCTCTGGTGATTACGCTGTCAGGCAGACCAGCCAGCTTGGCCACTTCTACGCCGAAACTGTCGTCTGTGGCGCCGGGGATGATCTTTCTTAGGAAGATCATTTTGTCGCCCCGCTTCTTCACGGCGATGTTGTAGTTCTTGATGCCGGGCAGTTGGTCTTCGATGACACTCAGCTCGTGGTAGTGGGTGGCAAAGAGGGTCTTGGCACCCAGACGCTTATGGTTGGCGGCATATTCCAACACCGCACGGGCGATGGCCATACCGTCATAGGTGGAGGTACCTCTGCCAATCTCGTCCAGAATCAGCAGACTCTTGGAGGTGGCGTATTTCAAAATAGAGGCCATCTCCGCCATCTCCACCATAAAGGTGGACTGGCCGGAGGCCAGATCGTCGCTGGCGCCGATGCGGGTGAACACCCGATCCACCAGGCCGATTCTTGCGCTTCTGGCGGGGACGAAAGAACCCATCTGGGCCATCAGTACGATGAGAGCCACCTGACGCATATAGGTGGACTTACCGGCCATATTGGGGCCGGTGATGATGGAGATCAGATTTTCGTCGGCATCCATACGGGTGTCGTTGGGGACGAAGAGAGTGTCCTTGAGCATCTTCTCCACTACCGGGTGGCGGCCTTCACTGATGGAGATCTCGCTGGTCAGCAGGATCTCGGGGCGGCAGTAGTTGTTCTTCACTGCCACGGTGGCCAGACTGCACAATGCGTCTGCCGCAGCTACGGCAGCGGCAGCGGTCTGCACCCGGGAGGCTTGCTCTGCCATATACTCCCGCAGGCGGGAGAAAATCTGATATTCCAGAGCAGTGCACCGCTCTTTGGCGGTGAGCACCTGTTCCTCCAGCTCCTTCAGTTCCGGAGTGATGTAGCGTTCGTTGTTGGCAAGGGTCTGCCGGCGGATGTAGTGCTGGGGAACTTGGTCAATGAAGGACTTGGAGACTTCAATGTAATAGCCGAAGACTCGGTTGTAGTTCACACGAAGGGTGCGGATACCCGTTTTCTCCCGTTCCTCCGCTTCAATAGCGGCCATCGTGCCGGCGCCGCCGTCCATAATATCCCGCAGACGGTCTACTTCGGGATCGGCACCTTTGCGGATGATACCGCCCTCCCGAACGGTCAGGGGCGGGTTTTCCGCAATGGTGTTTTCAATGAAATCAGCGCAGTCGACCAAAGGATCGATGGTTTGCTCCAACTTTTGCAGGAGAGGAGAGGCGGTCTGCTGCAGCAGCCGCTTCACCTCCGGCAAAGCCCGCAGACCGCCGGCCAGGCCTAACAGATCCCGGCAGTTCACTGTGCCGGTGACAATGCGGGTCATAACCCGTTCCAGGTCGGTCACATATTTTAAGGCATCCTCCAAATCGCCCCGGAGAATGGTATTCTTTACCAGTTCCTCCACCGCATTCTGACGGCGGGTGATCTCGCTGGCATCCAGCAACGGCTTTTCCAGCCAGCTCCGCAGAAGTCGTCCGCCCATAGGGGTATGAGTCTTGTCCAGCACCCACAGGAGCGTGCCTTTCTTTTCTTTGCCCCGGAGGGTCTCTGCCAGCTCCAGATTTCGCCGGGCGTCCATATCCAGCTCCATAAACTTGCCGGTGGTGTAGTACTGCAGCTGGCGGATGTGGGACAGATCGTTCTTCTGCAGCTTGATAAGCAACTGCAGCAAGCTGCCTGCGGCCATCACAGCTTCGGGCAGGTTATCAAGGCCAAGTTCAGCAAGGGAGGAACGGAAATGTTCTTCCAGCTTGGAAGAGGCTTCATTCAGTTGGAACTGCTCCGGTGTTCCCTCGTCCAGGCAGCAGCGCAGGCGGTGGCGGAGGGCATCGTTAAGTACCTCGCAGTTGGCAGCGGCTCCGTAGCGAATCACCTCGGCGGGGGAGAATCTGCCCAGCTCAGAGGCGGCGGCTGCCCCATCGGCGCAGACGGTCACATAGAACGAGCCGGTGGATACATCGCAGAAGGCAAGACCCAGCTGGACGGCTTCGCCGTACATACAGCAGATGTAGTTGTTGCGGCTCTCCTCCAGCATACAGCTTTCCGTGACGGTGCCGGGGGTGACGATTCGGGTGATATCCCGCTGGACAATACCCTTGGCCAGGGCGGGGTCTTCCATCTGCTCGCAGATGGCAACCTTATAGCCCTTTTGCACCAGTCGGGCAATATAGGAATCCACGCTGTGATAGGGGACACCGCACATAGGTGTCTGCTCATCCTGGGGTTTGTTCCGGTCCCGGGTGGTCAGAGTCAGATCCAGTTCCTTTGCGGCGACCTTGGCGTCGTCGTCGAACATCTCATAGAAGTCACCCAGCCGGAAGAACAGAATACAGTCCTTGTTGCGCTCCTTGATGTCAAAATATTGCCGCCGCATCGGGGTCATCTCAGGCGTTTTGGTTGCCATAGTTTTCAGTCCTTTTCTGTAAGTTCACCTGTCAAACTCCAGGTGGTGGCACCGGTGATGGTGATGGGCGCGAAGGTGCCGATGAGAGCGGTGTCTCCCGCCAGCCGCACAAGGCGGCCGCCCTCGGTGCGGGCAGTGAGGAACTCCTTATCCGTGCCGTCAATGAGGCACAGGAGAGTTTTGCCGATATAGTCTTTGTGCAGCTGCTCGGAGATCTCGTTCTGCACAGCGCAAAGCCGGTCAAACCGGCGGTTTTTCTCCGCTTTGGGAGTGGGGTCATCCATAGTGGCGGCAGGCGTGCCGGCCCGAGGGGAGAAAATGAAGGTAAAAAGGGAGTCGTAGCGTACCTGTTCAATCAGAGAGATGGTTTCTTCAAACTCTTCCTCCGTCTCTCCGGGGAAGCCTACGATCACATCGGAGGTGAGCACCAACTCCGGCATCACAGATTTGGCGTAGTTTACCGCTTCCAGATATTTTTCCCGATCATAGTGCCGGTTCATAGCCTTCAGCACCCGTGATGAGCCGGATTGGAAGGGCAGGTGCAGATGCTTGGCGATTTTGGGATTGGCAGCCATGGTATCAAAGAGTTTTTTGGGGGCATCCCGGGGGTGACTGGTCATAAAGCGTATGAGAAACTCACCGGGGATCGCGGCAATCCTGGCCAGCAGATCCGCAAAGTCCACGCCCTGGTTCAGGTCTTTGCCATAGGAGTTCACATTCTGACCCAGCAGGGTGATGTCCTTAACGCCGCTTTGTACCAAAGCCTCGCACTCAGAGAGAATGTCCTCCCACTTCCGGCTGCGCTCCCGGCCCCGGACATAGGGCACGATGCAGTAGGTACAGAAATTGTTGCAGCCATACATGATGGACACCCAGGCTTTCAGAGAACTGTCTCGATTCTGGGGCAGGCCCTCTACGATAGAGCCGGGTTCGTCCTCTGTGAAAAAGGTGCGCTTGCCAACAAAAAGGACACGCTTCAAAATTTCCGGGAATTGCCACAGGTGGTGGGTTGAGAAGACACCATCCACATGGGGATAGCTGTTTTTGATCCGATTTACCACATGCTCCTGGCCGGCCATACAGCCGCACAGGAAGATCTTCTGTCTCGGATGGCGGCGCTTGGTGTGGGTGAGAGCGCCAAGATTGCCGAAGACGCGCTGCTCCGCGTGTTCCCGGATGGCGCAGGTGTTCATCACCACCACATCGGCACCTTCCGCCTCGCAGACGATGGCGTAGCCGCTTTCAATCAACAGACCCCGGATCCGCTCGGAGTCAGCCTCGTTCTGCTGGCAGCCGTAGGTCTCCACATAGGCGGTGGGAGTGAGGTCCTGGCTGTGCCAGTAAGTCTTTATTTCAGCGCAGCACTTCAGTTGGGAATCCAGCTGCTGCGGGGTAATTACGGTGGTTTTTTCCTTCATTGGATAGCTCCTTTTGTGTATAGCTCTTCAATATAAAATCATAACATTTTTCTGCCTGTTTTGCAAGGGGCACAGGCCCTCTTTTACAGGAATGTTAACATTTTTGGAACTGCCTTGCGTTTGCCGCCGGAATGTGGTAAACTATGGAGGAATTGGCCCGGCAGCGGGAGAAAGAGGAATGACTATGAATTGCAAATATTGCCTTGCAGAACTGGAAGAAGGAACGGTTGTTTGCCCTGTGTGCGGCAAGGATCTGACGGAAGAGCCGGAAGCACCGGAGACTCCGGAAGTTCCGCTAGCTTCGGAAATGCCTGAGAGTCCTGCAGCAAAGGTGAATAAGCCGAAAGTCTGGAAGATTATTTTGGCAGTAGCCGGCTGCCTGGTGCTGGCGGCAGTGCTCACCGGCGCGGTGCTGTATGGCCTGGGTATTGACCTTACGCCCAGGGAGAACGACATTCTCTTCAAGGACAGCTATACGGTGGACGATGCAACCGCAGAAAAGAAGGGCGATGTGGTGGTGGCCACTTTGGGTGATCAGAAGCTGACCAACGCCCAGCTACAGGCCTTTTACTGGCCCGGTGTTTATGAGCAGCTGAACTATTACGGCTACTATCTGAGTATGATGGGCTTTGACTTTGCTGCGCCCCTGGACACCCAGGTTTATGATTTTACCACAGGAAAGACTTACCAGCAGATGTTCCTGGAATATGCGCTGGAGACCTGGCAGGGATATGCGGCTCTGACGCAGCTGGCCCAGGAAGCGGGCTTCACTCTGGGAAAGGAGCAACAGGATTATCTGGATTCCCTGGAGGAAGAATTGCTGAAGGCAGCTGCTGAGAAGGGCTACGCCGATGTGGAGACATTTATTGACCGGGAACTCTTTCCTGGCTGCTCTATGGAGGCTTACTACGGTCATGAGTATGTGGCGCTGACAGGTCTGGCTTATTATGACACCATGTATGAGACCATGATGCCCACTCAGGACGAAATTGAGGCTTACTATCTGGCCAACGAAGACGACCTGGTTTATCAGGGTTTTGGCAAGGATAGTGGCAACTATTGCGATGTGCGGCATATCCTGGTCAAGCCCGAGGGTGGCACTACGGATGAAAACGGTGTGACCACTTATTCTGAAGAGGAGTGGGAGGCTTGCCTTGAAAAGGCCCAGAAGCTGCTGGACGAGTATCTGCAAGGGGCGGCTACAGAGGATGCCTTCGCTGACCTGGCAAAGACAAAATCCGAAGATCCCGGCTCCGCAGCAGACGGCGGTCTGTACACCCAGCTGTCTAAGGATACCAACTTTGTGGAGGAGTTTAAGACCTGGTATCTGGACGAAAGCAGAAAGCCCGGAGACACCGGCCTTGTGAAGTCTGTCCACGGCTATCACATTATGTATTTTTCTGGCAGTGAACCCATTTGGCAGTACGAGACCAAGGCGGCTATCCTGTCTGAGAAGACCAACAAGCTGCTGGAAGACGCTAAGAAAGCTTATCCCATGGAGGTCAACTACAAGAAGATCGTCCTGGGCTTTGTGGACCTAAACGCAGAATAAAAAAATCACCCGGTGGGGCAATTGCCCCACCGGGTTTTTGTTAATCCCAATCGGGGAGAATATCCTTACGCAGGGGAACAGATCGAAAAAGTTCCCGGGTGATGGCTTTGTACTCGCCCACATCGGTGGTTTTCCGCAGCCGTTTTCCAAGAGTTTCCGCGCCGTCAAACTTGCACAGCCAGTGGCGCCAGTTTTCCTTCATACGGAACATAGCGTTCCGGCTGCCGCCGAAGGCGGAGATGTACTCTTCCAGCAATTCGTCGTGGAATGCGGCCAAACTTTCGGCGGTGGTGCCGCCGGGAGTGAGCAGGCCCGGATCTGCAATGAGTCCCCGTCCCACCATAAGGGCGTTCACTTGAGGGTGTTCTCTGCCAAAGGCGTCAATTTGCGCCCGGGTGCAAAGGTTGCCGTTGTAGCACAGAGGCGCCTTGCTTTCCTGCAGGGCGTATCGGAAACTGTCCATATTCACCGGGCCGCTGTAAAAGGCTTTTCGGACCCTGGGGTGGATAATCAGCTCCGTGATGGGGTAGAGATTAAAGACTGCCAGGAGCGCGGGGAACTCATCCGGGTCGTCAAAACCGATTCGGGTCTTTACTGAAATGGGAAGGGGCGCGGCGGAAAAAATGGCATTCAAAAACCGGTCAAGGGCATCGGGATCTTTTAGCATTCCGGCTCCTTTTCCCTTGGCGGTGACCGTTCCGGAGGGGCAGCCGGTGTTCAGATTGACCTCTTCGTAGCCAAGATCCTTGCAAACAGAGGCCATCCACAGAAAATCCTCCGGCACTTTGGTAAGCAGCTGGGGAACGGCACAGATGCCGGCAGCATCTGCCGGAGGCAATTCCCGGGCCTCACGAGGCGTAAGAGCCCGGTGGACGGTGGGGGAGAAAAAGGGGGTATAGTACCGGTCCGCACCACCAAAATAGCGGTGGTGCAGGCGTCTGTAAATACTGTCGGTAAGGCCCTCCAAAGGGGCAAAATAGTAGCGCATATGTACTCCTGCAAAAAGGGTGTCCCGGGGGACACCCTTTTGTTTTTACACTTCCATGATCACGGGCAGGATCATAGGATTTCTCTTGGTGGTTTTGAAAAGATAGCCGCTTAGATCGTTCTTGATGGCGGATTTTATCGCGGCTCTGTCCCGGATTCGTTTGCGGCTGCAGCGATCGATGGCTTCCATAACCACATTCCGCAGTTCCTCCATCAGTTCTTCAGACTCCTTCACATAGATGAAGCCTCTGGTGATAATGTCCGGACCGGAGACCAGCTCGCCATCCTGGGCGTCGATATTGATGCACACCACGATCATGCCGTCCTGAGCCAGATGCTTTCTGTCACGGAGGACAACGCTGCCTACATCGCCCACGCCGGTGCCGTCAACAAAGACTTTGCCGGCGGGCACAGCGCCATTGATCTTACAGGTCTTTCCCGTTAATTCAATGACAGAGCCGATCTCGGCGATCCGTACGTTTTTTGGGGCAATACCCATGGCCACAGCCAACTTGCCGTGAATCTGCAGGTGTCGCTGCTCCCCGTGGACGGGGATGAAGAACTTGGGTTTGCAAAGAGCGTGGATGATCTTCAGCTCCTCCTGGCAAGCGTGGCCGGAGACATGGAGACCTTCGCTCTTTTCGTACACTACTTCCGCGCCCTTGCGGTAGAGCTCGTTAATGATGCGGGAGACCGCTTTTTCGTTGCCGGGAATGGCAGAGGCGGAGATGATGATTCGGTCGCCGGACTGGATATCTACTTGTTTGTGAGTGGAGAAGGCCATCCGGTACAGAGCGGACATGTTCTCGCCCTGAGAGCCGGTGGAGACAATGACCACCTTGTTCTTGGGCAGACTCTTGATGGCGCCCAGCTCCACCAGAGTACCGGCAGGGATTTTGATATAACCCAGCTCCTGGGCTACCTTCAACATGTTTTCCATACTCCGGCCGGAAACGGCTACTTTTCTGCCGTAGCGGTGAGCGGTGGCAAGAACGGCCTGCACCCGGTGCATATTGGAGGCGAAGGTGGTGACAATGATTCGGCTGTCGCAGTTCTTAAACTGCCGGTCCAGACTCTCGGCAACAATATTCTCGCTGGGGGTATAGCCAGGGCGCTCCACATTGGTGGAGTCGCATAGCAGAGCCAGCACGCCTTCGTTGCCCAGCTGCCCCAGTCGGGCCAGGTCGATCATACCGTCTTTGGCAGCAGCATCGATCTTGAAGTCACCGGTGAATACTACGGTACCCACGGGCGTCTTGACGGCCAGGGCCACCGCGTCGGCGATGGAGTGGTTTACGTGGATGAACTCCACTGAGAAACATCCGGCTTTTACCACATCACCGGCTTTGTGGGTGATGAGTTTGACCGCGTCCTCCAGCCGGTGCTCCTCTAGTTTCAGCCGGATCAGACCGTTGGTCATAGCCGTGCCATGGATGGGGCATTTTACCTGCTGCATACAGTAGGGGATTGAGCCGATGTGGTCTTCGTGCCCGTGGGTAATGAACATGCCACGGAGTTTCTTTGCGTTCTGGGTAAGATAGGTGAAATCAGGAATAACCAGGTCCACACCGTACATTTCCTCATCCGGGAAACCCACGCCGCAGTCGATGACAATCATATCCTTGCCGTATTCCAAAACGGTCATATTCTTACCGATCTCGTCCAGACCGCCCAAGGGAATAATCTTCAGTTTTTCAGCCAATTGAATAGCTCCTTTCGAAATTAAGACATAACAAACCAAGCAGCCGCAAGTGCCTCTCCCGACCCTGAACCGCCGGAAAGGACAAAACACGCCTGCCAACTATTTGATTTTGTATGTAGTCCTGTGCTCTGAAAGCATCGCAGGACCAATTGCACGGGTCTGCCCACCCGGTGCTGATAGTGATATTATAACACATTTGCAAGGCAATGTATACATTTTTTTCGCGGGAGAAAAAAGTGACGCGATTTTCCTGCGGAATCGAAAATCGTGGTTGCACCTTTCCTTTGGATTTGTTATAATGTAGAGAATATAAAATTATTTTGGATAGTATGCCCATTTGCAAGGAGGCGACGGCTTTGAATAAAAAAATCGGAAGACTTCTTCGGCCCGGCGCAGGGCTCTATTTCGCGCTGATGTTCTGCTTTGTTGCGGCGACTGCGCTTTTGCAGCACTATGTGGCGGCCGGCATTGAACTTGCCCTGTGGGCGGTAGCGCTGGTGGTCCACCTGCTGTACCGGGCTAACCGCAGAAAGCTGCTGAAGACATTTGTGGAAAAAACCACCGATGCCCAAAGCGGTGTGCAGGGTCAGCGGCCGCCGTTCCCAATGGCAGTAGTGCGCCTGGAGGATAAGGGAATCGTGTTCGTGAACGATCAGTTCATCAGCCTTACCGGTTTCAATGATGTGATGACCGAACGGGAGATTACCGATGTTTTGCCCGGCTTTGACACCGGCTGGCTGGTCTCCGGTAAGACGGAGTATCCCTATGATGTGCGCTTGCAAGGCAGACGCTATCGGGTCTATGGCGCCCGTATTCAGGCGGATGATCCGCAGCAGACCCAGCTGGGCGTCCTGTACTTCTCCGACTTGACGGAACTGTATCAGGTACGGGATGAATACATCCGCTCCCGCCCTGTGGTGTCCATTATCCTGGTGGACAACTATGAGGAACTGACTAAGAATATGTCCGAAGGCGCTATTTCTACTCTGAACGCCAAGATCAATGACGCCATCACCCAATGGACGGAGAGTTATCAGGGCCTGCTCCGCCGTTTGGAGCGCAACCGGTATCTGTTCGTGTTCGAAAAACGGGACCTGAAGCGGGCGGTGGAGGATAAGTTCTCCATTTTGGAGGATGTCCACGCCATCACCAATCCCGCCGGCATTGCAGCCTCCATCTCCTTCGGCTTGGGTGTGGAAGGTCAGACATTTGAAGAAGGCTATCAGTTTGCTGATCTGGCCATCGAAATGGCCCTTAGCCGCGGTGGCGACCAGGCCGTTCTCAAGGACCGTGTAAACTTTAATTTCTACGGCGGCCGGAACAAGGAAGCGGAGCAGCGCAGCAAGGTGCGTTCCCGTGTGACCGCTAACTCTCTGATGGAGCTGATCGGTCAGAGCAGCAAGGTGCTGATTATGGGCCACAGAAATGCAGATTTGGACTCCATCGGCGCTGCTTTGGGCGTTTTCTGTATGTGCCGGAAGAAGGGTACGGAAGCGCACATCGTGCTGGATATGCAGAATAACATGGCTCCCGGTTTTGTGGAGGAGATTTGCCAGGTGCCGGAGTATGCCAAGGCTTTTATTTCCAGCCAGGACGCGCTGCTGCTCAGCGATAACCGGACCACCCTGGTGGTGGTGGATACCAATCGACCGGATCAAGTGGAGAGCATGCACCTGCTGGAGGCAGTTCCCCGGATTTGCGTGGTGGACCACCATCGCCGCGCTGCGGACTACATCAAGCCCGTTGTAGTCAACCTCCACGAACCCTACGCCTCTTCCGCGTCGGAGCTGGTGACCGAGCTGCTTCAGTACGGCGTAGAAAAGGGCGATGTGCTTCCCATTGAGGCCAAGGCTCTGATGGCAGGTATTTTCCTGGACACCAAGAGCTTCAATGTCCGCACCGGTGAGCGTACCTTTGAGGCCGCCGCGTTCCTGCGGCAGATGGGAGCCGATACGGTGGAGGTCAAGAAGCTGCTGCAGAACGATTTCCAGGATACCATGGAAAAGTATCAGATCATCAAAGCTGCTCGGCTATACCGCCACGAGATCGCCATTGCGGCCCTCAATGCCGGCACTTCCCGGACGCTGGCTTCTCAGGCGGCGGATGAACTGCTGAACATTACCGGCATTACGGCATCCTTTGTGCTGTATCCGGACGGGGATACCGTATATGTGTCCGCCCGTTCCATCGGCGAGACCAATGTGCAGGTGATTTTGGAGCCCCTGGGCGGCGGCGGCAATACCGCAACGGCAGGCGCGCAGATCCCCGGCAGTACAGTGAAAGAGGTGCTGGATCAGCTGGTGGCCTCAATCGATAATTTCTACGAAGAATAAGGAGAATCACCATGAAGGTTATTTTATTACAGGATGTAAAAGGCAAGGGTAAGAAGGGCCAGATGCTGGACCTCTCCGACGGTTATGCAAGAAACTTCCTGCTGCCCCGGAAGCTGGCTATGGAGGCCACTCCTGACGCCATCAACACCATGCGTATGAACGACAAGGCTGCCGCAGAGAAGGCTGCCAAGGAACGGGCAGAGGCTATGGAGATTTCTAAGCGGCTGCGGGCTCTGATCCTCACCGTCACCGCAAAGGGCGGCGGCGCGGGTAAGCTGTTCGGCTCTGTCACCAGCCAGGAAATTGCCGACGCGCTGAAAGCCCAGTCTGGCATTGCCATCGACAAGCGGAAGATTGTTTTGTCTGACCCTATTAAGAATGTGGGCACCTATACCGTCCAGTGCAAGCTGGGCTATGAGATCACCGCGCCCCTGACTGTAAAGATCGAAGAGGCGTAAAAGAAACTGACGAGAGGAGATTTGGGCATGGATGAAGAACTGATGATCAAACAGCTTCCCCAGTCCCTGGAGGCAGAACAGGCTGTTCTCGGTTCGATTTTGATCGACAGCCGATGCCTGACCGATGTGATCGGCATTGTGCGCCCGGAGGATTTTTATCTGGAGCAGAATCGGGAGATCTATGCAACCATCTATACGATGTTCAACTTTTCCCAGACCATCGACCCGGTGACCGTGCTGGACAAGATGCGGGAACTGGGTGTTTACCACGACAATTCCCGGGATTACATCTTGCAGTTGATGGAGATCACTCCTACAGCGGCCAATGCGGTGCGGTATGCCAGCATTGTCCGGGACAAGGCAACCCTTCGCGGCCTGGCGGATGCCTCCGCAGAGATCGCTCAGATGGTCCAGTCTCAGGTGGGTACGACCGGTGAGATTTTGGAGGCAGCGGAGAAGAAAATCTATGCCTTGCGCAAGGGTGAGCGGGGTGACTCGCTGGAACATATCGGCGTGACGCTCCACAAGGTCTTTGACCGGCTGACAGAACTGAGCCAGTCTGACTCTGCCATCCCTGGCCTGTCCACAGGTATGCGGGATTTGGATAAGAAGATCAACGGCCTGAACAATTCCGATCTGGTGCTGGTAGCAGGCCGTCCGGCTATGGGTAAGTCTGCTTTTGCGTTGAATCTTGCCCTGAATGTGGCGAAAAAGTCCAAGAAGACCGTGGCTATTTTCAATCTGGAAATGTCCCGGGAACAGCTGGCCATGCGTTTGCTGGCCATTGAGAGCTTTGTAGATAGCCAGAAAATGGCCACCGGCAAGCTTTCCGAGGAGGAATGGAGCAAGCTGAGTATGGCTTCCGTTTCTCTGAGCCAAACGGATATCCGCATTGACGACAACCCCACTATCACTGTGGCGGAGATGAGCGCAAAATGCCGCCGGCTGGACAATCTGGGGATGGTGGTCATCGACTACCTGCAGCTGATGAATGGTTCCGGGTACAGTAAGGGTGGCGACAGCCGCGTGAATGTGGTCAGTGAGATCTCCCGCTCTTTGAAGATCATGGCCAAGGAACTGAATGTGCCTGTGATCTGTTTGAGCCAGCTGTCCCGTGGTCCGGAAAGCCGTACGGACAAGCGGCCTATGCTGTCGGATCTGCGTGAATCCGGCGCTATCGAGCAGGATGCGGATGTGGTTCTGTTCCTGTATCGAGATGAATATTACAACGAGAATACCGAAGATAAGGGCGTGGCGGAGTGTATCGCATCCAAGAACCGCCACGGCGAGGTGGGTACTGTGAAGCTCCAGTGGGTACCTCAGTATCAGACCTTTACCGATCGGGAGTGGAAGCATGCTGAATAAGCTTTGCGCTTTTGCCTCCCGGCAGAAAATGCTGCAGCCCGGGGACAAAGTGGTGTGCGCGGTCTCCGGCGGCGCCGATTCTATGGCGCTGCTTTGGGCAATGTATTTGCTGAAAGATAAATTGAAGATCAGCCTTTCCGCAGCCCATTTTAACCACTGTCTGCGGGGTGAAGAATCGGATCGGGATGCGGCCTTTGTGCGGGATTTCTGCGCTGGGTATCATATTCCGCTTGCGGAAGGCGCTGCTCAGGTGGTGGCCGGTGAAAAGGGTTTGGAGGCTGCGGCCAGAGAGGCACGGTATGCCTTTTTGCGAACGCTGGAGGGCAAGATCGCTACGGCCCATACCGCAGATGACAATGGGGAGACGGTACTGATGCACCTGGTACGGGGTACAGGTCTGAAAGGCTTGGGAGGCATTTCCCCCGTAAACGGGAAGCTGATCCGACCTATGCTGGAGATCACCCGTGACGAAGTGCTGGCCTTTCTGGCGGAATATAGTATTCCCTTTGTGGAGGACAGCTCCAACAAGACCGACGCATTTCTTCGCAATCGCTTGCGTCATCGTGTGATGCCTCTGCTGAAGCAGGAGAATCCCAGCTTTTCAAAAAATCTGTCCGCTATGGCTTTGCGTCTTCGTCAGGACGAAGACGCGCTGGCTGCAGAGGCGGAAAAGGCAATGACCTGTGACGTGCGGGAACTACGGGGGTTGACGCCAGGTATTCGCAGCCGTGTGTTGGGGCAAATGCTGGTAAACGCCGGGGTGAAAGAACCGGAGGCAGAGCATATTGCCGCCCTTGAAAAACTGGTATTCTCTGGAAAACCTTCAGCGAAAGCCTGTTTTCCAGGTGGCGTGACGATGACCCGGAGCTATGATGTTTTGGTGGTGGGGGAAAAGGAAGAAAAGATCGTTCCCAGAGAGCTGTGCTGCCCGGGCGTGACCGATGTGCCCGAGGCGGGAATGAAGATCCACTGCCGACCGGCGGGAGAACTGCCGGTATGTGACGGCGCTTTTTCTGTGATCCCCCAGGGCCGGTTGGTGGTACGCTCCCGTCGGGAGGGGGATGCCATCCGTCTGCAGGGCGGAACAAAAAGTCTAAAAAAGCTCTTTATTGACAGAAAGATCCCTGCTGCCCGGAGAGACCGCGTTCCTGTGATTGCGGATGACACCGGCGTAGTGGGTGTGGCAGGTTTCGGCGGAAACCTGGATAGGATCCGGGGCGGGGAAAATGCCGTCACAATCCAAATCGAATATCTTTAACAACGAGAAAAGGGGAGATTCTGTGATGGAAAAGAATATTCAGAAGATACTCGTCAGCGAAGAAGAAATCCAGGCCAAGGTGCGGGAACTTGCGCAGATGCTGACGGAGGAATACGCTGGTAAGAACCCGGTTTTTGTGGGTGTGCTGAAAGGCGTTTTTATGTTCTTTGCGGATGTGGTACGCAATGTGGCGGTTCCCTGTGAGGTGGATTTTATGTGCATTTCCTCCTACGGTGGCACCTGTACAACCAATACCGTAAATGTGAAAAAGGACCTGTCTGTGGATATCAAAGGCCGTCATGTGGTGATTTTGGAGGATATTTACGACACCGGCAACTCTCTGACCTTCACCAGAGACTATATTCTGAGCAAGGAGCCTGCTTCTCTGAAGATTTGCACCCTGCTGGATAAGCCTGAACGCCGGAAGCCCGGCGTCACTTTGGTTCCCGATTATACCGGTTTCGTCATTCCCAATGAGTTCGTGGTGGGTTATGGTCTGGACTTTAATGAACAGTACCGCAACCTGCCCTACATTGGCGTACTGAAGCCGGAAGTATACGAGAAGTAAGGAGAAACAACCATCTTGAAAAAACGCAGAATGATTACCGTTATCCTGTATGTGGCGATCCTGGCGCTGGCATTCTCCTGGATGCTGGGTCTGTTCGGCACCAGGGTAGATAATGTGCCCTACTCCCAGGTGATCGCCTTGTTCCGGGATGAGCAGGTCAAGAGCTTTGTGGTGGAGGGAGAATATATCAGGCTGGAACTTCACGCCCAATATAACGGCAAGGACGCTCTGTTGGTGCAGCTGGCAGACCCCGAGGGATTCCGTCAGGATCTGTGGCAGCTGCTTCAGGACCAGTCTCAGTCCGGCGTGCTGGAAAGCTACAACTTTATCGCCGAAGAGCCCCTGTCTCCCTACGATTTTATCCTGCCGATCATTTTGGCAGGCTTGGTGCTTTTGCTGGTGTGGGCGCTGCTGATAAGCCGCTCCAATCAAAATCATCCTATGGCCAATTTTGGCAAGGCTCGCACGGCTCAGGGTCTGCCCGGTGGCCAACGGGTCACCTTTAATGACGTGGCCGGCGTGGATGAGGAAAAAGCCGAACTGCAGGAAGTGGTAGATTTCCTCTGCAATCCCAAGAAGTTTACGGATATCGGCGCCAAGATTCCCCATGGCATTCTGCTGGCCGGCGCGCCCGGTACCGGCAAGACCCTTCTGGCCCGTGCGGTGGCAGGAGAGGCGGGGGTGCAGTTTTTGTCCATTTCCGGCTCTGATTTTATGGAGATGTATGTGGGCGTGGGTGCAAGCCGCGTCCGGGATCTGTTTGACCAGGCTAAAAAGGTAGCACCTGCCATTATCTTTATCGATGAGATCGATGCTGTGGGCCGCAAGCGCGGTGCCGGTTTGGGCGGCGGTCACGATGAACGGGAACAGACACTGAATCAGCTGCTGGTGGAGATGGACGGCTTCGGCAAAACCGAGGGCGTGATCGTCCTGGCAGCCACCAACCGCCCGGATATTTTGGATCCGGCGCTCCTCCGGCCCGGCCGGTTTGACCGTCAGATCTATGTGAACACCCCCGATGCCAAGGGCCGTGAGGAGATATTGAAGGTCCATGCTAAGGGCAAACGGCTGGATGACTCCGTATCCCTCAAAAAGGTGGCGCTGGCAACCTCTGGCTTCACCGGTGCAGACCTGTCCAATCTGCTGAACGAGGCGGCAATTATGGCTGCCCGGGAGGATCGTCCTGCGCTGAATATGCAGGATATGAACGATGCCATGATGAAGATTATGGCCGGACCGGAGAAACACAGCCGCGTCCGCCTGCAGAAGGATCTGAAGATCACCGCAGTCCACGAGGCAGGTCACGCCGTGGCAATGCACAGCCTGCCTACCCATGATCCGGTCCATCAGATCTCCATTATTCCCAGAGGCCGCGCCCTGGGCCTCACTTGGACCAGCCCCCGGGAAGACAGTGACCATCTGACTCGCAATGAAATGTACGAGAGAATCGTGGGCCTGTTGGGCGGCCGTGTGGCGGAAGCGTTGTTCCTGAAAGATATTTCCACCGGCGCTTCCAACGACATCGACAGGGCTTCCAAACTGGCCCGGGATATGGTTGCCCGGTACGGTATGTGCGAGAGCCTGGGAACGGTGTCCTATGCTGGCGGCGACGAACTGTTCATTGGTCGGGACTATGAGAAGGTTAAAGGCTACTCGGAGAAGGTGGCTGGCACTATCGACGACGAAGTAAAGGCGCTGATGGACAAGGCTTATGAACATTGCAGCCAGATCCTTACCAGAGATGCCGATAAGATGAAGCGTGTGGTAGAGTACCTGCTGGAGCATGAAACCATGACCGGCGAGCAGTTTGACGACTGCATGGAAGGCAGACCCATCGGCGATTTCCGGCAGACTACAGTGTTTGAGGATTTGAAAGAAACAGAAGAATAACGAGATAAGAATAAGGAGAGGGAAACATGATCAAGACCTGCATTTCCAAGAATTGGAAGTTTACAGAGATCCCCACCAAAGGCGAGTTTTTGGATGTGGATCTGCCCCATGACTACTCGATTCTAAAACAGCGCGATAAAGACGGAGATCCCAGCATGGGCTTCTTCCAGCTGGGCTGCGCCAAGTATGTCAAGTATCTGAATCTGTCTGCGGATAAGCACTATATTCTGTGGGTAGACGGCGCGTACAGCCTGTCTGAGGTGAATCTGAACGAGAATCTGGTTGACCAGCATCCCCACGGCTATACCCCGTATCTTGTGGATCTGACGGAATATGTGCTGGACGGCATCAGCAACAAACTGGTCATCACCACCAATCCTTTGGAACACTCCACTCGCTGGTACAGCGGCGCAGGTCTGTACAGAGATATCTTCCTCTGTGAAGGCGGCGATGTACGGATCGAGCCTTGGGATCTGTTCGTTTCTGCCCGGAATGTGACGGAAGATAAGGCAGATGTGGTGCTGAAATACACCCTTACCTCCGATGTGGACAAGGCAGGCCAGGTGGCATTCCGGATCGCTGACGCCAATGGCGATACCATCGCCCAGACCACGGTTCCCTTTGCTGTAAAGGCCGGGGAAAAGGCAGAAAATGAATATGTGATCACTCTGGCAAACCCCCAGCTGTGGGATGTGGATAATCCGTATCTGTATATGGTTTACGCAGATGTGTGCAGCGACGGACAGGTGCTGGATCAAAGTGAATCTACCTTCGGTATCAAAACATTTTCCGTCAGTCCCGAAACGGGTCTGATCCTGAACGGAAAACCCGTCAAGCTTCGCGGCGGCTGTATCCATCACGACCACGGCGCATTGGGTGCTACCGCCTATCCGGTAGCAGAGGAACGAAAGATCCGCCTGCTGAAGGAGGCCGGTTTCAATGCGGTCCGTATTGCCCACAACCCACCCTCCCTTGCATTGCTGGAGGTCTGCGACCGACTGGGCATGATCGTGATGGACGAGGCTTTCGATATCTGGACCAAGCGGAAGTTTGTCACCCACGACTATCATATCTTCTTCAAGGAGTGGTGGCAGAGAGATATTGCCTCTATGGTCAAGCGAGACCGGAATCACCCCTGCGTCCTCAGCTATTCCATCGGCAATGAGATCTATGAGATCGACGGCACTTCCCGCGGCGCTATGTGGGCAAAAGCCCTCACGGAAGAGGTAAAAAAGCACGACGACACCAAGCTTGTCACGGCTTGTATCCAGAAAATCTCTTTGGCAGAGTACCAGGCGGAGAGCATTGATCCCGAGGACTACAAGTCCTATATGTGCGAGCGCACCGGAAACGGCGATGCGGAGCGCATTATGGACATCACCCGTGAGATCGAAGCGCCTCTGGACATCATCGGCTTTAACTACTACCACAAAAAATACGATATTTTTCACCAAAAGAACCCGGATAAGGTCATCTGGGGCTCTGAAAACTGGAATATTGGCGAAAACGCGAACATCTATGACTACTGGCAGAATGTGCTCAACAACAGCTACAACATCGGCGATTTTACGTGGACTGCTATCGACAATCTGGGCGAGGTAGGCCACGGCGCCCACTGGTGGGACAGCGATCTGGATGAAGAGGGCGGCTACTACATCCGCTATCCCTGGCGCACCTGCAATCAGGGCGACCTGGATCTGTGCGGCCGCAGAAGACCCCAGTCCTATTTCCGGGAGTCTGTGTGGTTTGCAGATAATGCTATCCACATCTTTGTCACCCATCCCAAGCACCACGGGGAAAAGCACTACGGAACCCGCTGGCATTGGAACGATGTGGACGAGAGCTGGACATTTGACGACAGCTTCGTTGGCAAACCTGTGAAGTGCGAGACCTACACCAGCGCGGACTATGTGCTTTGGTACTTAAATGGCAAGGAAATCGGCAAGACCGTTCCCGAGAAGAATATCGCGACTTTGGAGACCACCTACGAAAAGGGTGAACTGAAAGCCGTTGCCTACAGGGACGGACAGAAGACCAGCGAAGCAACCCTGCTGACGGCGGATGAGAGCCGTGTGATCCGGCTGAAGGCGGAGACCGCTGCGATTCGCGCTGACGGTCGGGATCTGTGCTACATTGAAGCCATCCTCACCGACAGTAAGGGCGTGGAGATCGTGGAGTGTGACAAACTGCTCACCTGTCGTGTGGAAGGCGGTAAACTGGAGGCCTTCTTCTGCGCTAACCCCTGCGGCGACGATGATTACACCAGTAAGACTGCCCATCTCTACAAGGGCAGAGTCCTTGCGGTAGTGTCCTCCACCGAGAAAGGCAAGCTGAGGCTGACCGTTTCCAGCGAAGACCTGCCGGACAGCACAATTGAGATCGATGTGATTTGACCTATAAAAAGGAAGCTGTCAGGCAAAAAAGGAAGGGGGCGTTTTTTTGG
>JAZKZN010000033.1:0-8155 GCA_045612705.1 Faecousia sp. | reverse complement strand
AGCTGGTGGATGCCGGTAAGGTAATGGTGGAGCTGCGTTCCATTAAGTCTGAGGCCGAATTGGCTTGTCTGGCAGAAGGCTATCGTATTGCCAATATCGCTACTGAGGAAGTGATCAAGGCTATCCGTCCCGGAATGACCGAACTGCAGATGGTTGGTGTTGCCCAGAAGGCTGTTTATGAAAACGGCGCTGAGTATGAAGGCCTTCCCATGTATGTTTTCTCCGAGGCTTCCACCCGTCACGCCATTTCCCGCTCCTCTTACCGGGAATTCCAGAAGGGTGACATCGTGCAGCTGAACCTGTCTGCCAAGATCGACGGCTATTCCGCTGCCATCGGCTATCCCATCTGCCTGGGCAAGCTGGAGGGTGAGCGCCGTGATACCGTTCAGTTCTGCCGTGAGGCCCACGCATGGACTGAGAAGCAGGTCAAGGCAGGCGTCTATGCCGCCGACATCGCTAAGAACTTCTACAAGTACTTTGTTGACAACGGCTATGAGAAGAACTTCGTTTACGGTCCTCTCCACGGCACTGGCATTATCGAAGTGGAAGCACCCTGGGTGGAAACCAGCTCCGATTACTTCCTGAAGCCCAATATGACCTATCAGGTAGATACCTACATCTCTGGAGACACCTACGGCGTCCGTTGGGAGAAGGGTATTGCTGTTAAGGACGGCGGCTACGAGATCCTCAGCCCCGAGATCCCCGAGATCTGCCCCGAACTGCACTTCTAAAAAACAGAAAATGCACCCAGGAAACTGGGTGCATTTTAACCAAAAGGAGATATGAATTATGCAGATGCTTGAAATGTTCTACGACCAGATCCAGGATGCAGTGGACCGCAAAGTTCCTTTTGTGATCCCCATCGGCACGATGGAATACCACGCCCGTCACGCCTCCTGCGGCACAGACACTCTGGTAGTCACCGGCTGCCTGCGGGAGCTGGAAAAGGAAAAGGAAATCGTTGTCTGTCCTCCGATCTGGTACGGTGTCGCTTCCTATGCGGTTTGCGAACCCAAGCCCAGTCACTTCCATGTGGATGAGGACGCGTATGTAAATTACCTGTACTATATCCTTAAGTCGATGATTGATGCCGGTCATAAGAATATCTACCTTGTGCCTCATCACCAGACAGAGGGCGCCGGTCTGATGCCCATGACCATCGCCTGCCACAAGGCTGCCAAGAAAGTCACCATGGAATATATGGAAGAAAAGCTGGGCAAGGGCTGGTGGGGCAGCGATGCTTATGCCACCTACTATGAGGATATGGGCTCCGAGGATGACCCCTTCTCCTATATCAAGGTCATTCCCCTTATTGGCGCAGACGCCCAGATCAAGTGCGGCGGCTTTGACCACGCCGGCAAGTGGGAGACCAGCCTGTTGATGGGTACATACCCCGAGTTGGTAGATCTGTCCCGTTGCAAGGATAACACCGAGTGGTTTGCACAAAGCGCAAAGGAAGCCAGCGCCGAAACCGGTAAGCATATGGTGGAATGCACTTTGGAATGGCTGCGGGAAGTGATTCAGTAAAAACAACCCAACAAATGCCGGGCTTGCCCGGCATTTGATGCATATAAGGAGGAAGTATGACCGAGTTTGAAAAATGTCAGGCAGGCCTTATGTATGACACCACCTTCCCCGGCAGGGAGGAGGACCACTTGAAGTGCGCTGAGCTATGCTATGAATATAACCACACCCATCCGTCGGATATGGAAAAGCGGGAGCAGATTATCCGCCGACTTTTCGGCAAGGTGGGAACAGATCCGTACATTGAACCCAATGTTTTCTGCGGCTTCGGCTGGAATATCCAGGTGGGCGACCACTTCTTTGCCAATAATAACTGCGTGTTTGTAGATCCGGGGAAAATTACCTTTGGTGACTATGTGTTCATCGGGCCTAGCTGCGGATTCTACACTGCCCACCATCCCATCCACCCGGAACTGCGGAACAAACTCTACGAGTACGCCAGACCTATTACTGTGGGCAGCAATGTGTGGATTGGCGGCGGTACGGTGGTCACACCGGGCACCACCATCGGCAGCAATGTGGTTATCGGCGCAGGATCTGTGGTTGTCCACGATATCCCGGATAACTGCGTGGCCTTCGGCAATCCCTGTAAGCCTTACAGAGACATCACCCAAGAGGATCTTGATCAGATGCGTTAAGGGATATTTGACAAGTTATGCTTGCCAAGGATGTGTTTTTTGGGTATGATAGTTGTAATTTTCGATAGGAGGATGATTGGATGAAACAGAAAATCAATGTATGGGAGTACGCGCCCCAGATCCTCAGCGCCATTGAAAAAGGTGTCCTGTTGACCACCAAGGCCGACGGCCAGGTGGATACGATGACCATCGGTTGGGGCACAATGGGCGTGGAGTGGAAAAAGCCGATTTTTATTGCCTTTGTCCGTCAGAGCCGTCACACCAAGACTTTGCTGGACAAAAACCGCGAGTTCACCGTCAATGTCCCCCTGGGCGAGTGCGACAAGAGTATTTTAGGTGTCTGCGGCACAGAGTCCGGCAGGGATGTGGATAAAATCAAGAAGCTGAATCTGACCCTGGTGGACGGAGAGACCGTCTCCGTGCCGGGTATTCTGGAACTGCCCCTGACTTTGGAGTGCAAGGTGCTCTACCAGCAGGATCAGGTGCTCTCTGATATTCACGAGGAGAGCCGCAACCGCTATTACAAGCTGGGCAGCATCGATGAAAATAATTTCCATACGGCCTACTATGGCGAGATCACTGCTGCCTACATTCTGAAAGACTGACCGACTATAAGAAAAAGGAATGATGGAATTATGAGTAATATCGGAGTGCTGGGCGCCGGCACCTGGGGTGTCGCGCTGGCCCGTATACTGTACAATAACGGCCATACGGTGACAGTGTGGTCCGCCCTTCCTCAGGAAGTGAAGGACCTTTCCGCCAAGCGGGCGCATCCCAATTTGCCCGGTATGGAAATCCCCCGGGGCATCTCTTTTACAGAGGAGATTAGGGAGGCCTGTGAGGGGAAAGATATTCTGCTGTTTGCCGTGCCGTCTCCCTTTGTGCGGAGCACTGCTCGCTTGGCCGCTCCGTATGTGGCGGACGGCCAGATCATTGTAGATGTGGCCAAGGGTATCGAGACCGATACCTTTATGACGATGACGCAGATCATCGCCCAGGAGGTCAATAATCCCACTGTAAAGCTGGTAGCGCTTTCCGGTCCGACCCACGCAGAGGAGGTGGCTAAGGATTTGCCCACCACTATTGTTTCTGCTTGCGCGGATCAGACGGTGGCGGAGCAGGTCCAAACAGTATTTTGGGGCACTTGTATGCGGGTATATACCAATGACGATGTGCTGGGTGTGGAATTGTGCGGCGCTACCAAGAATGTAATCGCCCTTGCCGCTGGCGTGGCAGCCGGTCTCGGCTACGGCGACAATGCAAAGGCCGCCCTCATTACCCGGGGTATCGCGGAGATTTCCCGGCTGGGTATGGCTATGGGTTGCAAGGAACAGACATTTGCCGGCCTTGCCGGCATCGGCGATCTGATCGTCACTGCTACCAGTATGCACAGCCGTAATAACCGCTGCGGTATGCTGATGGGAAAGGGCGTGCCGGCAGAAGAGGCTACCCGGCAGATCGGCATGGTGGTGGAGGGTCTTCACGCCTTGCCTGCTGTCAAGACACTGGCCGATAAATACCGGGTTGAGATGCCGATTGTGGAATGTATCTACCGCCTGGTCCGAGGTGAGATTGCGCCGGAGGATGTGGTGCATCTGCTGATGGATCGGGATACGAAATCAGAGTGATCACTTTTGAATAGAAGCACCCTTTCTTGCATAAAGAAGGGGTGCTTTTTGTAAAAACGCATAAATATTATGAATATAGTAATATTTAGCGGAAATAATAAAGTTTTTCTTGTAATTCCCGTTCTGATTACATATAATAGGCCTATCAACCTGCGGGGGGGATGTTTTTGCCACCCCAAACAGGAGAAGGAGAGGAAAAAATATGAAAGAAAACCTGCAAAAGCGCTATGGTCTGCCTACCGCGATCTGTATGGTTGTCGGTACTGTTATCGGTTCCGGTGTGTTCTTCAAGGCGCAGACCGTGCTGGAGAAGACCGGCGGCAATATGACTTTGGGCATTATGTCCTGGATCATTACCGGCCTGCTGATGGTCATCTGCTCCGCTATGTTTGCTGTTATGGCAACCCGTTATCAGAAGGTCAGCGGCGTTGTTGACTATGCGGAAGCTACCTGCGGTAAGGGATATGGCTATGTGATGGCCTGGTTCCTGGTAAACATCTATTATCCCGCTATGACTGGCGTGCTGGCTTGGGTTTCCGCCCGCTATTTCGGTGAGATTTTGGGTTGGGGCGCCGCAGATCCCCAGGTTATGACCCTGGCTGCCCTGTTCCTGATTGGCAACTATGTGCTCAATACATTCTCCCCCAAGCTGGCCGGCAAGTTCCAGGTCAGCGCTACTGTGATTAAGCTGATCCCTATCTGCCTGATGGCGGTTGTGGGTGTGATCTATGGCTCTGCAAATGGCACGCTGCCTGAGAACTTTGCCACCATCGTAGATCCCTCCAAGGGCGGTATGGCCGGTCTGTTCGGCGGTGTCGTTGCCACCGTCTTCGCTTACGAGGGTTGGATCGTGGCTACGTCCATCAACGCTGAACTGAAGAATCCCAAGAAGAATCTGCCCATCGCTCTGGTCCTGGGCTCTATCATCGTTGTGACCGCGTATGTAATGTACTTCGTTGGCGTTGCCGGCGGCGCAACCACCGGTGAACTGATTGCCAACGGTGCGCCCACTGCCTTCAGCAATATCTTTGGCAATGTGGGCGGCAAGATCCTGCAGGTCTGCATCGTGATCTCCTGCCTGGGCACCTTGAACGGCCTGATGGTCGCTGCTACCCGCGGTATGTATGCTGTTGCCGCCCGTAATCAGGGACCCAATCCCAAGATGTTCGCCCAGATCGACCCCACTACCAATATGACTACCAACTCCGCTGTTTGGGGCTTGTTGGTGTGCTGCCTGTGGATGGTTTACTTCTACGGCGCAAATTTGACTGCCGGTTGGTTCGGCCTGTTCAATTTTGACTCTTCCGAGCTGCCGATCGTCACCATTTACGCAATGTACATTCCTATGTTCATTATGTGGATGAAGAAGGAAAAGGATGTGGGTGTTTTTAAGCGTTTCATTTTGCCCGTTGTCGCTATCATCGCCTGCGCATTTATGGTGTTTGCCGCTGTTTATGCCCACGGCATTACGCCCTTCCAGGCCGCAAAGGCTGCCGGCCGGTTCTCCTTCCCGGTGCTGTTCTACCTGATCATTTTCGCAGTGATTATGGTTGTCAGCGCGTTCTTCTATCGCCGCAAGGCTGAAACGGAGACGGAGTAATCCCTATAAAAAACGCCCGGTTCGTGCAAAAGCAGCAGTCCGGATTTTGCAACCAAAATAACAAAGAAGTAGCCCTTAACTGATTTCTTTTTCCATCAGTTAAGGGCTACTTCTGTGCTATCTTGATATCTAACATCTTTGGTTAACCTCTCTTTCTGCGGGATTGACAGATCCTTTCAATCCACTATGAAATCCATTCCGAAACATCTTTTTTATCTGTTTTCCACATCCGCTCTAAGTGAGCAACTTGTATGTTGGAACATTTCCCGGATCGGAAGTTCTGTCTAGGGTTTACTGATTAGTACATTGGTATCACCCTTTCTGACTGTAATATAACACAAGAAAATGGTATTTTCAAGTGGCAAACATATACAAAATGCACGAAAACTAATTATGCAAATGAGAGAAATCCGGCAATATGCCCATATAATAGTTGACACAGAAGAGGAGTATCTGCTACAATGAATATGTTCGGGCGCAAAAAGCCGTGGTCTTTTGGACCACGGCTTTTCTTTATTATACATTGAAGAGGAAATTGACGATATCGCCGTCCTTCATCACATATTCCTTGCCTTCGCTGCGGACAAGACCCTTTGCCTTGGCGGCGGCCATAGTGCCCTGCTCCTGCATATCCTTGAAGGCGATGACTTCTGCCCGGATAAAGCCCCGCTCAAAATCGGTGTGGATCTTGCCGGCGGCCTGAGGCGCCTTGGTGCCCTTCTTGATGGTCCAAGCCCGGCATTCGTCGCTGCCGGCGGTGAGGAAGGAGATCAGACCAAGCAGCGCGTAAGAGCTGCGGATCAACCGGTCCAAACCGGATTCTGCCACGCCCAGCTCCTCCATAAACATTGCCTTTTCCTCGGGGTCATCCAGCTCTGCGATGTCCGCCTCCAGCTTGGCGCAGATGGGAAGCAGCTGACTTCCTTCGGACTCTGCCAAGGCTTTCACTGCCAAATAGTGGCGGGTGCTCTCCGGCTCGTTGATCTCGCTCTCGGCCAGATTAGCAACATAAATAGTCTTCTTCAGAGTCAACAGGTCGGAAGTGGCAATGAGAGCCATATCGTCTTCCGTGCCGTCAAAGGTGCGGGCTAACTTGCCCTCGTTCAGATGTCTCAGCAGCTCCGCGAAGAGATCGGCCTCCCGGGCAAACTTCTTGTCGCCGCCCTTCATGGCTTTTTGGGCCTTGTCGATCCGGCGTTCTACCATTTCAATGTCGGCCATCACCAGCTCCAGATTGATGATCTCAATATCCCGAAGGGGATCGGTAGAGCCTTCCACATGAGTGACATTGGAGTCCTCAAAGCAGCGGACCACGTGAACGATAGCGTCGGTGGTGCGGATGTTGGAGAGGAACTTGTTGCCCAGGCCTTCGCCCTTGGATGCGCCTTTTACCAAGCCTGCAATGTCCACAAACTCCACCACCGCGGGGGTGAGCTTCTTGGGGTTGTGGAGCTGGGCAAGCCAATCCAGACGCTCATCGGGAACGGACACCACGCCCACATTGGGGTCGATGGTGCAGAAAGCATAGTTGTCAGCCGGCACACCGGCGTTGGTGATGGCGTTAAACAGAGTGGACTTGCCTACATTGGGCAGTCCTACAATACCTAATTTCATTTCTTCTTCTATCTCCTTAAAAATCCTTTATTTATCAAGGTTTTTTGACGCCGAAAACGGAGAAAAGGGATCGACAGATCAAAACTTCTGTGATAGAATAAGATGTAATTTTGTGACCTGAGAACAATACAAAGGAGTTTATATATATGAAGCTTGGTATCGTCGGTCTTCCCAACGTGGGCAAGTCCACTCTTTTCAATGCCATCACCAACGCGGGGGTTCCCGCTGACAACTATGCTTTCTGCACCATCGACCCCAATGTGGGCGTGGTGAGCGTGCCTGACGAGCGGCTGGACTGGCTGGCTGAGGTGCACAAGCCCAAGAAGTTTACCCCCGCCGTGGTGGAGTTCGTCGACATCGCCGGCCTCGTGAAGGGCGCAAGCAAGGGCGAGGGCCTGGGCAACAAGTTCCTCTCCAACATCCGTACCACCGATGCCATCGTGCATGTGGTCCGCTGCTTCGAGGACAGCAACGTCACCCATGTGGAGGGCACCACCGATCCCCTGCGTGACATCGACATCATCAACCTGGAGCTGGTCATGGCCGACATCGAGATGGTGGAGCGCCGGATCGACAAGTGCCAGAAGGCTGCCAAGGGCGGTGATAAGCGCTTCCTGAAGGAGGCCGACCTGCTGACGGGCCTGCTGAAGCACCTGAACGAAGGCAAGCTGGCCCGGACCTTCACCGACGATGCCGAGGAGCTGGCTGTGATCGGCCAGTCCGACCTGCTGACTCTGAAGAAGACCATCTATGTCTCCAACCTGGCTGAGAACGAGGTCAACGAGCCCGAGAACAACCGCCACTACCTGGCCGTCAAGGCTCTGGCGGACGCCGAAGGAAGCCAGTGTCTGCCCATCTGCGCCAAGCTGGAGGCTGACATCGCTGAGCTGGACGATCCCGACGAGAAGGCCATGTTCATGGAAGAGCTGGGCGTGGAAGAGAGCGGTCTGGACCGCCTGATCCGCAGCTCCTACGCGCTGCTGGGTCTGATCTCCTTCCTGACCGCCGGCTCCGACGAGTGCCGTGCCTGGACCATCAAGCGTGGCACCAAGGCTCCCCAGGCTGCCGGTAAGATCCACACCGACTTCGAGCGCGGCTTCATTCGCGCTGAGGTCATCGCATTCCAGGATATGCAGGAGTGCGGCACCATG
>JAZKZN010000032.1:0-8742 GCA_045612705.1 Faecousia sp. | reverse complement strand
GCCTCAATGATGGCATCCAGCTCATCCTGGGTAACCATCAGCAATGCTTTCTTGGTCAGCGCCACACGGCCCATATTGGCCATATTCTTACAGTAAGTGGAGGCACCCCCGTCTACGCAATAATCCAGCATAATATCCTTATCGCAGGTTTCCTTGGGCACATCGTCAGGATACACCAAAGCATATTCCACACGGCTGCCACGGACATCGTGCTGGCAGGCATCTGTTGCCACCTTGCCGGAGTCCAGACAAATGCCGACGCTGACCAGCTGACTCTTGTCATAAAGCGGAGCTGTATCCAATCCCTTGTGGATCGGCGCCATTACCTTATTAAACAATACGGTTGCCGGGTTGCGGCCATCTTCCGTCAGCTGAATGACCTCAGGCGTATCGTAGCCGCACCAGATAGCTGCCGTATAATAATCGGTATAACCGCAGAACCAGCGGTCTTTGTTGCTGGTGGTAGAACCGGTCTTGCCTGCCACCACCTGGCCGCTGATCTGGGCAGCCTTACCGGTACCGCTTGTAACTACGTTTTCCAGGCAGTAGTTCATATAGGTTACTGCCTTTTCGCCGAGGATCTGCTCGGAATCCTGGGCATTGCTCAGCACAACCTCACCCTTGCCGTTATAGACCTTGGTAAAGGTTCTGGCTTCCCGGTAAACACCATTATTGGCAAAGGTCGCATAGGCAGCGCTCATTGCTCTGACAGTAACGCCATCGGTAGGTGCGCCCATTGCCAGCGGCGACAAGCCGATATCCGAGAATGTCGTTCCGTTTCTTTCTTCGCTTTCGATCAGCGTAGACAAGCCGAACTTGTCTTTTGCGAAGTTAAAGCTGTACTCAAGGCCAATGTTGTTCAGCGTCTGAACCGCCACGGTATTAACGGATTGGGTAACGCCGTAGAGGATGTTTCTTCTGTACGCATAGTTTGCCTTACTGGTGTTTAACGGATAGGGCTTAGGTTTTGCTTCCGGCTTCTCAGGATCTGTCGTGTAATAAAGCGGCATATCCTTCTGGGAAGACGCAGGCGTAAACAGACCCAGCTCAAATGCCGGCGCATAAATGGTCAGCGGTTTGATGGAAGAACCAGGCTGCAGCTGATCGGACTCAGCACGGCTGTACCCAAAGAAGACATCCTTCTCGCCAACGCCACCGGCCAATGCTACGATATCGCCAGAATTGTTATCCACAACGACGATGGCAGACTGCAGCTGCTGAACGCTGGCGGTCTTGGGGATCTCATTTAAGTCCGTATAGATCTTGTCCACCTGCTTCTGGACATCCATATTCATAGTTGTATAGATATGATAACCGCCGTTGGTGATCAGCTCCAGATACAGATCCTGGGTCTTCTTATTCCATTCCAGGCCGGCTTCGTCAGCCATCTGCTTGGCAACGTCGCGAACCGCAGTATCCACAAACCAGGAATAGACCTCCTGCGATGCATTGACGCCGATCTCCGTCAGGCTGCCGCACTGAGGACAGTAATACCGGCCGTTGTCCTGCAGCGTAAAGGTACCAACCTTGCCGTGGTAGCCGCAGCCTTCCTTGGTGCAATCCGCCACACGATCTTCCGGGTCAATGCCGTTCTTCAGCACGATCTCCTGGTTTAAAGCCTCTTGGTATTCCTCTTCTGTCAGATAGCCGTATTCACGCATCATATACAGCGTATTGATGCGGCGGATATCATTCTGCTCCATACCGGTCAGACCCTTAGCGTCCAGGCTGGTACGATAGGGATCAAACAGCGAAGGGTTATTGGTGATACTGATCAGGCAGGCGCACTCAGCAGCGGTCAGGTGCTCCAGCTCCTTGCCAAAATACTTGGCAGCAGCGGCCTTAACGCCCTCGCAGCGATTGCCCAAATAGATCTTATTCAAATACCATTCCAAAACGACGCTCTTATCGTAGCGGCGTTCAAATTCCGTCGCGCGGAAAATTTCCAGCACTTTACGCTGCACCGTAACGTCGTCAGCGCCCTCGTCTTCCATCAGCATCAGATTCTTGATCAGCTGCTGGGTAATGGAGGAGCCACCAAACTGATCGCCGGAACCGACGAACATATTGACGCAAGCCTTCAGCGTGGTAAACCAGTCAACGCCCTGATGCTCAAAGAAGCGGTGATCCTCAATGGACACAGCCGCATTGATCAGATGCTCAGGAATGTCTTCATATGCCACCCATTCCCGATTCAGCTCCGGATAGAGCTTCTGCAGAACCTGGATATTGCCGGATTCGTCAACATAGTAAACGTAGGACGGCTCATTTAAGTCAAAGCCTTCCAGCTGAACGCCGGCCAAAGGCGCAATATCGCCCTCCAAATAATCGCCAAGGGTGAACAGGAAAATAAAACCGCAAACGATACCCACAAGCAGCACGGTTGCCACCGCACCCAATGCGATCTTCAAAAGAGAATAGACTCCAGCCCAGATGCCACGAAGAATCTTCAATGCCTTAGGCATCTTCCAATTCTGGCGCGAAACCCGGCGCTTGCCCTGGTTATTCATCTCATGATCCATGCCATTACCTCCTATATAGAGTGGCCTTACGGCCAGCAAAAAAACAGCAAACTTTTGTAAAACCGGCATATATGCATACTACCAGTCGTAGTATTATAGCATACCCAGAAGCAAAAGAAAAGCACTAAATTATAAATAAAGTGCGAATTTTATAATGTACATAGTTTTCTTCTAACTGTGCATACTTTTTTCATAGGCAAATTAACAAAACTTTGCATGGCATTGATATGCAACATTCCCACTTGATTTTGCTCCTGCTCTGGGATAAAATAAGGATACCGAAAAACATACGGAGGCGATCTTATGAACGATCAATACGGTTCTGATTTTATGACCATTGTGGATGAGGACGGCACTGAGTTTGAGCTGGAAGTGCTGACCACGGTGGAATACAACGGCGCAACCTACCTCGCCGTCACTCCCGCCACCGATGAGGAGATCGAAGATCTGGAAGTAAGCATTCTTAAATCCGTTGAAGAAGACGAGGGTGACCCCATTCTCTGCGCTATCGAGGATGAAGCCGAGCTGGAGGCCGTTTACAACCTCATAATGGATCAGCTCTACGCGGAAGACGAGGACGAAGATTGACTTTCTGCCTGCTTGGTGCGTAATGTGTCCTTTTGGACCCACATTTATATTTAGGGATGTTAGTCTTCCCGGCTGGATTGCAGACCTCCCGCCTATGCTTTGACATGGGGCGGACGTTGGGAGCAGCTAAAGTCAGGAGCGGCAACCCACCTGCCAGTTGGTGCAGGTCATAATCGGATGCATACGGCCAAAGCGGGTATGACATGGGGGGCTTTGCTCCCCATGTCTTTTGTTTTTTGGGTGTAATTGGGTGTAAATTGTAAAAAAATATGTAATTTTTCCCGAAACATAAAGAATCTACTTGCAACCGGAAAACAAATCGGTTATAATAGCCGGGTCTATATGCCCACGGGCATCCGGAAACTACCATTCGTATTGAGAGGAAATGATTACATGAGCGCATCCAGTAAGAAGAAACTCCGCAAGGAGCAGGCTGCTGCACAGATGACTGAAAAGCAGCTGAAGCAGCAGAAAGAAGATAAGAAGCTGAGAGCTACTTCCATTGCATTCGTTGCAATTATGCTTGTTATCGCTCTGATCGCAGCCACAGTCCTGTCCATCAGAGGCGTGAACAACTCCGGTATCATTGACAGAAACACCCAGGCCGCCGTTGTTGGCGATCGGGAGCTGAACAGTGTGCAGGTCAATTACTACTTCACTGACTATGTTATGAATATGTACAACCAGTGGTACTCCAGCTACGGTCAGAACACGCCTACCTACGCTATGCTGATGGGTCTGGATGTACATCTGCCTCTGAACGAGCAGATCTACAACGAGGAGACCAACCAGACTTGGGCTGACTACCTGCTGAACGAGGCCCTGACCAAGGCTAAGAGCGACTACGCCCTGTACGACCTGGCTATGGCTGAGGGCTACAAGCTCACCGAGGAGCAGCAGAAGTCTCTGGACAACTCCCTGTCCCAGCTGAGCCTGTACGCTATGTACTACGGCTACAAGGATGCAGACACCTATCTGCGCGCCAACTACGGCTACGGCTCCAACCTGAAGAGCTACACCGAGTACAGCACCATTGCTGCCATCGCAAACTCCTATTACAACAATTACAGCGACTCTCTGAAATATGAAGACGCTGCCATCCGTGAGTATGAGAAGGATAAGTTCGACAACTTCTCCTCCTTCTCCTATCATCTCTACGAAGTGAACAGATCCGACTACCTCACCGGCGGCACCACCGGCGATGACGGCAAGAAGACCTACTCCGATGCAGAGAACGAAGCCGCTCTGAAGGCTGCTGAAGAAGTTGCCAACAAGTTGGCTGAAAACAAGACCGTTGAGGAACTGGACGCCGCTATCGCTGCTCTGGAGATCAACGCAGAGAAGGAAAATGCCGCAAGTACCGAATGCACCAATGTGATGTACAACCGCATCTCCAATGTGATACGCGACTGGATCGCCAACAAGGACCGTGTCGCCAACGACGTCACTGTGATTGCCAAGACCACCACCTCTACCGATGCTGACGGCAAGGAAACCAAGACCACTACCGGCTACTATGTCATTCTGTGGCAGGGCCGCAACGACAACCTCCGTCCTCTGGCAAATGTCCGTCATCTGCTGGTGGCCTTCGAGGGCGGCACTCCCAACGAGGACGGTACCAAGACCTACTCCGATGCAGAGAAGAACGCTGCCAAGTCCGAAGCTGAACTGCTGCTGAAGAAGTGGCAGGATGGCGAAGCCACCGAGGAATCCTTCATCGAACTGGTGAAGAAGAACTCCGATGACTCCACCGCTTCCACCGGTGGTCTGTTTGAGGACATCCACGCAGGCTCCGCTTATGTGGAAGGCTTCCTGAACTGGGCCATTGATGCTGACCGTAAGGCCGGCGATGCAGGCGTTGTGGAGACTGAGTACGGCTACCACGTGATGTACTATGTCGGCGACGGCGACCTGACCTACCGCGATTATATGATCAGCGAAGAGCTGCGCAGCGCCGATCTGACCGAGTGGTATGACAGCGTTGTCAAGGACACCACCTTCACCGTTGGTAAGACCAACCGTCTGCCCCTGGATATGGTGCTTGTTGCCGATGACGGTCACGACCACGAAGGTCACGACCACGACTAATCAATGTAAGGACCTGTGCTTTTGAGCACAGGTCCTTTGCATAAAAACAACCTCCCAAGGAAATCCTTTCCTCAGGGAGGTTGTTTTTATTGGGTCATAAACTTTTGCTATCCTTAGCCGGCGCAGCGGCTGGACTCATCAACGGGCTCTTTGGCGCAGGCGGCGGCATGGTACTGGTGCCTCTGTTGGGCAGCCGCACCGGTCTGTCCGAAAAGGAGCGCTTCCCCGCCTCTATCGCAATTATTGCGCCGATCTGTGTAGTCTCTCTGTTGTTTTCCGGCAGGTATCTTCCTTTCCGTGAGGTCCTCCCCTATTTGTTGGGCAGCGCCATCGGCGGTGTCGCTGCAGGCATTTGGGGAAAACGCATTCCAGTTGTTTGGCTACACCGTTTTCTGGGATTGATCATCTTATGGGGAGGGATCCGGTATCTATGCTGACATATCTGACTTTACCCGTGGCGATCCTCCTGGGGTTTCTGGCCGGTCTGGGTGTGGGCGGCGGCAGCTTGCTGATGCTATGGCTGACCATAGTGGCAGGCACAGAATACGCCGATGCCAGAGTGATCAATCTGCTCTTTTTCCTGCCCTCTGCACTGATTGCCACGCTGTTTCACCGGAAGCAGGGCTCTGTAGAGATTCCGAAAATCTTGCCGGCGATGATTTGGGGCAGCATTGCTGCTGCCCTGGTTTCCTTCTTTGGCCGTCGGGTGGACACAGAAATCCTCAAAAAGTTTTTCGGTGGTCTGCTGCTACTGACAGGCCTAAAGGAGCTGCTTTACCGCCCCCGGAAGGCAAGATAGCCTTCCAAAATCAAAGAGGCTGCAACGGCGTCCACCGTATCCTTGCGCTTTTTACCGTGATAATTATGCTGAGAAAGGATGTTATGGGCCTCCACGGTAGTTCTCCGTTCGTCCCACAGCTTTACAGGCAGACCCGTGGCATCCTCCAGTTTAGCTGCAAAGGCCCGGCACAACTCGGCTCTTGCGCCCTCCGTGCCGTCCATGTTCTTGGGCAGGCCCACTACAATCTCACCAACATCTGACGAAGACACCATAGTGCAGATCTGCGCTATGGTTTTTTCATCGTTCCTGCTGTGGATGACTGCGGTAGTGCCAACAATGCTGCAAAGCAGGTCAGAAACCGCAATTCCCGTCCGCGCATCGCCATAATCTACACCCATAACTCTCTTCATAGTGCTCCATCTCCTGAAATCTTGGATTTTGCACCCATTATACAGCAAAATCTCCAAAAAATAAAGAAAAAAATTGTTGACTTTAACACCCCCCTGTGTTAGAATGGTTCTACCTGTGAAAAAGGGCTTTTTTTGTGCGCCTTTTTCAGCCCCGGAGCGGCAAATTGTAGTGAGCCGCTTCCTAAATCTTACTCTAGCCGGGGTGATACAGGGAGGCAATTTTAAGGAGGTGCCGTTATGCGCGTTAAAGTCACTTTGAGATGCTCCGAGTGCAAGCAGAGAAACTACAACACTATGAAGAACAAGAAGAACGACCCTGACCGTCTCGAAATGAAGAAGTACTGCAGATTCTGCAGAAAGCACACCATTCACAACGAGACCAAGTAAGGAGGCCACGAAATGTCCGAAGTAAAGAAGGAAAACTGGTTCAAGAGAACCTGGGGTCACATCTGTAGATACTTCCGTGAGCTCCGTAGCGAACTTAAGAAGGTCGTTTGGTCCACCCCCAAGCAAGTCGTTAAGAGCACCGCGATCGTCCTGGCATGTGTTGTTGTCGTGGGCGTGTTTATTTGGGTGTTCGACTTTGTTGCTCGTTTCGGCATTGATGCTCTGATCAAGGCTGTCCACTAAGGAGACGAGCTATGGCTGAAGCTGCAAAGTGGTATGTAGTCCATACCTACTCCGGTTATGAAAACACCGTCAAAGCTACCATCGAAAAGACTGTACAGAGCCGTCAGCTCCAGGAACAGATCATCACTGTGTCTATTCCTATGGAAACCGTGACAGAGATCACTGAAGCCGGCGTGTCCAAGACTTATGACCGGAAGCTGTATCCCGGCTATGTCTTTGTCAAGATGGTCTACTCTGACGATACCTGGCACGTCATCCGCAATGTGCGTGGTGTTGCAGGTTTTGTTGGCGCATCCGGAAGCGACCCCTTCCCCCTCTCCGAAGATGAGGTGTATCAGATGGGTGTCGAGAAGCGCGAGATCGTTGTCAGCTATGCTGTCGGCGATACTGTGCGAATCCTCGATGGTCCTCTGAGCTCTTTCACCGGCGTTGTGGAAAGCATGGAGGTCGAAAAGAACTCGGTCAGCGTAATTGTTTCTATGTTTGGCCGAGAAACCCCTGTTGAGTTCGAACTCGATCAGGTGGAGTTATTATCCCAATAACGCATCGGACCGTATGTTCGGTCGGAACGTGGGAGGGGCGTAAGGCCCCGCAAGAAATGCGCTTCGCGCATATTACCACATTTTATTCAGGAGGTGCTTATCATGGCACAGAAAGTCACTGGCATTATCAAACTTCAGATTAACGCCGCTAAGGCTACCGCATCCCCCCCTGTTGGCCCCGCTCTGGGTCAGCACGGCGTCAACATCGCCGCTTTCATCAAGGAGTTCAACGCTCGTACCCAGGCTATGGAAGGCTACAAGATCCCCGTTGTTATCACTGTTTATGCTGACCGTAGCTTCACCTTTATCACCAAAACCCCTCCGACTCCCCTGCTGATCTTGAAGGCAATCGGTCTGGAGAAGGGCTCCGGCGTTCCCAACAAGAACAAGGTCGGTACCATTACCCGAGCACAAATCACCGAGATCGCCAAAACCAAGATCCAGGATCTGGAAGGCGCAACCCTGGAAGCTGTTGAGAGCCAGGTCGCCGGTACCTGCCGCAGCATGGGCGTCACCGTTGTTGATTGATTTTAACTGTCCGAGCAAATAATTTGGCTCGGTAATGTGGGAGGATTTTTCCGCATCACCACTATAAGGAGGATATAACAAGTGTTTAGAGGCAAAAAGTATAAGGAGAGCGCCAAGCTGATTGACCGCTCTGTTCAGTATGATCCCACCGAGGCCCTGGATCTGGTTGTCAAGGGTTCTACCGCAAAGTTCGACGAGACCGTCGAGATTCATATCAAGTTGGGTGTTGACTCCCGTCACGCTGACCAGCAGGTCCGCGGCGCTGTTGTTCTGCCCAACGGCACCGGCAAGACTGCCCGTGTTCTGGTGTTCGCTAAGGATGCCAAGCTGGAAGAAGCTCAGGCTGCAGGCGCTGACTATGTCGGCGGTCTGGACCTGGTTGAAAAGATCACCAAGGAAAACTGGTTCGAGTTTGACGTTGTTGTCGCTACTCCCGACATGATGGGTGTGGTTGGCCGTCTGGGTAAGGTTCTGGGCCCCAAGGGTCTGATGCCCTCCCCCAAGGCTGGCACTGTGACTCCCAACGTTGCAACTGCTATCCAGGAGATCAAGGCTGGTAAGGTCGAGTACCGTCTGGACAAGACCAACATCATCCACTGCCCCATCGGCAAGGTTTCCTTCGGCGCTGAGAAGCTGACCGAGAATATGGATAC
>JAZKZN010000031.1:0-33423 GCA_045612705.1 Faecousia sp. | reverse complement strand
CCACCCTTGGCAATGCCGGACTGGGAAGCGGGGATAAAGACGCGGATGCCCTTAATGGTAGCAACCAGACCGCCCTTGTTCTCTTCAGTGATCTTGCCCTCAACGGTAGCCTTCTCTTCGCACCAGGTAGCCATCTCGTCCCAAACCTTCATGCCGTCCAGCTTCTTCTTGGACAGCTGGCAAGTGCCTTCCTGATCGTTCACGCGAACAACAAATACTTCGATCTCATCGCCGACCTTCAGGATATCCTCAGGCTTGACGGTGGGGTCTGCGCTGACTTCGTCGTAGGGAATGTAGCCGGCGTGCTTAGTGCCCAGATCGATCTGCACTTCAGTGGTGCCGATACCGGTAACGATGCCAAGAACCTTATCTCCTGTATTTAAAGTTTTGATGGACTGCTCCAGAAGTGCCTCAAAGCTTTCCTCCTGTACAGCCTCAACATTAGTAATTTCGCTCATAGTCTTGTTGACCTCCTTTATAATCCACGCCGGCGTTGATGCACCGGCCGTGATTCCAACATCAGCCACACCGCAGAAGAAACCGGGATCCAGTTCTGATGCGTTATCCACCAAAACCACCCGATCGCAGTGCTCCCGACAAATCATTGCAAGACGGCCTGTGTTGGAAGAGTGAGTGTCACCTACAACGACCATAGCCTGACAGATTTGACTTAAGTTTGCCGCTTCGCTCTGCCGGAATTCAGTAGCTTTACATATTGTATCAAATATTTTAGCGTTAGTAAACACTTTTTTTGCAAAATTTTCGCAGGATTTCCATAAAGATTCTGTAGATGTTGTCTGACAGACCATGCTGATGGGGTGATCCGGGGCAATTTCGCCGGAATTGACCCACTGCTCCAGTTCCTCTGCATTCTCAAAAACCTTGCATTTTGTGCACCAGCCTGCAATCCCCTCTACCTCCGGATGGGTGCGGGTGCCGATGATCACAGGGAGTCTGCCCTCAGCCTCTGCCCGGCTGACGATTCCGTGAATCCGCTTGACAAAGGGACAGGTTGCGTCCACCACCTCCACCTGTCTTGCTTCCAACGCCTCCTGAACGGCCCTTGTCACGCCGTGGGAGCGGATGATTACCGTCTGCCCCGGCTGCGCCTGCTCAGGAGACTGGATCATCTTCACGCCCATCTCTTCAAAATGGGCCACCGCGTGGCGGTTGTGGATAATGGGACCCAGTGTGCAGACCTGCTTCCCTGCAGATGCGGCCTGTTCCACCAATTCCACCGCTCGGTTCACACCAAAGCAAAACCCTGCGCTTTCCGCTACCCGTACAGTCATACAGGGATCTTCTCCTTGATGACAGTCTTTACCGATTCGATCACGCCGTCTATGTCCAATCCAGAGGTGTCTACCTTGACGGAGTCTCTTGCCATCTTTAAAGGAGCGATCTCCCGGTGGGTATCCTGGTAGTCCCGCTGAATGATCTCTTTCAGGACCACATCGTAATTGGCGGACTGCCCCTTCGCCAGCAGCTCGTCTGTACGGCGGCGAGCGCGGACCTCCGGAGAGGCGGTGAGGAATATCTTCACATCGGCTTTGGGAAGCACAACAGTGCCGATATCACGGCCGTCCATAATTACATTGTGAGTCTTCGCCACATCCCGCTGCATATCCAACAGCACCTCCCGCACCACCGCGTGGGCGGATACCAGGCTGGCCTTCTGGGAGATGTCCTGGGTGCGGATCTCGTCGGTGACATCCATACCGTTCATAATCATATGCTGCTTACCGGTCTCATCGTATTCGATTTGGACGGTCAGTTCGTCAATATAGCGTTCCACACCATCCACATCCTTAGGGCTGACGCCCAGCAGGTCCATAAAATAGGCCACAGTGCGGTAGATGGCACCGGTATCCACGTAGTAATAACCCAGCTCCTTCGCCAGGCGCTTTGCGATGGTGCTTTTGCCTGCGCCGGCAGGGCCGTCGATCGCAATCGCGTATTTCTTTGCCATAATGTCCTCCTTATTTCTCCTGCTGCCGCAATTTCTGCAAAGCCGCAGTTTCCATATCGACCACTTCATCGGCCGTCATACCCAAAGCATCTCCCACCTGCTGGGGAGACTGGGGCAGGCCTCCCTCCAAGCCAAACCGGAGAGTCAGCAACTTAGCTTCCTCCGCTGTCAGGGTGGAAAGCATTTCCAAAATCCTCTGCCGCTGCTGGAAATAAGCGGTGTCCTCCACCGCGTAATTGTCATCGGGGTTCTCTTCTTTCGGCTCTCTTGCCTGCTGAGTCTGCTGGCGGGCCTTGGCCTGTTCCAGCATCGATGCCACTGTGGCAGCCTCCTCTACAGTCAAATGGATCGCTTCCGCAATCTCCTCAAGCGTGGGGTTTCTGCCCAGCTGGGAGAGCAGCTGCTGATCCATATCCCGGTAGTCTTCCATACCCTGGCGCATCTTCCGGCCAATGCCGCTGGCAAGGGCGTGAAGCAATACGGTCTTATACAAATACTGGTTGATCCACCACAATGCGTGGGCGGTAATATCGCCGCCGGCATAATTTAAAATGCCTTGCCAAAGCCCAAGACTTCCCTCCTGGATCAGATCCAGGAGCAGCACGCCCCGCCCGGTCAACCGGCAGGCGCAGGAGACTACTTGATTCAAAAACAGATTTACAAGCATCCGGGCCACATCCGTATCCCCTTCCAGATACTGTGCGGCCAGCACATCCACATCTCCGGCGGCAGGGATCGCAGCCAGCTCCTCCAAATACAGTCGCAGAGGATCCGTTTCCTCCAGCTGTTGCCAGGGCAGACCCTTTTCTGCCAACTGCGTTTCCAAACGCAGCCGCATAGCCGCTTCACCGGCGCCGGCATCCTTGGGCAGGTCAGAAATATCCAGGGCAATCCCCCGGTCTTCCAGCTCCAGGAGTGCCTCTTCCGCCTCGTCCTCGGACATATCCTCCAGCATAGTCAGGCAGCGGACAGCGGAAATGGTATCTCCGGGGCGCAAAGTATCCAAAGTCAGCTCCCAGGGTGATCTTTCAAATGTAAACTCCATCATTCCAGGAAATCCTCCAATTCCAAACCTGCTCCCAACTGCTGCAATTTTTCCATAGCCTGGCGTTCGATCTGCCGGGCTCGTTCCTTGGAAACGCCCAACTTTTCACCTACGGCCTCCAAAGAATAGCAGATTTCATCTTCCATACCGAACCGCAAACGGACCAACCGCTGCTGTCTTTCGGGTAATTCTTCCAAAAGGGCATTGATTGTCTGCTCCAGTTCCCGGCGCACCAGTTCCTCTTGGGGCTGAGGCGCTTGCAGATCCTCCAAAAGCAGACCCAGTGAGCCGTCCTCTTCCCCGGCAGGGGCGTCCAGAGAGCACACCTCCGGCACGAGGGACAAATACTCCTTGACCTTCTTCACCGAGAAGCCGCTGCCTGCAGACAGCTCTTCCAGCGCCGGCTCCCTACCCAACTCCTGCTGGAGCGCGGTCTTGGTGGAGAGGATTTTGCGGATCCGTTCAGCGGTATGTACCGGCACGCGAATCAGACCCGCGTGATTCAAAATACAACGGCTGACACCCTGGCGAATCCATTTGGTGGCGTAGGTAGAAAACCGGTAGTCCAGGGTGTAATCAAACTTTTTAGCGGCGATCAGCAGACCGATACTTCCCTCCTGGATCAGATCCAGCAGCGGCACGCCCCGGCCGGCATACTCCTTGGCAACAGACACCACCAGCCGTAAATTTCCGCTGACCATAGCGCGAATGGCTTCTTCATCCCCGGCGGCGCAGCGCATTGCCAGTTCCCGTTCCTGTTGGGATGTCAATCGGGGTATGGCGCGGATCTGTTGCAAGTACTGCTGCACCTCGTCTTCGCCGTGGGCAACAGAGATCTCCTGTTTCTTCAGAAGGGTCATGCTTTCGTTCCCTTGCTTTCTTTCAGCTTATTTCTCAGAGCCAACAGGTCGTCATCGGAGCTGACGCTGCGACTTTGGCGCTCCTCCTGGATAGTCTTGACGCAATCCCGGAAAGCCGTTTCATTCACAGGGCCTGTCTGACGATGGCAGATACCAGCCAAATGGGAGGCCTCCTCTGCCGACAATCCGTCCAGCACACCCAGAGACACTTCCATTCCCTGGCTGTGTCGCTTGATCAGCTGGCCATACACCCGGCCTAACAATTCCACGGAAAAGTGTTCCGGCATCAATTCGCCGGAAATATCCAGCAGCGCCGGCTCCCGCAGAGCCTGCGCAATCACGCCTTCCTCTGCCAGGGCAGAGCGCATATTATCATAGCGGATGGAGCGATCCTTAGGCTGCAATGACCGCATCGGCGCGAGGTCGATGGCTTCCTGCTTCTTTTTCTCTCGGGCAATCCGCCGCTTGAAAGCCTTATTAACCTCCAATTTCATCGCTTCCGGGCTGATGCCGGCTGACTCCGCCACGCGGCCGCCATAGACTTCCCGTTTAATAGAACTGTCCAGCGAGCAGATCAACTCTGCCGCCTCATGGACATAGCGGATCTTTTCCTCGTCAACGGTCAGATTATATTTCCTGCGAATGGTATTGAGCTGATATTCCACCCGGTTGGAGGATTCCTCCAGCAGCAGACGGAACTTTTCGGGGCCAAACTTCTTCAAAAACTCATCCGGGTCTTTGGCGTCCCGCATCTTCAAGACCTTCACCTGCAAACCGGCCTTTTCCAAAATGGGGATTGCCCGCTGGGTAGCATTCTGGCCGGCCTGGTCACCGTCATAGAGCAGAATGATCTGCTCGGCATAACGGGTCATCAGCGCAGCCTGTTCCTCAGTCAAGCTGGTGCCCAGAGAAGCCACCGCATTGTCAAAGCCATACTGGTGCAGCGCCACAACATCAATGTTGCCCTCCACCAGAATTAAGCTATTTTCCTTGGTCTTTTTGGCAAGATTCAAGCCAAATAGGTTCTTCCGTTTGTTGAAGATCATCGTCTCCGGAGAGTTTAAGTACTTGGCGGTATCCTTGTCATTTTTCAATGTACGGCCGCCGAAACCGATCACATTCCCCCGGACATCGATAATGGGGAACATCAGCCGATCCCGGAACCGATCAAACAGATTGCCATTCTTTTGGGACTGGGTGACAAGACCGGAAGCGACCAGTTCTGCTTCCGTATACCCCTTGGCTTTCATGGCCTTGACCATGGAATCCCAAGTGTCCGGCGCGTAGCCGACACCGAATGTGGTGAGAATGGACTTGGACATCCCCCGGCCCAAGGCATACTCCAGGGCAGACTTGCCCACAGGGGAATACAGCTGGGAATGGAAGAACCGGGCGGCCTCCTTATGAAGAGCCCACAGCCGTTCCTGTTGGCGGTAGCGGCTTTGATACTGCTCGTCCTCCGGCACATCCATACCCGCCCGTTTCGCCAGAGAGCGAACTGCATCAGGATAGCTCAAGCCCTCCAATTCCATCATAAAATTGATGACGCCGCCGCCCTTATGGCAGCCGAAGCAGTAGTAGATGCCCTTATCCGGCGCTACGGAAAAAGAGGCCGTTTTCTCACCGTGGAAGGGGCACAGACCAAACATATTTGCGCCGGAGCGCTTCAAGCTCACATACTGACCCACAACATCCTCAATTGGATTGCGGGCCACCAATTCATCGATAAAGGATTCCGGAAATGCCATGTGTCTCTCCCCTTTCTTGAAAATTATCTTCTATTATAGCATATTATCCCCGTACATGCCACCCCATAGGGATGAAAAGTTCGGTGTATTTGTCCACTGCGTAGTTGTCCGTCATACCGGCAATATAGTCGCAGACGGTGCGCTCCATACCCTCCAAGGACATTTGGGGTTGGAAGTCCTCCGGGAGTGCCTCCGGATGATTGTAATAGTACTCATAAAGCCGTAAAAGCATCGCATGTGCCTTTACTTCCTGGCTCTTTGCAACAGGGTTGCGGTAGACCCGTTCGAACATAAAGGTACGCAAATCCTGCAATGCCATCTCCACCGGGTAGGAGAATGTGATCTTTCCCGCCTCCCGGGAGGTAGTGATCATATCGCACACCAGGGTGTTGATCCGGCCGGAATGGGTCTTACCCAAGGTCTTCTGTACAGACTGGGGAATATCCTCCCGGTCCAGAATGCCGGCACGGATTGCATCGTCAATATCGTGGTTTACATAGGCCACCCGATCCGCCCAGCGAACAATCTGTCCCTCCATAGTTTCCGGGACAAAGGGGCCGGTATGTCCTAAGATACCCATACGCACTTCGTAGGTAAGGTTCAAGCCCTCACCACCGTTTTCCAGAATATCCACCACCCGCAGGCTCTGCTCGTTATGGGAAAAAGGTTGTCCCATTGCCTCGGACAGGGCGGCCTCTCCGGCGTGACCAAAGGGGGTATGGCCCAGGTCATGGCCCATAGCAATTGCCTCCGCCAGGTCCTCATTGAGATTCAATGCCTTTGCAATGGTCCGGCCGATCCGGGACACCTCAATGGTGTGGGTCATACGAGTACGGTAGTGGTCACCCTCCGGCCGCAGGAAGACCTGCGTCTTGTGCATTAGACGGCGGAATGCCTTGCTGTGGACGATCTTGTCCGTATCTCGCTGGAAAGCGGTACGAACATCATCGATCCTGGGATCTTCCGGATGCAGCCGGCCCTTTGTCTCATCGGCAAAGGCAGCTCGTCTGTCCAGATGCATATGTTCCAATTTTTCCAATTCTTCCCGAATGGTCATTGTGTTCACTCCTATTCTACCGGAAATGCTCGGTACTCCTGGGTGGTTTCCATACCCTCCACTGTACCGGAGGTCATATCCACGATCTTATCCAGGAACCGCTGGGCGTCACCCTGGGCAACCAGTATTTCCAGTTCCACTTCTGCGCCGAACTGGGTGTCCCGGATAATGCCGCCAAAGGCTTCCACTTCCAGTTTGACCCGTTCGTAGCAAGTATACGGGCAAGGAATATACAACACGCTCCATACCCGCTTCATAGACTTTCCTGCCGCGTCAATGGCGATCTTTGCGCCTTTGGTATAGGCTCTTACCAGACCGCCCGCGCCCAAAAGCGTGCCACCAAAGTATCTGGTGACTACGCAGCAGATATTGAAAATATTTTCTTTTTGCAGCACCTGCATCATAGGGTTGCCGGCCGTGCCGCCCGGCTCTCCGTCATCGGAAAACCGCATAGGACCGTCCTTGATCACATAGGCCCAGCAGTTGTGGGTAGCATCGTAATGCTGCTTTTTCATGGCCGCTACGCAGGCAAGAGCCTCTTCCTCAGACTCCACCGGCCACACTCTGCCGATAAACCTGGACTTTTTCTCTATAAACTCGTCCTCACCAAAACCGGTAGGCACCAGGTATTCATCCAAGGCTTAACACTCCTTTGTGATATAGTCTTTCAATCGGCCGTAAAGGATGGGGTCTACGACGGTTTCCACCACGATCCCCTCTCCTGTATAATCCACATTCAGCACCTGAGCGCCGGAGTGGAGCGTATCCACCATTCCGCCCATAGAGTATGGCAGAGTGACCACAATATGATGGCGGCTGTGTCCCAGTGCCTCCTCAATGGCCTTGCGCAGGGCATCCATACCGTAGCCCATTTTCGCGGAGATCCGGACGATATCCTGTCCCACAGGAATATCCTGCGGGCTGACAAGATCCGCCTTATTATAGCACTGTACCACCTTGGTGCCAGGCTTTGCCAGTTTGGCAATCAAACTCTCCACCACCTGGATATGCTCCTGGCGATTGGGGTCTGACGCATCAATCACATGGAGCAGCAGGTCTGCATACTCCAGTTCTTCCAAAGTGGCGCGGAAGGCGTCCACCAGGTGGTGGGGCAATTTTGCGATAAATCCGACTGTATCGGAAAGGATCACATCCAGATTATCCGATACTGTTAGTTGACGGGAAGTGGTATCCAGCGTGTCAAACAGCCGGTTGTTTGCCGGAATGCCCGCATCGGTCAGGTGGTTCAGCAATGTGGACTTGCCCGCATTGGTATAGCCTACGATCGCCACCACCGGCACAGAGTTTTTCTGCCGGCGCTCCCGCTGGACGCTTCTCACTTGCCGCACCTGATCCAGTTCTGATTGCAGCCGGGCGATCCGCTCCCGGATATGCCGTCTGTCAGACTCCAGCTTTGTTTCGCCGGGGCCGCGGGTGCCGATGCCGCCGCCCTGCCGGGACAGGCTCTTACCCATGCCGGAAAGTCTTGGCAGAAGATACTTATACTGGGCTAGTTCCACCTGCAGACGGCCTTCCTTTGTCTTGGCTCGCTGGGCAAAAATATCTAAAATCAGGGCGCTTCTGTCCAGCACCGTCACACCAAGGATTTCCTCCAGCGCCCGGATATGGCCGGGAGAAAGTTCATTATCGAAGACAACCATGGTCGCCTGGGTGAACTCTGCCAGCATTTTTACTTCCTGTGCCTTGCCCTCGCCGATAAAGCTGTGGGCATCAGGGGCGTGTCGGTTCTGCAGGATCTTTCCGGTGCAGAATCCGCCGGCGGTTTCCAACAGTGCTTCCAGTTCGTCCAGCGTTTCATCCGTTGCGGTCTGCTCCCTTGTAAAACAATCGGCGTTCAGGCCTACCAGCACTGCCCTTTCTTTCACATTTTCCTCAAAGTTCACTTCCATTGGTCCTCCCGGCGGCAAAGCGCATCATTCTTCACCTTATAGTATACCACAAAAGCCTACTCCTGCACAACAAAAACCTGCAAAATAATAAGAAAAAGTCCGTACTGCTGTACGCAGTACGGACTTACATCTTACTTCAGACCGAATCTCTTGTTGAAACGATCAACACGTCCACCGGTGTCAACCAGCTTCTGCTTGCCGGTATAGAAAGGGTGGCACTTAGAGCAGATTTCAACCTTGATATCCTTCTTGGTGGAGCCAGTGGTAAAGACATTGCCACAAGCACAACGGATCGTTGTCTGTTCGTAATTGGGATGGAGACCTTCCTTCATGTTGTTCACCTCTTTCTAGTAAGCTAAAAGGGCGTAATTACCCTAGCAATCTTTAATCGCCCGAGTATCATATCACAAGCAAACACAGATTGCAAGTGTTTTTTTCATTTTTTTCGAAAAATGCCCCTTAAAATGCCCAGTTTCCGTTCCGGAAGATGGGGATCACCTTGCCATCACGGGTAATAGCGTCAATGTTCATGGACTTGCAACCGATCATAAAGTCCTCGTGGATCATGGAGTCATTGATGCCCAGCTGGCGGCACTCCTCCAGGCTTCTATTATGATGGTCCCGGATGGTATCGGCATAGCCCATACCCAGTGCCAGGTGGCAGGCAGCATTTTCGTCAAACAGAGTATTGTAGAACAGCAGACCGCTCTCAGCGATAGGACTGTTCTCAGGCACCAGCGCGCACTCACCCAGATAAGCAGCGCCCTCGTCCATGGCGATCATAGTATTCAGCAATTCCTCGCCCACCTCTGCCTTTGCTTCCACGACTTTGCCGTTTTCAAAGCGAATGGAGAAGTTATCAATCAGCTGGCCCTGGTAGGACAGCGGCTTGGTGGAATAGACGATACCCTCTGCCTCACCCCGCTTGGGAGAGATGAAGCATTCCTCAGTGGGAATATTGGGGTTATAGTAGACACCTTGGCGGCTGGTCTCACCGCCGCCGCAGAAGACGGCTTCAGGGATCATACCCACGGTCAGATCTGTGCCGTTGTCCGCGGTAAAGTGCAGCTTATCAATGCCCAGATTGTTGAGATACTCGCAGCGCTTATGCAGATCCGCGTTGTGCTTCTCCCAGGCAGCCACGGGGTCATCGGTGACCCGGGAAGTAAAGAGGATCGCCTCCCACAGTTTCTCCATCGCCACGCTGGTACGCAGGCCGGGGAATACTTTCTTTGCCCAGGCAGCGCCGGGCACGGCAGCGATACACCACTGCTGCCAGCCTTCCCGCTTATCCACATAAGGCTTCAGAATGGGATAGCTCATCTTCCGGGCTTTGGCCATCTTAGCCATATTCATACCCTTCAGGCCATCCGGATCTTCCGAAATCAGGTGGATCCGGGCAGGCAGCGTATCGCAGTAGTGCTGCTGACGGGCCTTCTGGAAATCTGTGACAGTACCCATAGTCTTCACAGACTGATAGCGCACATGGATCTTGGCCAAAGGCTGGTAGCTCCACTCCACAGTGACCTTCTTGGCCTTGGCCTTATAAGCCTCCTCTACTACCAGCTTTACAAACTCCGGCTGGTCCAGGTCCGCATAGATAACGACCTCCTGATCTTTCTGCACATTCACGCCACAACGGACGATCAGGCGGGCATATTCTCTCAAAACGGTCTTTTTCATAATTTGCATCTCCTTGCAACAGATTTGCTTTCATTCTAACAGAATCGTAAAACTTCGTCAATCTGTGTTGCAATTTTTCTTCCATTCAGTATAATAAAAGCAAAGGAAGTGATTCTATGCTCACCAGGCAGGAATTGTCTGCCCGCTTGCAAAAAACCGTGCTTTTGGACGGTGCCACCGGCTCCAATCTGCAAAAAGCCGGTATGCCCCGGGGTTGCTGTACCGAGGAATGGATCCTGGCCAATCCGGAACATCTTGTATCCTTGCAGCGGCGCTATGTGAAAGCCGGAAGTGATATTCTCTATGCTCCTACTTTTCAGGCTCAGCCCATCGCCTTGGAGCGGGTGAACCTTCACAAGCAAGCTACCGCCATCAACGCCCATTTGGTAGCTCTGACCCGGTCAGTATCGCCGGATGTTCTGGTGGCAGGAAATCTAACCACCCTGGCCGCTTACTGCGATAGTTTTGATCCCGCCAATTTCGACCTGTTAGTAGAGAATTACCGGGTGCAGATCGCAGGCCTTTTGGAGGGCGGCGCTGATTTTTTGGCAGCGGAGACCCTCATGTATCCCCAGGAGGCGGAGGCAATCTTCACTGCCGCAGAACTGGAATGCGCGGAGGCCGCAATCTACACCTTCACTATGCAGCCGGACGGCAGTCTGTTTTCCGGCAGAGATGCCGCCCCTGTCTTGCGGGAGTTAGAGGAGACCGGCGCCTGCGCCGTTGGTTTTAACTGCGTGGCAGCGGATGATTTCACAGCCGGACTTGTCAGCCGTCTGCGCAGATATGTGAAAGGACCACTTGTCTGCAAGCCCAACGCCGGCAATCCGGTAATCGGTCCGGACAAGCTGGCCCACTATCCCCTGTCACCGGACGCCTTTGCCGGTATCGTTGCCAACTGCGCCGCAATGGGTGCTAGTGTCCTTGGCGGCTGCTGCGGCACAACGCCGGAGCATATCGCAGCGGTCACGGCCGCTCTGAAAACCCACAGATAATCTTATTTCAACCCCATCTCAAGGAGAATCCATATGAACTACGATGTTATTATTATTGGCGCAGGTCCCGGCGGTATTTTCGCTGCCTATGAGCTGATGCAGCGCAAGCCCTCCCTGAAGGTTGCCGTTTTTGAAGCCGGCCATGAGCTGAGTAAGCGCCACTGCCCCATTGACGGCGACAAGATCAAAACCTGTATTGGATGCAAAAGCTGCAGCATTATGAGTGGTTTTGGTGGTGCAGGCGCATTTTCCGACGGCAAATACAACATCACCAATGATTTCGGCGGCACACTCCACGAGTACATCGGCAAAAAACAAGCGCTGGAACTGATGCACTATGTGGACGAGATCAATCTTGCATACGGCGGTGAGGGCACGAAGCTCTACACCACCGCAGGCACCCGTTTCAAAACCACCTGCATCCAGCATGACCTGCATCTGCTGGATGCCTCCGTGCGCCACCTTGGTACTGACATCAACTATGTGGTGCTGGAGAATATTTATGCCCACCTGAAAGACAAAGTGGACTTCTTCTTTGACACCCCCGTGCTCTCTGTGGCCGCTGTGGAAAACGGTTATGAGGCGATCTGCAAAGACGGCACATATCGGTGCGACAAATGTATCATTTCCGTGGGCCGAATCGGCAGTAAGTGGATGGAGTCTGTCTGCAAAGATCTGAATATCCCCACCAAATCCAACCGCGTGGACATCGGCGTGCGGGTCGAACTGCCCTCTCAGGTCTTTGCCCACCTGACTGATGAGCTGTATGAAAGCAAAATTGTTTACCGCACCCAAAAGTACGGCGATCTGGTGCGAACCTTCTGCATGAATCCCAAGGGCGCAGTGGTCAACGAGAATACCAACGGCATCATCACTGTTAACGGCCATAGCTATGAGGACCCCGATAAGCAGACAGAGAACACCAACTTTGCTCTGCTGGTGGCCAAGCACTTCTCTGAGCCCTTCAAGGATTCCAACGGCTACGGTGAGTCCATCGCCCGGCTGAGCAATATGCTGGGCGGCGGTGTGATCGTGCAGCGCTTCGGTGATCTGATCCGGGGCCGTCGCTCCACTCCCAAGCGCATTGAAGAGGCCTTTGTGACCCCCACTCTGAATGCCACACCCGGTGATCTTAGTCTGGTTCTGCCCAAGCGGCTTCTGGACGGTATCATCGAGATGATCTACGCTCTTGATAAGGTCGCCCCCGGCACCGCCAATGATGACACCCTCCTGTACGGTGTGGAAGTAAAGTTCTACAATATGGAAGTTGAGGTCAACGAACGCTTGGAGTCCCCCTACCCCGGCCTGTTTATCATCGGTGACGGCAGCGGCATTACCCACTCTCTGTCCCACGCATCCGCCAGTGGCGTCCATGTGGCTCGTACCATTGCCCAATAAGAAGCACCGCGCTCCCAAGACGGGGGCGCGGTTTTGATTGACGAAGCGGTCGAAAAATGTTATTTTATATGCATAAAATACTTAAAAAGTGAAAGGAGAGCTTACTATGAAAAAACTAATTGCCTTGCTTCTGTGCGCTGCAATGTTGCTTTCTTTGGCAGCCTGCACCAAACCGGTCGTGGATCCCACAGAGCCCACAGAAACTACTGAGACCGTCTCCAAAGAACCGGCGGCTGCAGATGTTTATGCTCAGGCAGCTGCTTCACTGGACGCTTTAACTGATGTGTCAATGGAACTGCTGATCACCACCGTGTTCACAGTAGACGGAGATGAGTTCTCCCGGGAATCCACCCAAACCCTGACCTATCAGGACAAGGGAACGGATGATGCCTTGATCGCATTGAATGAGGATCTGATGTTCAACGTCCACAACAGTGAAAGTGGAGAAAAAGAAGAAGAAGAAGAAACAGAACCGCTGAAATATAGTGAAATCTGGCATCAAGGAACAGTCTACGCTGAGCTAAGCAGCATCTACCGTTTCCAGGGTAAGGTAGATGCAGAAAGCGCAGCATACCGCTACGCCCCTGTTGTTCTGCTGGACGCAGCTCTTTACGGCAGCATCACCAGTGAAGATGCCGCCGACGGCACGATGATTTATTTTGCTGAGCCTGCAGCCGGTGAAAGCTGGATCATTCCTGAAGATGCCCAACTGCAGGAGGCCTCCGGCACAGCCCTTGTAAATGCCCAAGGTGCATTGGCGGAAATGACCTATGCCATCACCTATACCCACGGCCCTTCTCTTGTGAAGACAACTGTGGAGGCAAAACCGTTGGCAACACCCGCAACCATTTCTGCCCCCGCATATCCCGATAGATACACTGCTATCGACTATATCGACGCCTTACATATAAACGCTACTTCTCTCCACCTCCTTGCGCAAACCGACAGTCTGACCCTCTCCAGCATAGAGAGTTTGGTCAGTCAGGCCGCCGGTATTATGCAGAATCAGTCCATACAGGCAAATATGCATGGCCGTCGGGAGCAGACCCAGCTGAAGCTGGAAAGCTCTACATACTTTATGAACTACAGCACTATGGAGAGCGAGGAGTACGATCAAGAAGAAACCTTCATTGACGGCAAGCTGACCACCATTGTCAACAATGGGTTGCCCTCCTCCAACACCTCCGTTTCCTGGAAAGATGTGCGCACCTATATGTCGCAGCTGATGGCGGCGGCTATGATGGATATGAGCTTCTGGGAAAATGCAACTGCTACTGATTTTGGCAGCGTTTATCTGTTGGAGTATGCGCTCAATGACAATTTTGGCAACACCATTCAAAATTACATCTGCAATATGCTCTGGCAGGATCCCTCTTTCCTGATCAACCTATCCTCCAAGTATGAAAACACCCAAGTCACCGGCTATCTGTCTGTTGACAAGTACACCGGTTTGCCTGTGGCCGCCGGCTACTACTATGAGGGTGTCCATACCATTGACGGTGAAGAGTACATCATGACGCTGCAGTATGACCAATCCATAGAGTCCCCCTCCAAGGGCGCGTATAAGGAGATCACCGACGAGACTCTGCCGGAAGAAGAACCCGCAAGTAAGGCCACACCCCTGCTCTATAAGGTGACCGGCGCGGACGGTCAGAAAATGTGGCTCTTCGGCACCATCCATGTGGGCGATGAACGCAGCGCATACCTGCCCGCAGAGATCCGCAGCGCTTTTGAGGAATCCGATGCCCTGGCACTGGAATGCAACACCGAGCTTTTTGACCAGCAGATGGAAGAAGATGAGGAGTTGGCCCAGGAGGTCTCCGACCTGTACTTCTACTCTAGTGGTGAAGAAGTGATCAAGAGCCTTATGGAGGAAGAGGATTACACCACCGCTCTAAAGCTGCTGAAGGCCGTTGGCGGCTACAATATGAATATGCCCTATGCCAAACCCTGTGTCTGGAGTGATTCCATTGAGATGTTCTATCTCCGCCAGGGGTATCAGCTCCACCGGGATCAAGGTCTCGAAACCCGGCTCACGGCCTGGGCAGAGGAGCTGGGTAAGGAGATCCTGGAGGTCGAATCCAGTATGGCACAGCTGAAGATGCTCACCGGATTCTCTGATGATCTGCAGCTATGGATGCTGGAAAGCACTTTGGAAACCGATGCCCGGGAATACTGGGAGGACACCATGGATCTGTATGAAAAGTGGTGTACCGGTGACGAGGCTGCCCTCCGTGAGGTGCTTGCCAACGAGTGGGATACCACGGAAATGACCGAGGAGGAAGTGGCTAAGTACACGCCCCTTATGGAAGAATACACCAAGGCCATGGACTTTGACCGCAACGAGGGTATGCTGGATGTAGCCATCGAGTACCTGGAGAGCGGCGATGTGATCTTCTATGCAGTTGGTCTTGCCCATCTGCTGGACGGCACCAACGGTCTGGTGGATGCCCTGCGGGCAGCAGGCTACACTGTGGAACCGGTCACTTACGGAAATTAATCGCACAAGGGCGTGCTGCCAAAAGCAGCACGCCCTCTTTTTATTGTTTTTTCTTTCCCCGGATCAAAACAACGGCCGTTGTGATGATCACCACGGAGTCCGACGCCACGCCCACAAAGTTTCTCAGCACAATGTTAAACGCAAGGAACGCCGCTGTACTCAGCAAAAAGGACAGCTTCAGAAGTCGCTCCTTATCCTTGAGCCAAAAGATCGCCAGGGTATACTGAAAGTTGCCCAGCACAGGCAGCAGTCCCATCATTCCCCGGTTGTTGAACACAATGCCCAGCACCAGACCGGCGCCGGCCAAAATCCACTCCAAGGCCCTGCTTTTGATCTCTCGGATCGCGGCAAAGTTTCTGACGATACTGACCACATTTTGCACCGCCGCGCTATATCCCCGCAGCACGATAGCACTGGCGCAGTAGATCAGCTGGCTGATATTCTGAAAAAGCAGCATGCCCTTTATGTTTTTCCGTGTGGAGCTGATAGCGTTTGTGCCCATGGCCATCAGCGTGCACAGATTTCCAATAATCAGATTGGGATCCATTTGTTATCATTCCTTACATTTGTTTGCCTGCATTATACCACCGCTGCCCATCATAATCAAGCAGATTGCATAATCTATGCCCCAAAGGGGCGGAAAAGCATTTACATCCATTCAGCAGAGTAGTATAATAGACGCAATAACCAACACAGGAGGGATCGCGTTGCAGGCCAAAAGGCATAGTCTGACCGAGGGGTCTATTGGGAAAGCAATGCTGCTTTTTGCACTGCCGGTTTTTCTGGGAAATGTGTTCCAGCAACTTTATAACGCTTTCGACGCCTGGTGCGTGGGTCACTTTATTAGCGACGATGCCCTGGCTGCGGTGAGCTCCTCCGGCAGTCTGATCTTTTTGATGATCAGCTTTTTCCAGGGGATGTCTATGGGCGCCGGCGTCATCATCGCCAGAACCTTTGGCGCCAGGCAATACGCCTCTATGCGAAAAGCGATCCACACGGCGATTGCCTTCGGTTTGGTGACCGGTGTGGTTCTGACCGTTTTAGGTGTTGTACTGACCCCCCTTATTCTCAGTTGGATGGGCACGCCGCCGGATGTGCTGCCCCAGTCCATCCGTTATTTCCGCTGCTATTTTCTGGGCGCGATTTTTATTGTGATGTATAACATCTTTGTGGGAATCCTCCACGCCGTAGGTGACAGCAGGCACCCGTTGTATTACCTCATCATCTCCACCTTTATCAACATCGGTTTGGATCTGCTGTTCGTTGGCGTATGGGGACGGGGCGTTGGCGCTGCCGCGGTTGCCACCACCATCTCCCAGGGTGTCAGCGCCCTGTTGTGCTTTATCCATCTGCTTCGCAGAGAAGGCCCGTATCAGGTGAAGATCCGAGAGGTTGCCTTTGACAGGGAAAGCCTGTTGCAGATCGTCAGATATGGTCTGCCCTCCGGCGTGCAAAACAGTGTGATCGCCCTGGCCAATGTATTTGTACAAACCAATATTAACAGTTTTGGAAAAGCTGCTATGGCCGGCTGCGGTTCCTACTCCAAGCTGGAGGGATTTGCATTCCTTCCCGTCACCTGCTTCACCCAGGCCCTTTCCACGTTTGTGGGTCAGAACTTGGGCGCAGGTCAGCACGATCGGGTGAAGAAAGGTGTTCGTTTCGGCATTGCCTGCAGCTGCCTGATGGCAGAGGTAGTGGGTGTGATTGCCTATATCTTTGCGCCGGAGTTGATCGGATTCTTCAGCAAGACCCAGCTGGCCATCGATTACGGTGTAGCACATATGCGCACCATCTGCCTGTTCTACTGCCTGCTGGCATTTTCTCACTGCATCGCCGGTATTATGCGAGGCGCGGGAAAGGCCACCGTACCTATGTTTACTATGCTTGCCTGCTGGTGCATCATCCGGGTAAGCTACATTACTGTTGCGGTGAAAATCGTCAATCAACTTACTACCGTTTCCTGGGCCTATCCCATCACCTGGTCTCTCAGCAGTATTATCTTCCTCATTTATTTCCTGAAGGCGGATTGGATTCACAATTTTGATAAATAATGTCAAAGGCTTGACCGGTCGGTCAAGCCTTTTTGCATCTACCCTTGAAAAAGCTTCTAAAAAATGCTATGATTACCTCACTATACAAAAGCGCGAGGTAATCTCTGTGAGAAAAATATTGGGCTACATACAAATTGTTTTTAGCGCTGTTTTGCTGGCGTTTGTTTACTATGTGTTTATCGTCACCAATCATTTTGCCCCCGCCGGCTTAAATGGCATCGCAACGATGATCCAGTACAAAACGGGCTTTAGTATCAGCTATATGTCTCTGCTGATCAATGTTCCCCTTTCCGTGTTTGCATATTTCTTTGTGCAGAAGGATTTTGCAGTCAAAACATTCCTTTTTTCCATTGTGTATTCTGTTTGCTTCTTGCTCCTGCAGAACTCTGGTCTGTCCTATATCCAGTACAACACCCTTGGTCACGACACGATCTATCCCGTTATCCTCAGCGGTGTCCTTGGCGGCGCAGTTTATGGGACATGCTTCAGAAACAACGCTTCCACCGGTGGAACCGATATCATCTCCCGCTATATCAACAAGATCCGGCCCGACACCAACTTTTTCGTCGTCACCTTTATTATCAACGGCATCGTGGCGGTTTCTTCTGTTTTCGTGTACTCGGAAGGCACACTGAACTACAAGCCTATGGCGCTGTGTATCATCTACTGTTTCCTGTCCTCTTTCGTAGGGAATCTGTTGCTGAAAACCACAAAAACCGCATATAAGTTTACCGTGATCACGCCCCATAAAGAACAGCTTGTGGCAGAGATTACCAAACATCTTCGCCACGGATGCACAGAAATCGAGGCAACGGGCTCCTATACCGGCAGCAAAAAGACCGTACTGATCTGCGTGATCAACAAACACCAGCTGAACGACTTTCAAAAGATCCTTTCTAAATACAGCGATACATTTTCTTATTTTGAGGTGGTCAGTGAGACTTACGGAAACTTCAAAAACATCAAGCAAAAGGAATCGCAAAAGGCTTGACCCATCAGCCAAGCCTTTTGTGTTCGAATAATGTGGTTATCCAACAAAGCAAGCCATTAACTGCAGATGATGAAACTCCATATAATTTAAGGCACCGCAATTAGCGGTGCCTTAAATTATGTTAGATCAAGACAAATGTACAGCCGCCGGGAGCAACTTCAATTTTGCCAGCGGGGACAGTTGCGCCACGCAGCTCAGGCAACTCGTCGTTCTCGCCCAGAACCAGTTCCTTGCCGTTGAGGCTCATGGTACGGCTGCGCATGCCGGTAGTACCGGTGAGAGCATAGACTTCAGCTTCCTTGGGCAGCTCCACAGTAGTAGTTTCGGTCCAGGAGGTATTGATTATCAGATATGCCTTTCCTTCCTTGCCGTCGGCGCGGTTATGGCAGAACACATGGGCACCGGGTCGGATGGCTTCTCCGGATGCATAAACAGTGTTGCCCATCAGTTTCTTCCACAGCAGGACGGAGAAATAACTGGGGCGGGGATCAAAACTGCCATGCTTCAGCCAGCCGTAGTCGGAAGAAGCCAGAGTGTTGTGGAAGATGACACCGTCAGTCACAGTAGCGAAGGAGCCGATCTCATTCAGCGTACGGATGACTTCTGCATAGGTGGAAGCCCAGGTGTGGCCGCCTGCGCCGGCATCGCCGGACTCGGTGACCCACATTTCGCCGCAGGGAGCAGCATACTTATCCCGGTATGACAGGAAGCAGCGGGCGGTATGGGCAGCAGCACCCAGATATTCTTCGCTCATACAGCCCTCGAACGGGGTAAATGCGGAGGGCATCATGGCTGCCATACGCTCGGAAATGCCGTTGTAGTAGTGGTAGCTGAATACATCCAGCTTCTCTTCACACCCGTCCATCAGGTCGCCGGTGGTGCAGTAAGCCATAACGGCGGCAATACCGGCAGAATCCAGGCCGCCTTTGCCGGCCCAGGGGTGGGGATTGCCGTCAGCATCCACGCTCAAGGCATTGGGGTCGGTATCGGAAGGTCCAATGATGGTACACTCGGGATAATTCTCCCGAACCCACTTATGGAAGATGTCCTGATCACGGCGGAAATCAGCGGGAGTGTAGTCCTTGGGGAAACCGGTATTCTTCAGCATATTGGGCTCGTTGACAAACTCAACTGCCTCAATGGGGCAGCCCAGCTCCTTGGACAGTGCGAAAATCTTTTCTGCCTGCTCAGGATGCCAGGGTTCATTATGGGAGTGCAGGCCGTCGCAGTTGGCAACGGAGATCTTCAGCCTGCCACCCACAGCCTTAACAAAGTTGCAGAGGTTGATCCACTGCTCCTTGCGCAGGTGGTTATTGTAGCCCTCGGGCATTACACCGGTGCCATCAAAATCATAGTAAGTGCGGGTAGCCCATGTGCCGGAAACACGGACCCAACACTGGCCCAGTTCCTTAGCCAGTTTGATAAGCTTGGGATTGGTGGTATCAATGGGATCGTACCACTGATGCATAGCACCCATGCCCTTGGAAAAATCCGGAGGAGGAACCTGCTCGGTGCCGTCGATCTGGGCATCAGTGTAGGCCTTCCAGAAGGTACCGCCGGTGACCTCAGTCATTTCCATATTATAGGAAATCAGTGCGGGGTTGACTTCCCGGAGCTTTTCCAGTCCCTCGGTATGGAGCTCGATATATTCTGCCATTTTTCATTCTCCTCTGTGCGTATAGAATTATATAGTAATTATAAAACAACCGGCCCCAAAAGGCAACGCACACTTTGGTACAAGTGTGCGATTTTATTGAATCATAACCACCAGCACAGCTAGTGGTATTCTTTAAACAACAAAAGGCTTGGCCGATTGGTCAAGCTTTTTTGGGGTCGATGTGGGCATCGTCCCCTACATATTTATGTTTCACTTCGTAGCACACATCCGCCCGTTAAAACAAGGTGGTTATCCAATAAATGAAGCCATAAATCACCGAGGCCGAAACACCATAAACGATCACAGGTCCTGCGATTGTGAACATCTTCGTGCCGACACCTAAAACAAAGCCCTCTGCTTGTGGTCAATTAGGACGCAGTGTTTTTTGTCGAAACGGCTCATTTCCTTTCGGTATTACTCAAAGATTGGAATTTACAACAAGTCTGCAATGTGCTAAAATAAAACAAAAAGGGGGCAAAGGAAATGGGCACATGGAATGCAAGCATCAACGGAAATGATACCGCACAAGACTTAAAATCTGAATATCAAGCTGCCTTTTTCTACAATGACGTGGAAACAGCACTTTCCAAAATTGATGACTATATCCGTCGAGACGGTTACGACGAATCCGATGAAGAAGAATGGTGCGATTATTACTATTCTCTGGCAGACTTCATGTGGAAGCACGGTATCCTAACTGACGAGGTAAGAGAGCGTGCCGTAGAAATGATCGACTCCGGGTTTGGGCTGGAACTTTGGGAAGAGGCCGGTGCCAAGACATTAGAAAAAAGGAAGAGCGTCTTGGTAGAATTCCGAAAAAAACTTCTGTCCCCCCAGCCGCCCAAAAAGAAAATTACCATTAAATTGTATCTGAATCCTATTTTCGAAACCGGTGATTTAGTCGCAATCCAACTGCAAACCACAGACAAGCATTACATGGCAAAAAGCAATTTCACGGAACAATTTTTCCGGGAATGTAATGGGAAATATGTAGTGCTTAGAAAAGTATCTGACAGTATTTCCTATACATCCAGAATTGAACCCCGTGTAAGTGACCATTGGGCAATCTTCCAGCTCTATGGAAAGATCTTCGATTATTGCCCCTCCGCAGAAGATTTGAAAAATATCCCCTGGGCAGATCCTTATAAGGATCGTCGCAACTCCCCTTGGTTTAATCAATCAGTTCCCATAAACGGTCTGTTTTACTGCGAGAGTAGTATGTTCTACTTTAGAAAGCGAAAATATGTCATTATCGGAAAAGATCTTGCCGGTATTCCCTCCGTTTCTGATAGTTGGAATGATACTCCCAGTCTGTTTTTGGGGATCAATCATACTGGTGGAAATAGCGATACAGATATTCTAATGGCAATCCTTGATTGATAAACAGCCACGGTGAATGAAATGTTCACCGTGGCTGTTCTTATATCATTGTCCAAATCCAGTAGATTAAACCATACACCACGCTGGCAGAAACGCCATACACAATCACCGGGCCGGCGATGGTGAACATCTTTGCGCCGACGCCCAAAATGAAACCCTCAGTTTTGAACTCCACGGCGGGGGCAGCGATGGAATTGGCAAAACCAGTAATGGGTACTAGTGTGCCTGCTCCGGCGTGTTTGGCAATATTGTCATACAAGCTCAGGCCTGTCAAGAACGCAGATAGCGCCACCAGCGTCATAGATGTTGCCGTTCCGGAATCGGTTTTGTCAAGCCCCAGGGCGGCGTAGCCGTTCATAATCAGCTGCCCGATGCAGCAAATCAGGCCGCCGATCCAAAATGCATTCAGGCAATCTTTTCCCAAGGGCGACTTGGGGGCCATATTCTTTATCAGTTTTCCATACTCTTTTTCCGTCACAAAAATCCCTCCCGCGCTAGTTTTTCCGGCACGGGAGGGATTATGCATTATTTTTCGTTGGGAAACAGTTCTTCGATGGCTGCCCGAGCAGCCTCCTGCTCCGCGCGTTTTTTGCTGGAACCGATGCCCTTGCCTACCACAGTGCCGTTAAGCACCACCTCCACCACAAACTCCTTGTCGTGGTCCGGACCGCTTTCGCCAATCAAGCGGTAGCTCAAAAGCTGGTTCTTTTTCTGCTGGACCAATTCCTGCAAAGCCGTCTTGTAGTCCAGATTCTTCATTTTACTCACGGGAACATCGCTCAGCACAAAGCGGCGGATCAGTGCCTCCGCAGCGGCCATACCACCATCCAAGAAACTGGCAGCAATCACAGACTCCACCGCGTCCGCCAGAATGGACGGCCTGTTTCTGCCGCCGCCCTGCTCTTCGCCGTTGCCCAAAAGCAAATGCCGTCCCAAGTCGATTCTCTCAGCGATTCGGGCAAGGCTGCTCTCGCAGACCATATCCGCTCGCATGCGGGTCAATTCACCCTCCAGCCGGTCGGGGAAATTGCGGTACAAATGCTCCGCTACCACCATACCCAAAATGGAGTCACCCAAGAACTCCAGCCGCTCGTTGCTTTTCAGGCTATCGTGCCAGTGCTCATTGGCGTAAGAAGAGTGGGTCAGGGCGTTCTGAAGCAGGGTGATATTCTTAAACCGGTAGCCGATGGCGGCTTCCAAATCCTTAATCATCCTCGGACTCCTTTTCTGTCAGCGCCGCCAAACCCTGCTCCAACTCAGCAGAGAAATCTGCACTGGTGGCATCCATTGCCTGACGCACTGCGTTGCGGAAGGCCAGGGCATCGGAAGAGCCGTGGGCTTTGATCACCGGCTTGCGGATACCTAAAAACTGGGTGCCGCCGATGGTACGATAGTCCAGCATGGACATCACCTCATCCACACCAGGCTTACAGAAAAGGTAGCCGATCTTGGACAGGAAGTTTCTCTTAAAGATCTTATGCTTCATCAGACTGCCCATAAACATAGCAGTACCCTCAATGGACTTCAGCAGCACATTGCCGGCAAAACCGTCGCAGACCACAACATCCACTGTCCCCAGGGGGACATCACGGGCTTCCGCATTGCCCACGAAGTTGATCAGACCTTTTTCACCGGCCTGCTTCAGCAGCGCATACGCTTCCTTTTGCAGAGGCGTACCCTTGGAATCCTCAGCTCCGATATTCAAAAGACCCACCTTGGGGTTCTCCACCCCTAAGTACTTCTTGGCATACAGAGAGCCCACCAAGCCAAACTGCAGCAAAAACTCCGCAGTGCACTCGGCATTGGCGCCGCAGTCCAGAATTACCGTCTTGCCTCCGGCTTTATTGGGCATCACAGGGCCCATAGCAGCCCGGCGAATGCCTTTGACCCTCTTGACAATCAAAGTAGCGCCGGTGAGCAGTGCGCCGGTAGAGCCGGCAGAGATGACCGCGTCGCCTTCTCCGTCGGCAAGCATTTTGAGCGCCGTCATCATAGAGGAATCCTTCTGTTTGCGCACCGCTGCGGTAGGATCCTCGTGGGGATCCACAACACCGTCAGCGTGGACAACCTCTACGCCGTTGGGCAGGGTATCAATCCCCTGCTCACTGAGCACACGGAGGATCTCCTCTCCTCTGCCAACCAACATAATTTGAGCGCCAAAATCCTCTGCCGCCCGAATTGCACCCATTACAGGCGCCAAAGGAGCATTGTCGCCCCCCATTGCGTCCAGAATAATCTTCATAGCCGCACCTCTTTTCTTTAAATACCTGATCTCACCAGATCGTCAATAATGGCAAGAGACCGATTGGCGATGGCCAGGTTCTTCTCGGCCTTTTTGCGGACACGCTGTTCCAGCGGCGCAATAATGCTGAAGTTCACATTCATCGGCTGGAAGTTTTCAATGCGTCCGTCGCTGATATACAGTCCCAGCGCACCAATAGCAGTCTCTTTGGGGAACTGGGGAATCTCCTTCCCCAGCACCTTGGCCGCCATAGCCACACTGGCCAGGAAGCCAGAGGCCGCGCTTTCCACATACCCCTCCACGCCGGTCATCTGCCCGGCAAAGGCAACCAGGGGGTTGCGCCGGTCTGCGTAATACTTGTCCAGCAGGTTAGGACTCTGGAGGAAAGTATTCTGGTGCATTACGCCGTAGCGGACAAACTCCGCATTCTTCAAAGCGGGGATCATAGAGAACACTCTCTTCTGCTCGCCGAACTTCAAATGGGTTTGGAAGCCCACCAGGTTATACACGCTCTTCGCCGCATTGTCCTGCCGGAGCTGGACAACCGCATACGGCTCTTTCCCGGTCTTGGGGTCAGTCAGGCCGACAGGCTTTAACGGACCGTAGCGCAGGGTGTCCTGGCCGCGGCGGGCCATCACCTCAACAGGCATGCAACCTTCAAATACCCGCTTATCCTCAAAGCCGTGAACCTCTGCCTCCTCAGCGGAGATCAACTCCTTAATAAAGGCCTCGTACTGCTCTTTATTCATAGCGCAGTTTACATAATCCGGCGTTCCCCGGTCATACCGACTCTGCCACCAGGCCTCGTTCATATCCACAGACTCGGCCGTCACCAGGGGTGCTGCCGCATCAAAGAAATGGAGATAGTCACTGCCAAAGTAAGCGCCGATAGCCTCAGACAGGGCATCAGAGGTCAGCGGACCTGTGGCGATGATCACCGGGCCTTCCGGCACCTGGATCACCTCTTCGGAGATCACAGTGATATTGGGATGACTCCGAATCTTCTCAGTCACCAAATTGGAAAAACCCTGCCGGTCCACCGCCAGACAGCCGCCTGCCTCTACGCGGGTAGCGTCAGCGCAGGTGATGATCAAGCTGCCAAGACGGCGCAGCTCCTCCTTTAACAGGCCTACCGCATTTTCAATTTTATCTCCCCGGAGGGAATTGGAACACACCAGTTCTGCAAAGGTGTCTGTGTGGTGAGCGGGAGATTTTTTGTGGGGCTTCATTTCATATAGCTCCACCTTGATCCCCCGCTGGGCAAGCTGCCAGGCTGCCTCTGCCCCTGCCAGTCCCGCACCGATAACTTTCACAGTTATGCTCATTTGGTCTCCTTGGTTTTTGCGGTCTTTTTTGCCGCTGTTTTCTTTGCCGTCTTCTTAGCCGGCTTTTTCTCTTCGGTTCCCGCAGATTCCTTCTTCTTATAGTATCCCCGCTTGTCTTCCGGCAGGAAGTTTTCGCAGGATTCATTGATACAGAAAGGCTTCATACGGCCGCGACCGGACTTCTTAAACATGGTCTGACCACACTTGGGGCAATCCTCCGCAGTGGGCACATCCCAGCTCATAAAGCCGCACTCTGTGCCGCGCTCACAGCCGTAATAGGCAAAGCCCCGCTTGGATTTCCGCTTCAGAAGCGTCCTGCCGCACTCGGGGCAGCGGCCGGGCATCTTCTCTACAATCGGCTTCGTGTTCTTGCACTCCGGGAAACCGGGGCAGGCAAGGAACTTGCCAAATCGGCCCACCTTGACCACCATATTTCTGCCGCAAACCTCACAGATCTCATCGGACTGCTCATCAGGAACTTTCAGTCGTGTTCCCTCCAGGGCTGCTTCTGCCTCTTCCAATTCCTTATGGAAGTCCGCGTAAAACTCGGCAAGCAGTGCCTTCCAGTTCTGATTGCCGGATTCCACCTCATCCAGCCGAGTCTCCAGGTTGGCGGTGAACTCCACATCGATAATATCCTTGAACCGCTCCATCATCAATCCGGTGACTACCTCACCCAAAGCGGTAGGCTGCAGGCGCTTATCCACTTTATTCACGTACTCCCGCTCCTGAATAGTGGAGACGATGGTAGCGTAGGTGGAAGGGCGGCCGATGCCCTTTTCTTCCATGGCCTTTACAAGGCTTGCCTCGTTATACCGAACCGGCGGCTGGGAAAAATGCTGCTCCGGCTTCATCTCAGAGGCATTGGCTCTGTCACCCACCTGCAGCTGGGGCAGCGGAGCGCCGGTTGCTTCCGGCTCTTCGTCCTTGCCTTCCTCGTAAACAGCCAGGAAGCCATTGAACTTCACACTCTGGTGGGTGCTGCGGAAGGTATGACCAGCGCACTGGGTGTCGATAGCCACGGTATCATACACGGCGTTTGCCATCTGAGAAGCCAGGAATCGGCTCCAAATCAGCTTATAAAGCCGGTATTGTTCTTTTGTCAAGCTGCCCTGAATCCGCTCTGGATCCAATTCCACATGGGTGGGGCGGATGGCTTCGTGGGCATCCTGGGCGCCGGACTTGGTCTTGAACACGTGGAAAGAACCGTAGCAGTAATCCTTGCCATAGCGGTTCTTAATAAAATCCCTGGCCGCAGCCATAGCGCCGTCAGAAAGGCGCAGAGAATCCGTACGCATATAGGTGATCAAACCCAGTGTGCCCTCCCCTGCCACATCAACGCCTTCATAAAGCTGCTGAGCGACGGCCATGGTGCGCTTGGGGGTCATATTCAGTTTCCGGGCGGCCTCCTGCTGGAGGGTAGACGTGGTAAAGGGAGGCGCGGCAGAGCGCTTCTTATCTGCCCGCTTCACATCCACCACCTCAAACTCCTTGCCGGCGATGTGGTCCATAATTTCTCTGACCTGGGCCTCGGTTTTCAGCTCCCGCTTTCTGGCATCACCGTAGTAGCGGGCCAGGAATGTGCCTTTTTTGCCGATCAGATTCAGTTTGACCTCCAGAGACCAGCTCTCCTCCGGCACGAAAGCGCGGATCTCATTCTCACGGTCCACCACAAGGCGGGTGACAACAGACTGCACTCTGCCAGCAGAAAGGCCTCTGCGAACCTTTTTCCACAGCAGAGGAGAAAGCTGATAACCAACAATTCTGTCCAAGATTCGGCGAGCCTGCTGGGCATCCACCAGGTCCCGGTCGATAGCTCTGGGATTGGCAATAGCCTCCTCCACCACCCGCTTGGTCACCTCGTTAAAAGGAGCGCGGTGGGTCTTGGCGTCGGGCAGTTCCAGCAGTTCCTTCAGATGCCAGGCAATGGCCTCACCTTCCCGGTCAGGGTCGGTTGCAAGGTACACGGCGTCTGCTTTTTTCGCCATTTTCTTCAGTTCATCGATCACATCGCTCTTATTTGCCAGAGGAATGTATTCCGGTGCAAAATCATTGGCAATATCCACGCCCATCGTACTCTTAGGCAGATCACGCAGGTGACCCATACTGGCCTTCACCACATAATCCGCCCCTAGATATTTGCCAACTGTCTTTGCCTTGGAGGGCGACTCCATAATAACAAGATTGAAACCCATTGTTTCCTCTCCTTAGATTATTTCAAACTGACGCGGCCGCCGGGATGCTTCAGGGCAAGGCCTTTGACTGTCAGTATGGTCAATAGCGACAGCACCTTGCCTGAAGGCATTTCCAGTTTTGCAATCAGCGCTGCCGCCTCCTGAGGCTCCTGGGTAAGCAGCGCCAACACGGCCTTTTCCTCCCCGCTCAGGGCAGATTTGTTATTTTCTAACTCACTATACGAGGAAATCGCCCCGTTGTCAACGGGGTTTTTTCGGAGACTTTCCGTTTCTTTCGCCTTTTCCCCGGGAATGGCCGGCGTTTGCGCCACCTTCGCCATAGTCTTTTCTTCCCGGCGCAAAGCGATAGCCTTGCTCCGATCCAACTTACCGGGGTAAAGAGTTTCATAATTACTTAGCACATCCCAGCCGGAGAAAACCGGCACCGCGCCCTCCTGCAAAAGGGCGTTGCTGCCTGCGCAGCTGGGGGTATTGATATTACCTGGGACTACAAACACATCCCGGCTCTGCTCCAGCGCCCAGCGGGCAGTGATCAGCGCGCCGCTCTTTTCCGGCGCCTCCACCACCAGTACACCGCTGCTGATGCCGCTGATAATACGGTTTCGCGCGGGGAAATGCCATGGTTTCGGCTGCGTTCCGGGAGGATATTCCGATATCAGGCAGCCGTTTTGCACCACATCGTCAAAGAGCTTGCGGTTTTTATAGGGATAGGGTACATCCACACCGCATCCTAACACACCTACCGCACCGTAGCCGGCGGCCAATGCCCCCTCCATAGCAGCGGTATCTCCGCCATCAGCGCCACCGGATACCACATAACCGCCACCAGCGGCAATCTGACGGCCCATTTGGCGAGCAACCTGCACACCGTACGCCGATGCCTTTCGTGTACCCACGATTCCAATAAAGGGGACACATTCCCAGTCTGGCAGGATGCCTTTATAATATAGTACAACAGGGGCATCTGCCGTGTTGCGGAGTCTGGCCGGATAGGCACTATCCCCCACAGGCAGAATATGGATCCCCTTTCTCTCGCAGCGGTGCAGAATCTGTTGGGCCGATACTGTATCCTTTTGAGACAGAGCCTGGCGCGCCTTCTCTGGCACGCCCAGTTTTTTCAAGGCTTCCTCACCGGTGCAATAGAGTTCTTCCGGGTCGCCAAAATGCTCCAAGAGGCGATGCTTCTGCAGCAGAGTAATATCTTTGAGCTCTGCCAGCCATATCCAGTGGAGGAGCATTTTTCTCACCCTTTCTTTACAATTTCATCTGCCACATCACAATGGCCGCGGCAATTGCCGCATTGAGGGATTCGCAGTTGGGATTCATAGGAATGATCAGGGATTTCTCTGCCCCAGAGAGAATCTCTGGTCGTACACCCTGACCCTCGCTGCCGATGACCACCGCCATGGTATTCAGCGGGGCGCAGCGCAGGTCGGCGGCTCTGTCATCCAGCGCCGTCACTGCCACCGGGATTCCCTTATCGGCGCAAGCCTTTCGGGCCTCTTCCCAAGTGGTTTGCACCACATCCATACGGAACACCGCGCCCATACTGGCACGGACCACCTTATGACTAAAGGGATCCGCGCAGCCCTCCAATAGAGCCACCGGAATCTCCAATGCATCGGCAGTTCTCAGAATGGTACCTAAATTGCCCGGATCCTGAATGCCGTCCAGCAGCAGCATACCGCCTTGCGGTGCAAAAGATTTCCTCTCTGGCAGGCGGCATATAAACAGCGCGCCCTGAGGCGTCTGCATGGTGGAAACAGACTCCATCACATCCCTGGGAACAACCACCGTCCGCACCCCCGCAGGGATCTCCATCTTCACATCGTCAGACAAAATGACGGTATGAAGACCGGGCCACCAGCGAATCGCCTCAGGAAGCAATTTTGTGCCGTCGGCAACAAAAAGGCCCGCCTCCTCCCGCGCTTTACGGGAGGAGAGAAGTTTTTTTACCTGCTGCAACAGGGGATTTTTTCTGGATGTAATCAATTCACTCATAGTTTCTGCACTGCGGTCAACGCGTCCGCGCCTCCCAATACGACCATCACATCCCCAGGCTGGATCTCATAATCCGCGCCGGGGGCCACGTTAATCCGTTTGCCTTTCTTAATAGCAATGATGTTCACGCCCAGTTTTGCACGGACATTCAAATCTTTCAAAGTTTTCCCCAGCCAGGGATTGGGTGCCGGCACTTCAATGATACCGTACTCGTCGGACAGTTCGATATAATCCAGCACATTGGGACTGGACAGATTTCGAGCCAATCTGCCTGCCTGCTCCTGCTCAGGGATCACCACCTTGTTGGCGCCCAGCTTCATCAGCACCTGCCGGTGGGTCTCGTCGCTGGCCTTGCAGACCACATAGGGCACACCCAGTTCCTTCAGATTCATAGTGGCCAGGACAGAGTTGCCCAGATCGCCGCCGATGGCCACGATAGCGCAATCAAACTCCCCTACACCCAAAGCCTTCAGTACCTCTTTGTCCCGGGCATCACCCACGACAGCCTGGGTCACGCTGCCGCTGATCTGCTGCACCAGTTCAGCATTATAATCAATTGCCAGCACCTCGCAATCCAGCTCGCACAGGCGTCTTGCTGCCTCGCTGCCAAAACGGCCAAGGCCCACAACAATATACGATTTCATAACTTTCCTCCTATCCGATCAACAGGTTGGTATCCGCATAGCGGAAGCGGTCCTCCGCCTTATTGCCCATCAAAAAGCCAAGGCTGATGGTAAGAATACCCACACGACCAAAGTACATATAGATAATCATCAAAATCTGAGCGGGTATACCCATCACCGGCGTGATACCGGTGGTCAGTCCCACAGTTGCCAACGCCGATACCGATTCAAACAAGCCGTCAGCCAGGCTCACCGGTACAGGGGATGTTGCGTTGATGAAGATGCCGCCGAAAAAAGCCAGCATAATCATCAGGAAAAATACTGTCATTGCGTCAATGGCCTTGCTGCCGGGAATGGTGTGGCGGAACACATGGACGGTACTCTTTCCCCGGGCCTTTGCCCAGATGAACAGCAACAACACCACAAAGGTGACCGTCTTCAAACCGCCGGCGGTAGAGCCGGAAGAGCCGCCGATGAGCATAATCACCATGGATATTGCCTTGGCGCCATCGGTAAGCTGTCCTTGGTCCACCGACACAAAACCGGCCGTACGAAGAGTCACTGTTTGGAACAAGGCGTTAAGGAACTTCTGCCACAAAGGCATATCCCCCAGAGTATTGGGATTGTTCCATTCCAGCAAAAGGAACATACTTGTGCCAAATAGAATGATGGCGGTAGTTGCGATCAGCACCAATTTGGTGTACACACTACACTTTTTGAAAGATCGGACACGAGCCAGCTCCTCCCACACAAAGAAACCCAAGCCACTCACAGTGATCAGGACAATCAATGTGATCAGCACAATCGGATCACTGTTTAGGCCGATTAGACTCTGTCCCGGCGTGATCACGCCGAAAACATCAAATCCCGCATTGCAGAATCCGGACACTGCGTGGAACACACCCCAAATCACCGCCTGACGGAGTCCGTGAGACGGAAGGAAACGCAGTGTCAGCACCAGCGCCCCCAGGAATTGTACGCCAAGCGAGCCAAAAATCACAATTCGCTGAAGCCGAACAACTCCCTGCATATCATTCAGGCTCATAGCCTGGGCCATCAGCATTCTCTGCTTTAATCCCGCCTTTTTCCGCAGCAGAAAAACCACCAGAGATGCTGCCGACATAAAGCCAAGTCCGCCCACCTCAATAAGCAGCAAGATTACTGTCTGACCGAATCCGCTCCACTGTGTCCAGGTGTCAAAAAGCACAAGGCCTGTCACGCAAGTGGCAGAGGTAGCAGTAAACAACGCCGGGAACACACCGCAGGAAACACCATCGCGTGAGGCCGCAGGCAAGGATAGAAGAACTGTACCCAGGAGGATAATCCCAGCAAAGGTCAGGGCTATGATCTTTGTTGTGCTCAAACGCAGCTTCCGAACCCATTTCCAAAACCGCAGCAATCTTCTGTCGCCCCGCACAGCTCTCCCTCCTTCGTATAGCAAGCCTATTTTACCTTATTATATCAACTTTACCCCTCAATGCAAGAAGATTTTTCCCTACACAAAGAACGCGCCCACACCGACTGCGAATATGCAGCGGATGTAGGCGCGTATTTTTATTTAATGCTGGTACTGTTATTGAGCACTAGGGTGCTATAAAGCAGTAAAACATCCTGCCCGTGAAAGTCCACAAACCGCTCCAGCATATCAATGCTGATATACCGGATATCCACCACTGTCACAGTAGCATAGTCTGCCACCAGCAGCGGTACCATACTGCTACCAAAGGAGTCACGGAAGACGATCAGCTCGCGGTCGGTAGCCGCATTGGGATTTTCGATCCGCAGCAAGGAACGAGAGCCGGAGAGGAACACATCGTACAGATCCCGGCTGGTCAGCTTGCTCTCGTCATAGACATTGGCATAGGTATTGCTCTCAAAATCAAAGACGGTACAGTCCTTCAGCAGGTCACTCTCCATGATGAACATCGTCTCGGGGTCCATAGGCAGAGCAGCCTGGCCGTAGTAGACACCGTAGAAGGGTCGCTCCAGCGTTGTTTGGGTGAAGTCCTCGGCCTTGGGAGCAGTCACACCCATAGCAGCGCACAGCTTGTCCGCAGCCGCAAGAAGCATTTCTTGGCGCCAATGGGTATCGGTGTAATAGTAGCTGTCATAATCCAGGGTGTCTGTAAGATCCACATAGGTTGCCCAGGGAAGACCCGCCTGCAAAGACGCAAACATCTTCTCATAGTCCATCGCGGGATAGCCGTTCTCCTGAGTAAGGTAGTAGCCTTTGTCAGGCGCGACGGTCATAAAGACCTTAGAGCCGCTGTCCTTCAGGTACTTTTCATACAGGTAGGTAAACCGACCAATGGCATACTCCAAAGACTGTTCATTCAGAGGGTACTCCAGCTTGGCGGCATAGCCGTCTTCCAGATAAATGCTATTGTTGTCCTTCTGATTCAGCACATTATAGTGGAACAGAGACTTAATCTGCCGGAATACATCCCGCAGAGGAAACTGATCCAGGGTATAGCTTTCAAACTTGCCCATAAACTTGCCGCTGAGCAGCGTCTCCACGGAAACACCGGGCCACTGCTCCAGAGGCCGCCGCTCGGATTCCGAAAGCTCCTTTGCCGGTCCAAACCAAGCAAAACCGGTGAGTACGAGCCAAAGAGCTGCCAATACGATCGCGCCGATGGCGCGGATTTTCTTATGATTCATATACGGCACCTCCTTAGAAACGGAAATACAGGAAGGGGCTGAAGGAGCCATCCACCAAATAACCGGTGCAAATCAGCAACAGAGCCATCAGAACGATGGGTTCCAGAACAGACACTACCTTGTACTTGTTGAGGCGGTTGGCTGTATCACGTACCAAGGGGGTTGCCCCGACAAAACCAAGGACAAACAGCAGGCCATAGCTCTTAAGGTAGTACACCGTCTCCCCTGTCAGGAAAGGTATGCCGCCAAAACCGAACATGCTGGCAATATCGCTGCCCGCCTGGGCAAAGCTCTCGGCATTGAACAGCACAAAGCTGATGATGATAGCCAGCAGAACATAGGCTCTTCGGAGAATGGTAGGCAATTTCTGCAGGGCAGGCACCCATTTTTCAATGAGCAGCAGCACCGCAAACATCAGACCCCAAGCCACAAAGTTCCATGCGGCGCCGTGCCACATACCGGTGAGCATCCAAACCGTCAGTGTGTTCACCAACCACCGGGCCTTAGATACCCGGTTGCCGCCCATAGGAATGTAGATATAATCCCGGAACCAGCTGCCAAGGCTCATATGCCAGCGACGCCAGAACTCACTCACGCTCTTAGACAGATAAGGATAGTTAAAGTTCTCAATAAAGTGGAAACCGAAAACCCTGCCCAGGCCGATGGCCATATCGGAATAACCGGAGAAGTCATAGTAAATCTGCAGTGCGGAAGCGATCGCGTATCCCCAGACGCCGAGCATGGAGGTGCCGAGTTCTTTGCAGAGTTCGCCGAGAACATTAGCGATCAGGACTTTTTTGCCGACACCCACGGAAAAGCGGAGGATGCCCTTCGTGAATTTGTCGGCGGAATGCGTCCGGTTTACAAGTTGTTCCGCAACGTCGGCATAGCGTACGATCGGTCCTGCGATGAGCTGCGGGAACAGCGAGACGTACAGCGCGAGATGGAGCGGATTTTTCTGCGCGGGACAGCGCTTCATGTACACGTCCGCGGCGTAGCCGATGAGCTGGAAGGTGTAGAAGGAGATACCGATCGGGAGCGAGTGCTTCGGAACGGGCAGATTCACGCCGGGAAGGAGATTCAGGTTCACGGCGAGGAATCCCGCGTATTTGTACCATACCAGCGGGAGAAC
>JAZKZN010000030.1:0-23723 GCA_045612705.1 Faecousia sp. | reverse complement strand
GTTGCGCTTTTTCTGCAGCTTTTTTCCCTTGAGGGTGGCCAGCGCCTGAGCGGAATACAGGTAATCGTAGCTGTCCCGGTCCACATGGAAGTGGAATTTTCCCGGGTAGGCAGCTTCCAGCCACTGCTTGTCCGCTTCGGTCAGGCTGGTGAGCCGGCAGGGGATACCCCGCTTTTGAGAGCCGGAAATAATGGCGTCCAGAGTGGGTTTCAAATCCTGTCCCAGTGGGAACAGATAAACACTTTTGCAGTTAAACTGGCAGAAAAAGGCCAAATTTTCCCCGTGGAAGGTGGCTTTCTGCCGACCCCACAGGTAGAGGTTCACAAAACTGTACTCACAGCCCCGCTGCCCACAATTGCGCAAAAACCGGTCATAGATAGGCTTGTCCTGTGGCTGCAGAGGTAAAAAGTTCAACATAACACGCACTTCCTTTGATAAAAACAGTATACCACACAGACAGCTGTTTCACAATACAAAAGAAAAAAACAGGGAACTTGACAAAGGTGTTATCCAAGGTATAAAATAACTGTATCTGTGCATGAAAGGAGAGTAAACCATGGATTCTGAAAGTAGTGGCAATATACCTGGCCGAAGTAGGCAGACGTCCGTGGTTGGACGCCTCTGAAAACCGGCGCAGGTGTGACCTCAGAAGTCTGAAATGAAGGAGGAACACCCATGACCGAGCGGTTTGAAATTGTGGAAAAAGCATTGATTCAAATGCTGGAAGACAAAAAGTATACTACATTGCGGGATATTCTTGTGACAATGAACCCCGCAGACATCGGAGCGATTCTCTCAGGCCTTAAGGCCCACAAGATCTCCCTGATGTTCCGGTTGCTCCCCAAGGAGCTGGCAGCGGAGACTTTTGTGGAAATGGAGCCGGAGGATCAGGAGATCCTGATTCAGGGCTTTTCCGATAACGAATTGAAGGAAGTGCTGGACGAACTGTATGTGGACGACGCCACAGACCTGGTTGAGGAGATGCCTGCCAATGTGGTCAAGAGGATCCTCCGCCAGGCGGATCCGGAGATGCGCCGTTCCATCAATCAGATATTGCAGTATCCCGAAAACTCCGCAGGCTCGCTGATGACCACGGAGTATGTATCTCTCCGGCCGGAGATGACCGTGGAAGAAAGTATCCTGCGGATCCGGCGGCAGGGCGTGGACAAGGAGACCATCTATACCTGCTATGTCACCAAGGACCGGAAATTGCTGGGCCTTGTGACCGTGAAGGATCTTCTGTTGGCGGAAGATGACGAGATGCGGGTTGCCGATATTATGTTAACCAATCTGATCTCTGTGACCACCCAGACCGACCAGGAAGAAGTGGCCCGGATGTTCAGTAAGTATAATTTCCTTGCTCTGCCTGTGGTGGACAAAGAAAACCGGATGGTTGGTATTGTCACCTTCGACGACGCAATGGATGTCATTGAAGAGGAGACCACGGAAGATATTGAGCTGATGGGCGGTATGTTGCCCTCGGAGAAGACCTACCTGAAAAGCGGCATTTGGGAGCTGTTCAAAAACCGCATTCCCTGGTTGTTGCTGTTGATGCTCTCGGCCACCTTCACCGGAATGATCATCAATTCCTTTGAGGATGCTTTGGCGGCGCAGGTGGCGCTGACGGCCTTTATTCCTATGCTGATGGGTACCGGCGGCAACTCCGGCTCCCAGTCCTCGGTCACGGTGATCCGCGCCTTGAGTCTGGACGAACTGAAGTTCTCTGACCTGCCTGTGGTGCTGTGGAAAGAGGTCCGCACCTCTGTTCTCTGCGGCGTGGTGCTGGCCATTGTGTGTTTTGTCAAGATCTGGCTGGTGGACAGACTGCTTATGGGCAACGCCGATATCACTCTGATGGTAGACGCAGTGGTGTGTCTGGCCCTGCTGGTGACGGTGATCGCCGCCAAGATCGTGGGCGCGGTGCTGCCTATGGTGGCGAAAGTGGTGAAGCTGGATCCGGCGGTTATGGCAAGTCCTTTTATCACAACAATTGTGGACGCCCTGTCCCTGTTGGTGTATTTCCTGTTTGCGAAAAGTATGCTCAATATATAAAAAATCCGTCCTGCTTGGTGTTCAAGCAGGACGGTTATTTTTTACTTAACCAGAAGCTCTGCGATCTGAATGGCGTTGGTGGCAGCGCCCTTTCGTACCTGGTCGCCGCAGCACCACAGGCAGATGCCGTTGTCGTCGGTCAGGTCGGGACGGATACGGCCCACATACACGATGTCCTGACCGCTGGTCTCCAGAGGCATGGGGTACTCCTTCTTTGCCAGATCGTCCACCAGCTTGCAGCCGGGGGCATTGGCGATGGCCTGCCGCACCTGCTCTACAGTGACGGGAACATCGAAATGGCAGGAGACGGAAATGGAGTGGCTGCGGATTACCGGCACACGGACGCAGGTGCAGGATACCTTCAGCTCCGGCAGATGCATGATCTTCCGGCCCTCGTTCTGCATCTTCATCTCCTCGCTGGTGTAGCCTTCAAAGGCCTCACCGCCGATCTGGGGGATCAGGTTGTAGGCGATTTGGTGAGAGAACACCTTGGGCTCATAGGTTTCGCCCTTATAGAGGGCTTCGACTTCATTCATCAGCTCAATGGGGCCACCTGCGCCGGCGCCGGAAACGGCCTGGTAGGTGGAGGTGGTCATGGTGCGGATGGGGGAGATGGCGTTCAAAGCATTCACAGCGGTGACGGTGATGATGGTGGAGCAGTTGGGGTTGGAAATGATGCCCTTATGCCACTTCACATCCTCAGGGTTGACCTCGGGTACCACCAGAGGTACTTCAGGATCCATACGGAAAGCGGAGGAATTATCCACAAACACAGCGCCGGCCTTAACGATGGCGGGGGCAAACTGCTTGGCAATGTCATTTTCGGCGGCGCCCAGTACGATATCCACACCTTCAAAGGCTTCATCGCAGGCAAGGCCGATGGTCACATCTTCACCCTTGAACTTCAGAGTTTTACCTGCGCTTCGGGCGCTGGCTAGGGGGATCAGCTTTCCTACGGGGAAGTTGCGCTCCTCCAAAATATGGATCATTTCCTGGCCGACAGCGCCGGTGGCGCCCAGCACAGCTACAGTGTACATTTTCATAGAGGTGACCTCCTGTCAGATAATAAAGCTGTTATACAGGACGCGGATGGCGTTGGCGTAATCCTTGTTCTCCACGCCGAAGATGATATTCAGCTCATCAGGGCCCTGATTGATCATACGGATGTTGATGTCAGCCTGACCCAGAGCTGCGAAGATCCGGCCGGAAACGCCGGGACGGAAAGCCATCTGGTGGCCGACAGCGGTGATGATAGCGATCTGATCCTGCACGGTGATGTTGTCGGGAGCGATTTCCTGCTGGATATTGGCCAGAATGGAGTACAGCTTCGGCTCAATCACGGCGGTAGGAATGACCAGAGAGACATTGTCAATGCCGTTGGGCACAAAGTCCACGGAGATGCCGTGTTTTTCCAATACGGACAGAATCCGGCGGAGGATGCCCACCTGGCTGGTAAGACCCCGCTTGAAGACGGTGATGATGGAGAAATCCTTCTTACCGGTGATGCCGGTAATCAGCCGATGGGGATCGGACTCGGATTCAAACTGATGGCGGATCATGGTGCCGGGGGCTTCGGGATCGTTGGTATTGCGGATGTTTAAGGGAATGTTCTTCTCCCGGACGGGGAAGATTGCACCCTCGTGCAGCACATTAGCGCCGGCATAGGCCAGCTCCCGCAGTTCGTCATAGGTGATCTCGGGGATGGGCTGGGGATTTTCCACGATCCGGGGATCGGCCATGAGGATGCCGGACACATCGGTCCAGTTTTCGTACACGGCGGCATCCAGGGCAGCTGCGGCCAGAGAGCCGGTGATGTCACTGCCGCCACGGGAGAAGGTGTGGATACTGCCATCGGGCATCACACCGTAGAAGCCGGGAGTGACGATGCCCTCACCGGTGACCTTGGACCGGAGAGCGGTGTAGGACTTCTCTTCGTCCACGGTTCCGTCAATATTGAAGAAGATCCACTCGGTGGCGTCCACAAACTGGAAGCCCAGATAAGCGGCCATCAGCTTGGCGGAAAAATACTCGCCGCGGCTGGCCATCTCATCAGCGGACAGCTCTTTTGCGTCCATGCGCTTCTTGAGAGCCTCGAACTCAGTCTCCAGATCCAGCCGGATACCCAGTTCGTCCCGGATCTCCAGATACCGGGAGGTGATCATTTCGTATACGGCATCGCTGGCAACGCCGTACTGAATGTGAGCATGACACAAATACAGAAGATCGGTGATCTTATGATCCTTGCTGTGACGCTTGCCGGCGGCAGAGACCACCACTACCCGGCGCTCCGGGTCTGCCTGCAAAATGTCACGAACTTTGCGATATTGACCGGCGTCTGCCATAGAGGAGCCGCCGAACTTGGTGACTTTCAGCATACGATTCGTCCTTTCTGAACGGTTTACTCCGCAAAAGCGGCGATAAAGGCATCGGGGTTATTCTTCCGCCATGCGTGCATGGCGTCTACAGAAACAGGTGCGGTGACGACGGCGTCGCCCCAGCGTTCGGCGGTGTTCTCCGCCAGCCAGGCATCGCTGCTGCCGCTGACATAATAGCGCAGGGTATCGGTGTTCTCGGCGGCGACCTTTGCTCCATAGGGGCTGTAGAAACCGCGGCCGGCCAATACATCAGCGCAGTCCTGTACTACATTGTATGCGGTGGGGTAGCGGCCTGCGCCCTGACCGTAGAAGCTCATACGGCCGGAAGCGGAGCCAACCAGGGTGATCAGGTTGTAGTTGGCGGGAACGGCGGATTCCGGCTCGCCCACCTTGACCAGCGTGGGCTGGACATAGGCGCTGACCTTGCCACCTGCCTGCTTGCCGGTGGAGATCAGCTTACAGACCAGACCGTGGGATGTGAAGTTCTCCACATCGGAGGCCTGAATCTTACTGATGCCGGCCACAGGTACAGTGGCGGTGTCCAGGCTGATACCGAAGGCAATATTGGAAGAGAGGATCACCTTATGCCAAGTGTCGATACCCTCTACATCGGTGGAGGGATTGGCTTCTGCGTAGCCAAGCTTTTGAGCCTGGGCAAGAGCGTCGGCGTAAGTCAGACCCAGGCGGGTCATAGAATCGAGAATATAGTTGCAGGTGCCGTTCATAATGCCGCCCACCCTTTCGATGGTCTGCATCCTGCGCGCCCGTTCCAGTTCAGACAGCCAGCCGATGCCGCCGCCAACTGCAGCGGTGCAGCGGAAGCAGACGCCCTTGGCCTTGGCAAGGGGGATCAGCTCGTCATAGAAGGTGGCTACCAGCGCCTTGTTGGAGGTGACGATGTGCTTGCCAGCCTCAATAGCGGCCTTTACGAACTCGTATGCGGGGTGCAGGCCACCCATGGCCTCCACAACGGTATCGATGGTGTCGTCGTTGAGAACATCTTTGAAATCTTTGGTCACCTGGGCGTCCGGCAATTTGACGTCCTCCAGGCAAACAACCTTGGCAACACGCATATCTTCCCGGGTGGCGGTCAGGTCATAAACGCCTCTGCCAACCACGCCGAAACCAAGCAAACCAATACGCATTTTCTCTTCCTCCTGTGTCTAATGTGGGAACAAGTGTTTTTGTGTGGAAAACCCTTGCATTTTCTTATGAAAAAGTATATCATATACCTTACATAAATGCAATTGTGGCAAAAAACTAACTATTCCCCTTATGTTCCTGTGGATTTTGTGCAGAAAGCAAAAAAATAGTTAAGAAAAAGCCGCAAAAGGAGGTCAAAATGCTGTACCATTCCACCAGAAATAATTTATCCCCTGTGGATAGTGCACAAGCCGTGCTTTCCGGTCTTGCGCCCGACGGCGGTTTGTATGTACCTGCCCAGCTTCCTGCCATCGATGTGACCGCCTGCCTGCAGGAGGACACCTTCCAGATGGCCACCCGTATTATCGGCGCTATGCTGCCGGATATTCCGGATATGGAAACCTTGGTGGACCGGGCCTACCGGGGTAAGTTTCAGACCCAGGAGCTGACGCCTACTGTGGATACAGGAAGATTCACGGTGCTGGAGCTGTTCCGGGGCCCCACCTCTGCTTTTAAGGATGTAGCGCTGTGTATGCTGCCCCAGCTACTTACCGCTGCCAAAAAAGAAAAGGGTATGGAGGAGGATATCCTCATTCTCACCGCTACCTCCGGCGATACCGGCAAGGCGGCTCTGGCGGGTTTTGCCAATGTGCCCGGCGTAAAGATCTGTGTGTTCTATCCTCAAGGCGGCGTGTCTGCGGTGCAGAGAGCCCAGATGGTCACCCAGGAGGGAGACAATGTGGCAGTCTGCGCCGTAGTGGGCAATTTTGACGATGCCCAGACCGGCGTGAAGAACATTTTTGCCAACGCCGTTGACGGTCGGCTTCCTGCCGGCAATCAGCTTCGTCTGTCCACCGCCAACTCCATCAACATCGGTCGCCTGGCGCCTCAGATCACCTACTATTTCAAGGCCTACGCAGATCTTTTGAAGCGGGGGCAGATCACCATGGGTGATGAAGTGAACTTCTGCGTTCCCACCGGCAACTTCGGTGACATTCTTGCGGGCTGGCTGGCAAAGCAGCTGGGCTTGCCCGTGGGCAAGCTGGTTTGCGCCTCCAATGCCAACAATGTGCTGACCGACTTTATTGCCAGCGGTACATATGACCGCCGCCGCCCCCTCCACAAGACAGATTCTCCCTCGATGGATATTCTGGTGTCCTCCAATCTGGAGAGACTGCTGTACTTCCTGTCCGGAGATACGGCGCTGGTGGCAAAGCTGATGCAGGAACTGAACACCAATGGTTTCTACACCGTTCCCGAGAGCCTGAAGGCTGCTATTTCCAAGGAGTTCTGGGCGGGTTACTGCGGCGACGAAAAGGCAAAGCAGACCATCCGGAATGTATTTGATAGGCATCACTATCTCTGCGATACCCACACCGCCACCGGTTGGGCGGTAGCGGAAGATTATGTAAACCAGACCGGCGATACCCGGCCTATGGTGGTTCTGTCCACCGCGTCTGCTTACAAGTTCCCGGCAGCGGTGCTGTCTGCGCTGGAAACGGCAGAGGAGATGGACGAATTTGCACAGATGGAGTGCCTGGAAAGTATTTCCGGCTCTCCCATTCCTGCCAATCTGGCCGGCCTGCAGGAGAAGAAGGAACTGCACACCGGCGTCATCGAAAAAAATGCCATGATGGATTTCGTCATGGGACTGTAAGGAGAGTAATATGAATCCAGTTACGATTCGCGTACCGGCAACAACGGCGAACTTAGGCCCGGGATTTGACGCTTTTGGCTGCGCATTGAAGTTGTATACGGACGTCACCTTTGAGGAGACGGAAAGCGGCCTGGAGATCACAGGCTGCGATGAGGCATTCACTGGGCCTGACAACCTGGCTTATGTATCCTACTGCGCCGTACTGGCTTCTCTCAGCGAGGAGGTCAAAGGTGTCAAGATTCACATTGATTCCAACATTCCTATCTGCAGGGGTCTGGGCTCCTCCGCCGCGCTGCTGGTGGCTGGCGCTATGGGCGCCAATGTTCTGCGGGGCAACCGGCTGTCCACCCAAGGCCTTCTGAATATCACCAACGCTATGGAGGGTCACCCGGACAACCTGGCGCCTGCCTTTTTTGGCGGTCTGACGGCCTCTATGGTGGACAATGGCCTGCCGGTGACGGTAAGCTTCCCCCTACACCCTGACTGGGAGTTCTTGGCTTTGGTGCCGGACTTTGATATGCCCACCGTTAAGGCCAGAGCCGTGCTTCCCGGCCAAGTGGGCAGGGAGGATGCCATCTACAACATTGCTCACGGCGCGCTGGTGCTGAAGGCTCTGGAGCTGGGCGACGAGAAGCTCCTGCGCAACGCTATGCAGGATAGGCTTCACCAGCCGTACCGTAAGCATATGATCGCCGATTACGAGGCCATTGAGAGCCTGGCCCGCACTTCCGGCGCGGCCTTCTGTCTCAGCGGCGCAGGCCCCACGCTTTTGTGCATCACCCGGGACAAGACTCTTAAAGAAAAACTGGCGAAAAAGCTCCCCGCCATCACCCAAAACAGCTGGCAGATTATGCCTTTGCATGTGGAGTTTGAGGGCGCGAGAGTCCTGTGATTTTCCCACAAAAAGTTCGAAAAAACCCTTGACTTTTGGGAAATCCTCTGCTAGAATAGACAAGCCGCATTGAAAAGGCTCAAGTTGGTGCGCCCAAATGCACCCGCCTCAAAAGCGAGTCTACACAAAATAAAGTAGGTGAAAAAGAAATGAAAGCAGTTATCGTGACCGGTGGTAAGCAGTATACCGTCTCCGAGGGTGATGTCCTGTACATCGAGAAGCTGGAGGTTGAAGCTGAGGCTACCGTAAAGTTCGACCAGGTTCTGGCTATTCTGGACGGCGAAAACTCCAAGATCGGTGCTCCCGTTGTTGAGGGCGCTGTCGTGGAGGCTAAGGCTATCAAGAACGGCAAGGCTAAGAAGATCATCGTCTTCAAGTACAAGGCCAAGAAGAACGAAAAGAAGAAGCAGGGCCATCGTCAGCCCTACACCAAGGTGGAAATCACCAAGATCGCACTGTAATTATGACCAGATGCGAGTTTTTTAGAGAGAATGAGAGAATCACAGGATTCTCGATCTCCGGACACAGCGGCTATGCCGAGGCCGGGCAGGATATCGTCTGCGCCGCCGTTTCCGCTGTTGTCACTATGGCTGAGGCCACCATCAATGATGTGTGCGGCGCAAAGGCCAAGGTTCGGGTCAAGGAGGAGGACGCCCGCGTCACTCTGACCCTCCCCGCATCCTGCGAAGAGGAAGAGGCAGTCCAGGCAGTACTTGCCGGTATGATGCTCACTCTGTGCGACATGCGGGAACAGTATCCAGATTATATCGAAGTTTTGGAGGGATAACACCATGCTGAAGATTGGTATTCAGTTCTTCGCTCACCATAAGGGCGGCGGTTCTACCAAGAACGGTCGTGATTCCGAGGCAAAGCGCCTGGGCGTGAAGCGTGCTGACGGTCAGTTTGTTCTGGCCGGCAATATCCTGGTTCGCCAGAGAGGCACTCACATTCATCCCGGTGTCAATGTCGGTATTGGCAGCGATGACACTCTGTTCGCTCTGGTTGACGGCACTGTCCGTTTCGAGCGCAAGGGTAAGGATCGCCGTCAGTGCTCCGTGTACGCTGCTGAGCAGTAATCACGAATCACGCATAGCTTCTTACGGGCTGCTGCAAACTAATGCAGCAGCCCTTTTTCCTTGTACTGCGATCCATCTCCGTTCCCCGGGAGCAGAGATGGATGACAGTACAAGCTATCCCCAATGTTATGGAGGACTTTTTATGGAAATGTTTGTAGATAAGGTCCGCATCACCGTCTGCGGCGGCCGTGGCGGTGATGGCGCGGTGGCCTTCCATCGGGAAAAATATGTGGCAGCCGGCGGCCCGGACGGCGGTGACGGTGGTCATGGCGGCAGCGTCATTCTGCGTGTGAACGACAACCTGTCCACACTGCTGGACTTCCGGTATAAGCGCAAGTACGCTGCACAGGCAGGTCAGAACGGCCAGGGACGGAATATGAGCGGTAAGCGAGGCGAACCCCTGGTGATCCAGGTGCCTAGAGGCACTGTGGTTCGGGACGCCGAGACCAATCAGATCATTGTGGATATGTCCACCGGCGAGGACTTTGTCATCGCCAAGGGCGGCCGCGGCGGTTGGGGCAACGGTCACTATGCCACCCCCACCCGGCAAGTTCCCCGGTTTGCCAAGGCCGGTCTGGCCGGTCAGGAACGGGATGTGATCATGGAGCTGAAGCTGCTGGCGGATGTAGGCCTTGTGGGCTTCCCCAATGTGGGCAAATCCACGCTGCTCTCTGTCACTTCCAACGCCCGCCCCAAGATCGCCAACTATCACTTTACCACCCTGTACCCCAATCTGGGTGTCATTTATGTGGACGAGGGCGTGTCCTTTGTTATGGCGGACATTCCCGGCATTATCGAAGGCGCTGCCGATGGCGCAGGCCTGGGTCACGATTTCCTGCGGCACATTGACAGATGCCGCCTGCTGGTCCATGTGGTAGACGTGTCCGGCAGCGAGGACCGGGATCCGGTGGAGGATTTTGACGCCATCTGCGAGGAACTGAAGAACTACTCTGTGGATCTTTCTAACCGGCCTATGATCGTGGCAGCCAACAAGTGTGACCTGCTGATGCCGGAGTCGGATAACCTGGAGCGTTTGCGCAAGCATGTGGAGGCAGCCGGTTGCGAGCTCTTTGAGATCTCCGCAGGTACTACCCAGGGCACAAAGCAGCTGATGCGGATCGTGGCGGAAAAGCTGCGAACACTGCCCCCGGTCACCATTTATGAGCCGGAGTATGTGGCCCCTGTTGTAGAGGCCGGCGATCCCAACAACCTGGAGATCGAACATCTGGGCAGCACCTGGCTGATTACCGGTACTTGGCTGGAGCGGCTGATTATGAACATCAATTTTGATGACTATGAATCCCGGAACTATTTTGATACCCAGCTCCACAAATGCGGCCTGTTCAAGCGGCTGGAGGAAATGGGTATTCAGGACGGCGATACCGTGGACATTTACGATTTCCAGTTTGAATATCAGAGATAATCTTGCTAATTTGGCGCATATCTTATATAATAACAGCATTACAAGGTGTAATGCTGTTATTTTTTTGACAGAGGAGATGGCTATGGACTTTAAGGTGTTGGCAGTGGGCGATGTGGTAGGCAATCCGGGGATGGAGCGCATCCGCCGCAGCTTGCGGTGGCTGAGAAAAGAGACCGGCGCGGATTTTACTGTGGTCAACGGCGAAAACGCCAGTGTGGTGGGCATCACGCCCCAGCAGTGCGAGGATATTTTTGACGCGGGCGCAGATGTGATCACCATGGGCAACCATACCTTCGGCAAGCGGGAGATCGTGGATTATATGGACGACTGCTCCCGAATTATCCGGCCTGCCAACTACGCTCCACAGACACCCGGCAGAGGCTATGGCGTCTTTGACACCCGGTTTGGCCCGGTGGCGGTGATCGATCTGATCGGTCGGTGCAATATGGACTATGCCCCGGACAATCCCTTCTTGCAGGTGGAGAAGATACTGAAGGAGTTGGATACCAAACTGGTGCTGGTGGAGATGCACGCGGAGGCCACCTCAGAGAAACTGGCTATGGGCTATATGCTGGACGGCCGAGTGAGCGCCCTTTGGGGGACTCACACCCATGTGCCAACCAGCGATACCCAGGTGTTGCCGAAAGGCACAGGCTATGTGACAGATTTGGGTATGACTGGCCCGAAACACTCTGTGCTGGGCATCCGGCCCGACTTGTCCATCGCCAAGTTCCGGGGAGACCTTACCTCTCGCTACCAGTGGGCAGAGGGCTCCACCAAGCTGGAGGCCTGCCTCTTTACCATTGACAGCCAGACCGGTCTGTGCCGGAAGGTAGAAAGGGTGGATTGCTACGATGAAGATTTTGCACGCCGCTGACTGGCATTTGGATGCCCCACTGGTTTTCCACGGAGAGGGCCTGCGGCAGGCATTGGCGGCAGTTCCCGGGCAGATACTTGAGATCGCCAAAGAGGAAGGCGTGGATCTTGTCCTGTTGTCCGGCGACCTCTTTGACGGGGCATATACTCCCCGGTCCTATCAGGACCTGTACACGGTGCTCAACGCCCTGGGCGTGCCGGTGTTTATTACCCCCGGCAACCACGATTATTGCGATCCGGACAGCCCCTGGATGACGGAACTGTGGCCGGAGAATGTGCATATTTTTAAGACCAACCGTATTGAGTCTGTGGGGATTCCGGCGCTGGACTGCCGGGTTTACGGTGCGGGCTTTGAGAGCATGGACTGCCCTCCTCTGCTGGAAGGCTTCCGGGCAGATTGCGAGGAAAAATACGCCATCGGTGTGTTCCACGGAGACGCTGCGCAAATCGGTTCTCCCTACAACCCGATTACGAAGGCGCAGGTGCAGATGTCCAATCTGGACTATCTGGCGCTGGGACACATCCACAAGGCAGACAGCTTTGTCGCCGGAAAGACTCTGTGCGCTTGGCCGGGCTGCCCTATGGGCAAGGGCTATGACGAGTCCGGGGAGAAGGGCGTGTACATTGTGGAATTGACGGATCAGACATCTCTGCGCTTCCGTCCTTTGCAGACTGCTCGCTTTTATGATCTTCAGGCGCAGCCGGATGAACTTTCCTCGGTGCTGCCTGCGGTGCGGGATGAGAGCTATTACCGCGTCACCCTCACAGGCAGCTGCGACGAGCCGAATCTTGCCGCACTGCAGGAAGAATATAAACATCTGCCCAATCTTATCTTCCGGGATAAGACCACCCGCCCTCTGGATGTGTGGGGCAGCCTGGGAGAGGACAGCTTTGAGGGAGTATACTTTGGCCTGCTCCGTCAAGCAATGGAGAATGCCGGCGAAGAAGAAAAGCAGGATGTATATCTTGCCGCGCAAATCTCTCGCCAGCTGCTGGAGGGACAGGAGGTGGTTCTGCCGTGAAGATCTATTCCATGACAGCCACCTTCGGTAAGCTCTCCCGGCAGGTACTGACCCTGGAGCCGGGTCTGAATGTGATTGAAGCCCCCAACGAATGGGGCAAGAGCACCTGGTGCGCCTTCTTGATGGCGATGCTCTATGGCATCGATACCGCATCCCGTTCCAAGGCCGGTTTCCTTGCGGACAAGGAGCATTACGCCCCCTGGTCCGGAGAGCCTATGTCCGGCAGTATGGACATCTGCTGGAATGGCCGGGACATTACACTGCAGCGGCAAAGCAAAGGCCGCATCCCCATGGGAGAAGTGAAAGCCTTTGAGACCCGTACGGGCATTCCCGTGCCGGAACTGTCTGTGGCAGCGCCCGGCCAGGTACTGCTGGGGGTTGAGCGGAGTGTGTTTGCCAGAGCCGGATTTTTAAAACTGGCAGAGATGCCTGTGACGGAAGATGAATCTCTCCGCCGCCGGCTCAACGAGTTGGTGACCACCGGAGATGAGAGCGGTGCATCCGACGCGCTGGCTCAAAAACTCAAGGATTTGAAGAACAAGTGCCGCTTTAACAAAAAGGGTCTCCTGCCGGAGCTGGAGACAAAGCAAGCGGAACTGGACAAAAAGCTGGAGCAGCTCCAGGCGCTGCAGCATCAAATTACAACGATTACACAGCGCCAGAAGGAACTGAAGGCGCAAAAGGGACAGTTGGAGAATCATTTGCAGGCCCTGTCCTATGGGGAACACCAGCAGTATGCTCAGCGGCTGGCCGCCGCCCAAGTGAACCGGGACGCTGCCGCGCAGGCGTTGGCTTTGGCGGAGGAAGTCTGCAAGGATATTGCTGCCCCCGATGAGATACGGCAGGCGCAGACGGAACTCCGGCAGCTGCGGGAGGACCGGGATGCCCTGCATGCCAAGGCGCAATTGCTGCCGCCTTTAGTGCAAATGCCGGTATGCCCGGACGCGTTCCGGGGCAGAGACCCGGAAACAGCCGTGGTAGAAGCAGGTGAAGATAGCCGGGAATTGACCCGGCTGCAGAAGAAAGAACCGCTGCTCTTTGTTTTGGGCGGTGTGTGCCTCCTGCTTGGCGCAGTTTTGGCCGCATTTTTGACCATGCCGCTGCTGATTGCGGCGGGAGCGCTGGCGCTTGGCGGTGCGATCTTATTGATCACCGCCGGACAAAAGCAAAAGACACGCAAAGCGGCAAGTAGCCGCTTGATGGAAAAATACCGAGGCATTTCCCCAGAACAGTGGGAGAAAGCGGCGGAGGACTACGCCGGGGCCCAGCGGCAGTACAATGCCGCTATTACCGCGCGTCAGCAGGAACTTGCCCAAATTAACCGCTTGCTGGAGGAAAATACCGCGGCCATGACTGCGCATACCGGTGGCGTTAGCGCGGCGCAATTCGAAGAGGACTGCGGGAAAAAGCTGGAAAAGCACAACCATTTGGAAGAGCAGCGCAAACTGCTGCGCCAAGCTGACGATGTGCTCCAGGCACTCTCCGGGGCGGGCAAGCAGGTATTGCCCCCGGAGCACCCGGATGATTTGACCTATTCCCGTCAGGAGACAGAGAAGCTGCTTTCTGACACCACCTATGAGGAGCATCGGCTGCAGCAGCTGCTGGGACAGTGCCAAGGACAGATGGAAGCCTTGGGTCAGGAGGAAAGTCTCCGCGCTCAACAGCAGCAGATTATTGGCAGAATTGCAGAACTGGAAAAGTATTACCGGGCGCTGAATGTGGCCCAGGAGATGCTGCAAAAGGCCACTCAGGAGCTGCAGCGGCGGTTTGCCCCTAGGATTTCCCAGCGGGCGCAAGAACTTTTTGCCCGGCTCACAGGTCAGCGGTATCAGCGGTTGAGCTTGTGCCAGGATCTGTCTGTAGAAGCAGGCGCGCAGGATGAAAACACCTTGCGGGGAACTTTGTGGCGCAGCGACGGCACAGTGGATCAGTTGTATTTGGCGCTGCGTTTGGCAGTGGCAGAGGAACTGACACCGGAAGCGCCCTTGGTGCTGGATGATGCGCTGGTGCGGTTTGACGATGTTCGTTTGGCGGCTGCGCTGAAGATCCTGCAGGAGGAATCGGAGCAGAAGCAGGTGATTCTGTTCACTTGTCAGAGCCGGGAGCAGGGCATGTGCTCCCGAAAGGAGGAAACGGTATGAGGAAAATTGAAACGGCCCTCGCCCCGGCGGCGATTGGCCCCTATAGCCAGGGATATTATGTAAACGGATTGGTGTATACCTCCGGCCAGATCCCTGTGAATCCTGCCACAGGGGAGATCCCGGAAGGCATTGTCGCCCAGGCTCATCAAAGCTGCAAAAATGTAGGCGCGATTCTGGAGGCCGCCGGTGTGGACTTTACAAAGGTTTTCAAAACCACCTGCTTTTTGGCGGATATGGGGGATTTTGCTGAGTTCAACCGGGTATATGAAGAGTACTTTGTGTCCAAACCTGCCCGCAGCTGCGTGGCGGTGAAGACGCTGCCAAAGGGCGTTCTGTGTGAAATCGAGGCTATCGCGGCAGAATAATCCATAGGCGCTTACATAGACTAAATAAAAGGAGTGAAGTGTATGCAGCTACGGGAAGTGACGTATTTGGCGGTGGCGCTGCGGCTTTTGGCGGCGGTGCTGCTGGGAGGCATTTTGGGACTGGAACGGGGAATGAAAAAACGCCCGGCTGGCCTGCGTACCTATATGCTGGTGTGCGCCGGTGCGTGTCTGATTATGCTCACCAACCAGTTTATTTTCCAGGTCTACGGCACCGGGGATCCTGTGCGTATGGGCGCCCAGGTGGTCAGCGGCATCGGCTTTTTGGGAGCCGGTACCATCGTGGTCACCCGGCGGAATCAGATCAAGGGTCTGACTACCGCTGCCGGCCTTTGGGCCGCTGCAGGTGTGGGCCTTGCCCTGGGCATCGGTTTTTATGAAGGCGCTATTGCAGGCGCGCTGGCGGTATTTGTGGTGGTCACGCTGCTGCAGAAAATGGACAGCAATATGCACCGCAGAAGCAAGCAGATGGAGGTCTACATAGAACTCTCCCCCCACATCACCCTGGGAGATTTCCTCCGGACAGTGCGGGACCGTGGCGTTGATATCTACAATGTCCAACGGGAACAGGGGGCTGACAGCGATGTGGGCAACCGGGCCTATATCGCCACACTGAGGGTAAAAAAACGCAGCAGCCATGATGAGATCCTGGAGACTGTGCAGGACATCGACGGCGTATCCTATTTGGAAGAACTGTAAAAAAACGCCCCCGTCTAAACGGGGGCGTAATTTTTTGTTTAATTGAGGGGTGGCCGGATGTAGCGTTCGTGAGATACGGAGGCCGGTCGGGCAAACACGCCGGAAACAAGACCCAGCATGGCATACAGGGATACAATGGAGGTAGCGCCGTAGCTGATGAAGGGTAGGGTCAGACCGATAACCGGCGCGACACCGATGCACATACCTACATTGATGAGCGTCTGGAACATCAAAGCTGCCGCAGCGCCGAAGCAAATCAGCCGCCGGGCATACTCCTGGCTGCGGACGCCCACCCAAATGCACCGGGCGATGATCAGTCCCAGCAGGACCAGCACCAGCGCGCAGCCTACGAATCCCAGCTCTTCACCCAGGGCGGAGAAGATAAAGTCCGTATGCTGGCCGGTGAGAACGCCGTTTTGGGTGCGGTGACCGTTGAAGAGGCCTTGGCCTGTCATGCCGCCGCCAGTGAGGGAGCGGAGACTGAGACTGCTTTGGTACAGAGGACCGGTTTTGTCGGGGTCCAGGGCGGGATTCCACAAAACCTCGATACGCAGCCGCTGATATTCGCCCAGCATGGACCAAATAACAGGGGACAGCAGAGCGATACCGCCGATGCCCGCGGCGAACCAAAACAGATGCACACCGCCTGCAAAGGCCATCACAATGAAAATAGCCGCATAGATCAGTGAAACGCCCAGGTCATCGGAGAGCACCATATTCAAACCGAACAGCAATGCCAGGTGGAAACCCATATGGAGCACAGCCTTCAAAGAAGAGATCTTCTCCTTGTGGGCGTTCATAATGGAAGCCATAATCAGTATGTAGGTGATCTTACAGATCTCAGCTACCTGAATATTAAAGGGAAGGAAGGGGAGGTTGATCCAACTTTTGTTGCCGCCGATCTCTTCTCCAAAGGGGATCAGCATGCCCAGCATGAAGATGTTGCAGATCATCAGGGCGGTACGCCGCTCCAACAATTTTTCCGCGTCCACCGCGGAGACCAGGGCGTATGCCAAAACGCCGATGGCCGCGCCGGCCAGCTGCATGCCGATGTAGCGGAAGGAGTTCAGATAGTTGGTGGCGCTGGCTATGATCAGACAGCCAAAGGCTGTGGTCACAAGGCACAGTATCAAAAGAATCCAGTCGCCTTGACGAATGGATTTTGTCAAGTGCTGCAAATAGCGCTTCATCGGCTCACCTCCCTAACAGATATCAGTATAGCATTTTTGGGGCGAAAAGTAAAGACTTACAGAACGCCGAAGATGGCAGACAGACAGATCATGCACACTATGGACGCTATGATGGATACGGAGTTGGTGCAGGCGGCAATGGCGGGATCACCGCCGGCGCTGGGGGTGAGGGCGGTTGCTACCATTCCTACCGGCGCGAAGCCGGTGATGGCAATGGCCTGCCGGATCTCCATGGGTAGGGGCAAGAGGAAATAAGATGCCAGCGCCATAGCTACAGCAACGGAAAGCCGTACCGCGACAATCCCGGCGACCTCTTTGAACAGCGCTTTTTCGATATTCAAATCCAGCATCATACCTACCATCAGCATAGCCAGAAAGGCGTTGGCGTTGGCCATAGGCGTGACAAAGGTGACTACCGGCTCCGGGATAGGTACGGAAAAAAGCGTCAGTGCCAGCAATATCATATAGGACACAAAGGGAACAGAGGTGAGCAGGGTCTTGCCGATGCGCTTTAAGTTCAGCCCCTTGGTTTTGTCCAGGATGTTTAAGGAAATGGCGTAGGTGGTGCCGTTGCACATCAGGGCGTTGCCAAGGTCAAACAGGCAGGTGCCTACCAACGCTCCGGGGGACAGAAAGCTTTGCACAAAGGGCATAGCAAAAGCGCCGATGTTATAGCAGGGCGTGCAGTTCAGCCACACGGCCCGGGTGGAGCGGGGCTGCTTACGGCTGAGGAGATAGCCGAGCATCAGCAGCAGACAGTTGGCGCCAAAACCCATACAGATAGCGAGCAGCAGGGAGAAGTTTGGCTGATAGGCTGCAAAACTCACAATGGCTGCGCAGGGCATTGTGATATTCAGCACCATTTTTACCGGAATCTTATAATCCAGAGGACCAAAAAAGCCTTTTTGTTTCAGAAGATATCCCAGGGCGATGAGGAAGACAAAGCACCCGGATTTTAGCAAAATATTGCCCATAATAAGAACCTCCGTTCCCAAAAGATAAGGCGCGCCAGTTTACGGCGCGCCTTGTTAGCAGTCAGGTTATGCCATATAGATTGCTTTGCAGGCCAGCATGGTCATATAGCAGTCCAGCTTGCTGACCAGTTCCATAGGTGCGTGCATACTCAGAACGGGTACGCCGGCATCTACGGTGACGATGTTCCGGTTGGCCATATAGGCAGCCACAGTGCCGCCGCCGCCCTGATCTACCTTGCCCAGGGTTGCGATCTGCCACAGAACATTGGCATTATCCAGGGTAGTGCGGACGTGACCCATAGCCTCTGCGGAGGCGTCGGATGCGCCGGCCTTGCCCCGGGAACCGGTATACTTGAAAATGGCGATGCCATAGTTGAGACGGCTGTTGTTCCGGCGATCGCTCACCTCAGCAAAGTTGGGGTCAAAGGCGTTGGACACGTCGGCGGACAGGCAGAAAGAGTTGGCAAAGCACTCTCTCAGCTTCACGCCCTGGGTGTCGCACAGCATTTCCATAAAGTACTCAAAGGCGTCGCTTTGCATACCGGAGATGCCTACAGAGCCGATCTCTTCCTTATCGGCCAGGATGCAGACAGCGGTGTGCTTGGGAGTACCCATAGTCAACAGAGGCTCGATCTCGGCAAAGGCGCAGACACGATCGTCGTGGCCGTAGGCGCCCAGCAGGCTGCGGTCCAGGCCCACCTCCCGGCACTTACCGGCGGGGACCATAGTCAGTTCTGCAGACAGGAAGTCAGACTCGATGAGACCGTACTTTTCGTTCAGCAGCTTCATAATGTGCAGCTTTACCAGGTCACTGCCTTCGCCACACAGAGGCTCAGAGCCCAGAATCACATTCAGCTGCTCACCCTCGATGACCTTGGCGGCAGTCTTCTGCAGCTGGTCGGCAGACAGGTGGATCAGCAGATCGGAGACGCAGAAGATGGGATCATTGTCCTCTTCGCCGATGGTGACCGTGACCACGCTGCCGTCCTTACGGTAAACAACGCCGTGGATGGCCAGAGGAATGGTGGCCCACTGGTACTTCTTGATGCCGCCGTAGTAGTGGGTCTTGAAATAGGCGATCTCAGAATCCTCGTACAGAGGATTGGGCTTCAGGTCCATACGGGGAGAGTCCACATGGGCGGCGCAGATGTTGGCGCCCTTAGCAAGACTCTCACTGCCGACCACGGCCAGCAGGATGCTCTTATCCCGGTTGTTGTAGTAGACCTTGTCACCGGGCTTCACAGCCATACCGGGAACCATAGCCTTGAAGCCATTGGCTTCAGCGGTGGCCACTGCCCAGGTAGTTGCCTCCCGCTCGGTTTTGCAGGTGTCGATGAAAGCGGTGTAGCGCTTGCAGTAAGCTTCCATTTCAGCTCTCTGTTCGTCGGTGAGATCGGCATAGCCGTTCTTGGGGGCAAAGAGCAGGTTCTTTCTCAGTTCTTCCATTGTTTTTCTCCTTTACGGGTTTTCTTTTATTATAAGCAGGTTGCTAAAAAACGCAAGACATTTGGCAAGAAAATCTTCCTGCGTGCCGGTATTTTCCAGGGTGTAAGTGCATTTTTCCCGGAAGTAGCTTTCCGGTTTTTGGGCATCAATGCGCGCTTTTGCTTCATCAGAAGACAGGCCGTCCCGCAGCATCAGGCGCCGGATTCGGTCTTCCAGAGGGGCGGTGACCGCAACGGTCACATCGCAAAGATCAGCAAGACCGCCGTCAAAGAGTTCAATGGCATCAATGGCTACCGGGATTCCGCCGGGCGCAGCATTCAGCCGCCGCAGGACCTCTTTCTTTACCGCCCCGTGGGTGATGGCGTTTAAGTCCTGCAGAGCCGCCGGGTCGGCAAATACGATGCTTGCCAGCTTTTTGCGATCCAGCTTGCCCCCTTCGACGCAGCCGGGGAATCGACCGTTGATGGCATCCAAAAGGGAAGTGTCCTGCAGCAGCAGCTCGTGATATAACCGGTCACAGTCCATGACTAGTCCGCCAATTTGTGAAAAGGCGGCCAGCAGAGTGGTCTTGCCGCAGCCGGTGCCACCGGTGATACCCAGCACCAATCCCTTGGGCTCGGCGTCTATCTGCTGGAAGCCTGCGGCTTTCAGCAGGCGGTTTTGCACAGCCAAGGCCTTGCCGCTGCCGGTGGGACACCGGGCAAATACCGTGCCAACAGTAGGGTCGTCCAGCGTTCGCAGGGCGGCGAAGAGGCCGGCCAGCAGGGAGTCGGGATCTTCTTTCCGGCCGTAGGCCAAGGGCGCAAAGGGCGCGAAGATACTTAGCTCTTCTTCAAAGCACAGTACCCGGTTGCCGGGAGTGAAATGTTCACCGATATACCGGGCGGCTGCCTCAGCAGAGCCGTTTACGATGATCACGGAGCAGTCCGGAGCGTAATGCCGGTATTTCATGCCCGGCGCTTTCACTACCGCATCGCCGCTGACTGTACCGGTGACGGCCTTGTCGATGACGATATCCCCTAAGATGGCGTGCATGGCTTCTATTGTGATGCCACCGGGACGCAACAGTCGGGGACGCTCATCGGTCAAGTCAATGATGGTGGATTCCACGCCCACCCGGCAAGGGCCGCCGTCCACGATGGCGGCAATCCGGCCGTTGTGATCGTGGAGCACATGCTGGGCGGTGGTGGTGGAGGGTTTGCCGGAAATGTTGGCCGATGGTGCTGCAATGGGAACGCCAGCCAACCGGATAATCTCCCGGGTAGTGGCATTGTCCGGGCAGCGCACAGCGACCGTGGGCAGGCCGGCGGTGGTACACTTGGGTACGCAGTCCCTGGCGGGCAGCACCATAGTCAACGGGCCGGGCCAGAAGGCCTCTGCCAGCGCATAAGCCTCCGGGGGAATGCTGTGGCAGAACTTTTCCATATCTGCCGCGTCGGCCACATGGAGGATCAGGGGGTTGTCCTGAGGACGGCCCTTGGCCACGAAAATCCGGGCCACCGCCTCGGGATTCAGCCCATCAGCGCCAAGACCGTATACGGTCTCCGTGGGAATGGCCACGAGAGAGCCTTCTTTAATGATCTTTGCCGCAGTTTCCGCCGTGCCGGGCAGATCTGCAGACAGAAGCAGGGTTTCCATAGAGGTTCCTCCGTAAAAAGGATAGTGGGTCAGAATCCCATATCCCGCAGTTGGGTGACGATTTGCATATAGAAGTCAACAATGGCTTGTCTCTCTTCCGGTTTTCCGTAGAGGGCGATGATTTGTAAATGATTCAACTCGCCGGGGATCTGCCCTTGATACACCCCCCAATGGCTGGAGGCGGCAGATACCATGCCGTCGGTGTCCTGTTCTCCGGACCGCAGGGAGAGGCGGTAGAATGGATAGACCGGGCGGGCGTTTCTTTTAGACGCGGTGGAGGAATAGCTTTGGTAGTAGACCTCCGGGTGGTCAGGGGTACGCTGGTTGAATGCGACCATGGATCTGTCTGTCAGATCCCGAGCAGCGCCCAGAATATCCGGTTTTTCATCTCGTCGCAGGCGGAAAAGGCCGTTGAGTAGCGCACCGCATGTATTGGCAACCCACCGGGGCGCTTTTAGAATGGTGGCGCTCAGGCGGGAGCCGTGATGGGGAGTGGACAATGTGGTGAGGGAGGCCACCCGGGTATGCATCCCCAGCTGGGAGATCATATACCGGGCATCCAGACCGCCCTTGGAATGGGCGATGAGATTCACTTTTTGACAGCCTTCTTTCTTGCAAAAGGCTTCAATCTCCCGCTGCAACTGCCGGGCGTTATTTTCAATATTGCCCACGCTATCCTGCCCAGTCACATGGACCCGGACATGCTGCTTTTCCAATGCATCCGGGATGATTCCAAAGGCCTTGGAGAAACGGGTGTCCTTGGCCACCAGGCCGTGGACCAGCACGATGGGGTACTTGGTATAGTGCTCCATAATACACCTCCTGCGAACAAAGGAAAAGGAGCAGCTGCGTATGGCAGCTGCTCCGAAAGGGCTTTACATAATGGGCTGGTTAGCAGCTTCGATAATCTGAACGAACTTCTCGGGAACCAGGGAAGCGCCGCCGATCAGACCGCCGTCGATGTCGGGCTGAGCCAGCAGCTCGTAAGCGTTCTTCTCGTTCATGCTGCCACCGTACAGAATGGAGATGGCGCGAGCGTTCTTAGAGGAGTACAGCTTGCGGACAACAGCGCGGATGCCTTCGCAGACTTCCTGTGCCTGTTCGGGGGTAGCGGTCAGGCCGGTGCCGATGGCCCAGATGGGCTCGTAGGCGATGACGACCTTGCGGATCTTCTCTTCGGGGACGTTCTGCAGACCCAGCTTGATTTGCATGGCGATGTGCTCAGCAGTGACGCCGCTGTTGCGCTGCTCCAGGGTTTCGCCGCAGCACATAATGGGAGTCAGACCTGCTTCCAGAGCAGCCAGGACCTTTGCGTTGACGGTTGCGTCGGTCTCGCCGAACATCTCACGGCGCTCGGAGTGGCCAATGATGACGTACTTGCAACCTGCGTCTACCAGCATATCGGTAGCCAGCTCACCGGTGAAAGCGCCCTTGGCTTCGAAGTGGCAGTTCTCTGCGCCGATACCAACGCGGGTCTCACGCATAGCGCGGACAGCGGCGGGAATGCAGATGGAGGGAACGCACAGCGCTACATCGCACCAGCGGCCCTTAGGCAGGATCGCCTTCAGTTGGGTCATAAACTCCTTGGTCTGGGAGGGGGTCTTGTTCATTTTCCAGTTGCCGGCAATGACGGTCTTACGATACTTTCTGTTCATAATTTACAGTCTCCTTATAGACACATCGGTAAACGATGTTTATTTTCAAAGTGAATCCGGCCGGGAATGACCCGGCCGGAATGGGGTCGAAGGGTTGCTGATGGTCAGTCAGCAGGAGTTTTTACTTGTCTTCCAGGCAAGCGATACCGGGCAGCTCCAGGCCTTCCAGGAACTCCAGAGAAGCACCGCCGCCGGTGGAGATGTGGGTGATAGCATTTGCGAAGCCCAGCTGCTCACAGGCTGCTGCGGAGTCGCCGCCGCCAACGATGGTGACAGCTTCGGAATCGGCCAGTGCCTGAGCAACGGCGATGGTGCCCTTTGCCAGGGTGGGGTTCTCGAAGACACCCATGGGGCCGTTCCAGACGACGGTCTTGGCAGCCTTGGCAGCTGCAGCAAACTCAGCGCAAGCCTTAGGACCAATGTCCAGACCCATCTGGTCAGCGGGGATGGCGGTGCAGTCTACGTACTCAACGGGGATCTCAGCGTCGATGGGGGAGGGGAAGGATGCGGCAATTGCGGTGTCCACAGGCAGCAGCAGGTTCACACCCTTAGCCTTAGCCTTGGCCATCATTTCCTTGCAGTAGTCCAGCTTCTCGTTGTCCACCAGGCTCTTGCCGACACTGTAGCCCTGGGCGGCCAGGAAAGTGTAGGCCATGCCGCCGCCGATGATCAGAGTGTCCACCTTCTCCAGCAGGTTATTGATAACATTCAGCTTGTCGGAAACCTTAGCGCCGCCCAGAATGGCCACGAAGGGACGCTCGGGGTTGGCCAGGGCCTTACCCATAATGGAAACTTCCTTCTGCACCAGGTAGCCGGAAACAGCAGGCAGGTAGTCGGCTACGCCTGCGGTGGAGGAGTGAGCGCGGTGAGCGGTACCAAAAGCGTCGTTTACGAAAATGTCAGCCATGGAAGCCAGGTCCTTGCTCAGCTCGGGATCGTTCTTGGTCTCGCCCTTGATGTAGCGGGTGTTCTCCAGCAGCATCACATCGCCATCCTTCAGAGCAGCGGCCTTTGCCTTGGCATCATCGCCGGCCACATCAGCAGCCATAACGACTTCCTTGCCCAGCAGCTCGCTGAGACG
>JAZKZN010000029.1:0-3086 GCA_045612705.1 Faecousia sp. | reverse complement strand
CTCCGAAATCTACTTTTTTCTTTTCCATAACAGATCTCCCTTTCGTGATTTGTTCATAATACGAAATGTAAATGCCGCGACTATATTTAGATCAGATTTCCTCAATGGTATCGGCAAAGTCCCGGTACTTGCTGTGCAGGGGCAGGGGTCCGGTCGTAGCAGACCACCAGAATCACCGGAGCATCAAAAGTGCAGCGGCACACGGAAGCCAGCTTCTGACGGGCTTCGGCGCTCTTGGCCACATAGATTTTCTGGGGCTGATTGTTGCAGGCGGGGGGAGCTACGCGGCCTGCCTCCAGAATCAGATTCAGCTTTTCCTCCTCAATGGGGGCATTCTTGAAGGAACGGACGGAATAACGTTTTTTGGCAAGCTCCTGAAATGTCATGGATGTGACCTCCTTATAGTTTCTGAAATCAGTATATCACAACGGAAAAGTCTTTGCAAATCTTCCGGCTTCGGATTGAGTGCTTTTTTGCTTCTCCTCTGTACAATTTCCGTTGCCGATGATAAAATGAACACATAAGACAGGGGGTGCAGTTATGAACCAAATTCTTCGCCGGGATGCTCAGCAGATTGCTGAAGCAGCTATCGCTGCGGTAAAACCCGATGAAGCGGTCTGGCGGGCGCTGAAAAACGTGACCCTGAGCCAGCGTGTTTTTCTGGTGGCGGTGGGCAAAGCGGCCTGGCAGATGGCTGCCGCAGCCGTTGCTCATTTGGAGCGACCCATTCACCGGGGTATCGTGGTGACCAAGTATAGCCATGTTATGGGCCAAATCCCCGGCTGCGTCTGTTATGAAGCCGGTCATCCGGTGCCGGATGGCAACAGCTTCGTTGCCACGGAAGCGGTTCTCGATATGACGAAGGGCCTGACGGAGTCTGACACCGTGCTGTTTCTTCTTTCCGGTGGCGGCAGCGCCCTGTTTGAAAAACCCCTGGTCACCCCGGAAGTGCTGCAGGATGTGACCCGGAAGTTGCTCTCCGGCGGCGCAGGTATTACGGAAATCAACACCATCCGCAAGCGGCTTTCCGCGGTCAAAGGCGGACGGTTTGCCCATCATTGCGCTCCCGCCCAGGTGGAAGCCATCATCCTTTCGGATGTTCTGGGTGACCCGGTGGATATGATCGCCTCTGGTCCCACCGCTGCGGATCCCGTGACCAAGATGGAAGCGAGGGCTATTGCAAACCGCTACGGTGTGGATTCTTTTCCCGGGGTTTCAGAATGTCTGGAAACCGAAACACCAAAGGAAGTTTCCCATGTCCATACTCAGATCATCGGCTCCGTCCGCCAGCTCTGCAAAGCTGCAGGAGAGGCCGCTGCCCGGCTAGGATATGAATGCATCTTCCTTTCCGATTGTCTGGATGGAGAGGCTTCCGATACGGGACGCGCCTTGGCAAAAGAACTGAAAAAATACGCATCCGGCGGAAGAAAAATTGCTCTGTTAGCCGGCGGTGAAACTGTGGTCCATGTAAAAGGCAGTGGACTGGGCGGCAGAAACCAGGAACTGGCTCTGGCCGCAGCCCAGGTTCTGGACGGCATTCCCAATGCGGCACTGATCAGCGTGGGATCCGACGGAACAGACGGTCCCACCAATGCAGCCGGCGGCTATGCAGACGGCGACACCGTCCGGGAACTGGCTCGCAAGGGCATGGATATCGCTGCATATCTTGCAAATAATGATGCTTATCACGCTCTGGACGCAGTGGGAAATCTGATCATCACCGGCCCCACCGGAACCAATGTCAACGATGTGACCATCGGACTGATTAATTAAAAACAGGGGTGCTGCCATTGAACTGCTCCAGTTTGTGCGGACAGTACAAAAGCAGGCCCTATGTAGGAATATTTTGTTTTAAGCGGAGTGGCGCAGCGTCAGCGGCGCCACTCCGGTTTTGTTCTGGATGCGTTCATAGTTGTAGAAGTGTATGTATCTGTCGATCAGATCATTGGCTTCTGCGAATGTCTTTGGTTTATGCCGGTAAATGCACTCTGTTTTCAGAATGGAGAAGAAATTTTCTGCCATTGCATTATCGTAAGGGTTGCCCTTACTTGACATTGACGGTGTTATCCCGTAAGATTGAGTTAGCTTAAAATATGCTTGCGATGTATATTGAAAGCCTTGGTCGCTGTGGAGCTGCAACTCCGCAGCGACTCTCTTTTTCTCTTTCTTCATTGCCAGCCGGATCGTGTCCAGGACAAGGTTAACGGTTTGCTGTGTTGCCGTTTTGTAAGCTACGATACTATTGTCATACAAATCCCGTATCATTGACAGATACAGTACGCCTTCTTTTGTTTGGATGTACGAAATATCGGTAACCCATTTTGTGTTTGGTCTGTCTGCCCGGAACTGTCGGTTCAGCTGGTTTTCATACCTATGTAGTTGTTGGCCAAGGTTGACCCATTTCCTCCGACGGCGAATTTCGGCTAAAAGACCGTACTTTTTCATAACTCTCAATATAGTTTTCGGATTTCTTTCAACATTTCTATCTTTCAGCCACTTCCAAACCCGTCTGTATCCGTAAGTCTTGTCTGTCCTATTCTGACATTCCTTGATCCTTTCTGCCAGTTCTGCGTCATGCTCTGGTTGTCCCTGCCGCTTCACAAAGTCGTAGTAGCCACTACGGGATACTTCAAAGAACTTACACATAACAGATACCGGATACTCGTTCCGGTGACGATATATTACTGCATACTTTACCTTTGGCCTCACATCCTTTCTGTGGATTGCAGAAAATCCCGCAATAACTTATTCTCCATCCGAAGCCGATCTAGCTCCTTCTGTACATCTTGTCTTGGCGGCTGGCCATCTTTGTGTGGACGGCCTTTAGCTTTGGGCTCGATGCCTTTCAGGGTCAGTACTTGGCGCTTGTTATACCTACTGACCCACCATTCAATTTGTTTTAGTTCTAGGCCTAATTCATCTGCTATCTCGCGTCGTGTGTATCCTGCTTCACGCATTGACAGGATGACTGGCTCATATTCCTTAATTTTGGTATATCTTCTCTTGCCCATAACAATACCCCCTAATGTAAGATCTATTATCCTACATTAGGGGGCTGTTTGTCTATTGTCCGTTTTTACAGGAGC
>JAZKZN010000028.1:0-69161 GCA_045612705.1 Faecousia sp. | reverse complement strand
AGGCCGCATCCACCAAAAACCGTCGTTAACAGTCAGCAGTGCATTCTCATCTGCAACAGGAGTCATTGTGGGCAGGCTCTCAACGAATGTGCCGGTGGGTGTATCGGTACTGCCGCTGTCGTCGCCGGTGTAGCGGATCTTAACGTAGATATACGCTGCGTCAGCGATCTTTTTATTTACAGTGGCGATAATGGGAGCTTCTGTAGGCTTGCCATCGCTCAAAGGCAGATCAAAGTTGGTCTGCGTAGGAATCACGGTTGTAGCAACATAGCCGTCACCCTTGGGGGTGTAGTACTTGACAGAGTCCACAGAGAACTTCAGGTTCTCCATAACAGCAGCGGTATCCTTGATCTCCAGGTAGATATCGCCGATGGTTGCAGTAGCAGGCAGGTGCTCCAGCTTCCACAGGAACTCTGCAGTCTTGGTATTTGCGTCGAAGTTGACACCTTCAACAGCTTGGTAGGTGTAGTTAACGAAGCCGTAGGGGCGCAGCCACCAGGCACCGCCCTGAGCGGTATACAGGGGGGAAGAGGTCTTGGAAACGGCGGGCAGCTGTACGATGGGGCCATCAACCTCTTCGCTGCCTGCAGCGCCGGTTTTAACCTTCACGTAAATGGCGGCAACATCAGAGACCTTCTCCACAACGGAGCCCAGGCTCATACCGCCGATGCCCTTGTTCAGAGACAGATCAACAACGATGGGTTCGCCGATCACATCGTGAGCAACATAACCATCACCCTGAACAGTGTAGTACTTGACTTCTTCGATGACCAGCGGGACATTGCTCTCGCTGCGGGTGCCTTCGAAGATCTCCAGATTGATCTCTTCGATCATAGAGTCGGGATTAGCAGTCAATGCTTCACCCTCGGTCTTGCCAAGCTGCCACAGAATCTCCGCAGTCTTGGTGGTCTCATCAAAGTGAGCGTAGGCAGAACGGTTGAAGGGCGCTTCACTCGTGGAGAAATAAGCGTCCAGATACCATGCGCCGCCACCAGCGGTCATCAGGATCTTCTCAGGCTGAGTCACCTGAGGCAGCTGCACGATCTCAACAGATTCAGACGGATCTGTGGGATCGGTGCCGTCAGTGGCATTACCGGTGGGATCAACCACGTCGGTAGTACCGCTGGGTTCAGTGGGATCTTTGTGTTGTCTTCTGCAGCCGGGCAAAATCATAGAGCAAAGCATTGCCACGACCAGAAGAATAAGCAAAAATCTCTTCATATTCATCCTCCTTATAATTGGGGTTAAAGCCAGAGACGACATTGTCGCCTCTGGCATTGTTTACGAAAGCTGTTTATTCTCTGGCTCTTTCCTTACTTCTCGCCGAAGTAGAACTTTGCGGAGAATGCAACCACATCGGAAACCTTCTCAACAATGGGGGCCAGCTCAAAGCCGCCAAGACCCATTTCCAGTTCGATTTCCTTATAGGTATCCTTATCGATCAGGGTATGCTTGGTATAGCCACCGTCGGCTACGGTGTAGTAAGCAAGCTCCTCAATGGTAAGTGCAACACCCAGTTCCATACGGGCGCCTTCGAAGATCTCCAGGTTGATAGTCTTGATGACGCCGTCGGGGCCGGCGGACAGGACTTCGCCCTCGTCCTCACCCAGGATCCACACGACCTCAGCGGTCATAGTGTTGACATCGAAGTGGGAGTAGCGGGAACGGTTCCAGGGAGCGCCGTCAACGCTGAACCACAGGTCCACATACCACAGACCTGCGCCGGGAGACAGAACGCACTCAGCGGGAACAACGTGTCTTTCGGGCAGAGCCTCAACAAAGGACTCAACGGGAACGATCTCGCCGGTGGTAGCTTCAGTAGCATCGGTAGCGTCGGTGGCTTCAGTGCCCTCGGTAGCTTCGGTACCCTTAGTGCCGTCGGTGGGATCGGTGGGGTCTGCAGGCTTTTCACAACCCATCAGGGCCATGGAGCACAGCAGGACCAGTGCCAGGAACAGTGCCAGGAACTTTTTCATTTTGTTTTCCTCCATTTTTCTTATTTTCATTTTTTGATTTTTCTTATTAAACCAAACGCTCGCGGATGCGCTGTCCAGGGGCATCTTACCGCAGCGTCTGATCAATGACTGTTTGACGGGTTATTCTCCCGGAACTTCCCCAACATAGCGGACCTTCACAAAAATGGCCGCTATCTCACCCAAAGGGATATTGCCAATACTGCCGATGATAAAATTGGCCTTACCTGTGTGCATTTCCAGCTCATAGCGGGATTGGGTAGGTGGAATATCGTATTCCATATATCCGCCTTCCACGGGAGTGTAGTATGTAAGCTTGTCAATGACGAATGCCACCGTGCTTCTCTTATACGAGGAGTCGATCATCTCCAGATAAATATCGCCCAGGGTAGCGTGATCCGGCAAATGATCAAAGGTCCACAGAAAGGACGCTTTTTTCGAATCCTTATCAAAGCCGTATCCGGGAATAACCGCCTGCCAGGTGTGCATTACAAAGCCATACGGACGAAGCCACCAAGTGCCGCCTGTAGGCGTTTTCAAATATCGTTCGTAGGGAGTTCGCATTGCAACAGGCAGCTGCTCCACGAATCTAGGCTCTGCAGCTGTCGGCTCCGTAGCCTCGGTACTTTCCACCGACTTTGTAGTCTCCGTAATTTCAGACGGCTCGGTCAGTCGCGTGGCCTCATCGTCTTTTATGGGATCGGTTTCCGGTGGCTTGCTGCATCCAGCCAAAAACGAGGAGCTGAGCATCGTCAGTGCCAGCAGCAACAGTAGGAACCTTTTCATCTTCCCCTTCCCCTTTTCGGGTTTTGTTAATTTTGGATACATTCCATAGCTCTTGCCAACGATATTATAGCAAAACTGCAAAATATATGCAATGTTGATATTTCAACATTTGGTTGATATTTGTACTTTTTTGACATTTCCAGGCTTTTGGCGTGTATCCTCTGGGCATCTCTTTCGGCGCGGCAGCCGGCAAGTTTCCCGAGAAAGAAAAAGCCAGCCGAAATGACCATCTTGTTTCTATCAGTAATCATACCATAAGCGGCCGGTTTAAGCAATCTTTTTCTTCGCCAAAAAGTACCAAAAAAGCAGTTGAAAATCGCTTCGATTTCAAGGTTTTTTTAGGCATAATGGCAATAAGGCGCACCGTCCCATAATCTCCATCCTTCCGGCGTTTTTAAACAAACGCGAGTGCTCTATTGCGCGCCCTCCCTCCCTATGATATAATAGCCTCAAGAAGCAATATTTGGGAGGTATTTTATGGCATCCTTTATCCTTTCCGCCATGATCGGCATTGTCTGTATTGTTATCGGCATTTTGAACCGAAAGGGGAACATCTCTATGCTCCACGGTTATCACACCAAACGAGTCTCCGAAGAAGACCGTCTTCCCTTTGGAAAACTGGTGGGGTTAGGCATGATCATCATCGGTATCGCCATTATTGTCTTCAGCATACTTACTGTCATCGCGCTTTATATCCAGAGCCAACTGTTTATCACCATCGGCAACGGCATTATGATCGCCGGGCTTGCAGCAGGACTGGGGATCAGCTTCTACGCAATGAAAAAGTACAACAAAGGAATCTTTTAATCCCACTTTCCCGCTTGATTAAAGGCCACCGCCTTGCTATACTGATGCAAAAACCATTGCGATACAGGAGGATTCCAGAATGGAAACAAAACAGAATACCATCGGTTTGTTACCCTTGTATATTGCTCTGTACGATCAGCCCGGCAGCACCCTGAGAACCCGGCTGTACGCCTTTTATGATAAGATCGTCTCCAAATTTGAAGCCCAGGGAATCCGTGTCATCACCTCGGACTTCTGCCGGTTAAAACCGGAGTTCGAGGAGGCTGTGGCAAAGTTTGAAGACGCCGGCGCCGACGCCATCGTCACGCTTCATATGGCCTACTCCCCTTCTCTTGAGTCTATTGATGTTCTGTGCAAAACCCAGCTGCCCATCATCGTGCTGGATACCACCGAAACACTGGAGTTTACCAACGAGCAGGACAGCAGGGAGATCTCCTATAATCACGGCATCCACGGCGTTATGGATATGTGCAGCATGCTGAAGCGCCGGGGAAAACCCTACAAGATTTTGGCCGGCCATTATGAAGAACCCGGCTATATTGAAAAAGCCTGCGACTACATAAAAGCTGCATCTGTGGCAAAGGCCCTTCACGGCGCAAAGGTAGCGCTATTTGGCGGTTCTTTTGACGGAATGGGCGATTTTATCGTCGATCCACAGGAACTGAAGACACGCTTTGGCATCACCACAGATTATGTCGCTCCGGAGGTTTTGACCGCCTATGCTCAACAGGTCAGCCAGGCGGATCTGCAGGCTGAACTTGCTGAAAATCAGCGCTTTTTCCAATTTGACGAAGGTATCGACTATGTGGAATACGAAGCGGCAGTCAAAAACTGCCTTGCCCTGCGTCGCTATTTAGAAGATCATGCCTGCACTGCATTCTCCGTTAATTTCCGCACCGTTCCCTTTATGCCCTTTATTGAGTGCTGCAAGGCTATGTCCCGGGGCATCGGGTATGCCGGCGAAGGCGACGGTCTCACCTCCCCCTTTGTGGGCGCGATCATGTCTGCCTACCCCAACACCTCCTTCGTCGAGATCTTCTGTCCCGACTGGAAGAATGACATGGTCTTCCTGAGCCATATGGGCGAGGTTAACTACAGCATCACCAAGGGGCATCCTCTGTTATGTAAAAAGGGCGGTCACGTAGATACATTTGCAGCCTATGCGCCTATGATGGGCGGCCGAGGCGTGTATGTAAATATCAGCCGCGGCAAGGACAACTATCAGATGTTCCTGGCCTCCGGCCAGATTGTGGACTACCCTACCGACAATTTCCCAAAGTGCATCCGCGGCTGGATGAAACCGGACAACATGACTACCGCAGAGTTTTTGGAGGCGCACAGCATACACGGCGCGACCCACCATGGCATTTTTGTCTACGGTGCGACCCCCGAGGAACTGGCTTTCACAGGTCGGATCCTGGGTATGGATGTCGTTGTCCTGGAGTAAGGAGTTTGTATGCAGTACATAATTGGATTGGACATCGGCACCTCCTCCGTCAAGGGCGTATTGACCCGGGGCGACGGTGAAGTAGTGCACACTGCCAAAGGCATATTTTCTTACATTCGCAAAAAAGGTGGCATCGTAGAGCTGTCTCCCGAGGCATATCTGCAGGTATGCTTTGATACCATCCGGGAGCTGGCCTCCCACGCCTGCGATGGTGCAGTCGCAGGCATTTGCGCCTCCTCTGCCAGCGGAAACCTTTTGCTTCTGGATCAGAATGACCGGCCAATGTGCAACATCATCGGCTGGCAGGATAGTCGCGGCACTACGGAATCTGCGGAGGTTTTGGCCTGTGTGGACACTGAATGCCTTTACCGCAAGGCAGGCTGGCCTTTCGGTGGACGCAGTTTCCCTCTGGCCCAGCTTTGCTATATTAAAAAGCATACGCCGGAGCAGCTCGTCAATTGCGCCATGGTATGCATGTCCACAGAATATCTTTTCTACACACTGACCGGAAAATGGGGCATCAGCGCATCTGCGGCAACGCCCTCTTACCTGCTGGACCAGGTGCAGGGCGCATATATCCCGGAAGTTTTAGCGGCTTTGGAGCTGCCGGAAGCAAAACTCCCGCCGGTTATGGCCTGCGGGTCCATTGTGGGATATGTGACCGAAAGCGGAGCAGCGCAATGCGGTCTGCCGGAAAACACGCCGGTCATATTGGGCAGCTTTGATCACCCCTCCGCTGCGCGAGGTGTTGATGTGACCCAAGAAGGGCAAATGCTTTTGTCCTGCGGCACATCCTGGGTGGCCTTCTTCCCTGTCCGGGATCGCCAAAAAGCGGTGGATGCCCGGCTTCTTGTGGATCCTTTTCTCTCTCCCGAAGGTTGTTGGGGCGCAATGACCTCTGTGGCTTCGTTATCGGACCGTCTCAAGCTGTATGTTTGGCGCTATGTTGACGATTCTCAGGAAGCTTTCCAAGTCATGTCCTCCCTGGCGCAGCAAAGCACCCCCGGCGCCGGCGGGTTGCAGATTGACCTGCTGGACGAGCCGAACGATGCTGCTATGTCAGGCTTTGGCAAAGCAGAAATTGCGCGGGCCATTATGGAAAGTGCGGTTTCTCTGCTAAAAATCCGTCTGGATAAGCTGGCAGCAGTTGGCATTTCCGCCACCGAAGCAGTGATGGTGGGTGGACCGTCGGAGGATCCCTACTGGGCGCATCTGATTGGACAAGCCTGCAACATTTCAGTGACCACCAAACACCAGGGCTTTGCAGGCGCAGTAGGTGCCGCAAAGATCGCAAAGGCAGCTATCGACTAAATAGTTTACCCCCGGCACAAAACTGTGCCGGGGGTACTTTATGCGTCCTTGTATTTCAGCTGGATCAGCACAATCTCCGGACGGTTATTAAAGCGTAGCGGGATTATGCTCTTTCCGATTCCCCGGCTCACTACCATTTGCGTACCGTTTTCTCGGTAGACGCCTGCGTCATATGCCGGGAAAAATCCCTGGTTTGGGGCGACCAATCCTCCTATAAAAGGCAGGCGGAATTGACCTCCGTGGGCGTGTCCGGAGAGGACAAGATCAACACCGTATTTCGCATAAACATTCATAAGCTCCGGGCGGTGGGACAACAAGATCGTGAAGGAGGCATTGTCGCCCAGCTGCTGTAGTTTAACTTCCATCACGGCTTCATCTTCCCCGTCGGGATACCCTGTCTGAAAGCTGGGATCGCTGACGCCCGCAAGAGAGACGCTCTCCTCTCCGCGGTCAAGGCGAATCTTTGTATCCTCTAAAACAGTGACACCCAAGCGAATCAGTCCCTCTTTTAATTGTTCATACTCCCCTATCCGGGATTCGTGGTTGCCGGGCACATAGTAGCAGGGAGCGATCTCTACTGCCTGCTCCGCAAAGGCCAAAGCTATTGCTATATCAGTGTTTCTGGAGTCGATTAAATCCCCTGTGATGGCGATCATATCCGGCTTTGCTTCCCGAAGCAGCGCCAAAAGCTGACTATTGTCCTTGCCAAAGGTGGCGTTGTGGAGATCGGAAATGTGGGCGATTTGATAGCCGTCAAAGGTTTCCGGAAGGCGGTCGCTGACAATCCTCTGCGTGGTGACTTCCAGCGCAGTATTGCCCCAAATTACCTGTATGCTGGCCAGCAGCAAGATGCCTGCCGCAGATAAAGCCAACCCCTTTTTCGCTTTCCTTGTCACCAAAGCCACCTCCTTTTTCTTTCAGTTTACCACAACACTTTACTTTTCGCAAGGGTCTTGACGGACCAGAAACTACGTCTTTCTTTTTGCATACTTATACGAAAATGCCCCTGTGTATTCATGATACGCAGGGGCGTAATTCACATCAATCCAACGGCTTCATCCTGGGGATTTCCACTGAGTATGTCTTATACATTGATTTAACCTCTCATTTCCTGACTTCGTTAATCCAACCCGTTTTCATTAAAGTACATAACCTCACATAGAATGTCATAACTTTATTGGGTTTGTCGTAAGAATTGTCGTAAAAAACGAGGGCGTTTTCATTGTCCAACAAAGAAATACATATCCCCTAAACTATATAAATACTATTTCTTCATTTGTCGCAAGAATAGCAGCACCGCTAACACGAGCAGAATAGCGGCATATCCAAGCACCCACCAAAGATGAGGGAAAACTGCTGAATAATCTCCTGCGAGCACCGCACGTTCCATCTCTACTGCGTGAACAAACGGAAGTGTGTATGCTATCTTCTTGAAAGCACCTCCTACAAGGTCAAGATCAAACCAAATGCCAGACAACCATGCTGAAAGGTTGGTAAGCAAAGCACCACAAATCCCGCCTACCTGCTTATCATTCAATACACTTCCGCAAAGGAGTCCTAACGCAATGTAGAGAATGGATACAGGTATAATGAATACGACAGCATATAAAATATTTACCTTAATATTTAGGCCAAGAAAGATTGCCGCAATATAGCAGATAGCGCATTGAGCGACAGAAACTGGAATAATAGGCAGCGTATAACCGAGAATGAAATCCATTGGAGTAAGTGGCGTGGTATATAAACGCTGAAGCAATGAACTACCTCTGTCTTTTGCGATAATGGTTGCAGAAAACAATGTCACAAATGCCAAACCGAAAACGGTTATACCCGGAGTCAGGTGTTGTATTTCAAACAGCTCTACTGGGATATTTGCTTGTATAGCACTGAGCAATAGCATCAGAACGAGTGGAAAACCGAGCCCAAAGAACAAATTCAACGGATCCCGTAATATTTCTTTTGTGTTTCTATTTGCAAATATCAGCATTCTCATTCTGCCACCCCCTTAACAATACGCACAAAGGCTTGCTCAAAACTGTCCGTACCTGCCGCTTCTTTTATCTTATCAGCAGTATCACAAATCAGTAGTTTTCCCTCTTTCATAATCGCGATACGATCAGAGAGCGCTTCCGCTTCTTCCATATAGTGCGTAGTCAGAATAATGGTAACCTTCCCTTTAAGAGAACGTATCAAATCCCACAAGTCGCTTCGGGCAAGTACATCAAGACCAAGCGTTGGCTCGTCAAGAAACAATATCTCCGGTTCGCTGATCAGTGCCATGGCAATACTCAGTCTGCGTTGCCAACCACCCGACAGTTTACCTGCCTTTTTCTTCATAACAGATTTAAGTCCGAGTCGTTCGGTCAGTTCTGCAATTTTCATATTTTGCTTGTCTTTTGTAAAGCCGTGAACCCCGCACATCAGCTCAAGATTCTCCCGAACCGAAAGTCCGGATGCGACCGCAGTTTCCTGCGGAGAAACGGCAATTAGCGATTTTACAGCGGCTGTATCTTTGCAAATGCTTTTTCCGTTAAGAAAGGCATCTCCGCCTGTAGGTTGTGCAAGACAGGACAGCATTTTAATTGTTGTCGTTTTACCGGCACCATTTACACCGAGCAGAGAAAACAATTCGCCTTTTTTAACCTGCAAATTTAATTGGTCTACCGCAACTGTATCCTTATATTTTTTAGTTAGATTAGCAGTCCTTATGGCATACATACAATCTGTCCTTTCAGTAAATGTGTTTACTGAATTATAGCATTTCAATTATGAAAAATCTTATTTTTCATCTATTCGGTTCTATTTCATATGTAAGCGGCAATTCTGTTGGTACATTGTTAAGGCTACGTTTGCGACACCTTATTGTCGTAATTTCCAAGGACTGTTGACCTGCTCATTCGTCGTAAATCTGTCGCAAACCACATTTTTAAGCAATAATTTGGATAAACAAAAAGCCGAAAACGCATTGAAATAGGCGTTTTCGGCTTAATATTACTCTGCAAGGGGCTTCATTGTGGGGAGTATGAAAGGGCTTAAAATCGCCTCGGCAAATATCTTGCCTAATCTTGCTTTTTTGTGATTGTTCTTACCCACTAAAAGCACACCGTTTTTACCCTAAAAATTATCTTACCTCAACTTACTTTTTCGGGATATATCATACGTCTGAAATGGTCTAAAAATGGCCCAAAACTCAATATAATGTTGCTGTTTTGAGTGGTTTGTGATATAATAAAGTTGCCAAGTATTACGGAGGTTATAATATGATTGATATTGAACATATTTTGTATGAAAAAGTCAAATATGAAATATCCCAATGGAATGAGGATGGCATTTATGCCATTTCGTTTTTTATATATTCCAACGAGGCATACGAGTTTAAAAACTTCACTAATGTATCAACTTGGGCAATAAGTTACAACACTGAGGCAGATTGTGAGGGAGCAGGCCCACTTGATGAAGAAAGATGGAACTATGCTTTTTGGAGACAGGACGAAACAAGCATAATTGACATTGACGAGCCTAACGAATGCACCGAAACCTTGTATAAATGGTATGCAGAGCAAGGCATTGAAAACATAGGCTTTGAAGATATGGATAATATGTATGATGAAGATTACAACTACATCGGCAAGGGACCTGTCGGTCATTATGAATTGCTTGGAGTTGCCGCCAATGTTGCCAAGAAACTGCAAGAAGAAGGCTTTATTAAAAACCAATTCAAAAAGCCACTCCCTATCATCATTCACGGTCTTGAGTGTGCTTGGTATGATATCGAGGCAACCCAACAAGCCAACCCCAACGGAGAAGCAGATACATATATCAATGCAATGAAAGAAATGGGTGCCATCTAATTTTTTACAAACAAAAAGGACTATGACTTTTCGGTCATAGTCCTTTCATTTTAATCTAACGGCTTCATCGTGGGGAGTATGAAAGGGCTTAAAATCGCCTCGGCAAATATCTTACCTAATCTTGCTTTTTTGTGCTTTTTCTTACCCACTAAAAGCACACCGTTTTTACCCCAAAAATTATCTTACCTCAACTTGCTTTTTCGGGATATATCATACCTCTGAAATGGTCTAAAAATGGCCCAAAACTCATATTTTTACAAAACATTGCGGTTTTGAAAGATATATGGTATAATGCAATGGTATAATGCAGTTAGGTCGATAAATAAGAATTTGAGAAAGGAGCGGGATTGTATGAAAAAGTTGATAGCATTAGTTTTAGCGTTGGTCTGTGTACTTGGTCTATGTGCATGTAACACAAAGGAAGATGCAAATAAACAAATTTTACCATTAGAAAAAGTCAACGAATGCAGCCAAGAGGAATTGGGCGAAAAACTCATTGGTATTTCACGAGAAGACATATTGGATGCTTGGGGAGAACCCGACGGTCAGCTTTCTGGCTTCTGGGGTGAAATTTGGCAATTAGTAAGCGAAAAAAACAAACACGTTATAGTCTATTACGACGACAACGGAATCGTTGAACATGTCATGGCCAAAGACCTCTCCGAGTGAAATAAATTCCAATTTGTCGGTCAGTTTAATAACATAAAACACACCCTATGGCATTTGCCATAGGGTGTTAAAATTTTTAGTCCAACGGCTTCATCGTGGGGAACAGGATGACTTCGCGGATGGTGTCATTGCCAGTCAGGAGCATAACGCAGCGGTCAATGCCAATGCCCATACCACCCGTAGGAGGCATACCGTATTCCATAGCAGTGAGGAAATCCTCGTCCAGCATCTCGGTCTCGTCATCACCGCGCTCACGCTGCTCCACCTGCTTCATGAAACGGCCTCTCTGATCAATGGGGTCGTTCAGCTCGGAGTAGGCGTTGGCCAACTCACTGTGGCAGATAAACAGCTCGAAGCGCTCGGTAAGGCGGCTGTCCAAGGGGCTGCGCTTGGTCAGAGGACTGACCTCAACAGGGTACATTGTGATGAAGGTAGGCTGGATCAGATGCTCCTCCACCCGCTGATCGAAGCAGGCGTACAGAGCGTTGCCCCAGGTCTTTTCTGCGGCATCGGCCAGTTCCACACCCTTGGCATTGGCAGCGGCAACAGCCTCTGCATCATCGGTAATTGCACCGAAATCAATGCCCACATACTCCTTAACAGCTTCCACCATAGTCATACGGCGCCAGCCGGGAGCCAGATTGATCTTTTCGCCCATCCACTCCACTTCGTAGGTACCCAGGATCTCCTTGGCAGCGCCGGAGATGATGCCCTCGGCAATATCCATCATATCGTGGAAATCCGCATAAGCCTGGTACAGCTCCACAGAGGTGAACTCAGGGTTATGCTTGGGATCCATACCCTCATTACGGAAGATACGGCCGATCTCATACACTCTGTCCATACCACCGATGATCAGCCGCTTCAGAGGCAGTTCGGTGGCGATTCGCATATACATATCAATGTCCAGGGTGTTGTGGTGCGTGATAAAAGGACGGGCAGATGCGCCGCCGGCGATGGTATTCAGCACCGGGGTCTCTACCTCGATGTAATTCATATTGTCCAGATAGTTGCGCATGAACTTGATGAACTTGGAGCGGATCACGAAGTTCTGCTTCACTTCGGGATTCACCATCAAATCCACATATCTCTGACGAAAACGCATTTCCTTATCGGTCAGACCGTGGTACTTTTCCGGCAGAGGCAGCAGGGACTTGGACAGCAGTGTGACAGACTTTGCCCGGACGGAGATCTCCTCGGTCTTAGTCTTGAAGACCTCACCTTCCACGCCCAAAATGTCACCAATATCGTTCTTCTTGAAGCGATTGTACTCCTCTTCTCCAAGCTCGTCGATCTTCACAAACAACTGGATGCGGCCGGTGCTGTCCTGCAGATCGCAGAACATAACCTTGCCCTGTCCGCGCTTGCTCATCAAGCGGCCGGCCACGCGGACGGTCTTGCCCTCATAGCCTTCGTAATCAGCCTTAATTCCGGCAGAGTCTGCATTGAAATCAAACTTAGTCTGCACAAAAGGGTCGCGGCCTTCGGCCTGCAGTGCCGCCAGCTTGTCCCGGCGGATCTGAGCCTGCTCTGATACAGGCAGCTCTGCCTGCGGTACAAAGTTAGCCATAGTTTAGCCCTCGCGAACAATGTCGACCACCTTCATGCTGTAAGAGCCGGAGGGGGCATTGACGGTGAATGTGTCGCCGATGGACTTACCCACAACGGCGCGGCCGAAGGGAGAGTCGTCAGACAGCTTGAACTCCATGGGATTTGCTTCCTGAGAGCCGGTGATCTTGTAGGTAGTCTGCTTGCCCTGCTCGTTCTCCACCACCACGGTGCAGCCCAGGCCCACGCGGCCGGAGGCCTCGTTCTCGTCCTCGATAATCACAGCATGGGACAGAATCTCCTCGATCTCGGCAATACGGCCGTAAAGACGAGCCTGCTCGTTTTTTGCCTCATCGTACTCGGAGTTTTCGGACAAGTCGCCGTAGGAACGGGCCTCTGCGATCATCGCAGCGACCTCGCGCTCACGGGTGGTCTTCAAATAATTCAGTTCCTTTTCCAGGTCAGCGAGACGCAAACTGGTAATCTTAAATTCCTTAGCCATAAATAAACCCTTCCTTACTTAAAACATTCCATAGCTTCAAACATTATAGAGAAAAAATGACCTCAAGTCAAGATTTTTTCCACCTTTTCCGGGATTTTAACCCAGCTTTTCCGCAAGAATCTCCATCGCTGCCCGGATTTGGGGGTCTTCCTCAGCCGGCAGAAGCTTTCCATAGATCATCGCCGCAGTATCCTCATCCACAGGGATCACCACATCCGGCGTGATGCCACCCGCCTCTGTCAGGCTGACGCCATTGGGGGTAAAGTATTTGCCGGTGGACAAATTGACTGCCGAACCGTCTGACAGGCGCACAGCCTCCTGATAATAGCCCTTACCTGTGGTCTGCTCACCAGCCACCGTTGCCCAATCGTATTCCCGCAGGCAGGCGGCAAAGAACTCCGCGGCGGAGTAGCTGTTGCCATTGACCAGCACGGCCATCGGCAATTTCAGGCAATCGGCATCAGAGACCCGCTTCCCCTCCTTGCCCTCATAGTTCATTTCCCGAAACAAAACGCCTTCCGGCAACAGATAATCCAGCAGTCCCACCATTTCATGGACATAACCGCCGGGATTGTTTCGCACATCCAGGATCAGCGCCTTTGCACCCGCCTCTTGCAGCTGGTCGATCAGTGCAATCGCCTCTTTTGCGCAGCCGCTGTGGAAGTTTGTGATCTGCACCAGGCCGATGTCACCGGGCAGCATCTGGCCGGAGGCCACCACTACTTTGATGGTGCGGCGCTGCAAAATGAAGGGTATCTTCTCTCCGTCCCGGAGCACCGTAATGGTCACCCGGGTATTCACCTCGCCCCGGATCATATTGCTGATTCCGTTCAAATCCAGTTCCGATGCCGGTGTATCTTCCACCGCAATGATGATATCCCCGGGCAGGATGCCGGCTTCCTTGGCGGATCCGCCGGGGTCCACCTGCTGAATGTCAAAGCCGGAGCCGTCCGGCAACTGCGCCACTGTGACGCCGATGCCTACATAGCTATTGTTCTTATTTTCCGTGTAGGCAGCATATTCCTCAGCGGAAACATAATAGCTCCATTGGTCTCCCAGGGCGTCCACCATAGCGCTCGCCGCCGCGTCGCGTATCTGCTCCACATTTTCCTGGCCGATGAACTTCTCTGCAATCACTTCTTCCAGTTCCCGGAGTTTGTAGTCCGTGTCAGGCAGCATCGCCAGGGTGAGGGCGGATGCCAGCGCGGCCACCAGCAGATAAGAAAGACTTTTTCCTAAAAATCGTAGCCATTTGGGAAATATCCTCATAAATCCTTCACCTCTATGATATGGAAAGTTCCCACAGCCCGAGATCGGACTGTGGGACAATGTTAATACAAATCGATATAATCGGCAGGGTCTTGGGGTTCGCCGTCTTTGTAGATGCAAAAATGCAGATGCGCGCCGGTAGACACGCCGGTGGAGCCGCAATAACCGATGATCTGGCCGGCAAATACAAACTGGCCGGGTTCAACAATATCTCCGCTTAAGTGCAAGTATCGGGAAGTGTAGCCGTCCAGATGGTCAATGACCACATAGTAGCCTGCACCGTCGGCTTCATATTCCGTAGCTTTGATTGTTCCGCTGCGGCTGGCCACAACGGGCGTTCCCTCATCCGCTGCCAGGTCCACGCCATAGTGGAAGCTGGTTGCGCCGACGGTAGGGTTCTCCCGACTGCCATAGAAGCTGGTGCACACAATGTACTGTATGGGCAGCACCCATCTCTGGGTCTCCTTTGCCCGAACCTCATTGTAGGCGGCATTCAGCTCATTGATCTTTTCAGTTAACATAACTTCTCTGGATTCCGCTTCGCTCAAAAGTTCCTGCAGATCACTGTTGCTGGCCATCAGCTCCGCCATCATCCTGGCTGTTTCATCCTGGACCTGCTCCACGTTAGCATGGTTTTCCAGCTGCCGGTCTACAAGTTCCATCAGTTGCTTTTGCTTTTGGTTTTGCGCCTGAAGCAACACAGCCAGTGTCACAGAAGATGCCAGCAATGCCACCAGCAGGTAAGTGGCACCGGTCTTCAAAATCCGGGAGACCCGCTGCCACTTATTGACTTGGTTCATAGTTTCACTCACCTTAAAGATTTTATGCAACGCGTTCCCCTGCCCGTTTAGTATACGATGATATAGTCAGCAGGATTCACCGCCACACCGTTCAAATACACACCATAGTGAAGGTGCGGGCCGGTGGATGCGCCGGTAGAGCCGCAATAGCCAATCACTTCACCGGCCTGCACATACTGACCGTAGGAGACAATAAAGTGGGTCATGTGCATATAACGGGTAGCATAGCCGTCCCGATGGTCGATGTTCACATACCAGCCTGCGCCGCCTGCTTCATAGGTCGCCGCGGTGACAACGCCGCTACGGGCGGCGACAATAGGCGTACCCTGGGGGGCGGACAAGTCTACGCCGTAGTGGAATCGCCAATCACCGTGAATGGGATGCCAGCGATAACCAAAGGGGCTGGAAAAATGGGTATATGCCATAGGCAGAAGCCATTCCACACCGTTAACGATCTTGCTGTAGCCGGTGTTGTATGTAGGACGCTGGGAATCCAGCCACTCCTGATACTCTCTCTCCTTGGCCTCGTCAAACTCGGCCTCCAGGTCATCCAGTTTGCCAGCCGTCTCGCTCTCTTTCAGCTCCGCCTCATCAATCAGCGCCTGGAACTCAGCGCCGATGGCAATGAGTTCTTTCAACAGGGCATCTGCCTCAGCGCTGGCGACTGCTAACTCCGCGGAAGCCTCCTCCAGATCTTTTTTGCTCAGCTCTAACTGGGCCTTCTCTGTCTCCAGAGCGCCTTTGGCCTCCTCCACCACAGCGGCGGCTTCATTCAGCTCCGCCAGACGACGCTGGTCGGAAGCCGCGATCTCCTCGATCATATTCAGCCGATCCAACAGGTCAGAGAAGCTGTTAGCCTTAAAGAGCACCGACCAGTAGGACAGCTTGCCGTCCTCCTCCATAGCCCGAATTCGCTCTTTATATTTATCACTCAGCTCCTGCCAGTGGGCAACCGCTTCGTCCAGTTCAGCCTGCTTGTCCGCAATCAGATTACTGTAAGCAGTGATCTGATCGTTGATATTCTGAATCTGCTGATGCAGCAGAAAAACCTGCTGGTCGATCACATTCTTTTGGGCCACGATCTTCTCCATCTCGTCCATATTGTCAGAGAGCTGGCCTTCCAGTTTTTCGATCTCCGCCTGGTTTTTCTCTTGCTCTTCTTTCAGCTTGTCGATCTCCTGTTTAATCTCTTCAGATGATCTGTCATCGCTGGCGTTGACAGGGATCACGCTGGCGATGATGCCCAGGATCATCAATGCCGCCAGCAAACCGGCGATAATGCTGGCCCATAATTTTCTCTGTTTCATATATCCTCCTATGCCGCTCAAAACCGAAACACCCAAGCGGCCCCGGAATCTTGCCTGATAAAATTATACGTTCATAAACTTCCGGATAGAAGTCCAGCTGCCAACAATACCCACGAACAAGCCTGCGGCAGCAAAGGTGACCACCATAGGCACCAGCAGCTCTGTAAAAGGCACAAAGCTGAACAGCTTCAGCGTGTCTACCGCTGCAAGGCGGTTCACCAGCCCGTTGTACATACCCCATTCCAGGAAGAATGCAGCCGTTGCGCCCAACATACCCAGCAGAAAGCCTTCCACCACAAAGGGCAGGCGGATAAAGCCGTTGGTTGCACCCACCATTTTCATAATGGCAATCTCATCCTTGCGATCGTACATTGCCAGTTTGACCGTATTGGAAATGATCAAAAGGCTCACGATCAGCAGCACGCCGATCACGGCGATGGAGGCAATGCGCAAAATGCTCTGCAAGGTGACAAAGCCTTCTGCCAGTTCAAAAGCAGCATTGACCTTCACCACACCGGGGATGGTCTCCAGCTGCGCCACGGTTTCCGCCATCATGGCATTATCCTCCAGCACCACCACATAGCGGTGACGGAGATCGGAAGGAACCAGACCTTTGAACGCAGGGTCGTCAGCATGGTCTGCCACGAACTCCTCAAGTGCCTGCTCCCGGGACTTAAACTCGGCTTTGTACACATTTTCAATTTGATTGATCTTCGTACCGATACTTCTAGCCTCCGCGTCGGACAGGTTGCTATCCACGTAGGCCATCACCTCATTGGTCTTATTCAAATCCTCCACCATAATGCTTACATTGTACACCAGGCTGGAGAAGCTGCCCACCATCAGCAGGCAGGCCACCGTGACGATCACAGCGGCGAAGGACATAAAGCCGTGGAGGAAGATTCCGCGGACGCCCTCTTTCATCAAATATCCCAGGTTTGTTATTTTCATAGCTTGTAATACCCATCCATTCCGTCATGGACCACCAAACCTTCGTCGATGGCGATGACTCGCTTGCCAAAACGCTCCACCAGATCCCGCTCGTGGGTGACCACCAGCATCGTGGTGCCAAGGTTATTGATCTCCTGCAGCAGATTCATAATCTCCAGGGACCTGGCAGGGTCAAGGTTGCCCGTAGGCTCGTCGGCAATAATCGTAGACGGATTGTTTACCAGCGCTCTGGCAATAGCCAGCCGCTGCTGTTCGCCGCCGGACAGCTCCGTAGGGTGACGGCGGCTCTTGTTTTCAAGGCCGACCAGCTGCAAAATGTAGGGCACGCGCTCCCGGATCTCCCGTTCCCGTGCGCCGATGGCCCGCATAGCAAAGGCCACATTTTCATAAACCGTCTTGGTATCAATCAGCCGGAAATCCTGGAAAACAACGCCGATGGTGCGGCGAAGGTAAGGGATCTCCCGCTTGCGGATCCGCTCCAAAGAGTAGCCGTTTACATGAACCGTACCGCCGGTGGGCTTCAGCTCGCCGGTGATCAACTTAATAATCGTAGACTTTCCGGAACCGGAAGGGCCTACCAAAAAGGCAAACTCGCCATCTTCGATCTGCATGGAAACGCCACGCAGGGCGTGGGTGCCGACTGAATAAGATTTTTCTACATCGGTAAACTCAATCATAGCAATTTCTCCACCAAAATAATGTAACCATATTGTAATACATTGTAATTGTCTTGTCAACAACACCCCCTTTGAAAAATACTGGAAGGGTGTGAACAGACCGTAAACTTTCTTGATCAAAACGCAACTTTGAGCCGCACTTGTTCTGTGCGGCTCAAAGGATAATCATCTGGTTTCCCGGGAGGACAGGTACTTGCGAACCATCAGCGCGACCTTGAAAACAATGGCATGATCAAACTGCCGCAAATCCAGGCCGGTGAGCTTTTTAATCTTCTCCAAGCGATACACCAGGGTATTGCGGTGCACGAAAAGCTTCCGGGAGGTTTCAGACACATTCAGGTTATTCTCGAAGAACTTGTTGATAGTAAACAGGGTCTCCTGATCCAAAGCATCGATGGTGCTCTTCTTGAACACTTCCGAAAGGAATATCTCACACAGGGTGTTGGGAAGCTGGTAGATCAAGCGGCCGATTCCCAAGTTTTCATAGTTGATAATGCTCTTCTCGGTGTCGAAGACCTTGCCCACCTCAATGGCAGTCTGGGCTTCCTTATAGGCATCTGCCAGATCCCGGAGATGCTCCGCCACAGTACCGATACCGATCACGACCTTGATGAACAGTTCGTTCTTCAGGGCATCTTCCACATTGCGGGCAATCGCCTCCAGCTCCTCCGCCTCAGCGGCTTTGTTCAGCTGCTTGACCACGGCAATATCCGTTTCATTAATGCTCAGCACAAAGTCCTGGAGCTTATCGGGGAACAATCCGGACAGCACATCAATTGCAGCTACGTCACTGCGGCCCACCTGCCGCACCAAAAATACGGCCCGGGGAGCATCGGTGGCAAAACGCAGTTCCTTGGCGCGGATATAGATATCGCCCCGCAGGATATTGTCCATAATGATGTTCTTTACAAAAGTGCCCCGGTCGTGCTTTTCCTCGTAATAGGTCTTTGCATCATTTAGGGCTATGTACGCCATGTTGCAGAACACCTTTGCCTGCTCGTCGTCGCCGGTGCAGAACACAGCATACTCAAACAGGTTGGCATTGTTCATAATTGCCCGAAAGGTCTTCTGACCGAAGACCACGGTCTGTTCACCGACACCTGCGACCTTCCGCACGGCGTCAGTCCAGCGCTCACCCAGCAAAGATACCTCTGTGCAGGAAATCACGCAGCCCTCGTTGTCCACCACGCCAAACACGCGGTCGGAAACATCTTTCAATTGCTGAATCACACTCTGAAAAACACTGTTAGACATTTTCCCGAGCCTCCTTAGTAAATTGCACAAATGCGTATTACACAAAATTGTCCTGTCATTATATATCTAATTTGCACATTTTGCAAGCACTTTTTGACATTTTAATGCAAAAAGTATCATCTTTTTTATGTAATTTACCGATGAGCGCAGGCATCGGCCGGCAAAAAAGGCAGAAACCCCAACGGTTTCTGCCTTGTATTTTTCGTCATTTTGCCAATCAGATAAGGGTTTTCCGTTCCTCCTCCGTCAGCTCACGGGCCTTTCCCCGGGGTAGTTCACCCAAAAAGAGCGCCCCCTCCTGCTGCCGTTCCAGATAAGTGACCGACATACCTCGGCTGGCCAGCATCCGGCGCACCTGATGATATTTCCCCTCACAGACAGTCACAAAACTTTCTCCGGGGCCGATGGGTTCCAGTACTGCCGGCAGGCAAACCGTTCCATCGCCCAATGTAAGTCCTTGAGCGAACGCTGCCACATCCTCCTCGTTTGCCGTCCCTTCGTGTCGGGCGTAGTATCGCTTTGGCACTTCCTTTTTGGGGGAGATCAGTCTGTGAAGCAGATCGCCGTCATTGGTAAAGAGAAGCAAGCCCTCTGTAGCTTTATCCAAACGGCCCACCGGCTTCAGGTCCAGATGTTTATACTCTGCCGGGAGCAGTTCCATCACCGTCTTCTCGGATTTGTCCTCCGTAGCTGTGACGAAACCTGCCGGCTTATTGAGCATCATAACCACCACGCCCCGGTGACGCAGCACTTCACCGTCCAGCGCAACGGTATGGATATCCGGATCGATCTTCCGGCCGCCATCCCGCTCGGGTCTGCCGTCCACAGTCACCCTGCCCGCTTTGATCATTGTTTTCACCTGGCTTCTTGTGCCCGCGCCGCAATCGCACAGATATTTGTCTAGTCGTTCCATACTTCTCCGTTCTACCGCCCCCGAATTACGAATACATTGTAGTGTGAATCTGAACGGGGGGATTTATTATGATGGTAATGACCGCTAAGGTCGATATTAAGAAAATACTGATCGCACTGGCCGCTGTGGCGGGGGTCGTCATTGGGCTGATTCTGCTGCTGGGTGGCGGAAACTCCTCTGCGCCTACGGCTTCTCCATCGTTAGCCGGAAATGACGGACGGGTGCAGTTTCTGAAAGATCTGGGCTGGGAGGTCAGCGCTTCGCCCACAGAGTCCTCCCAGGTGCGGATCCCGCAGGAGCAGAATCAGGTCTTCGCCCGGTATAACGAGCTGCAAAAGAGCGCTGGCTTTGACTTAAGTCAATACGCCGGCAAAACCGTTATGCGCTATGTATACAAGGTCAATAACTATCCCGATGCAACGGAGCCGGTATACGCCACGCTGCTGATCTACAAAAATCAGGTCGTTGGCGGTGACATTACAAACACCGCGGCAAACGGCACTATGCAGGCACTGATCCGGCGAGGGCAAGTACCATCCCCGGCTCCTGCCCAGGAATAGCCGTACTCATTGTACCACACAAACGCCACCTTGACAAGGCGCACAGAATATGCTATGCTGACCACAAGTTCATAATGTATCTTCAGGGCAGGGTGCAATCCCCGACCGGCGGTAAAAGTCCGCGAGCGCTTCGGCGCTGAATCGGTGCAATTCCGATACCGACTGTACAGTCAGGATGGAAGAAGATGTTTGTATTGTATTTTTACGCCCTGGGTATCTGTATGCCCGGGGCTCATTTTTATGGATGAGGTGATTGTATGGCAATATTTTGGAATCAGCTAAAAGAAAATCTTGTATTCTTTCTGTGTTGCGTGGGAATTATGGCCGCTCTCGGCATTCTTGCCCGGATCGCAGAACGGTTTCTGCCTGCCACCAGGCGCACCTCCCAGGCACGACGAGTATGTACAATCGCCATCTGCTCCGCCATCGCGGCGGTGCTGCATATGCTGGATTTCCCCCTCGTTTTCCTTGCGCCGGAGTTTTACAAGCTGGACTTTTCCGAGCTGCCGGTGATGCTCTGCGGCTTTTACCTGGGACCTTCTGCTGCGGTGGCATGCGAAGGAGTAAAGATTCTGCTGAAACTGCTGCTGAAAGGCACATCTACCGCCTTTGTAGGGGATTTTGCCAACTTTGCCGTTGGCTGCAGTTTGGTGCTGCCGGCAGCCATTGTATACCACACCAAAAAGACCAGGATCAGCGCCCTTTGGGGACTGGTGACGGGAACTGTCTTTTTGACCGTCTTCGGCAGCCTGTTCAACGCCGTATATTTGCTTCCCAAGTTCTCTCAGCTTTACAACCTGCCCCTTGACGCTATTATCGCTATGGGCGGTAAGATCAACGGCAACATCTCCTCTCTGCAGAGTTTTGTGCTGCTGGCTGTCGCCCCGTTAAATCTGATCAAGGGCGTGAGCGTATCTGTACTGACCTTGCTGCTGTATAAGCGGGTGGCAAGGCCTCTGTTCGGCAAATGAAAGAAGCACCGCCAATGCGGTGCTTCTTCTTTTATTCTTCTTCAAACTCTTCGGGGTTGGCAAACCCTTCTTCCGTAGGCGCGGATTCTTCCTCAGCAGGAGCTTCTTCTGCAGGCTCGGCAGCCTCTGCCACCGGCTCGGCGATCTGGGCAACAGATTCTACCTTTCTGGGGGGCATACCGTTGTCCTTCTTCCGGGCGGCAAAAATGAAGAACGGCAGCGCTACCGAGAACAGAATGCCCAGCACCAGATAGAGCGTTGCATTGTCCGGCTCACAAGAGACGAACAAGTTATACAGGCTGATGTAGTAAACCACGTACAACACGATAGCCAGCGCAAAAAATACCGAAGCGCCAATGACGGCGACTGCGATCGCGGTGTTTTCGCTTCCCGCACCAGGGGCTGCAAAGATGCCTGTTGCCATAAAGACAATGAACCAGGCAAAATATCCCACAACGAGGGCAATATTCAGGCCCAAAAGCCACTTGCGACGGTTCTTGACCTTGCCCTTTGCCACATATTGGTACTGGTCCGCAATGCTGCCCAGAATCCAGGCCGCGCCAAAGGGAATAAATGCCAACCAACCGTTGCGAATGCCCCGGCGCTCAGCGATGGTATACATACCCAGCGCTTGCAGCACATAGCTAACAATGCCAAACAAAGCGATTGCCAGAACCACAATCAAATAAATAACAACGATAAGACCAATCACGCCGGCTGCGTTGCCGGTACCAATTGTCACATAAGAATCAGGATCCATAAACGGCATAGTATGTACCTCTCTTTCCTAAGCTGTGATAAAATTATAGCACACAGGCGATAGAAATGCAATCAAAAACAGTTGCGCTGCCGCGTCTTTCCCCTTACCCGGGACAAAAAGGTTTCCCCGAAGCCGGGGAAACCTTTTTGTTTTATAGCATCGCCAGCAGCGCGTCGGTATACTGGATTGCGTTAGGGCCGTCGGTCTTGCCGGTGATGACCACCGGGCAGTTTTCCAGGGCGTACTCCAACTTTCCCGCCTCTGCAGTTTTACCGATGTGCCGCAGGAGCATAGCGCCGGCTTTGATGATGCTGGAGGGATTGGCGTAATCGCCCATACCCCGCTCCAGCATTCTGGGCGCAGAGCCGTGGATGGCTTCAAACATAGCATACTGATCACCGATGTTGGCGCTACCGGCGGTACCAACACCGCCCTGGATCTGGGCAGCCTCGTCGGTGATGATGTCGCCGTACAGGTTGGGCATCACAAAGACCTGGAACTGGTTGCGCACTCGCTCATCCAGCAGCTTTGCCGTCATAATATCGATGTAATACTCGTCGGTCTCGATGCCGGGGTACTCCGCGGCAATCTCCTTGCACAGGTCAGAGAACTTACCGTCGGTCTTCTTCATAATATTGGCCTTGGTGACCACCGTCACCTTGGTCTTGCCGTTCTGCTTGGCGTAATCAAAGGCCGCCCGGGCAATCCGCTTGGTGCCGGCATCAGTAGTCACTTTGAAGTCCACGGCCATACCGGGCAGGTCAATGCCCTTGCTGCCAAGCACATACTCACCCTCGGTATTCTCACGGTAGAACATCCAATCAATACCCAGCTCCGGGATGTTCACAGGACGGACATTGGCGTACAGGTCCAATTCCCGGCGCAGCGTCACATTGGCGCTTTCCATAGTGCCGCCGTTGGGGGTGGTGGTGGGGCCCTTCAGCAGGACATCGCAAGTCTTGATCTCATCCAGCACATCGGCAGGCACAGCCTGATTCACAGCCAGACGGTTTTCGATGGTCAGACCGTCGATCACCTTGATCTCCACTTTACCGGAGGCGATGTCATCCTTCAGCAGATGTTCCAAAAGGCGGGTAGCCTGCCGGGTGATGATGGGACCGATGCCGTCGCCGCCACAGACGCCGATGGTGATCTTATCCATCTTGGCAAAATCCTTGCGGGGCTTATCCATAGTCTCCAGGCGTTTGAACTGTGCTTCCAGCAGGGCCTGAAAATGGGCCTTTGCTCTTTCAATATGTTCCATATCAGCTATTCTCCTTTGTGTAATTCAGTAAGCCACCGCAGAGCAGGATCTGCTGCTGGCGCTGGGTGAACTCGCCCTTCAGGGCAATCTCCCGACCGGTAGACTCTTCCACCATCACCACGTTGCCGGTGGCAATGCCGGTCTTCAAATCCTTGAAGGTGAGCTTGCTGCCCTGGTCCAGGGTGTCATAGTCGGCAGGATCTGCAAAGGTCAGAGGCAAAATACCTGCGTTAATCAGATTTGCAATGTGGATACGAGCAAAGCTCTTGGCGATCACGCACCGGATGCCCAAATACATCGGCACGAGAGCCGCGTGCTCACGGGAAGAGCCCTGGCCGTAGTTGCTGCCGCCGATCACCACGCCGTCGCCCGCTGCTTTGGCCCGTTCCGGGAAGTCCGGATCGCAGACCGAGAAGCAGAACTGGGACAAAAACGGAATGTTGGAGCGGTAGGGCAGGATTTTGGCGCCTGCGGGCATAATGTGATCGGTAGTGATATTGTCGCCCACCTTCAGCACCAGTTCCGCGTTCAGCGTGTCCTCAAATGGTTTGCTCTTGGGGAACTCTTTAATATTGGGGCCGCGCAGTACCTGAGCATCCTTTGCCTCCTCGGGGGACAAGGGCGCCAGGACTGCAGAATCGTCCACGGTAAAGCTGGTGGGTATAACCACCGGCTCCATAGGCTCAAATGTGGTGGGGTCGGTGATCACGCCGGTGAGCGCTGCCGCCACGGCAGTTTCCGGAGATACCAGATACACCTGACCATCCTTGGTACCGCTGCGGCCAAGGAAGTTCCGGTTAAAGGTACGCAGGCTCACGCCGCCGGAGTTGGGAGAAAAGCCCATGCCGATGCAGGGGCCGCAGGCGCACTCCAGCACCCGGGCGCCGCTGGCCAGAATGTAGCTCAGAGCGCCGCAATCGGAGAGCATCCGCAGAACCTGCTTGGAGCCGGGAGAGATGGAAAGGCTCACGCTGGGATGGATGGTCTTGCCCTTCAGCATCGATGCCACCTTCAGCATATCATAGAGGGAAGAATTGGTGCAGGAGCCGATACACACCTGGTCTACCTTGGTGCCTGCAATAGATTCTACGCTGACCACATTGTCGGGACTGTGGGGGCAGGCAATCATAGGCTTCAGTTCCGACAGATCGATGGGGATAATCCGGTCATAGATCGCATCCTCGTCGCTGCACAGGGGGATATAGTCCTCTTCCCTGCCCTGGGCCTTCAGGAAGGCGCGAGTGGTCTCGTCTGAGGGGAAGATAGAGGTAGTAGCGCCCAGCTCTGTACCCATATTGGTGGTAGTAGCGCGCTCGGGAACGGACAGTGTTTTTACACCCTCGCCGCCCCACTCAATAATAGCGCCAACGCCGCCCTTGACGGACAAGATTCGCAGCAACTCCAGGCTCACATCCTTGGCGGTCACATAGGGTCTCAGCTTACCTGTCAGCTCCACCTTGAACATCTTGGGCATATTGATGTAGTAAGCACCGCCGCCCATGGCAACGGCCACATCCAAACCGCCTGCGCCGAAAGCTAGCATACCGATGCCGCCACCGGTTGGGGTGTGGCTGTCGGAACCGATTAAGGTCTTGCCGGGCTTGCCAAACCGCTCCAGGTGAACCTGATGGCAGATGCCATTGCCGGGACGGGAGAAATACACGCCATACTTTGCCGCCACGGTCTGCAGATACCGATGGTCATCGGCATTTTCAAAGCCGGACTGGAGGGTGTTGTGATCTACATAGGCCACACTCAGCTCTGTCTTTACCCGGTCAATACCCATCGTCTCTAATTCCAGATAGGCCATCGTGCCGGTGGCGTCCTGGGTCAGCGTCTGGTCGATCCGCAGCGCCACCTGGCTGCCCGGGGTCATATCTCCTTCAAGCTTGTGGGCGGCAATGATCTTTTGCGCGATTGTCATTCCCATATTACATACCCTCCAGCATATTCTCTTTCACTTTCTCAATGTGCCTGTCCATAGCCTTCTTCACCTGCTCCGGATCACTGGATTGCATTGCCGCCAGAATGGCGTGGTGCTCCTGCAGGGAGTTATATGCCCGCTCCTTATTTTCCATAGCGGTCTTGCGGTAGCGTCTGGTCTTGCGGTGCAAGGGCACCAGAGTGTCTCGTATCACTGTGCGCTGACTCAGCTCACAGATGGCATCATGGAACATATCGTCCGCCTGGCGCAGGTGCTCCGTGTCCCACTTTGCGTAGTAGAAATCCTGCAGATCGATGATGTGCTCCAATTCCTTCAGGCCCTCCGGGGTCATATTGATGCAGGCATAGTAGGCAGACAAACCCTCGATCTTTTCCCGAATGTTCATAATATCCAGCAGGTCGTCGGCGGTAATGCCCAGAACCATAGAGCCCTTACCGGTGTCGGTAATCAGCCGTTCCTGCTCCAATCGGCGCAGCGCCTCCCGAATGGGGGTGCGGCTCACGCCCAGTTGTTCCACCAGCTTCAGCTCCGTGAGGATTTCCCCCCGAGGATAGACGCCGTGAATAATGTCATTTTCCAGCTTTTCAAACACCTGGTCTGCCAGAGATGTGGTGTGAAATGTAGTCATATCTGTTCCTCCCTTTACCCCTTAAATCTGCCGGGTGCCAGTTCGGCAATCTTAGTTTCCAATTCTTTGTTGGACAGCACGGTCTGCCGGCCGTCCTCGTATTCTTTGTCGATCCACTCCTTCAGCGCCAATACCAGCGGATCCCGCTTTTCCAGCTTTTCGTCATCCTGCAGGCGGTAATTCTGATTGATCCAGTAAGCAATACCTGCCAAGCCGGAAGCCTTGCCGATCTGCACGGTGGCAGGCCGGTTCAGGAGCTTCTCAGTGTCGAAGATGGTGTAGATCTCCTGGTCCTTCATCAGGCCGTCGGCGTGGATGCCGGCGCGGGTGACATTGAAATTGCGGCCCACAAAAGGAGTCATATCCGGGATAGGATAATTGATCTCATTCTGGAAGAACTCAGCAATCTCTGTGATCACTGTGGGATCCATACCATCCATAGAGCCACGGAGAGATGCGTACTCAAAGACCATTGCCTCCAGGGGGATATTGCCAGTGCGCTCACCGATACCCAGCAGCGAGCAGTTGACGGCGGATGCGCCGTAGAGCCAGGCGGTGGAGGCGTTAGCCACAGCCTTGTAGAAATCGTTATGTCCGTGCCACTCCAGCATATCGCTGGGTACATCGGCATAGTGCTGCAAGCCATAGATAATACCGGCAACGCTTCGGGGCAGAGCCGCTTCCGTATAGGGAACGCCGTAGCCCATGGTATCACAGGCGCGGATCTTCACGGGAATACCTGCATCCCGGGAGAGCTTCTGCAGTTCGTTGACGAACGGCACGACAAAGCCGTAAAAATCTGCCCGGGTGATGTCTTCCAAATGGCAGCGGGGCATAATCCCGGCCTCAAAGGCATCGGATACGGCAGCCAGATAATGCTCCAATGCCTGCTTTCGGGTCATCTTCATCTTTTTGAAGATGTGATAGTCGCTGCAGCTGACCAGTATACCGGTCTCCTTGATGCCGATATCTTTCACCAGCTTGAAGTCTTCCTTGCTGGCCCGAATCCAGGTAGTGATCTCCGGGAACTTCAGATCCAGTTCCATACACTTTTCAATGGCAGTACGGTCCTTCTGACTGTAGATAAAGAACTCTGTCTGACGGATCACGCCGTAAGGACCGCCCAGCTTGCTCAGCAGCTTATAGATCTTCACAATCTGATCCACACTGTAGGGCTCCACAGACTGCTGACCATCACGGAGAGAGGTATCGGTGATCCAGATCTCCTCCGGCATATTCAGAGGCACGCGGCGGTGGTTAAAGGACACCTTGGGTACCATACCCTCCGTATAAATGTCCCGTTGCAGATTGGGTTCGGCAATATCCTGCAGAGAGTACTTATAGGACTTCTGCTCCAATAGGTTGGTCTTGTTGGATATTTCTAACATTTCGATCTCCTCGCTTCCTTGATCTTATCTTGTTTTTCAGTGCTTCAGTATCATTGTATACAATTATACACAATCGCTCCTGTTTGTCAACGGGAAAAGCAAAAAAGAGGACGCATTTGCATCCTCTTTTCATTTCTTTATATATGGCTGCAGGGTGGCGGCCGTTTCCCGCAGTGTCTCGGCAGCAGGATAGCCGAGATTTTCGTCTATTTTGGCATCTGCCTGGATCAACGCCAGGTACAGAGGGATCTGACTGCGCAGATTCCGGGGCAGCACGCTCCGCAGTGCTCCCGCGGCGGCGGCAAGGGGATCTCCTGCCGGCTCTGCCGGCTCTTTCAAAGGGTTGTCGTTCCGATACCCCTCCCTGCCCATCAGATAGATAGCCAAAGCCATGCCCTTGTCTTCCCCGGGAAGCAAGGCTTTCAGCAGATCTCCCATTTTTTCCTTTTGGGTTTCCCCGTAGGGAAATGCCCAAAGGCCATAAATGCGCTCCTCTTCTCTCCTCTGACGAGGCGTTTTGATGGCAAAAAACTCCATTAAGCTCATACGCTGCACCTTCTTTCTTCTCTACCACTTTACCACAGAGGGTATTTTTTGTAAATACTTGGTTTTTTCGTCTTAGCGATTGCATAATTGAAAAATCTGTGGTACACTACTACAAAATCCATATTGCGCGTTTCCAAGGAAATTGGAATGGGTGTATCCCAGCGGTACCAAGCCGCCGTAGAGTGACAGTAAGCCGCAGCTGCCATTGAATGATTTCGAGAAGGCATCTGCATCAGGGCGTCACGAGCCGGAATACAGCCTTGGAAGCAAAACGAAGGACTCTTGGGGTGGTCTGTTCGTGTGTATTTCGTGCGCCAAAAGTCCCCGTTTTCGGGGACTTTTCTTTTTTGAAAGGAGGGATTTTGTGGCAAAAGACGGATTTTCCAAGTGCCATCCAGTGACGAACTTTGTGTTCTTCCTGGGGGCGATCTGTTTTGGTGTTGTGTTTCAGCACCCAGCGTATTTGCTGTGCGCGGTGGTGTGCGCCGGCACTTATTATCTGCTTTTACAGGGGCGCAAGGCGCTCCGTCACATATTGCTGCTCCTACCGCTGCTGCTGGTGATTGCCTGCATCAACCCTCTCTTTAACACCCGGGGAGAGCGTATTCTGTTTCTCCTCTTCGGCAGACCCTATACCTTGGAAGCTCTCCTTTACGGTTTTGCCGTGGGTTCTATTTTGGTCATCACTCTTTTGTGGTTCGGCTGCTACAGCCGTGTAATGACGGAGGATAAGTTCACCGCCCTGTTCGGCTCCCTGGCGCCTTCTGTGTCGCTATTGCTGGTGATGGTCTTCCGGCTGATCCCTAATCTTCTGTCCAAAGCGCAGCAAATTATGGGCGCACGGCGGACCATCGGAAAGGGCGGAGAAAAGGCGTCCGGCAAAGAGAAACTCTCCCAGGGCGCAACCGTCCTGCTGGCTCTCACCGGCTGGGCGCTGGAAAGTAGCATCGTCACCGCTGACTCTATGCGCTCCCGGGGGTATGGCACGGCCCGTCGCAGCAGCTTCCATATCTACCGAATGAAGGCCTCTGACTGGTGTCTGCTGGCGGTCACCGTCATCGCCGCGGGTATCACCATTGCTGGGGCGGTCTCCGGCGCTACCGCCGCGGAGTTTATTCCCGCGTACACCGCCGCGCCGGTATCGGTGTTTCTGCCAATCTATTGCCTTTATCTTCTGATCCCCACATTTATCCACGTAAAGGAGGTGCTGCTATGCCGCATATTCATATCAAGAATCTGACCTTCTCCTATCCCGGCGCGGACACGCCTGCGCTGCAGGATATCTGTCTGCATATCCCTCAGGGAGCTTATATCGCCGTCTGCGGTAAAAGCGGCAGTGGCAAGACCACCCTGCTGCGGCATCTGAAATCCGTACTGACCCCCCACGGTCAGCGTAGCGGCTCCATCCTCTTTGGTGGTACGCCTTTGGAACAAATCCCTCAGCTTCAGCAGGCAAGCAAAATCGGCTATGTGATGCAAAATCCCCAGGAGCAGATCGTCACTGACAAGGTGTGGCACGAACTGGCCTTCGGCCTGGAGAGCATCGGCTGCGACCGGCAAACCATGCGCGCCCGGGTAGCGGAAATGGCTTGCTATTTCGGTATTCAAGACTGGTTTCACAAGGATGTGGTCACCCTCTCCGGCGGTCAGCAACAGCTTCTGAATCTAGCTTCCATCATGGCGATGCAGCCGGATGTGCTGATCCTGGACGAGCCCACCAGCCAGCTGGATCCTCTGGCAGCTTCCGACTTCCTGAACACCGTGCGCAAGATTAATTTGGAGCTAGGCACAACAGTGATCATCACGGAACACCGCCTGGAGGACATTCTCCCCGCCGCCGATCTTGTGGCGGTGGTAGACGAAGGGCGCATGGTCTGTCTCGACGGGCCACGAGCCGTAGGTAAACAGTTGTGGCAGCAGGAAAACCCCATGTTTGCCGCTATGCCCACCCCCATGCAGGTGTTTTACCGGGCCGACGGCACAGGCGACTGTCCTCTCACCGTTAGAGAGGGCCGCACCTGGCTAGGCAATACCCTCCCCTCCGCGCCCAAACACACTTATCTGCCTGTCCCCACTTATGAAGAAATCCACTCCCCCGCCCTGGAACTAAAGAACGTTTGGTTCCGGTATGAGCGGGATTCCCAGGATGTGCTTCGGGGTGTGGATATCACCGTTCCCACCGGGTGCATCCACGCCATTGTGGGTGGAAACGGCGCAGGCAAGTCCACTATGCTGAAAGCCATCTGCGGCATCTGTAAACCTTACCGCGGAAAAATCTCCGTTCTCGGGAAAAATACCGCTGCCTACAAAAACGGCCGTTTGTTCCATAATTGCCTTGCGATGCTGCCCCAGGATCCTAAGTGTCTGTTTGTTAAGGATACGGTGGAAGAGGATCTGCAGGAAGTCTGCGCAGATGCAGACCGAATTAGAGGAACCGCCGAACTGTGTCAGATTAGCCATCTGCTCAGCCGCCACCCCTACGACCTGTCGGGAGGTGAGCAGCAGCGCGCCGCCCTTGCCAAAGTACTTCTGACAGAGCCAAAACTGCTACTGCTGGACGAGCCCACCAAGGGCATTGACTGCTTCTTTAAGGAATCCCTCGCAGAAATATTATGTAAACTAAAAAAGCAGGGTGTCACTACCCTGCTGGTCTCCCACGATGTGGAGTTTTGCGCCCGGTACGCAGACCGGGTGAGTATGTTCTTCGACGGTCAAGTGCTCACCACGCACACACCCAAGACCTTCTTCGGCGGCAATAGCTTCTACACCACCGCCGCGAACCGTATGAGCCGGGCTTTCTTCCAAAATGCCGTCACCGCCGACGATGTGGTGACTCTTTGTAAACGAAACAGGGAGGCGGACTTATGAAAAAATCCACCCTCCTCACCCTTATCTCCGTACTGGTGCTGATCCCCGCCACCTTACTGTTGGGGAGGAACCTTCCGGGCAGGGGCTATTATCTCACCGCTACACTGGTGACTGTTTGGATCCTCATCCCCTTCTTCCTGACCTTTGAGGGACGCAAACCCCAGGCGCGGGAGCTGGTACTGATTGCGGTGTTGTGCGCGCTGGCGGTTGCCTCCCGGGCAGCATTTGCTTTCTTGCCCAACTTTAAACCCATTTATGCGGTGATCATTCTCGCGGGTATCGCCTTCGGCTCCCAGGCAGGTTTTCTGGTAGGAGCAGTCAGTGCATTTACCAGCAATTTTCTCTTTGGGCAAGGCCCCTGGACGCCCTGGCAGATGCTGGCCTACGGCAGCTGTGGGCTGATCGCAGGTCTGTGCTACTATCGCAAGGGAAAAACCGAAAGAGACCCTGTAAGTCTTGGCCTATTCGGCTTTGCGGTGGTGCTGTTTGTGGTGTGTCCTCTTCTAGACACCTCTACTGTGCTGACCACTCTGACAACTTTCACCCCCGCATCCGTCATCGCCGTGTTCACCGGGGGTATTCTCGTCAATGTAATCCAAGCCAGCTGCACCTTCCTGACGCTGCTTCTGTTGAGCAAGCCTCTCCTTTTCAAGCTGGAGCGGATCATTCAAAAATACGGTCTGTATCACTAAAAACTCCCGGGATTACCCGGGAGTTCTCTTATTCCGTTGCGAAAGCGCCCGGGCTGATGCCGTACTCAGCTTTAAAAGCCCGATAGAAACTGGTGTAGTCGGAAAAACCGCAGATTGTGCAGACTTGACCCGCAGGCTCACCGGCAGCCAAAAGCTGCCTTGCCATCAGCAAACGCTTGAGCATAATGTATCGATAAACACTGATGCCTACCTCTCGGCTGAAAGCGTGGGACAGGTGGTACTTGCTGATATAGCAGGCGCTGGCGATGCTGTCCAGCGACAGATCCTCAGCGATATGGCCAGCAATATGCTGGAGGGCCTTTTGCACCAAGGGCGACAGCTGCCGCTCCTGCCGGAGAGATCCCGTATGGAGTACCATCCGGTTCAGCTGCACCATCAGCTGTAAGAACAGTCCCAATGCGCAGGTATCGCTGCCGTATTCCCCGCTGTAATACTCCCGTACCAGGTCGCTCATTTTCATATGGATCCCCGGCCGTTCTGACGCTGTGGGGCAGATCAAGTTTGGCAGGCTGGGATCAAAACACTGGGCTAAAGAACCATTGGGGGCGAGACTCTGCAGGTAGCCCGTGTTGATCCATAGCACGATCCGTTCATACACCGCCTGGGCAGGTCCGATCATAGGCCGGTGGAGCTCCATGGGGTTAATCAGCAGCAGATCTCCCGGTCGCATCTGGATAATGCGGCCCTCCACCCAATATTCTACCTGACCGGAGAGCAGATAGTACACCTCGTAAAAGTCGTGGTGGTGCACCTCCACCCCCTCCGGACGGGGTTCTTTATAATGAAACACCTCAAAAGTATCCGCCCGCATTTCCTGCCGGGGATCAAACTTTTGCGCTCGCTCCCGCATAAAATCACCTCGCGAAAAGTATACAACAATATTCACAATGTTTCAAGCAATTCGTGCAATTTATATTGCATTTATTTAATGGTACACTAGTTTTAGAAAAAAATAACAAATGGAGGGTTTCTTATGCCAATGCAAATGGGTTTCCGTTGGTACGGCGAGGGCAACGACAACATCAAGCTGTCCGACATTAAGCAGATCCCCGGTGTCACCAGTATCGTCTGGGCGCTGCACCACAAAATGCCCGGTGAAATCTGGGAAGAGGAAGAGATCGCCGAGGTCAAACGTCAGCTGGACGAGTATGGTTTCTCCATCGATGTGGTAGAATCTGTGAATGTCCACGATGACATCAAGATCGGCCTGCCCACCCGGGACATGTACATCGAAAACTACAAGCAGTGCATCCGCAATCTGGCAAAGTTCGGCGTTAAGGTGATTTGCTACAACTTTATGCCCATCTTTGACTGGACCCGTTCCAATCTGTTCCACCCGGTGGGTGACGGTTCCACCGCTCTATTCTACGAAAAGAATATGATCCAGGATGACTACAATGCCATGGCTAAGTACATACTGGATTTCACAGAGAAGTACAATATGTCCTTCCCCGGCTGGGAGCCTGAGCGTATGGCAAAGCTGGACCAGTTGTTTAAGGACTACAAGGATGTGGACCACGAAAAGCTGTGGGCCAACCTGAAGTACTTCCTGGAGGCTATTATGCCCACCTGCGAGGAGTGCGATGTGAAGATGGCCATTCATATGGACGATCCCCCCTGGGATATCTTCGGTCTGCCCCGTCTGCTCATCAACGAGGAGAACATTGACCGTTTCCTGAAGATGGTGGACAATCCCTACAACTGCCTGACTCTGTGCTCCGGCTCTCTCAACGCCGATCCCAACAACAATGTGGCCGATATCGTCCGTAAGCACTGCGACCGGATCGCCTTCGCCCACATCCGCAATGTGAAGCACTTTGAGAACGGTGACTTCTCCGAAGCCTCTCACCGGGATTGCGACGGCGATACCGGTATTCTGGAGATCCTGAAGGCCTACCACGACTGCGGCTTTGAAGGCTACATCCGTCCGGACCACGGCCGTCATCTGTGGGACGAGGGTCCCGGCAAGGTCCGTCCCGGCTACGGCTTGTATGACCGGGCCTTGGGCATTATGTACATGTTGGGCGTCTGGGATATGCTGGACAAACTGGACAATAAATAATTGGAGGTAAATGATATGCTGAATCTTCCCCTGAACATCGATTTCTCCGGCAAGGTTGCCGTTGTCACCGGCGCTGGCGGTTTGATCTGCGGCGCTATGGCCCGCGCATTTGCCCAGAGCGGCGCCAAGGTTGCTGCCCTGGACTTGAACGAGGATGCTGTTAAGAAGCTGGCTGACGAGCTGAAGGCAGAAGGCTTTATCTGCGAAGGCTACAAGGCAAATGTACTGGAGCCGGAGTCTTTGGAGGCCGTCCATCAGGCAGTGCTAGCCGATCTTGGCCCCTGCGATATTCTGGTTAACGGCGCCGGCGGCAACAATCCCCGGGCTACCACCGACAATGAGTATCAGCATGAGGCCAAGGAAGGCGGCAAGTCCTTCTTTGATCTGGAAGCCGGCGGTGTAGACTTCGTGTTCAAGCTGAACTTCCAGGGCACTCTCCTGCCCACCCAGGCTTTTGCCAAGGATATGGTGGCCAAGAAAGCAGGCGTGATTCTGAATATCTCTTCTATGAACGCCTATACTCCCCTGACCAAGATCCCCGCCTACTCTGCTGCCAAGGCAGGCATCTCCAACTTTACCCAGTGGCTGGCCACTCACTTCGCAGGCACCGGCATCCGTTGCAACGCTATTGCTCCCGGTTTCCTGGTATCTGCTCAGAACAAGGCTCTGCTGTTCAATGAGGACGGCACACCCACTGCCCGTTCCGCCAAGATCCTGAACGGCACTCCTACCGGCCGCTTTGTGGATGCTGAGGAACTGCTGGGCGCGACTCTGTTCCTGTGTGACGACCGATCCGCTTCCGCTATCACCGGCGTGGTTCTGCCCGTAGACTGCGGCTTTGCAGCCTACTCCGGCGTCTAAGCGGCAAGTTGCCGCTGACTCTGCGTGCACAGCTTTTCATTGAATAAATAACAAATGCCCCGGAATGGATTCATTCCGGGGCATTTTCATTTCGTTAAATAGCCTTGCGCAGGGCATCTGCCAGATCGGTCTGCTCCCAGGGGAGATTCTCCACACCGAAATGGCCGTTGCGGGCGGTGGGGCTGTAGATAGGCCGGCGCAGCTGCAGCTTGCGGATAATGCCGCCGGGGGTCAGGTCGCAATACTTCCGCAGCAGCGCAGTCATCTCCTCGTCAGCGATCTTGCCGGTACCAAAGCTATTGACGCGAACAGACACGGGTTCCGCCACGCCGATGGCGTAAGCCAGCTGAACTTCCACTTTATCTGCCAGGCCTGCTGCCACCAGATTCTTGGCCATATACCGTGCCATATACGCGCCGCTTCTGTCCACCTTGGTGGGATCCTTGCCGGAGAAAGCACCGCCGCCGTGGGAGAAGTAGCCGCCGTAGGTGTCCACGATGATCTTGCGGCCGGTGAGACCGGTATCGCCGTTAGGACCGCCGATAACGAAATTACCGGTGGGATTGATATGGATATTGGAAACCTGCTCTACATCAAAGCCATACTGCTTCAGCACGGGAGCGATCACACCCTCCCGGATGTAGCGACGCAGCTCGGCCATCTCAAAATCGGGGCTGTGCATAATGGATACCACCACGGTATCGATGCCCACTACATTACCTTCTTCGTTAAACTCCACAGAAACCTGGGTCTTGCCATCGGGGCGCAGCAGGTCGTTGCTCTCCACACACTGGGTCAAGCGGTTTGCCAATGCTCTTGCCAGGGCGGCAGGCAGAGGCATCAGTTCGGGAGTCTGGGTGCAGGCGCCGCCGAACATCATACCTTGGTCACCGGCGCCACCCACCTCATCGTTGGTGCCCAGCGCAATATCCGCAGACTGAGTATGCACCTTACAGAGGATTTCCACCGTGTCGGCGGCAAAACCATCCTCAGGATTGGTGTAGCCAATGGAACGAATGACCTCCCGGGCCACGGCCTCATAATCCACCACGGCGGTGGTAGTGATCTCGCCGCAGATCAGGCAGAAATTAGTGGTGACCGTGGTCTCGCAGGCCACACGGGCATTGGCATCCTGTGCCAGGCAGGCATCCAGAATCGCATCAGAGATGGCATCTGCCACCTTGTCGGGATGGCCGCAGGTCACACACTCAGAGGTAAACAATCTTTTTTCCATAGTAATTCCTTTCTATTACACGTCATAAGCACAAAAAAACTGCACACACCGAAGATCCGATGTGCGCTTATATCGAATCCTCATCTCTCGTTGCCGCCGGATTTGGCACCTTGACTAAACAGGTTGCCGGGTTTCATCGGGCCGTTCCCTCCACCACTCTTGATAAGGCTTATATGCAGTTGCTACATTATTCTACACGAAAATGCAGGAATGTCAAGTCTTTTTCTTGTTTTTCCGGGAAAAATGTTCACAATTCCTTTATGGACATTTTTGAGAAATAATGGTATGATATTAGCACCTTTACAAGGAGTTGATGGAATTGAAAAAACTCAGGCAGCGGTTTAACCGCTTCTGTTTCCAGCACCGGAACGCGGGCATTCCCAATCTGATGCTGTATATCGTGCTGGGCAGCGCGGTAGTGTATGTGCTGAGTATGATGGACAAGAGCGACACATTGTACTATGCTCTGTGCTTTGACCGGGAATTGATCCTCCAGGGGCAGGTATGGCGGCTGTTCACCTATATGTTTACCTACAGCGCTGGAGATGTTCTTCGCACCGCCATCGGCCTGCTCTGCTATTTCTCCCTGGGACGGGCCGTGGAAAATGCCTGGGGCACGCTGCGGTTTAACCTGTTCTATTTCACCGGCGTGATCCTGCAGGACGCTTTTGCTATGGCTACAGGTATGCCCGCCGATATTATCTATCTGAACCTGAGCTTGCTGCTGGCTTATGCCACACTATACCCGGACAGCAGGTTTCTGTTGCTTTTTATCATTCCCATCCGGGCCTGGGTGCTGGCGCTGGTGTACCTTGTCCTTACCCTTCTGCCCGTGTTCCAGCTCATGCAATTTTTCCCTCTCAATCTTTACTCCCTTGTGGCCATCGCCAACTACTTCCTCTTCTTTGGAAAAGATGTACTGAACCTGATCCCTCGTTCCTGGCGGATCAACACACGCAAGCTGTTTCAGAAAAAGCCCGCTAAGAAGACCGGTACTATTCCCTTCCCTGCAGCCGGCTCTTACCAGGCTACTGTGCAAAAGCCCACCGCACCCTACACCCACAAGTGTACTGTTTGCGGCCGGACAGATGTGAGTAATCCGGAGCTGGAGTTCCGGTACTGCTCCCGCTGCAAGGGATACCACTGCTACTGCGAAGACCATATCAGCAATCACACCCATATCGAATGAGAGAAAAACGGCGAAAAACGCCGTTTTTCTTTTTATTCTTATAGAAATCCAAAATTGTTTATGCTACAATGGGGAAAAGACCACTTATGGAGGGGATCACTATGAGCAAAGCGGATGAATTGTATCGCCAAACTTGCCTTGATATTCTGAACAACGGTTTTTATGATACCGACCTGGAAGTCCGTCCCCGCTGGGCTGACGGCACACCTGCTCACACTGTGAAGAAGTTTGGCGTAGTCAACCGGTACAACCTAAAAGAAGAGTTCCCTATTATGACTCTGCGCCGGACCTACTGGAAGTCCGCGCTGGACGAGCTGCTGTGGATCTGGCAGAAGAAATCCAACCGGATTGAGGATCTGGGCAGCCATGTGTGGGACGAGTGGGCCGGCGAAGACGGCACCATCGGTAAGGCCTACGGCTATCAGCTGGGCGTAAAGCACCAGTACAAGGAAGGTATGTTCGACCAGGTGGACCGGATGCTCTATGATCTGAAGCACAACCCCGCTTCTCGCCGCATCCTCACCAATATCTACACCTTCCAGGATCTCCACGAGATGAATCTGTATCCCTGCGCTTATTCCATGACCTTCAATGTCTCCGGCAATACCCTCAACGCCATTTTGAATCAGCGCTCCCAGGATATGCTCACCGCCAACAACTGGAATGTCTGCCAGTATGCGATGCTGCTGATGATGGTGGCGCAGGTATCCGGTCTGGGGGCCGGCGAGCTGGTCCATGTGATTGCCGACTGCCACATTTATGACCGGCACATCCCGGCGGTAAAGGCGATGCTGGAAAAGGAAGGTTTCCCCGCTCCCAAGGTGACCCTGGACAGTTCCGTCACAGATTTCTACGATTTCACCAAGAACAGCTTCACTGTGGAGAACTACCAGTTCCATCCCTTTGATTTCGAGATCCCCATGGCTATCTGAGGTACGCTATGGAGCTGATCGTTGCTGTATATGACGACTGGGGCATCGGCTGCTGCGGCACTCAGCCGGTAGCCTTGTCCGTCGACCGGAAGTTCTTCCGGGAGACCACCAAAGGGGCAATGGTGATTGTGGGCAGGAAGACCCTCGCGGACTTTCCCGGCGGCCGCCCCCTGCCCAACCGGGTGAATGTGGTATTGACCCGGCAGGATACCTCCATTGACGGCGTGGTGGTGTGTCACAGTCCGGAGGAGGCAGTTGCCCTTGCTGAAACCTCCCAGCGGGCTATGGTCATCGGAGGCGGCAGTATCTACCGGCAAATGCTCCCCTACTGTGACACTGCCTATGTGACCAAAGTTCACGCCTGCCCTCCATCGGACACCTTTTTCCCCAACCTCGACCAAGATCCCCAGTGGAAGCTGGAGGAGATCCTCCTCTCCGGAGAGGAAAATGGGATCAAGTATGAAATGTGTCTGTACAAACGGATATAAAGGAAACCCCCGGGTAAACCCGGGGGTTCTTTTTATTTGTTGTTCAATTCTTGAAACAGTCCGTCAAGATAAGCATTGGTATTGACCGAGTCACGCCAAATCGCCACATACCGGAATCGATAGGTGTCGTAGAGGAGATTGTCATAGGCGGCCTCATCAGCCAGCAGTTCCACCTGGTAAGTTTCGACAGAATATTCATTGTAGTCCGACTTCAAATGGAATGCCCATTCCTGGGCCATATTGCCTGCGGCACAGTCGGCAAGGATGGCGTCCAGCAGACCATCCAGCTGCTCTTTATTCGACGAATCCGTTTCGGTCGTGCCGTCCATATACTCACCGTATTTGTCTGCCGACCAGTTGACATAGAATCTTTCAAAAAGATCGTACAACATTTGAGGATCATTCAGCTGGAAAATATACCGGGCATCGCTGAGCCATCTCTTAACGCCCTGTCCCTCGGAACTGCGGGTATCCACCCAGTAGGTGCGCTTAATAGATGTACCGTCTTTCAGCCAATACTGCACCATCACTTTACAGGAATACTCGTTCTGCGGGACAGGTCCTGCCTTGACCAAATCTCCGTGGAGATCCTGCAGCTGCAGCAGCTCCTCCCGGTCAGTGATCTCAAAGCGCTCATAACCGTTATTATCCCTGTAGACACTGATTCTGTCCGTGCCGTAAATGGCAGCGCTCTCCACCTGATCTGCCTCCGGTACATACCGGGTGATGCCGAAGATGTCCAGCTTAGTCAGTACCAGGCTGCCCGCGATCACCGCCAGCAGCAGGGCGAAGGCGGCAACAGATTTTTTACCAAACACCCGCAGCGTACGGCCCAACAGCATTTTTCCGGTAAAGAATCCAACGGCAAGACCCAGCGCCATCAGAAGATAGCTGGGCGTTCCAATGACTTCGGAGAATGCATAAAATACCGCGCCCATAGCCACCGTGTAGATCACCAGGAACACCGGCTCAATGGGTTTGACGGTGATGAAATCACCGGCTCGCTCCAAATGTCTGCGGCGATACACCAGCACAGAAAGGAGCATACATCCAATGCCCACCGCCACGCAGATAGTCAGGTGTCTCCATCCGTCCGCGTTAAGACCCATGTAAATGATCTGCGTCATTTCACTGGCATATCCCTTGTTTACATATCCCAGTTCCATCATCTGATACAGAGGGAATGCCTGATAGAAAGCCTGCTCGGATATTTCCACACCATACAGCAAAGGCTCGTAGAGCAATTTTGCCAAAACCAGCAGCAGCACCACAATGAAGTGGAGAATGCCGTAGTTGGCCACCATGCCCAGCCGGTTTCCTGCGCACAATGCGCTAAGGGTCGCCGTTCCAAAGAAGAACAGATACTGCAGCATTGCCACTGCCAGCCAGATCCACACAATATAGCTATACTCTCCCAACTGCAGACCGGTGATCACCGTCAGCAGCAAGTTGGGTACAAGGCTGAACAGAATGCCCGCAACGATCTGGATCGTCAGCCAGCCCTCCCGGCGGGTAGGAAATGCGTGCAGCGCGTTGCACAGCCGTCCGTTATACAGATCGCCAAACAGATACAGCGCGACGATAGCTGCATAAATCAGATTGCCCCAGCAGGTTACATTCATCAGTTCGATGATATCTCTGGCCATATAGTACGACTTTTGACTCTGGATGCCGAAAAGCACCAGCAGCAGGAACACCGTATACAGCACCCACACCGGCGCAAACCGGGTGATGGTCTTTTTAAAGGCCGTGGGGTTAAAGAAGGATGTTCTTGACTTCATAGTCCACACCTCCCAGTTCGTAAATAAAGATCTCTTCCAGAGACAGGGGCAGCACATCAAAGTACACAGGGTTTGTGGCAGCAGCCTTCGCCCTGACCTCCTCCTGAGTGCCCCGGATCACCAGGGTATTCAGTCTGCCGGTTTCTGAGGAATGGAGCACTTCCAGATCCTGCGGCACATCACCCACGATCTGTAGTTTCACCGTATTGCCCTGCATAGACTCCAGACTCCGCTCCAGCAGCATCTGACCCTTATCCATAATGCCCACATGGTCGCAGATATCCTCCAGCTCCCGCAGGTTGTGGGAGGAGATGAGGACGGTGGTCTCCCGCTGGGCCACATCGGACAAAATCAAGCTCCACACCTGCCGACGCATCACCGGATCAAGGCCGTCCACCGGCTCATCCAGGATCAGCACATCCGGACGGGTGCAAATGCTCAGGTGGAATGCCGCCTGCTTCTGCATGCCCTTGGAAAACCGGCGGATTTGGGATTTCCTGGGCAACTGAAACACATCGCTGAGCCGTTCAAACAGGACATCGTCGAAATCGGGGTAGAAGCCCTTGTAGTATTTCCGCATCTCCTCCAAAGAGGCAGAGGGAAAATAGAAAATATCGTCGGGGATGTAGCAGATCCGCGCCTTGGCCGCGGGATTTTCGTACACATTCTGCCCATCCAAAGTGATATGGCCGCTATCGGGGCGATACACACCCGTGAGCAGGCGAATTGCCGTAGACTTACCTGCGCCGTTGGGGCCGACAAGGCCATACACAGCGCCCTTAGGTACGTTCATGGACAATTCCTTCAGGGCGGTGAACTCTCCGAAGGTCTTTGTCACCTTTTCCATCTTAAGCATCGTTTTCCCCTCCTTGTTTTAAATATTGCAGCAGTGCCTGCCGGGAGACACCGGCTTGTGTAAGGCCTGCCACGGCAGCATCCAGTTCCCGCCACAACGGCGCCATATCTGCATCGCCTTTCTGCGCTCCGCAGACGAAGCAGCCCTTGCCGGACACTGTAGCAATCCAGCCCTCTGCCTCCAGCTCCCGATAGGCTCGCTGGATGGTGTTCGGATTGATGGCAAGCTGGCTGGCCAGTTCCCGGACGCTGGGAAGCTTATCCCCCTCCTTTAAAATACCGGTGCGGATCTGGCTGCGGAAGTTGTCGGTAATCTGGGTGTAAATAGGCCTTGCGTCCCGATAATCCAGTTGTACCAAGCGCATCTCCTCCTTATCTGTATGAACCGTACTAACTGTACTAGTACAGTTAGTATACACAACGACGGCTCCTATGTCAAGCACAAAATAAAGGCGTCCCTTGCGGGACGCCTTCTGTTAATCCATATTGGGCAGGTAGCTGAAGCCTTTTGCCAGTTCCTCATCGGTAGGAACATAGTCCACCATTTTGCCGTCGTGGAACTTTTCATAGGCCATCATATCAAAGTAGCCCGTGCCGGTCAGACCAAAGAGAATCGTTTTCTCTTCCCCGGTTTCTTTGCACTTCAGCGCCTCGTCAATGGCCACCTTAATGGCGTGGGAGCTTTCAGGCGCAGGCAGAATGCCTTCCACCCGGGCAAACTCCTCTGCAGCTGCGAACACCTCTGTCTGGGGAACACTGATGGCTTCCATCAGACCATCAGCATACAGCTGAGAGAGTGTGGAGTTCATGCCGTGATACCGCAGGCCGCCGGAATGGGTGCCGGCAGGAATAAAGCCGCTGCCCAGGGTGTACATCTTAGACAGAGGACATACCATACCGGTGTCGCAGTAGTCATAGGCGTACTGGCCTCTGGTGAAGCTGGGACAGGTAGCCGGCTCTACGGCGATGATCCGGTAATCAGCCTCTCCCTTGATCTTCTCACCCATAAAGGGAGCGATCAGACCGCCCAGGTTGGAGCCGCCGCCGGCGCAGCCGATGATGATATCCGGCTTAATGCCGTACTTATCCATAGCGGTCTTTGTCTCCAGGCCAATCACCGTCTGGTGAAGCATCACCTGATTCAGCACACTGCCAAGCACATAGCGGTAGCCGGGCAGGCTGGTAGCTTTTTCCACTGCCTCGGAGATGGCACAGCCCAAACTTCCGGTGGTGCCGGGGTGTTCGGCAAGGATCTTCTTGCCCACCTCCGTCTCCATGGAGGGGCTGGGAGTGACCGATGCGCCGTAGGTACGCATAACCTCCCGGCGGAAGGGCTTCTGCTCATAAGACACCTTCACCATATACACCTTGCAGTCAAGACCCAGATATGCGCAGGCCATAGAAAGGGCGGTGCCCCACTGGCCGGCGCCGGTCTCTGTGGTCACGCCTTTCAGACCCTGCTTTTTCGCATAGTAGGCCTGGGCAATGGCGGAGTTCAGCTTGTGGCTGCCGCTGGTATTATTGCCTTCAAACTTATAGTAGATCTTTGCCGGCGTCTGGGGCTTTTCCTCCAGGCAATAAGCGCGCACCAGAGGCGCCGGGCGGTACATCTTATAAAAGCTCAGAATCTCCTCGGGGATCTCAAAATAAGGCGTGGTGTCGTCCAGTTCCTGCCGCACTAAGGCGTCGCAGAACACATTGGACAAGTCCTCTGCCGTCATAGGCTTGCGGGTCTTGGGATCAAGAAGCGGCGCAGGCTTATTCACCATATCTGCCCGGAGATTGTACCAGTATTTGGGCATCTCGCTTTCTTCCAGATAGATCTTGTAGGGGATTTGTTTCTTTTCCATGATACCTTCTCCTTTTCTAAAGATTGGGGCTAAAAACAAAAAACCTGCCCCAGTTCTATGCTGGGACAGGACAATAATCCTGCGGTGCCACCCGGCTTGACGCGTTTGCGCCCACTTTTACGCATACAAAAATATGCTGGCCTTTGATCACGGAGGGTCACTCCGGCGCACATACTAAGGTCACCCCATTCTGATTGCCCTCGGAAGTCCATTCGGCCCTGCGCTTTCTGCCGCGATTCCACCATCCGCAGCTCTCTGAAAGAAAGGGGTACAACGCCTACTCACTCTTCCTCATCGGTTTGGGGTATTGTAGCACGGAAAGCCATAGTTTGTCAAGCGGTGGCACACATTTTTCTCCCACCGAAAAACACCCCGGGTAAATCCGGGGTGTAGTATCAGAATCTGCCGCCTCCACCGCCGTGGCTGCGTCCGGAGGAACCGGTGTGAGTACCGGTGTTTTTCGGTTTGGCCCGCCGGGTGACCGTCTGGTACAGGTAGATATCCTGTGTCACGGATAGCTCCAGACTTCCTGGCTTCACATAGTCAGCCGCGCCGGTCTTGGAACGCACGGTCTTCATACCGGATGCCATCACGCCTACGGTAATGCCTCCCACCCCAAGACCGATCAGCAGGCAGATGCCCAAGCCCTCATACCAGTTGCGCTGATGAGGACGAAGGGAAACATTTCCGTATTCATCTGTCACATATTCTCCATCTGCTTCCGGTTGGAGCATTGTTTCGTGCACCATTTTGCCGAACAAAGAGAACGCCTCGTAGTAATTCCCCTGACTAAGGTACGGCACAATCACATCGCCGACGGTTTCAGCATCAATGGGCGCCATACAGCTGCCAGCTGTGGAAATGTACCACTGGCGGCTCTCCATTACCAGCAATAGCAATACGCCGTCAGGATTGTAGCCGTTGTAGTCATAGTAGTCATCAGCGTAAGTGCCGACCGGTTGACCGTTGATTGTCTCTACAGTGAGGACCGCCACATCGATCCCCAACTGCTCCCGGGTCAACTCCAACTGCTCCGTCAGATACTGCTCCTCTTGAGGGAGCAGAAGATCCGCTTCATCCACCACCATAGGCGTTTCCGCACAGACAGGAAGCACCAACAGGACAAGAAGAAAAATCATCAGTAATTTCTTCATACCGCACCTCCTACACGATCCCCAAAAGCTTGGCAGCCGCCCAGGCAAGCAGGCCGACACCGACAGTAATCGCGCCCAAGTATGCGAAGAACCTCCCCCAATCAATGGGAAGATTGCCCACAAACTTACCGGTCTGTCCATTCATAGCGAACCGGTAATTCCGGTCCCGATAGCGGGTGTGCAAAATCCAAACCGGATAAAGGGCATACCGCACCCGTCCCTTTTCCAGCTGCACTGCGCTGCTGACGGGAACAACACTGGTATAGCCCACCACTGTATTCGCCAGCGCGTCACAGGTGCTGGTTTTGATCCGGTCATTGGCCCGGGGTTTACTGTCCTCGGCAGAGATATCATATTTATCTGCCAGATAGCCGGCCAGGTATGCCGTCTGAAAATCCACGCCTTTGGAAAGGTCGAAGGGCTCGATGGACTCCATCAGATCGTCCGGCATTTTGGTAGAGCCGTCCACAGGTACGCCAGAAAAACCAAGGGTCCCTGCCCGGCGGACGCTGTAGTGGCTGGTTCTTGTATAGTAATAATTGGCATCGCTCCAGGTGCGTACCCGTGTAGCCCGGTAGCGCACATCGCCCTTGGCATCCCCATCAAAAAGCCAGAAAGGCACATAGATGCCTTTGATCTCCTGGATATGGTTTTCGTCCTTGAACGCCTTAGGCAGCAACGCTTTTTTGCTCATATGCCTGATTAGCGTCTGCTCGGCTGCTTTCTTGTCCAGCTGAAATGGGATTACCAGGTCAGGCCGCAAACTGCCGGACAAGCGGCCTGACAGTACCACAGGATTGTCGCAATAGGGGCAAGCCGTTGCCGCGGTATTCTCATCACAGATCAGCTCACCGCCGCAGGATTGGCATACATAGCTGCAAAATTGCTCCTGCTCCCCCTCATCCCACTGGCTTTCCGGCTGGGTGTCCCATTCCATACGATCCTCTTGGGGCTCATTCAGCGCCTCGTCAAGTTCCCGCAAGGCCGCCACTTCCAATTCGGAGTCGCAGTAGGGGCAGTTCATTTTCTGAGTATCACTGTCAAAGCTCAGAGCGCCGCCGCAATTCGGGCATTTGTACTCCAATAATGTGGCCATAGGATACCTCCTTATAGCTTATCGAGCGTCCTCTTCCGTGAACTTATCGCCGCACTCGGGACAAAACTTGGGAGGATTGAAGGGGTCTGCGGGCTGGAAACCGCACTTGTCACACTTGTAAATAGCTCGTTTTTTTCCACATTCGGAGCAGAACTTACCGGTATTCACGCTGCCGCAGCTGCAAGTCCAGCCGCCGCTGGGCGCTGCCGGCTGCGCCTGCTGGCCCATAGCGAAGAGATTCTGCGCATTGACGCCACCCTGATTCATAGCCATACCCATACCCATAAAACCGGTCATAGCGCCGGCGGAGTTGGAGGCCGCCGCCTTCATTGCGTCTGCCTGCGCGCCCACCAGAGTAGCCGCCGCCATGGTGGGATCCCGCATAATAGCCGTGCGCTGAGCCTGCTTGATCATCTCTGCATCCTCGTCGGGCAGAGTCACAGAACCCATGGCTACACTGACCACGGTAATGCCCCGCAGTTCGGCCCACTTCGCAGACAGCGCTTCATTCATTGCCTGTTCCAAATCGGTATTGTGGGCAATGATCTCGCTGGGCCGCAGTTCTTTTGCAGACAGTTTGGCAAGGGCAGGCTGCAGAGCGCTGATAAACTCGGTCTTCAGCTGGCCTTCCAGCTCACTGCGGGTATAGCAATCTGCAAAATTGCCGCAAACATTGGTATAGAACAGCAGAGGATTCTGCAATTTATAAGAATACACGCCGCTGCAGCGCAGGGACACATCAATATCCAGGCCAATCTTGGAATCCACCACCCGGAAGGGTACGGGATTTGGCGTGCCAAACTTGTTATCCAGCAGTTCTTTGGTGTTAAAGTAGTACACCCGCTGGTCTTTGCCGGTGTCGCCGCCGTAGGTGAAGCGCTTGCCAACAGTCTTAAAGGTTGCCAGAATGCTCTCGCCTAGATTGCCTGCGAAAATGCTGGGTTCTGTGGAGGCGTCGTAGGTGTACTCACCGGGTTCGGCGCAGACTTCCACCACCTTGCCCTGTTCCACGATCATCATACATTGGCCGTCAGCCACCGCGATACCGGAGCCAGACGAAATGACATTATCGTGTCCCTTTGTGTTGGAGGAACGGCCGGAGACCCGCTTTGCGCCCTTCACGGCCAGTACGTTCTTATCCATAGCATCGCAGTAGAAAAACTCCTTCCACTGGTCAGCAAGGGTGCCACCCAGAGCGCCAATACCTGCTTTTATCAGTCCCATATGTATGTCTCCTTTCAATTCACAGAGGAAGCTCCTCTTTTTTTCCATTATAACATTCCCGTGGTCGCAACGCTATTCTTTTTTTCATTGGAGGGCAATATTAATAAAATATTTACAGTTTATTCCCCTTTTGTTCCGCATTGAAATTACCATTTGCGGTAAAATATGCACAAAAGAGCAAAGGAGTATCCCTATGAACGATCCTTACGAAAATACATCCCCCGAAGATTTCACCGAACCGTATCTTCCCGAAAAGAAACCCAAACGTGGCAGAGCCATCATCGCTGTTGCCCTGATTTGCAGCATACTGGGCGGTCTTTTGGGGGCGGGCATCTGTCTGGCTCTGCAACCAATCCAAAGGCAATCCCACACCGCAACCATGCTGGAAGGGATTCGGGAAAGCACAGTTTTGGAAATTACCCAGATCGACACCGGCAAATTGATGACCCCCGCTGAGGTCTACGCCTCCAATGTCCGCTCCACAGTGGGCATCACCACCTCCATTACCACCAATTTCTGGGGATATCAGACCACCGCAGCCGCATCAGGTTCCGGCTTTGTCTTTACCGAAGACGGCTATATTCTCACAAACTTCCACGTGGTAGAGGACTCTGACTCTATCACGGTATCCATGTATGACGGTGCAACTTATGATGCCGCCCTCATCGGTTATGACGCAGCCAGCGATGTGGCCGTGCTGAAAGTCGAGGCAGAGGGTCTTGCGCCGGTGATTTTGGGTGACTCCGATAATCTCAATGTGGGTGATAGTGTAGTGGCCATCGGCAATCCCCTGGGAGAACTGACCTTCTCCCTCTCTTCCGGTGCTATCAGCGCCAAGGACAGAGCCGTCACTATGTCCAACGGCGCCACCATGCGCCTGCTGCAGACGGACTGCGCTATCAACTCCGGCAACTCCGGTGGGGCGCTGTTTAATCTGTACGGAGAAGTTATTGGTATCACCAACGCCAAGTATTCCGGCAACTCCGGCTCCGGCGCCTCCATCGACAACATTGGCTTTGCCATTCCCATCAACAGCGCCAGGAGCATTGCGGAGAGCATCATTGAGCGAGGCTATGTTTCCAAGCCCTATATTGGCGTCAGCGTGGTATCTGTCAGCGCTGAAACGCAAAGCTACGGCCTGCCTAAGGGCGCAGCCGTCCGGGCGGTAGGCGAAAACACCCCTGCCGCAGCAGCGGGATTGCAGATCAGCGACATCATCACCCACATTGACGGCAAACCCATCACCGGCAGCAACGACCTGTCCGCCGCGGTGATTGCCTCCGCTCCGGGTGATATCCTCCGCCTTACCGTTTATCGCAAGGGCGCTACGCTGGAACTTTCCGTCACTGTGGGAGAGCAGCGCCAGAATGCTCTTCCGTAAAAACCAGACCGCGGGGCGTATCAAAGATACGCTCCGCGATATTTTTTCTTGATTTTCTCAAAAAATGGAATAGAATAGAGGATATATCCCGGTGAAAGGATGGTATCCTATGAATCAGATCTACATCCCCCAAGGCTATCGCCCCCCTCTGGATGCCTATGAGACCCAGCGGGCCATCGCCTACATCAAACAGGCCTTTCAGGAGGAGTTTTCCCACGCCCTGAACTTAAAGCGTGTGTCCGCTCCCCTGTTCGTCACCGACGCATCCGGTTTGAACGATAACTTGAACGGCTATGAACGGCCGGTAAACTTTGATATCCCCGCTGTGGGAATGGACGCAGAAGTAGTCCACTCCCTGGCAAAATGGAAGCGTCTTGCCCTAAAGCGCTACGGTTTCAGTGTGGGTCAAGGCCTGTACACCGATATGAACGCCATCCGCCGGGATGAGGAACTGGACAACATCCACTCCATTTATGTGGACCAGTGGGACTGGGAGAAGATCATCACCGCCCAGAACCGAAATCTCGACTATCTAAAGCTGATCGTCACCGCTATCGTCCGGGCCATCTGCGACACCAGTGACCGTCTGCACGTGCGTTTCCCTCAGCTGCAAACGAAGCTCTCCAGAGAGATCAGCTTTATCACCACCCAGGAGCTGGAGGATCTGTATCCGGAGCTGGACGGCAACCAGCGAGAGACCGCTTATGTACGGGAGCATCCCACCGCCTGCATTATGCAGATCGGCGGTAAGCTCCGCTCCGGCAAGCCTCACGGCGGCCGCGCGCCGGACTATGACGATTGGAACTTGAACTGCGATATTTTCTTCTGGGACGAAACTTTGGACCGCGCCTTGGAGATCTCCTCTATGGGCATCCGCGTGGATGCCCAGTCTATGGATCGGCAATTGACCCTTTCCGGCTGCGATAGCCGCCGGGAACTGCCCTTCCACAAAATGCTTCTGGCAAACGAACTGCCCCTGACCATCGGCGGCGGTATTGGCCAATCCCGTCTTGCCATGCTGATGCTGGGCTGCGCCCACATCGGCGAGGTGCAGTCCAGCGTCTGGGATGAAGAAACCCTTCAAAAATGCGCTTGCGCAGGAATCCCCCTTCTGTAAAAAACAAAACACCCTCAAGAACTCTTGAGGGTGTTTTTTGTTGTGGAATCAATCGACGCACACAGTGCCGTCTTCCCGAATGGTGATCATCATACCGTCCTGCACATAGTTCAGGAACTCCTCGCCCAGGCAGTCCACAACGGGCATTTTGCTGCCTTCCAGCCACACAGAGGCCAGGATCGAACCGGCAGCGGCCAGGGAATCGATAGGATTACTGAAGAGCATACAAGCGGGCTGACGCTCCATGGCGCAGGCGCAGTACAGCACCATACCGCCGGTAGTGGAGCCAATGGTCTGAGGCAGGCACAGAGCCTTGCCGGCCATCTCCTTGCCGTACAGATCGGGGTTGTTCTGGTCACCGCAGGTGGCTTTCTTGTCGCCGAACTGCAGCGCCTTCTGGAAGGATGCCAGGGTGTTCAGTCCTCCGTGGCTGACCACGGCAGGTGCGGTCACAGTGCCGGGAGTGACAATACGGCCTTTGAACTCTCTCATTTCACAGCGCCTCCTTTGGTGATTTGCTGAAGGATTTCGTCCTCCGTGTAATAACGGGCGGTGGTGTAGGTCCGCAGCTTGTTGGAACAGGTAATGACGGGCATCTTGCCAGCCAGGGGGTTATTCATATACATCAGCGGACAGATGTAGGAGAGAATGACACCGATCTTTTCCAGGCGGGCGGCATATTCTGTGGCTTCAAACTCCTTCTTTACTGCAGGAGCGGTGGTAAATACAGTGGGGATGGCCACCTTCTTGAGGCCAGAAGCCTTCAGGCCCTCTTCTACCCGATCGGTCCAGTCCTTCAGCTGCTGCAGAGACAGATGGGGGCAACCCACAAAGCACAGCTTGGGCTTGGCATCCTTGTTCTTCCAGATCACGGGGTACTCGTTTTTCACCCGCTCCAGTTCAGCGTCATCAATGATGTATTCCTTTGCGCCCTCGGCGATCAAGGCTGCACCCTGCTCCACGGCTTCGGGAGTCAGGTTTTCCACATGGTACAGACCCACAGCGCCATTGGAGGCGGTGGCTGCGCCAAAGTCCTTCAGATAAGCGCAGGCGGTTTCATTCAGCTCTGTGCCGATCCACTTGCTGAGACCGGTGATGTAAGGCACATCCTCCATCACCTTCATGCCGATAGCAGAGCCCAGCAGCTGCGCCTCCGGCTTCTTGGTGGTCTGTACCTTCACGATCCAGGTAGCCTTTCTGCCTTCGTCGGTCAGCAGGCCGAAGGAAGGAACGAAACCGGCGATAGAGCCCATAATGTCCATAATGCCGGAATTGCGGTTGCATCTTGCGCCCAGCACGGAGTTGGCATACACCACCGCAGAGGACTCTGCCCAGCTGAGAACATCACCCTTCTTGGGGGTGTTGCCTACCTGGTCGAAATAGCAAGCGCAGGTAAAAGCATCCTCATTCACAAGGCCCAGAGCCTGCAGCTGCTTTTCGTAGTCAGCCTGCTTGGAGTACATAAAGTTGTTGAAAATGAAGTTCTGCAGGAAGTTGGCCGGGACATTTTTATCCAAAGGACGGGGGTCAACGGAGAACTTCTGCTGAGAGATCGCGCCGCTGTCAATCAGCTGCTGCATCAGGTCAAACACGGGGCCCATCATCTTCAGACCGAAAGAAGTCACCAAATGGTTATATTCAGATGTGACAGGGACCATCTTATCAGCGCCGAAAGCCTCGCCGTACATCACCAGAGTCTTCATGACCTTTGCCTGGATCTCACCCTTGGCGCCGTCCAGAATACTTTGCTGTTCAGGTGTTAAAATCATGGCTTTTCTCCTTTTACATTACAGTTTCATGGCCACATCCCACGCCTGCCAGATGACAGTACGAAGATTGCCTACCTTGCTGCAGTCGCCCACCAAGTGGACATGCTTGCCGGCCTGAGCAACGGGCTGAGGTTTATAGCCAACAGAGAGGATCACGCTATCAGCGGCAATGCGCTGCTTTGCGCCGACCTTATCCTTGATCAGCACAGTGCCGTCTTCGATGGCTGCCACGCCATGCTCCAGATAAACGGGCACATTATTGGCCTTGAAGAAGTCCCGGAGGAAGCTGGTATTTGCCAGGCAGATGCCGGGGGTGCAGATCAGATCGTCCATCATTTCCACGATAGTGGGATTCTTGCCCTGCAGGTACAGCTCGTATGCAATCTCACAGCCGGTCAGACCGCCGCCTACGATCACCACATTCTGGCCAACCTCACCCTTGCCCAGCAGGAAGTCCACGGCCTGGATAGCCTTGTCCGCGCCGGGAACGGGGATGCGGTTTGCCTTGGAACCGGTGGCGACAACCACCTCATCAGCGCCCAGAGCGGCGATGTCGGTGACCTCTGTGTTCAGCTTCACTTCGATGGCGGGATACTTGGTCAGTTCACGGCGATACCAGGTGATCAGATCTCTGTCCTTTTCCTTGAAAGAGGGCGCTGCCGCAGCGATGAATACGCCGCCCAGCTCGCCGCTCTTTTCGTAGAGGGTCACCTTGTGGCCGCGCTTTGCGCAGACAAGAGCGGTCTCCATACCGCCGATACCGCCGCCGATCACAGCGATGTTCTTCTGCTTCTTTGCCTTTTCAATATGATATTTCTTGGACTGCATAGTCTGAGGATTCAGAGCGCAGCGAGCCAGACCCATGGTATCGGTCAAGTCCTGGGTGTTGGCGTGACCCTTGGAGGATGAGAAGTTGAAGCAGCCGGAATGGCAGCAAATGCAGGGGCGAATATCCTCCAGACGCTCCTCCAGCAGCTTGGTGATCCACTGAGGATCAGCCAGGAACTGACGGGCGATACCCACGCCGTCGATCCGACCTTCTGCCACTGCCTGGGCGCCCACCTCCGGCTCCATACGACCGGCGCAAACCACGGGGATGTCCACAAACTTCTTAATATGCGCCACATCTTCCAGGTTGCAGTTCTGGGGCATATACATGGGCGGATGTGCCCAGTACCAGGAATCGTAAGTACCGTTGTCCGCATTCAGCATATCATAGCCTGCATCCTGCAGGTACTTGGCAGCCTTCTCGGACTCAGCCATATTACGGCCGACCTCGGTATATTTTTCACCAGGGACAGCGCCTTCCCGGAAGCCCTTGACCTTGGACTCTACGGAATACCGCAGGGAAACAGGGAAATCCTGGCCGCAGGCTGCCTTGATGGCCTGTACGATCTCCACAGGGAAACGATAACGGTTTTCGAAAGAGCCGCCGTACTGGTCTGTACGCTTATTGGTCCACTCCATAGTGAACTGATCCAGCAGATAGCCTTCGTGTACTGCGTGTACCTCCACGCCGTCCACGCCTGCATCCTTGCAGAGCTTTGCGGTCTTGGCAAAGGCCTCAATAATCTCGTGGATCTGCTCCAGAGTCATTTCGGGAGTGGTGATCTCCGGATCCCAGCGGGAGGGCAGCGGAGAGGGACTTGCCAGCTCGTGGCTGGTGTCCAGAATCGGCTTGATCAGGGCGCGGGTGAACTTATTCTTGTGCAGAGGCGCTACCAGCTCGGTGATCGCCCAGCTGCGGCCCATACCTGCAGTAAGCTGTACAAACAGCTTTGCGCCTGTCTTATGGATCTCCTCCATAAACTCCTTCAGATCCTCAAACATCTTAGGATTCTGCCACAGCCACTTGCCCCAGAAGGTATCCCGCAGAGGGGCAATGCCGGGAATAATCAGACCCACATTGTTCTGCGCCCGTTCCAGGAAGAACTTTGCCGCCTCCTTGTCAAACTTACAGCCCGTCAGCTCGAACCAGCCGAACAGAGAAGTACCGCCCATAGGGCACAGGACAATTCTGTTCTTGATCTCTACATTGCCCACTTTCCAGGGGGTAAATAAAGCCTCATACTTTGCATCCATTTGCCAAAACACAACCTTTCTCTTTTATAAAGGGATTTTTGTCATTTTACTGCAAGCGCCCCGGGGAAACCGGGGCGCTTGGTCTTAAAAGCAATCTTACTTTGCGTTAGCCAGCAGGTAAGCCTCTGCCTCTGCGTTCCACAGGCCGTTGTGAGCCTTGCAGATACGGTCCAGTTCTGCGAACATGGGATTGGTCTTGCCGGCTTCTTCGAAGTCAGCAATCGCAGTCAGGGGCAGCTCGATGTGGTTGTAGATCAGCTTCTTGCCGCCGGGAATCTTGGGCAGATTCATGACGGTGTCCACCACGGCGTTCAGGCCGCCGATGTGGGTGATCATGGAAGCAGGATTCAGAGTGCCGGCGTTCATCATCTGGATGGCCTCTCTCATATCGTCGGTATTACCGCCGGAGGTGCCAACCACATGGGTGTACAGATAGTGGACGTTGTACCAGTTGAAGTTCGCCTTGAACTGGCTGTCGGTGGGGCCTGCGAAGAAGTTCAGGCAGCCGTCGAAGCCCAGGATGTCGTCAGCCTGCTCCACAACGGGCTTGACAGGGGCGAAGCAGATGACATCGTCATAGCCGGTGCCGCCGGTCAGGTCACGCAGGTACTGAGTGGCGTTCTCCATACGGGTATTCACATAGTGCAGCTCCACGCCGTTCTTTGCGGCTTCCTCAACGGTGTAGATGGAAGCGGCGCGCTCCAGACGGGCCTCATCGATATCGGTGACAACCAGCAGAGAGGGACGACGGTCGCAGTGGATAGCGTAGTCAATTGCGCCCAGGCCCATAGGACCAACGGATGCCAGCAGAGCCATCTTGCCGCCTTCCTTGATGCCCATATCGTGGACATAGGAGCCAGCCTTGGTATGGTACATTGCGTGGAAGGTGCCGATAATGCAGCTCATAGGCTCAGCAACGGAGCCGTAGAAGTAGGTATCGGAGTTGTAGGGCAGCAGGCAGTCGGACAGCAGAGTCTCGATGGGCACATTGCCGTACTGAGCGGAGCCGCCGCAGAACTTGTAAGAATAGCCGGGAGCCAGCTGAGAGCCCTTATAGAAGTGGGCGGGCTGGATGGAGAACTTGTCGCCAACCTTGTACTTGTGCTGCCAGTTCTCACCGACTGCAACGATATTGCCGCAGAACTCGTGGCCCACGATGGTGGGATTCTCTGCCACATCATCGGGAACGCGCTTGTGGTCCTCGCCTTCCAGGGCTGCCTTATAGGTGGACATACATACGGAGTCGCAGATGATTTCAATCTGCACATCGTCAGGGCCTACCTCGGGAAGGTTGATCTCTTCCAGACGCAGGTCATTCTTGCCGTGGATTCGTACCGCCTTGGTAATCATAATTGTTTCCTCCTAAATATAGTAAAATCAAGTATTTTTCTCGTGTTCAATGAGCTTCCAGGTGGCATCGATCAGATTCTGGAATATGGGGTTCTCCATTGCCTTGATCACAAAGCTCTGCCGGGGAGAATTGATATCCTCGCCGGAGATCTGGAACATACCATATTCCTCGCAAAGGCCGCGCAGGCGCTCAAGCTGCTGGGGTGTATTCCGGGTGGGCATATAGGTGACGGCTTTGACGCCCTCTTCCTTCAGGCACTCAAACACATCATCCAGATATTCATCTTCAAACTTCTGTGCCTTCTTGTCGCCGGTGACGGAGTCGCCCACATCGCCAAGATAGGCGTAGCACAGATAGGCGTCCACTTCCTCACAGAGCTTTACAACCTCGGACAGCTTAGGGCATTCGTCGGTAGCATCGATGAAGATCTTGGGAACAAATGTGCCTTTCAGCATGCCCAGAACATCATACTCGTAGAAAGGATACTGGGTATCCATAAGCATCGTCTTCTGCTTTTCGGACAGGTCCATACCCAGGCTCGTGAGTTTATCGATCATACTCTGACCCTTGCCCACCTGCTTCACCAGCTCAATGGCCAGGGCGTACATCAGATGTCGCTCGGTGACACCGCCGTTGTCGGCAGCCTCAGACAGGGGCAGTACATCCCGGTCATAATCCAGTTCCACGCCCACAAGTGCGTTGATGCGCTGGATCATCTTCCGATTTCGGGCGTGCCGAGCCTGCTGATAAGGCTTAAAAAACTCGGTTAGCCGGTCAATCTTGTTGTGGGGAACAGACTGGATGGTCATATAGCTGACGCCCACCTGGTCCGGATTGTTGGTACGACGGCCCGCCAAACGGGTGCCATCCATGGAAATACGGGCCTCCATGCCGATGGTGACAGGCATATCCACCAGCGCAGCTGCCTCCAAGAACTCCTTGGCGCCGGAGATAGAATCGTGGTCGATAATACCGGCGGTGCAAAGGCCCTCCATACGGGCGGCATAAACCGCAGCCGTGGGAGAATAAGGAGAGAAAGAATAAGTAGTATGGATATGGTTGTTGATGTACTGGGGTACCATAGGCGGGAACTGGGCAGTCTTCAGGACTTCCTTCAGATTCTCCAGGCGTTCCTGCCGGGAAGGTACATTCAGTTTATTCAGAATCGTAATGTCGATCATTGTATTCCTCTATCAGTTCAGCATAACCTGACCGCCGGTGACGGGGATCGCCTGGCCGGTCTCATACTTCTGCTCCACGCAGTACATAACAGCGCGGGCAACATCGATAGGCAGGCAGCCGCGATTCATGGGAGCCTTAGCCTCATAGAAACGGCGGACGTCTTCCACAGTCTTTGCGCCGGGCACCTTGCCGGCATTCAGGTACTGCACAAACAGGCCTCGCTCGGGATCGGACCACAGAGGACCGTCCAGATAATTGCCGGGGCAGATTGCGTTGACCTTGATCTTGTAGGCGCACAGTTCCAGAGCAAAGGACTGAACCAGGCCGATAGCGCCAAACTTGGAGCCAGCATAGGCAAAGTTCTTGTTAGAACCTTCCAGACCGGACTTGGAGGACATGGCGATGATGTCAAACATTGCCTCGGGGTCAGCCTCGTGCTGAGCCTGCATAATGATGGCTGCGTACTTGCAGGTGAGGAACAGTCCTGTGTAGTTAATGGCGGTGACAAAGTCAAAGTCCTTCTTCTCGAACTCAGCAATCGGACCGGAACGGACAACGCCGGCGTTAGCTACCATGATGTCCAGACCGCCGAACTTTTCGACAACCTGAGCCACCATATTGGCGCAGCTCTCTTCGTCGGAGACGTTCACAGCGATGGCCCAGGCACGCTCACCCATCTCAGCAGCGACAGACTCTGCCAGGGGCAGGTTCATATCGGCGATGATGATCGTTGCGCCCTCTGCGTACAGTTCCTCGGCAATACCCTTACCGAAGCCTTGTGCAGCGCCGGTGACGATGGTGATCTTGCCGGCCAGGCGGCCAGTACCTGCGGGACGGTTATGAATGTTTGCCTTGGCAATTTCCTGCCACTTGGTCATATCTACGCTCATAATGTCATCTCCTCCAATTATTTCAAAAATGTAAGTAATTTCTCATAAGCAGCTTCCCAAGCCTCGGTGTGGTTGGGCTGCCAATATTCCACCGCTTCAGAGTTGCGGACAACCTGACGCAGGTGATCCAAATCCTTGATATCGCCCAGGGCCATAGCCTGGGTGAGAAGGTTGCCGATGGCAGCGCCTTCCACAGGGCCGGTGACAACCTCACGGTCCAGGGCGTCAGCTACCAGCTGGTCAAGGAACTTGTTGTTAATGCCGCCGCCGACAATGTTCAGGGACCGGATCTTCTCGCCCTTCATCTTTTCAAGACCTTCCAGTGCGTAGCGATACTTCAGCGCCAAGGACTCGTAGATGCAGCGGGCCACCTCGCCCACCGTCTCGGGGACCGGCTGACCGGTCTTGCGGCAGAACTCCTGAATCTTCTGCTCCATATTGCCGCCTGCATAGAACTCAGGAGCATCGGTATCAATAATGGAGCGCAGAGGTTCCGCCTTCCGGGCTTCTACCACCACATCGTCCCAGCTGAGATTCTTCCCTGCCTTGATCCAATCTCGACGGCATTCCTGCACGATCCACATGCCAACGATGTTATACAGGGGGCGGAAACCGCCCTGGATCGTACCCTCATTAGAGAATCCTGCCGCAGCTGCTGCGGGACTCAGGTCAGGCTTATCCGTCTCAACACCAAACAGGCTCCAAGTACCGGAGGAGCAGAACGCGAAGCTACCCTTACCGGGGATTGCGGCAACTGCGGAAGCCGTATCGTGACTGCCCACCGCCACAAAGGGCGCGGCGTTCAGGCCGATCTCTTCACACAGTTCCTCTCTCAGGTAGCCGCGGATAGTGCCGGTCTTATCGATCTTGGTGAAGATCTTCTCCGGCAAGCCCAGTTCTCGGATGGTCTCCCAATCCCAATCCTTAGTAGTGGGATTGTAAAGGCCGGTTGTGGTTGCGATGGTGTATTCCGTACCCTTGCTGCCGGTAAGGAAATAGCCCAGCAGGTCGGGGGTCAAAAGCATGGTGTCTGCCACCTCCAACGCGGCATCCTCCTCCCGGAGTCTGCGGTAGAGCTGGTAGATGGTGTTAAAGGTCAGGTTTGTGTCAATGCCTGTGCGGGAGAACAGAGTCTGGGCGGGGATCTTCTCCTTCACTGCGTCAATGTCCGCCTGCACGCCCAGCCGATAGGAGCGGGGCACGCCGGCCAGATGGCCATTCTTGTCCAGCAGACCGTAATCCACACCCCAAGTATCAATACCGAAGGCGTCCAACTTGCCGTAGCCGCCCTGCTTAAACTTCAGCAATCCCTGCTTCAGCTGGTTGTAAAGATAGGGAGTGTCCCAGTAAAACACACCGTTCATCTCAATGTAATTATTCTCAAACCGGTGCAGTTCCTTCATAGTGACCTTCTCGCCATCGAACTGGCCCAAAATAGCTCGTCCATTGCTGGCGCCCAGGTCAAATGCGATTAAGTTTCTTACAATTTCCATTCGTCACACTCCCGTTTTAGCATAAGATAAGGCATCTTCCCCTTATCCCATTTATTATACTACGATTTACCACACAATTCAATACTGAAAGCACATTTTCTGCCCTTCAGCACTCAAGTGTATGGGCGTTCTAAAAAACCGGCACCACCGAAGTGGTGCCGGTCGGTTTTAGCCGCAAAAACTATTCAACTACAGTAAGGATTAGCCCATGTAGAAGATGTTCTTGTCTCTCTGCTCGTCGATGTTCTCAGCAGTGTACCAAACACCAGCGATACCCACATCGGAAACTTCCTGGCCAGCCAGCTTGTTGATAGCCATCTCGACAGCCTTGTAGCCGATGGAGTAGGAGTCCTGAGCAACAGAGCCAACCAGCAGTGCGTAGTTAGCGCCGTTGTCCTTCATCCAGTTGTACTGGTTGGTGCCAGCGTCGAAGCCTGCGAACAGGATGTCCTTGTAAGCAGCAGCGTTGTCGGAGACTTCGGGGAAGACTTCGTTAACAACACCTTCGTTGGTCATGAAGATGGACTGTGCGCCCCAATCCTTCAGAGCAGCCAGGCCCAGCTTGTACTCGCCAGCGTTGTTGGCCTTAACCTGAACGTTGATGTCCAGAGTGATGTTGTCAGCCTGAGCCAGCTTCTCGATGTTCTCCTTGAAACCTGCAGCGCGGTCGATACCGGTGGAGGTGGAGTCGTGCTGGATGATACCAACCTTGTAGCCGTCAACAGCCAGGTTGTTGTTCTTCAGGTAAGCATAGAAGTTCTCAGCAACAACGCCAGCAGCAGCATAGTTGTCGGTTGCAACGCCACCGATGGTGGGATCCTTGCCCTCGGTGATGTCAGCGCCGCCGGAGTACAGACCGGAGTCGAACTCAACAACGGGCAGACCCTTGTCGAAAGCAGCGGTCAGCTCATCAGCGAAGCCCAGGCCGATAGTAGCCAGAACCAGAGCCTTGGTGTCCTTGTTGTTCAGAGCAGCCTGAACCATCTCACGCTGAGCGTTGACGTACTCTTCGCTCTCAGCGGTGGGGCCACGGAAGGTGACCTCGTAGCCAGCAGCCTTACCAGCGTCAACAGCGCCAGCCTTAACAGCCTGCCAGAAAGCGTGAGTCTCGCCCTTAGCGATGACAGCGATGGTGCCCTTGCTGGTCTCTACGTTTTCGCCCTCAGTACCCTGGGTGTTGTCGGGGGTCTCAACGGGCTTGTTGCATGCAGCCAGGCCCAGAACCAGGACCAGAGCCAGAAGCAGTGCGATGATTTTCTTCATTTTGTTTTCCTCCTAATTTTTATATAAAACCTCGCGGTTTTAATTACACAATAATGGTTTTAAGCCTTGGTTTCGGTTTCCTGGGGCTTCTTTTCGGTAGCAACAGGAATCTTAACCTTAGCAGCGGACTTCTTCTTCAGAACGTCCAGCATAACAGCGCCAACAACAATCACACCGGTGACAGCGTAGGTGATGTTGGTTGCGGAAACCACGCTGCCGCTGCTCAGAGCGATGTTCAGGCCCTGGCGAATAACAACCAGAATCAGGGAGCCCAGCAGGGAGCCGATGACGGAAGCGGAACCACCAGTGGTGGAAGTGCCGCCAATGTACACGCCTGCGACAGCGTCCAGTTCCATGCCGTTGCCGGCTGCGATGGTCAGAGAGGGGTTGGAAGCCACATAGAACAGAGCAGCCATACCTGCGAAAGCGCCGCAGATAGCGTAAGCAATGATCTTATACTTGTCAGTGTTGATACCGGACAGGCGGGCAGCTTCTTCGTTGGAGCCGATAGCCAGGATATAGCGGCCGACCTTGGTCTTGTACATCACGATCATGCAGATCACAGTCAGGCCCAGCACCCACAGGATGCCGATGGGGAAACCGTTCAGGTTGGTGAACAGCTTCTGGAACCAACCAGTAGTGGGGTACTTAACAGCGGAAGAGGTCTTACGAATCGCCTCAGAGATAACTGCGGTCAGACCGCGGGATACCAGCATCGTACCCAGGGTTGCAATGAAGGGTGCGATCTTGCACTTAGCAACCAGCAGGCCGTTGATCAGGCCGAAGCACAGGCCGGTGACAATGATGATGGGAATGGTTGCCCACAGGACACCGTCTTCCAGGGAAACGCCGGTTCTGCAAATAGCACCTGCCAGAACAGCGGAGCCGATACATACAGTACCAATGGACAGGTCGATACCGCCGGTGGCGATAACAAAAGTGACGCCCAGGGACAGGATTGCGTAGGGCACGAAGGACTTAGCCATGGTCAGCAGGTTGCCGCTGCTGGCGAAGCCGGGGTTGATGAGGTAGAAGACTGCAAACAGGATAATTGCAGCAAAGATGATCACGATGCTCTGCTTGCCGCCTGCCATCACATTCTTGGAGGCAAGGTTCTTATTTTTGCTCATAATTAATTCTCCTCTCGCATTGTAGCAAGTTGCATAATTTTCTCCTGGGTTGCCTCGGAGATGTCCAGTTCGCCGGTCTTACGGCCTTCGCACATAACCAGGATCCGGTCACTCATACGCAGGACTTCGGGCAATTCGGAAGAAATCATAATGATGGATTTACCCTGTTCTACCAATTCTTCCATCAGGCGGTAGATCTCACTCTTAGCGCCCACGTCAATGCCGCGGGTAGGCTCGTCAAAAATAAAGATGTCAGCGTTCTTCATCAGCCAACGGGCGATGATAACCTTTTGCTGGTTGCCGCCGGACAGGTTCTTCAGCAACTGCTCCATAGAAGGAGTTTTGGTGCGCAGCTTTTCATTGAACTCAGCAGAAGCCCTGCGCATCTTGGTATCGCTGATAAGACCTGCGGTAATAAAGGAATCCACAGAGGAGATGGTAGTGTTTTCAGCAACGGACTTGTCCAGCATCAGGCCGTAGCGCTTACGGTCTTCGGACAGGTAGCAGATGCCATTCTTAACAGCCTGCTCGGGGGTTCTGATCTTCACCTTCTTGCCTTTGAGGATGATCTCACCGGTCTGACGAGGATCAGCGCCGTAAAGAGCTCGGGCAACTTCCGTACGACCAGCGCCCATCAAACCTGCAAAGCCCAGGATCTCGCCCCTGCGCAGGGTGAAGCTCACATTCTTGACTTCACGGCCGGCGTTCAGGTTCTTAACCTCCAGGAGGATATCGGCATCTGCGGGGCAATTGCTACAGGCCTTCTGCTCACCCATGATCACACGGCCGACCATCATCTTCACGATGTCGTCCTTGGTCACTTCCGCAGTGTTCACCGTGCCGACATATTCGCCGTCACGCATAACGGTCACGCGGTCGGAAATGCGGTTGATCTCGTCCATACGGTGGGAGATGTAAATCATACCGATGCCCTTCTTCTGAAGGTCGCGCATGATGTTGAACAGTTCCTCAACTTCAGGCAGTGTCAGTGCCGCAGTAGGCTCGTCCAGAACCAGCAGCTTGCAGTCGCGGGAGACGGCCTTTGCGATCTCAACCATCTGCTGCTTACCAACAGTCAGGTCGCCCAGCTTCACAGAGGGATTGATCTTTACGCCCATCTTGTCGAACAGCTGCTGCGCCTCTTCTTCCATCTTCTTGTCGTTGATGAAACCGGCGTTCATAAACTCACGGCCAATGAACATATTCTGAGCCACCGTCAGGTGGTTCATCATATTCAGCTCCTGGTGAATGACGCTAATGCCGGCTGCCTGAGATTCAGCGATGTTGCCAAACTCCACATTCTCGCCGAAATACTCAATTGAGCCGCCGTCTTTCTTATGTATGCCACAGAGAACTTTAATCAACGTGGACTTGCCGGCACCATTTTCGCCCATCAGCGCATGAACTTCGCCGGCTCTCAATTCGAAATCAACGCCCTTAAGAGCGTGAACGCCGGAGAAATACTTCTGAATGCCTTGCATTTTCAGAATCGTTTCACCCATTCCAAACTTCACCTTTCTTAATCATTAATTGTAGATCGCAGACGCAAAACTTCGTCCTCGGAACGGCCGATGTCCCACCTTTGTGTACAATATATATAAATTGTACGGAGACTGCGCAAGAGGGGAAAATTGCCAATTTGTGCCGCTTTGTTGCAAGTTGCACAAAAACGAATCGTTTCGTTTATTTACTATTACCTGCAGACCGGCTTCAAACGCGCTTACGGAGTTATTATAATAAACTTTGCCAAAAAAATCAATAGTTTTTTTCAACTTTTGTATTGACAGTACAAAAATCTTTTTATATTATAAAGAAAACAAATGTCGTCCTACGGTCGACACATCGCGAAACGATTCGTTTTTAGCAAGATTTAGGGGGGTGTGGCTATGGCAACAATTAAAGATGTGGCCTTGATGGCCGGTGTTGCGCCCTCCACAATATCGAAATTTATGAACGGTGGCAATGTTCGGAAAGAAAACGCGGAAGCCATTCGCAAAGCCATTGAGGCTTTGGATTACCACGCCGACCCTTTTGCCCGAGGCCTGAAAAGCCAGCGCAATCGTTCTGTAGGCATTCTTCTGCCGGATATGACCGCCCCTTTCTTCGGGAATGTAGTGATGTCTATGGCCCGGACTATGCGGGAACGGGATTACCACTGTCTGATCTCCAGCTATGGCGCAAATCACGGTATGGAGCGGGATAATCTGAAGTTTATTCTCACCTGCGGTGTTGACGGACTGGTGTATGCCCCCGAAGATCTGTCTCACGACGAGTTTAAGGAGCTTACTGCCAACTGCGGCATTCCCATCGTGCTGATTGACCGGGATATCTCGGGCGCAAACATTGATGCTGTGCTGGTAGATAATTCCGAAATTGTTTATGAGGCTGTCAACCGTTTGATCAGCAGCGGACACCAGCGGATCGCCATTATCACCGGTCCCAAGTCCGTGTATACAGCGAAAGAGCGTATGGTAGGCTATCTTCGCGCCCTGTCTGACGCCGGTATTCTTTACGATGACGGTCTGGTATTCAGCGGCGGCAATGACTTTGCCACCGGCTATCGGGGTTGCGAGCATCTGATGCTCCGGGACAACCCTCCCACTGCGGTGTTTACCACCAACTATGACATTACCCTTGGTTTTATCACCGCTGCCCGTGAACGGGGTCTGCGGATTCCCGAGGATGTAGACGTCTTCGGTTTTGACAGTGTGGAGACATGCTCTATGATGAAGCCTCCCCTGCCTGTCGTGCAGCAGCCGGACCATCTGATCGGCGCCACCGCAGCCAAGTTCCTGCTGGAACGGCTGGACGGCTACGACGGCGAGCCCCGGGTCACCCGGCTAAAATGCCGCATCTCTCTGTGAAAGAGACTATGCTTTCGTATGTAGCGCGCACGCGTTATATGATATTGTAAACTATGCCCGCGTTTTGCGGCGAGAAATTAGGAGGAAATTACAATGGCAAAAAACAGATACGTCGGTGATTACCCCGTAATCGGTATTCGCCCCACCATCGACGGCCGCCGCGGACCTCTGAAGGTTCGTGAGAGCCTGGAAGACCAGACCATGGCAATGGCTCAGGCCGCTAAGAAGCTGTTCGAAGAAAATCTGCAGTACTCCAACGGCGAGCCCGTTAAGGTCATCATCGCTGACACCACCATCGGCCGCGTAGCAGAAGCTGCTGCCTGCGCTGAAAAGTTCAAGAAGAATGGCGTTGACATCACCCTGACTGTCACTCCCTGCTGGTGCTACGGCTCCGAAACTATGGATATGGATCCCCAGACCATCAAGGGCGTATGGGGCTTCAACGGCACTGAGCGTCCCGGCGCTGTGTACCTGGCTTCCGTTCTGGCTAGCCACGCACAGAAGGGTCTGCCCGCTTTCGGCATCTATGGTCACGACGTTCAGAATCTGGACGAGGTCACCAACATTCCCGCTGACGTACAGGAGAAGCTGCTGCGCTTCGCCCGCGCCGCTGTTGCTGTTGCAACTATGCGTGGCAAGTCCTACCTGCAGATCGGCTCCATCTGCATGGGTATCGGCGGTTCTATTATCGACCCCGCATTCATCGAGTCCTACCTGGGCATGCGTGTTGAATCCGTTGACGAGGTAGAAATCATCCGTCGAATGTCCGAAGGCATCTACGATCACGAAGAAGTTGCTCGTGCCAAGGCTTGGATCAAGGAAAACTGCAAGGAGGGCTGGGACAAGAACCCCGACTTCGTTAAGACCTCCGACGAGAAGAAGGCTGAGCAGTGGGACTTCCTGGCTAAGATGTACTGCATCATCAAGGATATGTTCAACGGCAACCCCAACCTGCCCGCAGGTTGCGAGGAAGAGATGGTTGGCCACAACGCTATCGCCGGCGGCTTCCAGGGTCAGCGTCAGTGGACTGACTTCTATCCCAACTGCGACTTCCCTGAAGCTCTGCTGAACTCCACCTTCGACCACAACGGTGCTCGCGAGCCCTACATCCTGGCTACCGAGAACGACGTTCTGAACGGTCTGGGCATGCTGTTCATGAAGCTTCTGACCAACCGCGCTCAAATGTTCTCCGACGTGCGTACTTACTGGTCTCCCGAGGCTTGTGAGCGTGCTTCCGGCTACAAGGTCGAAGGCAAGGCTAAGGAAAATGGCGGCTTCATTCACCTGATCAACTCCGGCGCTACTGCTCTGGACGCTTGCGGCGAATGCAAGGATGAGAACGGCAACGGCATTATGAAGAAGTGGTGGGAAGTCACCGACGAGGATATCAAGAAGATGTGCGATGCTACCACCTGGCCCGCAGCCGACAACGGCTACTTCCGTGGCGGCGGATTCTCCTCCTCCTTCACCACCCGTGCTGATATGCCCGCTACCATGATCCGTCTGAATCTGGTTAAGGGTCTGGGCCCCGTTCTGCAGATCGCAGAAGGCTGGACTGTGCAGCTGCCCGACGATGTCACCAAGACTCTGATGATGCGTACCGACCCCACCTGGCCCTGCACTTGGTTTGCTCCTCGCTGCGACGGCAAGGATGGCTCCCCCTTCAAGACCGCTTACGAGGTCATGAACAACTGGGGTGCTAACCACGGCGCTATCTCCTATGGTCACATCGGCGCTGACCTGATCACCCTGTGCTCTATGCTGCGTATCCCTGTATGCATGCACAACGTTCCCGAGGAGGACATCTTCCGTCCTGCTTGCTGGAATGCCTTCGGTATGGACAAGGAAGGCGCAGACTACCGTGCTTGCGCTGCCTACGGTCCTATGTACAAGGCATACTAATTTCCCAAACAAAAAAGAGGCGGTCCCCGGACCGCCTCTTTTCAAACTACGTACCTTTTATCATCCTAAGCGCAGATAAGTGAGTTTATAATCTGCTCTGGATCCAAAGGGACTTGGCATAATTTTCCGCCGCTTCCATCAGCCCTATCGCATCCTCCAGATCCGCGCCGACACACACCACGCCGTGGCCGCCCAGAAGCGCCACCGGACGCCCCCGCAGCGCATCCTCGATGCCTTGATGAATGGCGTGCGTGCCATGCTCTCCGAAGGGCAGGCATTGGATCGTGCCGAAGATCTGGTATAAGAAGGAATCCTTGCGAGGGACAAAATCCCGGTATGCCAAGGCATATGCGGTCAAATAAGGCGTGTGACAATGTATCACAGCGGTGATGTCGGGGCGCGCCTGGTAGGCCGCCTGATGGAGATAGAATTCCGAGGATTTCTTCTCCGTACCGCTGATCTGCTCCCCGTTAGGAGCAATGACACAGATCTGCTCCGGGGTCAAAAAGCACTTAGCCTTATGGGACGGGGTGATGTAAATATTGCCTGTTGCCCGATCTATTACCGAAAGATTCCCTTCCAGACTGTTTACAAATCTTTTTTCTTCTGCCAATCGAGAAAACTTCGTCAGTTCTGCCGCAAAATCCATAGTGGCACCTCCGTTGTTTTCTTTTATTGTATCATCTCTTTTTTAAAAATCAACTTTAGGAGGATTTCGTTATGTTAAAAAATATCCCCGCCATTCTCTCCCCCGAATTGCTGAAGGTGCTGGCTGAAATGGGCCACTCCGACCGTATCTGCATCGGCGACGGCAATTTCCCCGGCGCCAATATGGCAAAGGCAAAGAACGCTATTTTCCTGCGCGCCGATGGTCACGGCGTTCCCGAACTGCTGGATGCTATCCTGCAGGTGTTCCCTCTGGATACCTATGTGGAAAAGCCCGCTATTCTCATGGAGAAAATGGAGTGTGACAAGGATCTGGTCATTCCCGTATGGGATGAGTACAAGGCCATTATTGCCAAGCACGATCCCAGAGGCGCCGAAGCTGTGGGCAACATCGACCGCTTTGACTTCTACGATGAAGCAAAGGACTGCTACTGCATCCTCCAGTCCGGTGAAACCGCTATTTACGCCAACATCATCCTGCAAAAGGGTGTCATTAAGTAAGTATGAACAAGCTGATCTCTGTCATTGAAACTGCCCTGCCGGTGTTTCTGGCGCTCATCATGGGCATGATGTGCAGAAGCCGGAAGTTCATCACCCGGGAGGGCGTGGACACACTGAAAAAGGTCATTATCAATCTGACCCTGCCCTTTGTCCTGTTTAACGCTTTTGCCTCTGCGGAGTACTCCCTGTCTTCCATCATTCTGCCTATCGTTGTTTTCCTGGTCTGTACAGTAATGCTCCTGATAGGTTTCCTTATTATCCGCCTGAGCAATATGCAGAGCCGCCTTGCCCCCTTCCTCGCCTCTGGTTTTGAAGCAGGTATGCTGGGTTTCTCTCTGTTTGCCCTGCTATTCCCCTACCAAAGCGCCTCCCGGTTCGCCATGCTGGTGCTGGGTCAGGAGTTATTTGTATTTACCCTGTACAAGACCCTGCTGGTGGGCAAGACCGATTTCAAGGCCATTTTGAAGGACTTCACCACCTCCCCCACCCTGATTGCAGTTCTGCTGGGTCTGGTGGTAGGCGCTACCGGTCTGTACGGCAAGCTCCACGATTGGGGCGTAGGCGGCATTCTGGATTCTGTCACCAGCTTCATCTCCGCCCCCACCGGTATGATCATCTTGCTGTGCGTGGGTTATGACCTGGTGCTCCGGGAGATCCCCTGGAGGAAGACCGCCGGTCTTATGGCTATGCGCTTTGGCATCAATGCCGTGATGCTGTTCATACTGACGCTCATGAATCGCACCTTACTGGGCGGCATCATCTTCGAGGGCGCGCTGGTTCTTCTGTTCATTCTGCCACCCCCTTACATTATTCCGGTGTTTGCAGATGAGCCGGGCGAGCGGGTGCAGATATCCTCTGCCCTGTCCGCTCTGACACTGGCGACTATGGTTCTGTTTGCCATGCTGAGCGTACTCTACAGTTAAACTCCAAGCAAAAAGGACGCGTCTTTTCGACGCGTCCTTTTATTTTATACTGCTTCGATGGCCTGCTTCAGATCGGCAATCAGGTCCTCGCTGTTTTCAAGGCCGCAGCTGAGGCGGATCAGATCCGCGCCCACGCCGGCAGCTTCCAGCTGCTCATCGGTCATCTGCCGGTGAGTGGCAGATGCGGGATGGAGACAGCAGGTGCGGGAGTCGGCCACGTGGGTCTCGATGGAGCCCAGCTTCAGATGCTTCATAAACACCTCAGCAGCCTTTCTGCCGCCCTTGAGGCCAAAGGAAATAACACCGCAGGAGCCGTTGGGCATATACTTCTGCGTCCGCTCGTAGTACTTATCACCCTTTAGGCCGCCGTACTTCACCCACGCCACCTTCTCATTCTCGCTGAGGAACTGGGCGATAGCCTGCGCATTGGAGCAATGCTGCTTCATACGGAAAGGCAGGCTCTCCAGACCGAGATTCAGATAGAATGCGCTCTGGGGAGATTGGATAGAGCCCAGGTCTCGCATCAGTTGTGCGGTGCACTTGGTGATAAACGCCCCTTCAAGACCAAAGCGCTGGGTGTAGGTGACACCGTGATAGCTGTCGTCGGGAGTGCACAGGCCGGGGAACTTGTCGGGATACTTGGTCCAGTCAAACTTGCCGCTGTCAACAATGCAGCCGCCAACTGCCACACCGTGGCCATCCATATACTTGGTGGTGGAATGGGTGACGATATCTGCGCCCCATTCGATGGGTCGGCAGTTAACAGGTGTTGCAAAGGTATTGTCGATAATAAAGGGCAGACCGTTGTCGTGAGCCGCCTTGGCAAACACCTCAATATCCAGCACATTCAGCGCGGGATTTGCGATGGTCTCGCCAAAAATCAGTTTCGTATTGGGGCGGATAGCCGCCACGATCTCCTCGTAGGTAGCGTCGGGGCTGACAAATGTCGCGTCAATGCCCATCCGCTTCATTGTCACGGAAATCAGGTTAAATGTGCCGCCGTAAATGGCAGAGGAGGACACAATGTGGTCGCCGCAGGAGGCGATGTTGAACATAGCATAGAAATTGGCAGCCTGGCCGGAACCGGTCAGCATTGCAGCAGTACCGCCCTCCAGGGCAGCAATCTTTGCCGCCACCATATCGCAAGTGGGATTCTGCAGGCGGGAGTAGAAGTAGCCGGATGCTTCCAGGTCAAACAGTTTGCCCATTTCCGTGCCGGATGCATATTTAAACGTCGTGGACTGAATGATCGGAATCTGTCTGGGTTCACCGTTTCCGGGGGTATAACCGCCCTGCACACATTTTGTTTCGATTCTGTAATTCTTTTTCATGGTTGATCGTATATCCTTTCGTTGATTTCTCTGTAGTTGTTCGGTTACGCGGAGAAATAAAAAAACCGTCTCAATCAAACCGACAGGAGCAAGCTGTTCCTGCTGTTTTTTGAGACGGGAGACTTCCTCACCCGCGGTACCACTCAAATTGCAGACGCATGACACGTCCGCCGCTCTTTTTTCGGATTCTTTCCAAACCCTGTGCCTTTACGCGGCCAAACGGATGAGCCTAACCGCCATCCGCGTTTGCTGATGCCGTCTCGACACACCGGCTCAGAAGCCATAGACCATCGCACAAATCCGCACACGGCTCACACCAACCGCCGTCTCTCTGTCGGGAAATATCCCTGCATTTCCAATGCGTGTCCTCTTCGTCACAGCCATTAAATTGAGCATTATTATACATTATTTTTTTGAAAATGTCAAGAGAAATCCCGAAATTCCATGGTATTTTCCCGTTGTTTTCTGCATTGGAGAACCTTATCCGTCATCATATTCCGTATCGGCACCGTGACCCACCTGCAAAAGACACATCACCACAATCCCGACAATCCCGCCGATCCACAGTCCGAGAAAAAAAGAGAGCATCGCCATACCTCCGTATCTGTTTCTATCGGAAGTATCTGCCGATGCTCTCGGTTTTATTCAATCAATATCAGAATTCAGCCAGACCCTTGGTACGCGGGAATGCTTCTACGTCACGGATGTTGGAAACACCGGTGATGTACATAATCAGACGTTCAAAGCCCAGACCGAAGCCGGCATGGTGCGTTCCGCCGTACTTGCGCAGTTCGGTGTACCACCAGTAGTCCTCGGGATTGAGGTTGAACTTTGCCATTGCACGTTCCAGATAGTCCAGACGCTCTTCACGCTGGGAACCGC
>JAZKZN010000027.1:0-5189 GCA_045612705.1 Faecousia sp. | reverse complement strand
CACTGGAGAACCTGTGAAGTCTGTGGCACCGTGAGCGAGGTTGAGGCCCACAAGTACAACGGCAAGGGCTACTGTGTCTGTGGCTACAAGGATCCCGACTTCGAGGATCTGGATGATCAGCCCGACACCGGCGACATTACTCCCGTGATCGCTTGCGCAGTACTGGCAATGGCATCCCTGACCGGCACTGGCATCACCGTCCTGAAGCGCAAGAAGTAATCGCTACGCTATAAACATCTATGGGCGCGGGTAAAACCGCGCCCATATTTTTCAAAAGAAAGCGGTCAAAGTGTGATGCAGGTAAATGGGGAGACGGGTCATCAGTTTTTGCTTTTGTCTTGTTTTCCTTTGCGAACTGTGATATATTATAATTTGCAAAAACAAGGACGCAACGGCATGGAAAGCCGATGCAATTCCTTGAAATCAGGAGGTACTTATGAAAGGGAATCTTTTAAAAATACTTCGCCACGGCATTGCTTTGGTTGTGACTTTATGCATGATCATTGGTTTTGCTCCGGCTGTGGCATTTGCAGCGGAGACCACAGAAACTGTGAAGTATGTTTCTCTGGGCGATTCGATGACCAACGGATATGGCATGCCGGGATATGACCATTACGGTTATTTGCATAACGTTCCCAATACATATCCCGAATTGTTGGCAGAAAAGTACGGATGGAAACACATTCCTCTGGCTATCAGCGGTGTGCGGGCGGAGGATCTGCAGTTTCTTCTGGAGTTCCCCTGGGATGACAAGGATGCTGTCGCGGTGGCAGAGAGAACCCCTGGTATGGATGGCTACACCGCGGCGAAGCATGGCGTTAACTATAAAGAGTTGTGGTGGACAGAGACTCATAGCGCGAAATGGTATGACACTTTTAATTCCGGCGATTATTACACCTGGCAGGAGTCCATCCAGCATAACCGTTTCAACGACACCTATTTTGACACTATGGCCCAAAACGGTAAGGGCTATGGAGCAGGTGTGGAAAATCTCTCCAGAATGTTCCAGGAATCTGTTGCAGATGCCGATGTGATCAGCCTGGCTGTGGGCAATGCAAACTTCGGCGTCTTTATGAGAAGCCGGATCGTGAATGCTATGGCAATGATGGGCGGCAATGCCGGTGGCAACATGTGGCTGGACCTGGACCGCATTCTCGCCCAGTGCGACGCCAAGACAGCTTCTATTGCCCTTCAGGCCCGCGGGATGATGATAGATACCCTGCAATCTTCCGACCTTGATGAGGAAACCGCCAACGCTATGGCAGACGCAGCTACTTACACAGTTGCAAGCTTCCTCGTCAGCTACGACCGGGTGATCAAGCTGATTATGGAAAGCAATCCCGATGCAGAAGTTATCATTATGGGCCTGATGAATACCCTGAAGGGTATGCAGATAATGTATGAAGGCAAAGTGATTGACCTTGGCCAGTTGATGAGCGCTGTAATTGATCTGCTGAATGTGTATTTGTGTGGTGTTCCTGTTTCTTTCCAGGACTCCGGTGCTTACCCCGACGCAGCATTTTACTTTGCTTCTGCATCCGAAGTGAATATGTGGGTGGAGGAATATGAAACAGTTGCGAGCGATTGGAGCAAATATCCTGTCATTCGTGATCGCTTTATTCTGAAGGCTTGCGACACCATCTTCCCTATGGTGCAGAACGGCTCCTGGACCCCTATTGGGATTACCAGAGGAAATGTGGAAACCTTTGAAGCGGCAGAAAAGGCCGGTTATGCGGCGTTTGCGCAGTACGCACAGAAGAATATCAGATTGGCCGCATCTGTTGCAACCTATAAGGCCTTTGAAAACGCCATTGTACAGACCTATTCTATGGATCCTCCTGATGTTTCTGTGATGATGGATCTGGGAAGTGATATGAGTGCAATGGTCGGCGGTGTTATGGATACCTATGGCGCGAAGACAGAAGAGAGAGTTGCCCGGTATTGGTCCGATATGGTAGAGGCTGTAGTCCTGCCCCAGATGGATAAAGAAAATGCAACTTTGGAGGATGCTCTCGCTTACGTAGAGCAGGATGCGCAGTTGAAGGCAGACCTGGTTGAAGTTTGCAAATTGATGGCAACTCCTGAAACCCTGTATGAAGCGCTGATTGCAGATGAGGTTATCTGTGATATGCTGAATCTGCTGGCTCGTTTGGAGATCGGCGATGGCATTGGCTGCCATCCCAGTACGGACGGTCACGCAACAATGGCTGCTGCCGTGATCAAGGCATACGGCGATAGCTATACTGCCGCGCAGGCCACTGAGGAAATCCTCACGGAGTTTATGATGACTGCTATGCAGTTGGCTTTTGAGCACGGTGATGATATCTACCATTATGCGGAGGAAAACGGCTATCTGGATGATGCCCTTAAGGCAAATTACTTGCCTCGGGAGGATTCCTGGTACACCGCCCTCGGCGATGCAACCGCAGCATCTTCCAGCTATGTGGATCTGCTGGCTGACAAGCTGGATGTTGGCTATACCAACCTGGCTGCCGCCAACCAAGCGGTTGCCAGTGTACATACTGTGGTAGAAGCCAATGCAGATGTGATCGCAAAGTCTGACCTGATCACTATCGGTTTCTCCAATATCGCGTTCCTGAATGCCGCGTTGCAGGGCAACGAAAATATGGATTGGGCGAAGTACCTCGGTGAAGAAAATGTACACTATGTAGACGAGGCAATGGCCTCCCTGGAGGCCGAGATGACCGGCTCCGGTATGGGCGCAGAGATTGTGGACTATATGATGGGCATCATAAAGTCTTTTGCCTATAGCGCTACTGAGTACGCAATTGAACTGCCCCTTCTGATCACCGAGATCAAGGAAATCAATCCCGAAGCGCTGGTTATTGTTGTGGGCATGTATAATCCTCTGTCCGGCGCCACATTCTCCATGAACGGCGAATCTGTGGAGATTGGTTCTTACCTTGACTATCTTGTGAAGGCTGTTGCAGCGCATGGAATTGCGTACGCAATGATGTCCGATAATTGCATCTATGTGGATGCCAGACATGTTGCCACGAACAACACTGACAAGGAACTGTCCGCTGTAGAGCTCTTTACTATGATGCTCAAGAAGTTTGATAAACTGTACCCCTCTGACGCGGACGATGCCTATATCGCAGAGCAGATTTACAATGCCCTGGATACCAGCGAACCGCATGTGCATGCTTGGGGAGAGTGGACAGTGACCACGCCTGCTGGCTGTACTACCGCCGGAGTTGAGAGCCGCGTATGTACATTGGATGAGACCCACGTGGAGACCCGCGCAATTCCTGCGACCGACCATGCTTGGGGAGAGTGGACAGTGACCACGCCTGCTGGTTGTACTACCGCCGGAGTTGAGAGCCGCGTGTGTACATTGGATGAGACCCATGTGGAGACCCGCGCAATTCCTGCGATCGATCACGCCTGGGGCGCGTATGACTACGATGAGGACGGCCACTGGAGAGTTTGTGAGAGATGCGATGCAAAGAGTGAGCTGGAGGCCCACCAGTATAATGGTGAAGGCAAATGTGTCTGCGGCTGCAAGGATCCCGGATCTGCTGAAGATGTTCTGTTTGGCGATGTAAATGGCGACGGCATTGTGAATCTGAAGGATCTGGCGCGTATCCGTAAGTATATGGCCGGCGATGATGCGGAGATCAATATGGCTGCTGCTGATGTGACCGGTGACGGAAAGGTTAATTTGAAGGACCTGACCCGTATGCGTAAGTATTTTGCCGGCGATGATGTTGAGCTGGGCAAATAACGGTAAGCGGATCAAGCGACAATCGTCAATAAAACAACAATATGGGCGCGGGTGAAACCGCGCCCATATATTTTATGCCGAACTTTTTGCGGAAAAAGGACGGGCAGGGAAGAATACCCTTAACCATGGAGGTGAGGCGATGTACGCCGCCGTATGGTTAATACTCAGCAGCTTGCTGTGCTCTTTGCAACTGTCTGCCGGGAGCTTTCCAAAGCCACTGACTGCCCAGGAGGAGGCACACTATCTTCAGCTTTCAGCGCAAGGTGACCTGGAGGCAAGAAATGTTCTGATTGAACGCAATCTCCGTCTTGTGGCCCATGTGATGAAGAAGTACTATGCGCAGACTGCGGATCAAGAGGACCTGATATCCATAGGGACAATTGGGCTGATCAAGGGAATTAGTACATTCGATCCTCAAAAGGGTGCGCGGCTAGCCACTTATGCGGCCAGATGCGTGGAAAATGAAATACTTATGTATTTCCGTTCGCAGCGCAAGTCGAGTAATGATGTGTCCCTGTCAGATTACATTGAAACCGGCACAGACGGTGCTGCGCTTTCTCTGATGGATGTAGTCAGTGAGAACGACGACCTGACGGAGCAAATCAGCAATCGGGAACAGATTCTACAGATGCGCAAGCTGGTGGATAACTGCCTGACGGAACAGGAGCGGCAGGTGATATGCCTGCGCTATGGTCTGCTGGATAACCGCCCGCAGCGCCAGCGTGAGGTTGCAAAGGCTGTTGGCATCAGCCGAAGCTACGTGTCCCGTATAGAAAAAAAGGCGCTGGAGAAGCTGCGGAGGGGCCTGGAGTAAAAGACGAAATATAGGAAGAAAAGCCTTGACAATAAGCTGTGTGGGTGGTATAATAACCCGGCGATGGTGCTCAGGCACTTGTTCCTATATGGGCCCTTAGCTCAGTTGGTTAGAGCCTCCGGCTCATAACCGGATAGTCCCGGGTTCGAATCCCTGAGGGCCCACCACACAATATAAGGCACCCGCCTTTTATATAGATATAGGGGTATAGCTCAATTGGTAGAGCGGCGGTCTCCAAAACCGTAGGCTCTGGGTTCAAGTCCTAGTGCCCCTGCCAAAAAACGCCAAGTGCTTTTGCACTTGGCGTTTTTTGACGGCACTGGACTTGAAAAGGCGGCACCAGTGGGCACACTGGTGCAAAAATTGAGAGCTGGCGAGCAATTTTTAGCCCGTGGGAAAGTCCATTGGCAACTGACGGCAATCCGTAGGATTGTTGGCAGTTGTCAATTTTCCATGCGCATTGACTTAGGCGCGCTATACGATAAATGTATCATATTGGAGGTGTTACTATGCCGATAGTTCTGCAATGGATCTTGATACTATTATGCTTGGAGAGATATTTAATAAGGATTGCAATTGCTGCAAAACTGAGGTATAATCATTCCGTAAAGGAGGAGATCCCATGAA
>JAZKZN010000026.1:0-23401 GCA_045612705.1 Faecousia sp. | reverse complement strand
ACATTCTGGAATACGGCGGCGCCAAGTTCCTGTGTCCCATGGCAGGCACCATCTCCATGATGCCCGGTACCGCGGCTGACCCCGCATACCGCCGCGTGGATGTGGACACCGAGACCGGCAAGGTTTCCGGCCTGTTCTAATCGATCTACGAATCCGAAGCAGAGGCGGCTTGCCGCCTCTGCCTTTTGGACCATATAACAAACATAAAGGAGATATTTCTCATGGATATGACTTTGGAATCCTGCCGCAAGTTTGTGGAAGTTCTGGCTTCCGACGCTCCCGCTCCCGGCGGCGGCGGTGCAGCTGCTCTGGTGGGCGCTATCGGCACCGCGCTGGGCAATATGGTGGGCTCTCTCACCGTTGGCAAGAAGAAGTATGCTGAGGTGGAAGAAGAGATCATCGCCCTGAAGGCAAAGTGCGATGCTCTGCAGACCGAACTGCTGAATCAGGTGGAAGCTGACGAAGTGAACTTCCTGCCTTTGGCCAAGGCCTACGGCATCCCCAAGGATGACCCCAACCGGGATGCGATCATGGAGGAGGCTACCATTATCGCCTGCTCCACTCCCATGAAGATTATGGAACTGTGCTGCGAAGCCATCGGCTACATCAAGGTCTTTGCTGACAAGGGAAGCCGCCTGGCTGTTTCCGACGCCGGCTGCGGCGCTGTGTGCTGCAAGGCTGCTCTCCAGGCCGCCTCTTTGAATGTGTTCATCAACACCAAGAGCCTGAAGAATCGGGAAGTTGCCGAGGAAATGAACGCCAAGGCAAACGGCATGCTCGCAGAGTACGGCGCGCTGGCTGATGAGATCTTCAATGTGGTGAAGGCCGGCTTTGGTCAGTAAAGATCTATAGTTTATAACTATATATTTAGCACCAGCATATTATTGATTTCCCCGGCTCTATTTGCAATAATAGGCCACAGATATTGTACATAATAAGGAGAATATAATTATGGCAAAGCTGCTGCTGGGCAAGGAAGTCACCGACGCCCTGAATGCAAATCTTATGACCCGCACCGCCGCCCTGCGTGAAAAGGGCGTCGTTCCCACCCTGGGTATCGTCCGCGTGGGCGAAGACCCCAGTGACCTGTCCTATGAGAAGGGCGCTACCAAGCGCGCTGAGCTGGTTGGCGTGGATGTGAAGAACTTCGTCCTGCCTGCCGATGCCACCAAGGAAGACGTGCTGGCTGTGATCGATCAGGTAAATGCCGACGATTCCATTCACGGCGTGCTGATGTTCCGTCCTCTGCCCAAGCACCTGAAGGCAGATCAGAACGAGATCTGCAACCGCCTGGACCCCAAGAAGGACGTGGACTGCATGACCCATATGTCCAACGCAGGTGTCTTTGAAGGCCTGTCCGATTTGGGCTACGCTCCCTGCACCCCCGCTGCCTGTATGGAGATCCTGGATTTCTACGGCATCGACTGCAAGGGCAAGAACGCTGTTGTCATCGGCCGCAGCCTGGTGGTTGGCAAGCCTGCCGGCATGATGCTCATGGGCAAGAACGCCACCGTCACCACCTGCCACACCCGCACCGTGAACACCGCTGAGATCTGCAAGAACGCAGACATCATCGTGTCCGCTGCCGGTGTGCTGAATAGCCTGACTGCTGACTATGTTCGTCCCGGCCAGGTAGTCATCGACGTGTCCATTAACTGGGATGCCAACAAGCCCAACGCCAAGGGCGGTCTGGGCGGTATCGCAGGCGACGCTAAGTTCGACGAGGTCGAGCCCATCGTTGAGGCCATTACCCCCGTTCCCGGCGGTGTTGGCTCTGTCACTACTTCTGTGCTGATGAAGCACGTGGTCGAGGCAGCTGAGAAGGTCTAAAAGGGAATCTAAAGGCACGGACGGTGCACCGTCCGTGCCCTTTTTTAGAAAAGAGGAAGAAGCCATGAAGAAAATCAAAAATCTGCCGGAGAGCAGCTTTCTGAAGCTGTTTTTTGCCTTTATCAGCGTCAGTTTCCTGGTGGCAGCGGTGTTTATGCCCGATCGGGATGGCATGTTTACCGGCCTGTGGACCATCATGACCCAGACCTGTAAGATTTCCACTAACTACTTTGCTTTGGGCGGCTACGCAGCCACATTCCTGAATATGGGCATCGTGGGTCTGTTCTGCACCGCACTGTGCTGCCTGCCCGGCGCAAAACCCAATCAGGTGACCACTCTGGGCGTGCTGCTTACCATCGGTTTTGCCTCCTGGGGTATGAATCTTGTGAATATGCTCCCCACCATTTTGGGTGTGGTGCTTTATGCTGCCGTGAAGAAGGAAAAGCTGGGCGCTGTGTCCAATGCTATGCTCTACTCCACCGGCATTGCTCCGTTGATCTCTGATCTGCTGCTGCGCTATCCCAGCACGGAATACATCGGCTTCAACTGGCTGGGTCTTGGACTGGCGTTGTTTGTAGGTTTGATCATCGGCTTCTTCCTGCCTGCCGGACTGGCCCATGCCCCTGCGGTGCATAAGGGCTATGACCACTATTCTGCTGCTCTGCCTATTGGTATGACCGCATTCTTCCTGCGGGCGGTGCTCTACAACGTGATGCTGGGCACAACACCCGCCAAGCAGGCTCTGTCCACCCTGGCCGCTTTGGACACCCAATCTTGGGTCAACACCAATATCTTCTGCTTCGTTGTATTTGGTCTTTGCATCGTATTTGCCCTGCTGATGGGATGTAAGGTGAAGGACTACTGGAATCTGCTGAAGGACTCCGGCCACGGTGTGTGCTTCACCACCAAGTACGGCTACGCGCCGTTTTTGATGAACGTGGGTGTTTTCGGTCTGATGATCGTCGGCTACTTTAACCTTGCCGGCGCTATCGACGGCAGAGAGGTCTGGACCGGTATGACCTTTGGTATCGTGTTCTGTATGCTCTCTACCTGCAATTCCGGCTCTCATCCCGGAAATGTTTGGCCCATTATGGTGGGTTATATGGCAACATCTTTACTGTTCGGCTGGATCTTCAAATCCTTCGGCGGCGAGACCTATGGCCTGACCATCGGCAGCCAGAGCATCCTCATCGGTCTGTGCTATGCCAACGGTTTGTCTCCCATCTCCGGCAAGTACGGCGCAGGCTACGGTGTTCTGGCCGGCGGCCTGCATTACCTGCTGGTATCGGCAGTGCCGGATATGCACGGCGGCTTCCTGCTATACAACGGCGGTTTCACCGCAGCGCTGATCTGTCTGATGTTTGTGCCTCAGCTGGAGAAGTTCTGCAAGACCAAAGAAGAAAGACAGCTTGCCAAGGCTGCAAAATAAGAAAAACCACCCGCCCCGGTTTTCCGGGGCGGTTTTTTGCAGGCATTGGCGGGATTTTCCGGTATGTTCACAAAATTGTCTATTATTTTCTGTTCATCTGTGCTATAATGAGTAAAATTATGCCCAAAGGAGACCATTATGGGACTTATTTCAAAACTGTTTGGCACTCGTTCTGAACGGGAAATCAAAAAGATCCAGCCCATCGTGGACAAGATATTGTCCATGGAGGAAGAATATAAAGCCCTTTCCCAGGAGCAGCTGCAGGGGAAAACCGCGGAGTTTAAAGCGCGGCTGGCCAATGGCGAGACCTTGGACGATCTGCTGCCAGAGGCCTTTGCGGCGATCCGTGAGGCAGCCTGGCGGGTGCTGGGCATGCGGCCTTATCCTGTGCAGCTTATCGGTGGCATCGTGCTCCATCAGGGCCGCATCGCGGAAATGAAGACAGGTGAAGGCAAGACGCTGGTTGCCATTTTGCCCTGTTATTTGAATGCTTTGACCGGTCGGGGCGTCCATGTGGTGACGGTCAACGACTATCTTGCCACCCGTGACTCCCAGTGGATGGGCAAGGTGCACCGGTTTATGGGACTGAGCGTGGGCCTGGTGGTGCCGGGCATGTCACCGGCAGAGCGCCGGGTGGCCTATGCCGCGGATATCACCTACTGCACCAACAATGAGCTGGGCTTTGACTACCTGCGGGACAATATGGCCATCTACAAGCCTGAGCTGGTCCAGCGGGGACACGCCTTTGCCATCGTGGACGAGGTGGACTCCATTCTTATCGACGAGGCCCGAACGCCGCTGATCATCTCCGGTAAAGGAGAGGACTCCTCCAAGCTCTATGAGATGGCAGACTACCTGGTGGCCTCTATGCGGAAGATGGTCTTCGCCAAGACTGACGAAAAAGAGGAACAGGACAACTACGACTGCGACTATATCGTGGAGGAAAAAGCCCGCTCTGTGACCCTCACTGCCTCCGGTATTGCCAAGGCAGAGAAGTACTTTGGCATCGAAAACCTGGCTGACCCGGAAAATACCACTATCTCCCACCATATCAACCAGGCTATGAAGGCCCGGGGTCTTATGAAAAAGGACACAGATTATGTGATCAAGGACGGCCAGATCATCATCGTGGATGAGTTTACCGGCCGACTGATGTACGGCCGCCGGTACAACGAGGGCCTGCATCAGGCCATTGAGGCCAAGGAGAAGGTAAAGGTGGCCAGCGAAAGCAAGACCCTGGCGACCATCACCTTCCAGAACTTCTTCCGGCTCTATGATAAACTCTCCGGCATGACCGGCACGGCCCTGACGGAAGAAGAGGAGTTTGCCGCCATCTACCGGCTGGATGTGGTGGAGATTCCCACCAACCGCCCTGTGGCGCGTATCGACCAATCCGACGCGGTTTATAAGACGGAACTGGGTAAGTACCGGGCTATCATCAAGCAGGTGGCAGCCTGCCACGAAAAGGGCCAGCCGGTGCTGGTGGGTACAGTCTCTATTGAAAAGAGCGAGCTGCTCAGCAAGCTTTTGAAGAAAACAGGCATTCCCCATAATGTTCTGAACGCCAAGTTCCACGAGCAGGAGGCCCAGATCGTGGCTCAGGCCGGTAAGTTCGGCGCAGTCACCATTGCCACAAATATGGCCGGCCGTGGTACGGATATTATGCTGGGCGGCAATCCGGAGTTCATGGCCATGAGCGACCTGCGGAAGGGTGACTACACAGAAGAGCTTATTCAGCAGGCAAACGCCTATTCTGAGACCAGCGATCCGGAGATCCTGGCCATCCGGGAGCGATACAAGGAGCTTCTGGCGCACTATAAAGAACAGATGGCTGACGAAGCCCGCCGCGTGCGGGAAGCCGGCGGCCTGTTCATCATCGGCACAGAGCGCCACGAATCCCGTCGGATTGACAATCAGCTCCGGGGCCGTTCCGGCCGTCAGGGCGATCCCGGCGAGAGCAAGTTCTATCTGAGTATGCAGGACGATCTGATGCGTCTGTTCTCCTCCGACCGGATCATTGCAATGATGGACACGCTGGGCCTGGACGAGGACACACCCATTGATGCCAAGATGCTCTCCGGCGCGGTGGAAAATGCCCAGCGCAGTGTGGAAAGCCGGAACTTCCGGGCCAGAAAGAATGTGCTGGAGTATGATAATGTGATGAACACCCAGCGTGAGGTCATCTATGCTCAGCGGCAGAAGGTATTGGACGGAGAAGATCTGCGGGAGAGCATTCTGTCTATGCTCCGGGATATCGTTGACAGCGCCGTGGCGGAAGCAGCCAGCGAAAACGGCGGCAAGATGGACGCCGCCAGCCTTGTGGCGCTGGAAAAGGAGTTTGGAGGCGTATTCATTCCCTTGGGCGTTCCCGTGGAGGGCAAGCAGGTGGAGGATACCGCAGATTTCCTCTATGACCTGGCGCTGAAGACCTATGAAAAGAAAGAAACTCAGTATGGCGCTGCCACGATGCGTGAGCTGGAGCGAGTTGTGATGCTGCGGGTGGTGGACGAGTACTGGATGGACAATATCGACGCCATGGACGATCTGAAGCAGGGCATCGGCCTGCGGGCCTACGGCCAGCACGATCCGGTCATCGCCTATAAGGAAGAGGGCTATCAGATGTTCCAGGCGATGATCACCGCCATCCGGGAGGAGACGGTGCGCCGGATCTTCCGGATTCAGTTAAGACCTACCCAGGAAGTGAAGCGGGAGAAGGTGGCCAAGGAGACCGGCGCCGTGGGCACCGCGGACTCCGTGGTGAAGAAGCAGCCTGTCCGCGCCGTCAACAAGGTAGGGCCCAACGACCCCTGCCCCTGCGGCAGCGGCAAGAAGTATAAAAAATGCTGCCGGGATAAAGACATTGCCTCCGGCCTGGAAAAGTAAGCTATGGCGTTAGTGACAAAGAGAGAAGGCGCTCTGGAATATCTTAGCGCGCCCGGGATCGCTGCGCCCCACGCCTTCACCACAAGGTACGGCGGCGTGAGTACGGGATACCTGGAGAGTTTGAATCTGGGCGCTAACCGGGGTGACCGGATGGAAAATGTGGAGGAAAACTACCGTCGTGTAGCATCGGCGCTGGGATTTTCTCTGGAAAAGGTGGTGCTGGCCCATCAGATCCATACGGACATCGTCCGGGTGGTGACGGAAACAGATTGCACCGGCAGCCTTTCCCACCGGGACTACCCGGAGTGCGATGCTCTGGTGACCAATACGCCGGGAATTGCTTTGGTGGTCTTTACTGCCGACTGCACACCGGTGCTGCTTTACGATCCTGTCACCGGCGCTGTGGGCGCTGCCCACGCAGGCTGGCGGGGAACTGCCGCCGGCATCGTAAAGAAGACCGTGGAGAGGATGGCTGCCGCATTTGGATCAGAACCTGCCAATATCCGCGCCGCTATCGGCCCCAATATCGGCTTTTGTTGCTTTGAAACGGATGCCGATGTGCCGGAAGCTATGATCGCTGCCTTGGGAGAGGACGCAAAGCCCTTTATCCGCTCCAATGGAGAAAAGTTCCACATAGATCTGAAAGGGATCAATGCCCTGTGGCTCCGCCGCAGCGGCGTCAACCATATAGAAATCGCCACCGAATGTACCGCCTGCGCGCCGGAGCGGTTCTGGTCTCACCGGGTCACCCGGGGAGAGCGTGGGTCTCAGGTGGGTATCATTGTATGTAAGGAGGGGAGAAAATGAAAAAGCTCTTTGCGCTGATGCTGGCGCTGTGCCTGGTGCTAACCGGCTGCGCTGCTCCGGCAGCGCCCCACGAGCCTACCGGCGACGGCCTCAGCTATGACGATGATTATACCGGCCCTCAGCACACCCAAAGCGCCGATGAGAATCAGAAACTCTCCCTTGCCTATTATAAAAACCGCACCCTTAATCCCTATGCCTGTACAGATTTCACCAACCGGACACTGCTGAGTCTTCTGTACCAGAGCCTGTTCACAGTGGACCGGGACTACTGGGTAGAGCCCCAGCTGTGCAAGCGCTATACCGTGTCGGAGGATATGAAGACCTATACCTTCTATATGGAAAAGGCCACCTTCTCTGATGGAAAGGAACTGACAGCTGACGATGTTTTGGCCAGCCTGAATGCCGCAAAGAGCAGCGACTATTACAGCGGCCGGTTTACCCATATTACGGAGATGACCAAGACCGCTGATGGGGGCGTTGAAATCAAACTGGACACACCCTTTGAGAATCTGCCCATTTTGCTGGACATTCCCATTGTAAAGGCCTCCCAGGTGGCTGATCCCCGGCCCTTAGGCACAGGCCCGTACACCCTTTATACCGCCGCCGGCGGTGAGAGCCTCCGCAGACGAAAGAACTGGTGGTGCAAGTCGGATATGGCGGTCACCGCTGAGGCAATCTCCCTGTTCCCGGCGGAATCCAACACCCATATCCGGGATCAGTTTGAGTTTGCTGATCTGAGCCTGGTGTGCGCCGATCCCGGCTCTGACCGGTACGTGGACTTCCGGTGCGATTACGAGCTGTGGGACTGCGAAAACGGCATTTTCCTGTATCTCGCCACCGCCAGCAACAGTGAGGTCTTCTCCAATGACGCGGTGCGGATCGCTTTGACCCACGCTGTTGATCGGGACTTTTTGGTGGAGGAGTACTACCGGGGCTTTGCCCGGAGCGCATCTCTGCCGGCTTCCCCTTCGTTCCCGCAGTACAGCAAAACGCTTGCCGAGCGCTATACCTATGATGCCAAAAAGTTCGCCAAAGCGGTGGCGGATGCCGGTATGGTAGGAGAAGAGGTTGTGTTCCTGGTGAACAGTGACGACAGCCTGCGCCTGCGGGTGGCCCGGAGCATCCAGGAAATGCTGGAAGCAGGCGGCCTGAAGGTAAAACTAAAGGAACTGGGCGGCAACGCCTATGTGGAGGCAGTCAAGGCCTGGAATTATGATATCTACCTGGGTCAAACCAAGCTCTCTGCCAATATGGACCTTTCGCCATTTTTTGCCACCTATGGCGAGTTGAGCTGGGGCGGTGTGAATGATGTGGCGGCGTATTCCCTGAGCCTGCAGGCCTTGGAAAACTACGGCAACTACTTCTCTCTCCACAAGCTGGTGATGGACCAGGGATTGATCTGCCCGGTGTTGTTCCGCAGCTATGCGGTTTTTGCCGTCCGCAGTCTCATCTCCGATCTGACGCCGGCCCGGGACAATGTTTTCTACTACTCTCTGGGAAAAACCCTGGAAGACGCGAAATCATAATAAAACCCCCGATGCTTTTGCATCGGGGGTCAGTTTTTATCCTTGCTGGGCTTTCTTGGCGGCTTTCTTCCGCTTGCGGGATTTTGCACCTAGAACGATCAAGGTGATCACAATGGCAATGGGGATCAGATAGGGCAGACTTGTGATGAAGAAGATCAGGAAGTTTTCCAGGAACTTCACAAGGCCATTAAAGTTTTCTTTCAGACCGCTGCCGATCTTCTGCCAGAAGGTTTGCTCCTCCACGGGCGTGTACTCCCGCACCTCCTGGAGCTGCAGATGGATAGTGGCGTAGTTCACCAGATTGTCATACACCCGCAGCTGGGATTTTACCTGCTCCAGTTCTGCCTGGACCTGGGTGAGGCGTTCTTCAATCAGCAGAAGGTCTTTCATGTCATTTGCGCCTGCCAGTAGCTCCAGCAGTCTTTCGTGTTCGGTCTCCAGAGCGGCAATCCGGCTTTCAGTGGCAACATACTGCAAAGTGACATCGGTGACGGTTTCAGAGGAGTAGGTGATGTTGGAGATCTCTCCCACATCCTCCACAAGGGCGTCCGCCAGCTCTGCGGGAATGCGGAGGGTAAGGCTGGCACTGCGGTAGACTCGCTGGGCGTACATACTGCCCCGACGCACATCTTTCTTTTCCACATAGCCGCCCAGCTCGTTTACCCGGGTTTCCACATGCTTGAGCAGGACGTCCAGATCTTCTGTTTCCGCCTCCATATTCAGAGTACGGATCTTCTTTTGTGCAGTGGAGGTGCTTTCACCGGCGGAGCTGCCGGTATCGGTTAGCTTGTCGGTGCTTTCTGCTCTGTTGTAGTCTGCTTCGGGATAGGCCACATCGGTCATAGCGGCCTTGGAGCAGCCGGCAAGCAAGGCGATTACCAAAAGGACTAAAATGGGCAGGTACAGTCTTCTCTTCATAATGGTTCCTCCTTATTGTCGTGTGGTGATCAATACTTCTCCTGGATCAGCAAAAGGTCGGAAATAATGCTGTTGGAAACAAGGAAACCGTTGGCTGTCAGATGCCACCGGCCGTCATAGGTCTTGGTGGCAAGGCCCCGTTCTTTGCAGTCCGAAAGATACTTTTCCAGCGGGGCAAAGGGCATTAAATACTGCTTTTCATAAGCCTTGGGATCGATGCCGGCCACAGTCCGCAGACGCATCATCAGATATTCACCGGCCCGCTCCCGGGGGGCGAGTTCCTGCACATCCTGCAGCACTTGGCCGCCGTTTTTGATGCCGTCGATGTATTTGTGCAGATCTGGCACGATAGTATAACGGCTTCCACCGAAATCAGAAGCAGCGTTAGGACCGAAGCCCAGGTACGGCTCACCGTTCCAGTACTTCAAATTGTGGCGGGATACATTGCCCCGGCGGCAGAAATTGGAGATCTCGTACTGTCGGTAGCCGTACTGTTGGAGGATGTCAATGGCGGCGAGATACATATCCGCCTGGCCGTCATCGTCTGCCAGGTTGCAGAACTCCTTATATTCGTAAAGGGGTGTGCCTTCCTCCACTTTCAGGCCATAGCAGCTGATATGCTCCGGTTGGAGCTTCAGCACATTGTGGAGAGTCTTCTCCCAGTCCCGCAGACGCTGGCCGGGAAGACCGTACATTAAGTCGACGGACAGATTCTTAAACCGGAACTTCCGGATGCGCTTCACCGCGGCCACGGCCTGCTCGTAGGTGTGGGGGCGGCCCAGGCGCTTGAGAATATCGTCGTTGTCACACTGGATGCCCAGACTCACCCGATTAAAGCCCTCGCTGCGCAGCCGCCGCAGAAGGCGGTCGGACACGGAGTCGGGATTGGCTTCAAAGGTGATCTCCGCGGTGGGGGAGACCTTGAAGGACTTACGGATGGCGGTGAGAATGGCGGCCATACCGTCAGCGCCGAAGAAGGTGGGGGTGCCGCCGCCAAAATAGATGGTGTCTACCAGGTAATCCGGCGCCAGCTCTCCGGCTTCTTTGATGTGGGCGCAGACTGCGTCCTGATAGCCGTCCATCAGCCGGTCATCCTTGGTGGTCAGGGAATAAAAATCGCAGTACTGGCACTTGCTCCGGCAAAAGGGAACGTGGATATAGATCCCCAGAGGGGTTCTTGATTTATTGTGAAACAAAGCCATAGGGAATCTCCTTAGTCCTCGTCCAGTTTCAGCACAGCCATAAAGGCCTCGGAGGGAACGGACACCGTGCCGAAGGTGCGCATCCTCTTTTTGCCCTCTTTCTGCTTTTCCAGCAGCTTCTTCTTACGGGTGATATCGCCGCCGTAGCACTTGGCCAGCACGTCCTTGCGGAGAGCTTTGATGGTCTCCCGGGCGATGATCTTGCCGCCGATGGCAGCCTGCACAGGGATCTCGAACTGGGCGCGGGGAATATTCTCCTTCAGCCGCTCGCAGATCTTGCGGGCGCGGGGATAGGCGTTGTCGGCAAAGAGGATGAAGCTCAGCGCGTCTACAATGTCGCCGTTGAGGAGAATGTCCAGCTTCACCAGCCGGCTGGGCCGGTAGCCGATCAGCTCATAGTCCAGACTGCCGTAGCCGCGGGTGCGGGACTTCAGCGCATCAAAGAAATCGTAAATGATCTCGTTCAGAGGCATATGGTAGTGCAGCTCCACCCGGTTGGCGTCCAGGTAGACCATATCCTTGAACTCACCCCGGCGGGAGGTGGCCAGATCCATAATGTTGCCCACATACTCCTGAGGCGCCATGAGATTCACCTTCACAAAAGGCTCTTCCGCCAGCTGGATCTCCATGGGGTCCGGGTAGTCCAGAGGGTTATCCACCATCAGCACCGTGCCGTCCAGCTTGGTGATCCGGTAGGAAACGTTGGGGGCGGTGGTGATCAGGTCCAGATTGTACTCCCGTTCCAGCCGCTCCTGAATGATCTCCATATGGAGAAGGCCCAAAAAGCCGCACCGGAAACCAAAACCAAGGGCGATGGAGCTTTCCAGCTCATAGACAAAGGAGGCGTCATTGAGTTTCAGCTTCTCCAGCGCCTCCCGGAGATCCTGATACTTAGCGCCGTCAGCTGGATAGACGCCGGAATAGACCATAGGCTGTACCTGCCGGTAGCCGGGCAGGGGCTCGGCGGCGGGGTTGTCCGCGCCGGTGATGGTGTCGCCCACCTGGGTGTCGGACACAGTTTTGATGGAGGCGGTGATGTAGCCTACCTCACCTGCGCCCAGCGCTTCCCGGGGGGTTAGACCCTTGGGATTCATAGTGCCCACTTCCACCACCCGATAGGTAGCGCCGGTGGCCATCATTTTAATGTCCATACCGGCCCGCACCACACCCTGCTTGATGCGAGTGTAGACGATAACACCCCGGTAGGAGTCATACTGGGAGTCGAAGATCAGCGCCTGCAGGGGAGCTTCCCGGTCACCCTTGGGTGCGGGAACATCCCGGACGATCATCTCCAGCACAGAGTGGATGTTGATTCCGTTTTTGGCGGAGATTTCGGGGGCATCCTCTGCGGGCACGCAGATAATATCCTCAATCTCCCGCTTTACCTCCGCAGGTCTTGCGGAGGGCAGGTCGATCTTATTGATTACAGGCAGTACTTCCAGACCCGCGTCGGTGGCCAAGAAGGTATTGGCCAGGGTCTGCGCTTCCACGCCCTGGGAGGCGTCCACCACCAGCACGGCGCCTTCGCAGGCGGCCAGAGAACGGGAGACCTCGTAGTTAAAGTCCACATGGCCCGGGGTGTCAATCAGGTTCAAGGCATAGGTCTCCCCGTCATCTGCCTGATAGGTCAGCTGGACGGCGGTTGCCTTGATGGTAATGCCCCGTTCCCGCTCCAGATCCATAGAGTCCAGAATCTGATCCTCCATCTCTCGCTGGTCAATGGCGGAACACTCCTCCAGCAGACGGTCTGCCAGGGTGGACTTGCCGTGGTCGATGTGGGCAATAATAGAAAAATTACGAATCTTGGAAAGGTCTGTCATAAGATACACCTCTAAAAACAATCGTATGTAGGCAGAGCATACTCCACCACTATAATTCTGATTTTATTATAACGATTTTTCCGGGCATTGTAAACAGTATGTTTTGGAGAAAGACGGGGAATACTGTGTTTTGCGGCGACAAAAACCGCCGAAAGACGCTTTTTTGAAAATAATTTTTGCAAAACCCTTGTCAAAATTGGAGAATCAAGGTATAGTCTTACGGCAAGACAAGCGCAAATAACTACAAGATAAAGAGGGATTGCACGTATGAGTACAGCGAAAAAACCCGCCAAGAGTCCTGAGGAGCTGCAGGCTGTTCTGCAGAAGTTGATCGCCCAGGGCTGCAAGGAAGGTATGATCCGGGATTCCGAGCTGCGCAGCCACCTGGAGGAGATGGATTTGACTCCCGAGAAGATCGAGGAGATCTATGACAGTTTTGAGGCTCAGAACATTCAGATTGTCAGTGAGGACCTGGACCTGGAGCTGGGTGATGATTTGGAACTGTTGGACGACCTGGGCGACGATCTGGGCGATCTGGATGAGGAAGACTTGGTTGATCCGGTGGATCTGGCCGCGGAATACAATCTGGACGATCCGGTGCGTATGTACCTGAAGGAGATCGGTCAGATCAAGCTGCTGAGTGCCGAAGAAGAAGTGGAGCTGGCCAAGATGGTCTCCGAAGGAAGCCAGTACGCCAAGAATAAGCTCACCGAGGCCAACCTGCGATTGGTGGTCTCCATCGCAAAGAAATACTCCGGCCGCGGCCTGCACATTCTGGATCTGATCCAGGAGGGCAATACCGGCCTCATCCGCGCCGTGGATAAGTTTGACTGGACAAAGGGAAATAAGTTCTCTACATATGCTACCTGGTGGATCCGGCAGGCCATTACCAGAGCCATCGCCGATCAGGCCCGTACCATTCGGGTGCCGGTGCATATGGTGGAAGTGATCAATAAGGCCACCCGCTGCAACCGGAAGCTGGTGCAGGAGCTGGGCCGTGAGCCCACTGTGGAGGAGATCGCAGCTGAGCTGGGTCTGCCGGTGGAAAAGATCATCGAAGCGAACCGCACCGCTGCGGATACTTTGAGCCTGGATACTCCTGTGGGTGATGAAGAAGATACCTCCATCGGCTCTTTCGTGGAGGACGAGCGTACCCCCGGCCCGGCAGATGCTACCTCCAATGCTCTGTTGGCAGAGGCCCTGAAGGAGATTCTGGACACCCTCACTGACCGGGAAGCGGATGTTCTGCGGATGCGGTTTGGCATGTACGACGGCCGTACCCATACTCTGGAAGAGGTGGGTCAGATCTTTGGCGTCACCCGTGAGCGTATCCGTCAGATCGAGAACAAGGCGATCCGGAAGCTCCGCCATCCCAGCCGCGCCAAGAAGATCAAGGATTTCTATTGTTAATGAGAAAGCCGACAGGAAGATTCCTGTCGGCTTTGCCTTGCTTTTGTATGGAGAATGTGGTAAAATACTGAGAAACAGTCCTATTTTCGGAAAGGAGGCGGTAAAATGCGCCGCATTGTTCTGTTGGCCTTGACTGTGTGTCTGATCTGCTCATTGACGGTCACTGTGGGCGCTGCCACCGCCGCCCAGACCGTGGGAAGTTTCTCCACGGTATCTTCCGATGGCAGCTGCCAGGTGACACTGACGGCTACTATCCGTTTGGATCAGCCGGTGGAGGATCTTCGTTTTCCCCTGCCTGGGGAGAGTACCAATGTGACGGTGAACGGCTCTCGGGCCAGAAGCCGTGTGGAAAACGGCTTGCGCATGGTGGACATCTCCGGCATCGCGGGAAAAGTGGCGGGAAACTTCTCCCTCACCTTTACCTATGCTCTGCCGGATCTCATTACCATCAACAAAGCAGGCCTTTTGGAACTGCAGCTGCCTATGCTTTCCGGATTTGCCTACCCCGTGCAGTTTTTGGAGTTTTCTGTCACATTGCCTGGCCCTGTGACTGGCAAGCCGGCCTTTTCCAGCGGCTACCATCAGGCCAATATTGAAAAAGACATCCGCTATACCGTCTCCGGCGCTACCATTACCGGTGTGGCCCAGACGGAGCTGAAGGATCACGAAACCTTGATGATGACCCTGCTGGTGTCGGAGGATATGTTCCCCCAGACCCGTATCATCGTCCCCAACTTTGAGTTGGTGGAAACGTTGAGCATGGTGTTTACGATCCTGGCGCTGGTCTACTGGCTGCTGTTTTTGCGGAATATCCCCGCCTGGCCTGCCCGCCGAGCTACGCCTCCCGACGGCTATAATGCCGGGGAGCTGTCCGGCGTTCTGCATTTGCAGGGAGGGGACTTGAGTTTGATGATTTTCTCATGGGCCCAGCTGGGATATGTGCAGATATGCCTGCAGCCCGGCGGCGCAGTGCATATGCACCGGCAGATGGACATGGGCAACGAGCGCAGCAGCTTTGAGCGCCGGTGCTTCAAGCTGCTCTTCGGCCGTTATCATACAGTGGATATCGCCTCAGCCCGCTATTTGGAAGCTTGCCGGAGCGTGCAGAAACTGCGGCCGAATCTGTCTTCCTTAGTCCATCCCAAATCCGGCAATCTCTATGTATTCCGTGTTTTGGCAGCGCTGGCCGGTTTGTTCTGCGGCGTGTCCATTGCCATCGGACTCAGCTCCGGCGCGGCGCTGCAGTGGTTCCTGGTGGTGCTGCTGGGAGTGTTTGCTTTGGTAAGCAGCTATTGCATCCAGCGCTGGGCGGCTACTTTGTTTGCCTTTGAAAAGCGCCATTTGTGGATTGCGCTGGGTCTGTGCGGCCTGTGGTTGCTGCTGGGAGCTTTGGCCGGACAGTTCGGCGCCGGTCTTTCTCTGGCTATGGGTCAGTTGGCGGCGGGTCTGCTGGCGGCATTCGGTGGCAGACGGACCTACGCCGGCCGTCAAGCCATGGGCGAGACCATCGGTCTGCGCCGGTATCTGAAGCTGGTGTCTAAGGATCAGCTCCGGCACATCTGCAGGAACAATCCCGAGTACTTCCATCAGATGATGCCCTATGCTCTGGCGCTGGGCATCGATGAGCGGTTCGCCAAGCGTTTCGGTAAAGAACTGATCGGTCAGTGCCCCTATATCTCTATGGGCACGGACAACGCTATGCGGGGTGTCCAGTGGCGGGATCTTATGCGCCGGGTGCTGAAGGAAATGAACGCATGCGAGCAGAGAAACGCTATGGAAAAGATCAGAGCTTTTGTGGGATCTTTTCTGAAATAAAGAGAAAGGCGAGGTGTACACAATGAAAGTATTACTGAACGGCCTGGGTGGTTTTATGGGCAACGAAGTGGTCAAGGCCATCCGGCGGGGCTACTGCCTGGCAGAACTGGTGGGCGGTATCGATATCTGTCCCCCGAAAGAAGGGGGCGTACCCTGCGCCGATTCCTTTGAAAAAGCGGCAGAACTGTTCCCCCGGGGAACGGCGGACTGCCTGATTGATTTTTCCAACCATCTGTGCACCAAAGATCTTTTGCGGTTTGCAGTGGACACAAAGATCCCTCTTGTAATCGCTACCACCGGCCACACACCGGAGGAATTGGCTGCCATCGGTGAAGCGGCAAAGCAGATCCCTGTTTTCCACAGCGCCAATATGTCTGTGGGCGTGGCGCTGCTGGTGAAGCTGGCAAAGATCACCGCTGCGGCTATGCCAGAGGCGGAGATTGAGATTATTGAAAAGCACCACGACCGGAAGGTGGATGCCCCCAGCGGTACGGCGATGATGCTCTACCGGGAGATCGCCTCTGTCCGGGAAAATGCTACCGCCAATCTGGGCAGAAGCGGTCATGGTAAGCGCACCCCCGAAGAGATTGGCATACACGCCATCAGAATGGGTAATATTGTAGGAGAGCACGAGGTGATCGTTGGCACTGCCACCCAGGCCATCACGCTGAAGCATGAGGCCTTTGACAGAGCGCTCTTTGCCGAGGGCGCAATTACGGCTGCCGCCTTTCTGAAGGACTGCGGCCCGGGACTGTATGATATGTATGACCTGCTGGGAAGCGATAAGTGAGGATTCTATGAAAATTGCGATTTACGGCTACGGCAATCTGGGTAAGGGCGTGGAGAGCGCCGTTTGCCACGCCTCTGACGGAGAACTTGTGGGTATTTTTACCCGCCGTGATCCTGCGTCCATCCAGACTCGGTCCGGCGCGCCGGTATACAGGGCGGAGGAACTGCTCTCTTTCCGTGACCGGATCGATGTGGTGATTATCTGCGGCGGCAGCGCCGCTGATCTGCCTGTGATGACTCCGGCGCTTGCGAGAGACTTCTGCGTGGTGGACAGTTTTGACACCCATGCCAATATTCCCGCCCATTTTAATGCCGTGGATGCGGCCGCAAAAGAGGGTAGAAAGGTGGCGGTGATTTCCGCCGGCTGGGATCCCGGTATGTTCTCTTTAAACCGCCTGTACGCCGCTGCTATCCTGCCTGATGGAAAGGACTACACTTTCTGGGGCAGAGGGGTCAGCCAGGGACATTCCGATGCCATCCGCACCATTGCCGGCGTTGTGGATGCCCGGCAGTATACCGTGCCTGTGGAAGCGGCGCTGGAACGCGTCCGCAGCGGTGAAAATCCTGCCCTTACCACGCGGCAAAAGCACACCCGTGAGTGCTATGTGGTGGCGGAAGAGGGCGCGGATCTGGCAAGAATTGAGCGGGAAATCAAGGAGATGCCCAATTATTTTGCCGATTACGACACCACTGTGGCGTTCATCTCCATGGAGGAGCTGCAAAAGAATCACAGCGCCATCCCCCACGGGGGCTGTGTGATCCGTACCGGTACAACCGGTATGCACAATGAAAATAAGCACTGCATTGAGTACAGCCTGAAGCTGGACTCCAATCCGGAGTTCACCGCCAGCGTGCTCCTGGCTTGCGCCAGAGCGGCCCATAAACTCTGCTCTCGGGGACAGGTGGGGTGCAAGACCCTGTTTGACATTGCCCCCGGCGACCTGTCGCCCCTATCTCCGGAGGAACTCCGAAAAACCCTACTGTAAACAATAGCGTCCCGGGAATACCTCCCGGGACGCTGTTTTTTTGGAAAGACTGTATATTTCTGCGCAGCTTGGCAAACACTACCTGCGAACACAAATACAGGAGGTATTTCCATGATTCCAGTTCGTATGATCAGTCTGTGCCTGGCGCTCTGTTGCCTGCTGGGGATCGGCGCAGCTGCCGCGCAGGTAGATTGCGACGATGTTTACTGCTTCACCGCGCAGGAGTTCTCTCAAGAGGAGACGCCTGTGGCGGGCATCTGCATTACCGGTCTGCCGGAGGCATCCGCCGGTACGGTACTGTTGGGCAACCGGGTACTGCGTCCCGGTGATATTCTCACCGCCGGTCAGCTGGAGATGCTGACGTTCCACCCCCTGAGTACCAAAGAGGATACCCAGGCGGTGATGGAGTATCTGCCCATCTATGAAAACCGGGTAGAAAAGAAAAGCGTGATGACCATCGGCATCCGGGGCAAGGAGAACAAAGCCCCTGTGGCTCAGGACTCTTCCATCGAGACCTATAAGAATCTGCCCAATGATGCTAAGCTGAAAGCCAATGACCCGGAGGGGAAGACCCTTACCTTTACGGTGGTCCGCGGTCCCAAGCGGGGTTCTGTAGAGGTCCGGGAGGATGGCAGCTTCACTTATACCCCTAAGAAAAACAAGGTCGGTATCGACTCCTTCACCTATACTGCGACCGACCCCGCCGGGAATGTGTCCCGTGTGGCTACAGTGACGGTGCAGATTCTCAAGCCTGTGGATGCCCGCCAGTACGCCGATACTGTAGGCCAGTCCTGCCGGTTTGAGGCGGAGTGGATGCGCAATACGGGTCTGTTTGTGGGGGAGCAGATAGGTGGCAACGCCTGTTTCTCCCCGGAGAAATCCGTCAGCCGGGGCGAGTTCCTGGCTATGGCGGTGAAGGTGCTGGACATTCCTCTGGAGGACGCAGTGGATATGGAGTTTCCGGAGAACACACCCCAGTGGCTGAAGCCCTATCTTGTGGCCGCCCGGCGCAGCGGTCTGACGGCCAACCTGCAGCAGATGGAGGATTGTGATGCCCCCATTACCGGAGCGGAAGCAGCGGTGATCCTGCAAAACGCCCTTGACCTGACAGTGAGCAGCAGCCTGCTGGAGGAAATGCAGATGCAGCAGGAGGAAACCCCATCCTGGGCAGCTGCCAGTCTGACGGTGATGCAGCAGCATGGCGTGGAGCTGAGCGCAAATGCCGTCCTCACCAGAGGGGAGGCGGCGCAAGTGTTTTACCAGGTGAGCAAGCTGGCACTGGAAGCGCCCGGTATGTCCATTTTCCGTATGCAGCACTAAGAAATAAAACTCCGCAGAGTAAAATCTGCGGAGTTTTTGCGGATTGGGCAAGGGGAGTGCAAGGCCGCTGGGAGTTTACAATTTTTTCATGGAAATTGCGCAAATACCTCTTGCTTTTTCGTCGGGTATCTGCTATAGTACTGCTGTTAGCACTCAAAACGATAGAGTGCCAATACAACCAGTAGATACATGCGGCGCAGCCGCAATCTAAATACCATTAGGATATGGAGGCATTTTGTATGAAACTCAAACCCATGGCAGATAACATTCTGCTGAAGGCCGCAGATGCAACCGAGACCACTGCATCCGGCATCATTTTGGCAACAAGCACCAAGGAAAAGTCCGGTATTTTTGAAGTGGTATCCGCAGGCCCCGGCACCAAGGATGTGACCGTCACCGTGAAGCCCGGCGACAAGGTCGTGGTCGGCAATTTCGTGGGCAACGATATCAAGCTGGACGGCGAGGACTATAAGTTCGTCAAGCAGGACGACATCCTGGCCGTTGTCACCGATTGATTTTAGGAGGCTGTAAAAATGGCAAAAATGATTGTATACGGCGAAGAAGCCCGTAAGAAGCTGCAGTCCGGTATCAACCAGTTGGCAGATACCGTTAAGGTCACCCTGGGTCCCAAGGGCCGCAATGTGGTGCTGGGCAAGAAGTTCGGCGCACCCCTGTTCACCAACGATGGCGTGACCATCGCTAAGGAAGTGGAGCTGGAAGACCCCTTTGAGAACATGGGCGCCCAGCTGATTCGGGAAGTCGCCACCAAGACCAACGATGTGGCCGGTGACGGTACTACCACCGCAACCGTTCTGGCCCAGGCCATTACTCGCGAGGGCCTGAAGAACCTGTCCGCCGGCGCGAACCCCATGGTAATGCGTAAGGGTATTGAGAAGGCCGTGGAAGCAGCTGTTGCTGCCATCAAGGAGCACTCCGTGCCTGTCAGCGGCACTGCTGACATCGCAAGAGTCGGCACTGTATCTTCCGGCGATGAGTCCATCGGCGCACTGATCGCAGAGGCTATGGAGAAGGTGGGCACCGAAGGCGTTATCACTATTGAAGAATCCAAGACCGCTGAGACCGGTCTGGATGTGGTGGAAGGCATGCAGTTTGACCGGGGCTACATCTCCCCCTACATGGTCACTGATACCGATAAGATGGAAGCCGTCCTGGACGATGCTTACCTGCTGATCACCGATAAGAAGATCGTATCCATTCAGGAGATTCTGCCCATCCTGGAGCCTGTTGTCAAGGCCGGCAAGAAGCTGATGATCATTGCAGAGGATGTGGAGGGTGACGCTCTGGCGACACTGCTGGTGAACCGCCTGCGGGGCAACTTCAATGTGGTCTGCGTCAAGGCCCCCGGCTTTGGCGATCGCCGCAAGGAAATGCTCCAGGACATCGCCATTCTCACCGGCGGTACTGTGATCTCCAGCCAGCTGAACATGGAACTGACTGACACTCAGCTGACCGACCTGGGTCACTGTCGTCAGCTGGTAGTCGCCAAGGACTCCACCACCATCGTGGATGGCGATGGCACTGCCGAGGCTATCAAGGCCCGCGCCCATCAGATCCGCGCCTCCATTGCCACTACCACTTCTGACTACGACCGTGAGAAGCTCCAGGAGCGTCTGGCAAAGCTGTCCGGCGGCGTAGCCGTCATCAAGGTCGGCGCACAGACCGAGGTCGCCATGAAGGAAAAGAAGCTGCGCGTTGAGGATGCTCTGAACGCTACCCGCGCTGCAGTGGAAGAGGGCATCGTGGCCGGCGGCGGTACCGCTCAGGTCAATGCCATCGCAGCGGTTGAAAAACTGATCGCCAAGCTGTCCGGCGACGAGAAGACCGGCGCTAAGATCATTGCCACCGCTCTGCAGGCCCCCATCCGTCAGATCGCCGAGAATGCCGGTGTGGACGGCAGCGTGGTCTATGAGAAGATCAAGTCCTCCAAGAAGGTCGGCTTCGGCTACAACGCCTATACCGAGACCTATATGGATATGATCGAGAACGGCATCGTGGATCCCACCAAGGTCACCCGCTCCAGTCTGGAGAATGCCGCCTCCATCGCAGCCTGCGTGCTGACCACCGAGAGCCTGGTGGCCGACAAGCCCAATCCCGAAGGCGATGCCGCCATGGCAGCTGCCCAGGGTGCAGGTATGTACTAAGAGTCAATAAAGAAGCGCCCGGAATGAACGCCATTCCGGGCGGCTTTTTATTTGGTTTGAGAAATGCTCCCCAGCAGCTCCAAAAGCACCCGGCAGTGCTCCCGCTCCTGCTGAGCCATCCGGGCAAAGATCTGCCCGTACTCCGGGTCGGATGCCCGGGATTCGTATTGGGCAAGACACCGCATCTCCCGTCCGTAGCACCGCCGCAGCAGAACAGTCACCGGCGCATTGTCCACCGGGGGTGGGGAGGGGATCTCCGGTCGGCCGCTGCCCTGGAGGGTATACATCCCCTTCAGGCAGGCCATGTGGGATTGTTCCTCCTGACTTAATTTTTTCAAAATCGCGTTGTGGGGAGCCTGCACCCGCCGGGAAAGCGCCAGATATAGCGCCGCATCTGCCCATTCTTCTGCGATCAGTCCCTGCAGCCCTTGAGCGGGTACGACGGGGGCTGCATTCTGCACCCGCTGCCATACCCGGGCAGCCTTTGCTTTGTCGTAGGTTTCCATAGCATCCTTCCTCTCCGGATATTTCTTATTACAGTATAGTGATGCACCGGCGCGAAATTGCGGAAAAATTGTTTGGAAAACGGAAAATATCTCTTTTCTTTTTCGTTCAAATGTGCTATAATGACGCTAAACTGTACACACCCACTTTAAAAAGGAGAGAGATTATGATTATTAACAATTCCGCTCCTGCTGGAAATCAGCGGCAGATTCTGGAGTCAAAATATGGAAAATCCAGGCACAATATCCTGCTGATTTTGGTCTTCACCCTTATCAATGTCGTCCTGCTGGTGACCAATAGCGATAAGTACTTCCTGTTTTCCGCCTACGTTCCCTATATGCTGGCAGATTTAGGTATGCTGCTTACCGGTTCGTACCCCAAGGAATACTATATGGAACTGGAAATGTACGGCTACGATTTCTTTGAAAAAGGCTTTTTGTGGGCAATGCTGGCCGCAGGCGCCGTGGTGCTGATCGTATATCTGCTGTGCTGGATCTTCGCCAAGAAGAACCGGATGGGCTGGATGATCGCCGCTCTGGTGCTGTTCTGCTTTGATACCATTTTGTTCGTGTATATGCTGGGCTTCTTCTCTATGGATCTGATCCTGGACTACGTGTTCCACGGTTGGGTCATTATCTCCCTGGCCACAGGTATCTCTGCTGGAAGAAAGCTGAAAAAGCTCCCGGAAGAGTCGGAGGAACCCGCTTTTGAGACTGTTTCCGTGGAAGAAACCCAGCCGGAGGAATAACAAAACGCTTGATAGGGAGGAAAGCTTATGCCCAGAACCAGCAATAAATCCCAGCTGATCGTTGACTTTGTCAATCAGTTTGTCCAGGAAAACGGATTTGCCCCCTCTGTGCGAGAGATCGGCGCGGCTGTGGGTCTGCGGTCCACCGCCTCTGTCAGCTATCATCTCCAGCAGCTGCAGGCTAAGGGCCTGCTGCTCTCCCCCGGCGCAAAGGGCCGCAAGCGCGCCATTGTCACTGCCCAGCGCCCCGGCCAGATCCCTGTGGTTGGCGTGGTCACTGCCGGTATGCCCATTTTGGCCCTGGAAAACCAGGAGGGTACCATTAGTTGGGACGGAGATCCCAGCTGCTTTGCCCTGCGTGTCCGGGGTGACAGTATGATCAATGCCGGTATTCTGAATGGGGATATGGTGGTGGTCAGACCCCAGCAAAGCGCTGATGACGGCCAGATTGTTGTGGCCCGCATTGGCGATGAAGCTACCGTCAAGCGTCTGCGCAGGAGAGACGGTCAGGTTTGGCTGATGCCGGAAAACGACGCCTACAGCCCCATCGACGGCACGGAGGCCGAGCTGATCGGTCTGGTAAAGGCCGTGGTAAGAGAATATTGATCTTGAAAAATCTGCCCTGGGGGCAGATTTTTCTTTTTTGCCCGCTAATTTGAATAAAACACAGAAAAACCGGAAATATTTCCGTTTTTTAATATTACGAGGTTTACTTTTCCAACTTCTTATGCTATACTATTTGCGCATTATTGAACATTCTGCAAAAATCGTTAAAAATTGGGCGGTAAAAGCCGTCCGTGAATAATCGAAAGGGGTATTTTATGTCTCACAAGTACGTTTATCTGTTTACCGAAGGCAATGGCTCCATGCGTGAGCTGCTGGGCGGTAAGGGCGCAAACCTGGCAGAGATGACCAATATCGGCCTGCCTGTTCCCCAGGGCTTCACTGTTTCCACTGAAGCCTGCACTAAGTATTACGAAGATGGCCGCATGATCAACGCCGACATTCAGGCGCAGATCATGGAGCATGTTGCAAAGCTGGAAACCATCACCGGTAAGAAGTTCGGTGACAAGGAGAATCCTCTGCTGGTCTCCGTCCGTTCCGGCGCCCGCGCATCCATGCCCGGTATGATGGATACCATTCTGAACCTGGGCCTGAACGAGGAAGTCGTTGAGGTTCTGGCTGCTAAGTCCGGCAACCCCCGTTGGGCTTACGACTGCTACCGCCGTTTCATCCAGATGTACTCCGACGT
>JAZKZN010000025.1:0-80023 GCA_045612705.1 Faecousia sp. | reverse complement strand
ACATAGAAGACCAAATCGTTTTGTTTTTCTTTTCTAATTCCTTCGCCATATCAAGCAAAAGCTGCTCGTTTTTTTGACTGCTGTTTTCCATATTGATTTTCTCCCCACTTAATAATTCATTTACACTGATGCCAAGAATATTACAGAGTTCAAGCATTAACGAAGTGTCTGGCATTGCCACGCCACGCTCCCACTTGGATACTGCTTTATCGGTGATGCCCAGTTTTTCTGCCAACTGCATTTGTGTTAAGTTTGCCTTTTTTCTGCACTCGGCAATAAATCTTCCTGTTTTTATTTGATTCATAGGTTGCCTCCTTTCGCATTCAGTATAGATAATCAACAAGAAAAAACACACCTACCATTGGTTTAGTGAGGAGTAGAAACCTATGGTAGAGTGAAAATTGACCGACAAATTCAAGTTTGTCGAATTCCATGCGTCGAGCGGAAGCTAGCGACCGGTCGAGAAATGATCTCATTTGACCGCCGCAGTCCGTGACGCATTGTCCGCGGCGACTCGCCGCCAAATTCAAGTTTGTCTAACTGAATTATACTCCCACACTACACAAGAATCAAGATTTACCCCTAAATTACCGCTACCCGCCCATATCTGCAAAAGCAGCGACAATGGAGGTGGCGCGGTGAAACCGCGACGGAGGGATTGTTGCAATCCCGCTAATTCCGTGGTACAATACTGTCACGAAAGCGAGGGCTTTTTATGATAAAAATACTATTTGTCTGCCATGGCAAGATTTAAGTTAAGGATGGCAGACCAAGCTATACTGTTGCTTACCACCTTTTGCAACGGGTTCCCCCCATTTGTACTACTCGCTTACTACTTTACAAAATAACCACATTTTTGCCCCAACATGACGAAAAAACAGCCGCTGACCAAAATGGTCGGCGGCTGTTTTTTCGTTTAATTACAAGTGGGCAGTAACATCAATAAGTGCGGAAAAACCCTCTTCTGGTAGTTCTTCGGTGCTTTCATAGATTTCAGATGTGTGTACTGTCTCTAACTCAAAGTTGCCGTAAATTTCCTCCACACAATAATAGACACTATCATCGTTAGGGAAACCACATACGACAATTCGTCCCGTATGGTTTTCGTCGGTATAAACAGAGATGATGTTATTGGTTGGCAACGGATGTGTGGCAATGATTGCTCCCCGCAAACGATGTTTTAGCTGTTCAACGGGCAGCAGATGCTTTCCGCATCTCTGCGCAGCATAGAAAAGACCAATGAGTGTTAGTAGCTCAATCGCTCCCATTACAGAAAACAGAATCCAATCCAGTTGGCTGAATTCATGCAGGTCTCTGCCGCCTGTCAACAACACCGCAATGAAGATATTAACAAACAACAAAGCAATACCGCCAAACACCCACCAAAGTTCCTTCTTGCGGGTAGCTTGAGCCAGGGAAAGTTTTTGCCGTAAGGAGTCGGGTGCTTCTTTTTCAATCTCAAAGCCTTGTCTGCGAATTACAGAACCTAAGGCCCACGAATTTTCAACACCCATAATCACATGGCGTTTTCCGCTTTTCAGCAGAATCGTTAAGGTGTTGATTTGAGGCAATACAAATTCAATATCGTCGATACTGCAATCCAATTTGCCAAACCAATGATATTTGGCTTTGATGGTATTTCCCTCTATATGGATATAGGCACCACGATTCAGCAGCATGGAAGGAATCGCAATCAATCCAAAAATGATGCCCATAATCAAGAATGTGAGCAATTCACTTGTTGCTTCTGAATCCTCCATATTCAAAAAGACATACAGAATAACAAAGAATATTCCGCACAATAAGAGCAAAACAAGCCAGATGTTTGTTTTCTTGCGGATAAAGATACCATCCATAAAAACGCCGCCTTTTTCTTTATCATATCACAGCTATTTGAAAAAGTAAATTGCTCCCGTCCATCATTCAGCTTTTCGCCTATGCTAAAGGTAAGTTTTTCGGCTTCTATGTTAATGGCGTAACTCTTGCCAGCAAAAAGCCGCCCTTGTGTAAAGGGAGGTGGCGCGGTGAAACCGCGACGGAGGGATTGTTGCAATCCCGCTAATTCCGTGGTACAATACTGTCACGAAAGCGAGGGCTTTTTATGATAAAAATACTATTTGTCTGCCATGGCAATATTTGCCGCAGTCCGATGGCGGAGTTTGTTCTCAAGGATATGGTGGCCAAGGCTGGCCGTTCCCACGAGTTTCATATCGCTTCCGCCGCCGCCAGCCGGGAGGAGATCGGCAACTCCGTGTATCCCCCTGCCCGCCGGGAACTGGACAAGCACTCTATTCCCTGGTCAGTACGGTCTGCCCGGCAGATCACGGAGGAAGATCTGAGGACGTTTGATTACATTTACTATATGGACAGCGACAACTGCCGCCGGCTGAACCGGATGTTCCCGGACTATGATCGGTTTCTTCCATTCCTTGACCGGGATGTAGCTGATCCCTATTACTATGGAAACTTCAACCAGACATGGGACGATATTTGGGAAGGCTGCCAGCGGATTTTGGAGGAACTGACATGATCGATCGTGAAAAACTGGACCTGCGACTGTCAGAGCTACCTCTGTATTTCTATGGCTACATCGACCCCCAAGACTTAGAGTTCTCCCAGAGGATCCGCTACATATGCTCTGCTGAGTGCCCCATGTACGGCAAGACCTGGGCCTGCCCTCCCGCGGTGGGAGAGGTGGAAGCGTGCCGGGCAAAATGCCTTGCCTATGAAAACTGCCTCATGATCGGCACAATCGCGGAGGTGGCGGATATTGCGGACATCGCCGAGACCCTTGCCACCCGGCCTGCTCACGAGGAGATCACCAACAGGGTGCGGGAGTTCTTCCGGGAGCAAGGCGTTGAGCCTTATGTGCTGTCCACGGAGGCCTGCGATATCTGCGAGCGTTGCGCCTGGCTGGAGGGGAAACCCTGCCGCCATCCGGAACGGATGCATCCATGCGTGGAGAGCCACGGTATAAACCTGATCCCCGCGCTGGAGGCCAACGGCCTGACATTCCAGTATGGGGAGAATGTAGTCACCTGGTATTCTCTGCTGTTCTTTTAACAAAGACACGTGGGACGCAAACGCGTTCCGGGGTTTTTATCAGCTGATCTGATTTTCGCTGGTGACAACATCGCCAACCTCGTCTACATCAAAGTAGACATCCAAAATGGCTTTTGCCACGGAGGCAACGCTGGAGCCGTGACCGCCCCGTTCCACATAGACGGCAATGGCGATCTGGGGATCTTCCAGAGGGGCATAGCAGATGAATGCGCCGTTGTCGGAGGCACCCAGGATGCCGATTTCCGCTGTGCCGGTCTTGCCCGCTACCTTGATGGGATAGCCCATAAAGGTAGAGTCGGCGGTACCGGCCACGGTGCTGGTGACCAGGTACATACCGTAGCTGTAGGTGTTGTAGGTCTCGTCGGAGATATCCATATGACTCAGCACTTGAGGCTTGTTTTCCTCCAGCAGCTGCCGGTAGTCGGCGGAGACCACCCGGTTCATAAAGGTAGCTTTGTAGCGGTTGCCCCGGTTCGCCAGAGTAGAGGCGTACACGCAAAGCTGAATGGGAGTGAAGCGGTTTTCCGACTGGCCGATGGCAGAAAGCACCTGGTCGCCGGTGTACCATCGGGCATCGTCGCCCACATGGAGTTCGGCTTTGCTCTCCGGGTTGGCCCGGTGGCCGATGTACTCCGGCAGCTCCACACCGGTACGCTCGCCAAGACCCAAGCCTTTGGCTACCTCGTCTGTGATCTGCCAGCCAAGCCTGGCGCCCAGATAATAGAAGAAATAGTTGCAGGACTGCTGCAGAGCAGAGGCGGCATTCACATAACCATGGGTGTGGCCGTAGTTGGTGTATTCCAAGCACTGAGGCGCGAAGCCGTCGATCTCCCGGAAGACACCTTTATCTTCGATCTCGGTCTCGGAGTCAATGAGCTTGGCCTCCATCGCAGAGATGACCATACTCATTTTGTAGGTAGAGCCGGGGGGATAGGTGGCCAGAAGCGCTCGGTTATAGAGGGGATCGTACTCGTCTTTGGCCAGCATTTCGTAATCGTCAAAGAAGGTAGACAGGTCATAGGTGGGATAACTGCCGCAGCCAAGGATCTGACCGGTCTTTACATCCATGGCAACGAAGGCGCCGCCCTTGGCGTCGTGACCGTCCGGCAGGCCGCCCCATTCATAGGGTTCCTGGTTGCGGAGGTCTTCAATAACTTTGGCCAGCTGGTCTTCACCGGCCATCTGCAGGTTCAGGTCGATGGACACCTCCACATTGGAGCCTGCCCGCGGCTCTGTCCGGTAGACAGAGGAGATCAGCGTGCCGTCAGCGGTGACGGTGTCTTCACGCCAGCCGTCCACACCGTGGAGATATTGCTCATAGGCGGCCTCCAGGCCGGTTTGACCCACTTCGGCGTCCATTTCGTAGCCAAGGGGTTCATAGTATTTCCACTGCTCGGCGTCCATAGCGCCAACATAGCCCAAAATGTGGGCGGCATACTTTGTGTTGTATTCCCGGACGGTGGAGACCTCCACCTTCATACCCGGGATGTTCAGCTCCACGATGGCAGACAGCTCATCTTCAGAGGCGTCGGTGATGAATAGGTAGGTGGGAAGACCCCACACGCAGTACCGCAGACTGATCTCATACCGAAGACCGATGACCTTCCGGGCTTCGTCGTCGGTCCACTCGTCGGGAATACTGTACCGGTCACGGAGCTTTTCCACCAGAAGGGGCGCGGTGATATCGGAATCCAGGCCGTCCATATAGTGTAGGAAGGTCTGGAAACGGCTCTGCCAGATGGAATTGTACTGGTCCAGAGTATAGGTGAAGGGGCGCTCCTTGGAGATGGGGAAGTGCTCGGTGTATTCAATGCCGGCTTCCTCGCAGCGCTTGACCAACCGGAGAAGATTCTCGTTGGTACCGTCGGCGTTCAACAGCACATAATGGTTCAGCGCCAGATCGTAGCTGGCCCGGTTGCTCACCAAAAGGTTGCCGTTTCGGTCGGTGATATCGCCCCGGGCAGCCTTCACCCGGTAAAGGGTGGTGAAGGTGGTCTCGTTGTTGGTGCGGCCGCCGGTTTCGATGATCTGCAGATCATAGAGCTTTAAGCCGAACAGCAGCAGGATCACCAAAAAGATCAGCAGCGCGAAGGCGGCGCGTTTTTTGCTTACTTTTTCCATGTTTGGTCTCCAATGGCGTTAATTGCTTTCATAACGGGGTAGAGAATGGGCACGATCAGCAGAGAAAGGACCGCGGTGAGCAGGAATCCCCAGATGCGGGGAAACAGAGTCAGCCGGAAAAACAGTCCAAAGACAAACATCAGCATCTCGTACACTACCATTGCTATGGCAGTGCACACGCCGGCGGAGAAGAAGTTCTCCCGCAGGAATGCTTGGCGGAACAGACAGGCGCCCACGCTCAAAAATGTGATGGCGGCCATAGCATAAGAGCCCGGTGCAGTGCCGGAGAACAGGTAGAACAGGCCGCCCGCCAGGGAAAAGATACTGCCGGCTTCTCCACCCTCCAGAATGCTGATCAGAAAAATGGCGCAGGGGACAAGCTCCGTGGTTGCGCCCAAGATCCGCACTTGACTCAGCAGCACATCCTGCACCACCGAGAGGAGGATCAGCAGCAGGGCGTAAAGCCCCCATTTCAGAACGGAAAGCTGCTGCTTTTTTGTGAGGACCAGATGGCTCAGCAGGTTGCTGCGGGACTTGTCCGGCCGAAAATCATACTTCTTTGCCATAATGATCACCCGACGTTGTAGGCTGTGACGATAAGGACTTGCTCAAGGCTGCGGACATCTGCCGCAGGCTCCAGCAGAGCGTACTTGGCGATGCCGGTATCATCAAAACCGGCGTCCACTACATAACCCAGGATCAGATTTCGGGGGTACACGGTAGAACCGGTGGTGACTACCTGATCATGGTTGCGGATGGTGGCGGAGGAGGGGAGGTAGTTCATTCTCAGAAGTCCATCCAAGCCGGAGGCGTAGCCGCCCTGGACCATACCGCTGTGGCCAGAGGAGGCGATGGTGGCGCTGATCTCCAGGGAGGAGTCCAGCACGGATTTGACAACCGCATAGTTGGGACCCACCTCACTGACAAGGCCCACCAGCTCGCCATAGGCGGTGATGGCGCACATACCGGCTTCGATACCTGCATTGGCGCCCCGGTTGATGGTGAAGGTATTGCTCCAGTCCACGGAGCTGGTGGAGATAATATAAGCGTCGACAAACCTGTAGTCCTCGTCGATCTCCAGCAACTTCAGCGCTTCCCGCAGACGCTCGTTTTCCTGCTTGGTGGCATAGGCGTCCCGGGCTTCATCTTCGATTTCTGCCAGCTGGGCCTTTAGAGCCTCGTTTTCTGCCAGCAGAGTCTCATATTCAAAAATATAGCCGTAAAGCTTCTGAGCCTGATCAGACAGTTTGCTGACACCGGTACGGAAGGGCGCAAGAACGCCTTGCACCATCATCTCCGGCACCTTCAGACCCGTCAGGGAACTGATCACCGGCAGCGCGATTGCCAGCAGCACCGCAATCAGAAGGACGACCCGTATGCGATTGGTAAAGTAATGTTTCATAGGTTTTCCTCCATCATTTCCGGAGCGGTTGCCCGCAGGATCTGTCCCAGCCGGCATACCGGCAGGCCCATTACATTATAATAGTCGCCAACGATTTTGTCGGCAAAGAGCGCCGCGCCGCCTTGAATGCCATAGGCGCCGGCTTTGTCCATCGGCTCACCGGTGCGGATGTAAGACCAGATTTCTTTGTCGGTCAGTTGCCGAAAGTGAATGTCGGTCACCTCGGTGCAGACGGTTGCCTTTTGCCCGCAGAGGACGGTCATACCGGTCATCACCTGGTGATCCCGGCCAGAGAGGAGCTTCAGCATCCGGAAGGCATCCATCTCATCCCGGGGCTTGCCCAGCACCTGGCCGTCGCATACCACGATAGTGTCGGCTGCGACCACCACATCAGAAGCATCGCGGGGTACGGCCTCGGCCTTCAGCCGGCTGACCCGGGCCACTTCCCGATAGGGGGCGGCTGCGGCATCCATAGTTTCATCGATGTCGGCCACCCGAATGGCAAAGGGAATATGGAACAGCCCCAGCAATTCCTTGCGCCGGGGGGATTGAGATGCGAGAATCAGTTGCATAGCGGCTCCTTGGTTATGATCAGGTTATTCAACACCCCGTAAGTACAGGCCTCTTGTGCAGGCACCGGGGTCAAAGGGGGAGGGATCGGCATACTGGGACAGAATCCGGTCCACCTCCCGGGGATTTTCCGTGGTAAAGTACAGCCGGGTGGCCCAAAGGCCCAGCCGAGCAAGATCGTCCTGCCGGTCCAGCCAGTAGAGCTTTTTGCCGTTGAGCAGAACGCTGCGGCAGGAATCCCCGTCCTTGATAATGGGGAACTCCGCGCCGGTCTTGTCAGTAAGCTTGGCGGGGCCGTTGTGGCAGGTACACTGTCCGGTCCGGCCGCGGATAAGGCAGTTTTCCGTCAGCATCAGCGGCAGACGGCCATAGACCAGCAGTTCGCAGGGAACCGCCTTGCTCACATCCCGGATCTGGGGCAGTGTCATTTCAAAGCTCAGACAGGCGGAACGCAGGCGCAGATCCCGGGCGAAATTGACAGACCCGGAGTTATACAGATTCAATCCAAAGTCACCTCTGGCCATAAGGCCGCATTCTCTTACAGGAATCAGCAGGCCCACATTGCCTACCAGCACCTCCCGCACGCCGAGATTTTTCAGGTTTAAGAGATCCTGACGGAGTTTAGGCAGTTCGTTATCGTGGACAACCCGGGGCGCAACGGCGCAGACCGTCACCTGACTGGTAAGTTTGGAGCATAGCGCAATATCCTGGCACAGAATGTGGATAGGGACGTAGAGAACTGCGGGATTGGCGTTTAGCAGCTTGGGAGTGATCTGCTCCCGGGAAGTCACCTGTACTGTCAGCTCCGGCGGTGTGTGGGGGCCGGGGCGGCAGGGGAAGTCGAAAGAGCGGCCCAGGGCGGGAACTTCCAGACGGCCCCGCTGGGCGGTGAGGAGATTCAAAACATCCCGGCGCAGGCCGTTGATAGCGGAGGCGGACAAAGTCAGACCCGGCGCGATGTCCGAGTGTACCCGGATGCATCGATAGGGTGTGCCGCCGGTTTTGCTCAGCCGGGAGGCCAGCTCCTCGTGAGACAGCTCCACAGACCGCGCCATCTCGGGCGCGGGGCCGGTGAGGGTGCAGCTATGGCCGTCTGCGTCAGTGACGGTCAGCTGGCTGCGTCCGGTATGAACAGTGGCGTGGAACTCCACCGGCACAAGGGGATTTTCCACCGCCTCATAGCTCTGACGGATCTCCTTGCACCAACGCTCGTTGGTGATGGTATCTTCCCGGATACCGAACATGTTCGGTCCGGTTTGGCCGGAATAGTAGTCGGTAAAGCCCTGGCGGTTGAAGGCGGTGGTCAGCTGATCCATCATAGGCTTCGTCACTCTGCCGGTGTCGATGGCCTGGCGGTAGACCTGGGTGACGGCGGCCACATACTCCGGCCGCTTCATCCGTCCCTCCAGCTTCAGGGAGGAAACGCCCATATCTATCAGATCGTTTACGTACTGCACCGTGCAGTTATCCTTCAAGCTCAAGGGATACTTGTTCTCCCACCGGTTGTAGCCATAGCTCTGGCGGCAAGGCTGAGCGCAGCGGCCGCGGTTGCCGGACCGGCCTCCGATGGCAGCGGAGAGGTAGCACTGGCCGGAGTAGCCCATGCAAAGAGCGCCATGGCCGAAGACTTCGATTTCAATGGGGGAGTTGTCACAGATATAGCGGATCTCCTCCCGGCTCAGCTCTCGGCTGAGAACCACCCGGCTCATACCAAGACCGGCGCAGAACTGCACGCCGGGCAAGGAGTGGACAGTCATTTGCGTAGAGCCGTGGAGAGGGATGTGGGGAGCAATCTGCCGGCACAGCTGGACAATGCCCAGATCCTGCACGATAAAGGCGTCCACACCGCTTGTAGCGGCGTGACGGATCAGCGCCGCAGCCTCCTTAGACTCTTTGTCGGACACCAGGGTGTTCAGAGTCAGATGGACGGCCACGCCGCGGATATGACAGTATTTAATGGCTTCTGCCAGAGCCTGGGGGGTGAAGTTTTTTGCGCTTTGCCGGGCGTTAAACTGCCCGCAGCCCAGGTAAACTGCGTTAGCTCCGTTTTGCACTGCCGCACGCAGGGCCTCCATAGACCCCGCAGGCGCTAAAAGTTCCAGCATAGATTTCTCTCTCCAATGGTATAGTTATGGACATTATACCACAAAATTGCCGTAAGTTCTACCCCGCGGACAATATTTTTACGAAAAATTAAAAGGTTTGGAAAGTGCCGCTGGGAGGAAAAAAGAACTTGCATTTGCCCTCGACCAGCAGTATACTACCAGTAATCCAAAATACATGCAAAACGAGAAGAAAGAAGGGTTTTGTTATGATGCATTCTCTGCCTCCCGTTGGCAAGCTTCCCATCCCCACCCCTCATCTGCCTACTGCCCATCAGGCCTTTATCTTCCGGGCCTATGAGTATGCGACACCGGCAAAGATCGCCGCCATTCTGAAGACCACCGAGGAAAATGTTATTCGCGCTGCGGAAGATATGGGCCTTGGCGCTCCCTGCAAGAGCGATGTGTGGATAAAGAAGGGCTATATCACCATGCTCCGGGCCCTGTGGCATATTCTGCCTTACGAGCAGCTGCTGGAGCTGCTGGAGATGACAGAGGAAGACCTGGCGGTGGTCCTCCGGGAAGAGGATTTCCTGGAGACCAAGCTCCACAGAGAAAAACCCAATTGCGCTCCCGTACTGTGGCGGGAGCTGACGGAGGAAGAAGCCGCCAGAACAAGAGAGATCAAGAAGATCGTCCAGCCTGTGGATATCACCGGCGCAGAGGCTTTTGATTTTAAATATGATGTTCAGGACATGAAGTTCTCCGGCAAGGAAATCGTTGGCCTGCGTATGATCTACGGCTTCTCCAGCCTGTATCAGCATGCTCTGGATGTAGACAGCAGAACCTACTGCCCGGATGACATGCTGGAAAGCTACCGGAAAACAGGCGTCAACGCCATTTGGGTGCAGGGCGTGCTGGCTCAGCTGTCGGAGTTCCCCTTCGCGCCGGAACTGTCCAAGGGCTATGAAAAGCGACTGGCCAATCTGCGTGATCTTACCGACCGATGCGAAAAGTTCGGCATCCAGGTGTATCTGTACTTAAATGAGCCCAGAGGCCTGCCGGAAAAGTTCTTTGAGAAATATCCGGAAATGAAGGGTCACAAGGTCTCTGACCAAGCGGTCTGCCTGTGCACCTCCACCAAGCAGGTGCAGGACTATCTGACAAACAATGTGGAGTTCGTCTGCCGGCAAGCGCCGAAATTGGGTGGTGTCTTTATTATCACCCGTTCGGAGAACCTCACCAATTGCTATTCCTCTATGCTGCCCGATCCTTGCAACTGCCCCATATGCAAGGACTTGAGCGTGGGCGAGGTCATCGCCAATAACATCGCCTGCATCGAGCGGGGCGTTCATCGGGCAGATCCCAACATGAAGGTCATCGCATGGAGCTGGGCGTGGGATGAATACAATATGGATATCATTCGCCAGCTGCCGCAAAATGTGGTGCTAATGAGCCAGAGTGAGCTGCATGTTCCCTATGAGTTCGGCGGTGTCAAGGGTCAGGTCGTGGACTATTCTATGGGCAATATCGGCCCCGGCGAACGGGCGAAAGCGGAGTGGAAGCTGGCTCGGGAGCGGGGTATGGAGATCGCTGCCAAGGTGCAGATCAATACCTCCTGGGAGGGTTCTACTGTGCCTGCGCTGCCGGTGTATCCCAATATCGAGAAGCATATCCGGCAGGTCCGGGACGAGGGCGTGACCAATCTGCTGCTCAGCTGGACGCTGGGTGGCTACCCCTCCCGGAACATTATGCATGCGGCCAAGTATTTCTATGAAGGCTACGACACATCGGTATTCCCCGATGTGGGCAAGCGGGCCACAGAATTGTTCACCGAGGCGCTGAAGGAGTTCCCCTTCCATCTGTACTCTCTGTATTTCGGCCCTCAGAACGCGGGCCCCAGTAATTTGTTGTACTTAGACCCTACCGGCTACACTGTCAGTATGACCTGCTACGTCTTTGATGATATGGAAAACTGGCGTGGCGATTATCCCCTGGAGGTGTACGAAAACCAGTACACTAAGATCTGCAGCAAGTGGAAAGAGGGCCTTGACCTGCTGGAGCAGGAGATCGGCACGCCGGAGCAATGCCCCAGCGAGTTGAATGTGATGGCCCATGCTGCCTACTGCCTGTACAAATCCGGCCTGAATCAGATCCATTTCTATCAGGCGCGGGAAAAGCAGGACCGGCAGACTATGCTGGAAATGGCAAGGGAAGAGCTGACCTGCACTGAGGAAATGCTCTCTCTTATGCGGATGAACGCGGCCATCGGCTTCGAAGCCGCCAACCAGTATTACTTCTCCAAGGGTCAGCTCCGGGAGAAGGTCCTTAACTGCCATTATGTAATGGACCGGCTCAAGAGGGAAATGGGTCGGTAATCAACGAAAAAACGGCGCTCCGGAATTGCCCGGAGCGCCATTTTTTATTGTTCAAAATAAGTTCAAAATATTCTGCTTGACAATTTTAGCACTCTCTGCTATAGTGTGCTTAGCACTCAAAGAGAATGAGTGCTAAGCTAAAAAGAGGAGGGGCTTTATGGAACTGACAGAACGAAAAAAGAAGGTGCTTCGCAGCGTTGTGGAGCTGTACATCCGTACTGCCGAGCCTGTTGGCTCCAAGGCCATTGCCGAGCTGCCGGATATGAATTACTCCTCTGCCACCATCCGCAATGAGATGGCGGAATTGACTACCATGGGCTATCTGGAGCAGCCCCACACCAGCGCCGGCCGCATTCCCGCAGCCGCCGGCTACCGGCTGTATGTGGACGAACTGATGGCCGACTACCGGCTGACCATGGACGAGACTCAGTCCATCAACATCGCCATCGAAGAAAAGATGCAGCGTGTGGATAGAATGCTGGAAAAAGTCGCAAAATTAGTAAGTCAGGCCACCGACCTGCCTGCTATTTCCGTGACCTCCCGCTACGGCGGCGCGACGGTACGGCGGTTTGAATTGATCCTGGCAGGTCAGAACAGCGTGATTCTGGTGATTATGCTCTCCGATGAGCAGGTGGTCAACAAGCTCATCAAGCTGCCCTTGCAGGTAGAGCAGAGCGATCTGCAGATGCTTAGCGCGGTGCTGAATGCCACCATGACCGGCTTGACACCGGGTGACTTTACCCCGGAACTGCTGGAACGGGTGATGAACGCCTCCGGCCACGCCGGCGCTCTGGTACCCGTGATTATGGAGTTCACCGCGGAGACCCTCCGGGGCCAGGGTGGCACCAATATGGCGGTGGCCGGACAGATGCGTCTGCTTGGCCAGCCGGAGTACCGGGACGTGGACAAGGCGCAGAGGATCATGTCCTCCCTGGATGAGGATTCCTTGTCCAACTTGCCGGCCATTATGCAGAATCAAAACGGCACCAAAGTTTTGGTGGGTCCTGAGAATGTGGCCCAGGAGTTGAAGGACACCTCGGTGGTCATGACCAAATTTGATATTGGTGACGGTATGCAGGGTATGATTGGTGTGGTAGGCCCCACCCGTATGGACTATGCGAAAGTCACAGCAAGACTCTCCTATTTTGCCGAGAGCCTTTCCAAAATGTTTGCAAAGCCCGAGCAGCAGTCCCTGCCCCAGGCAGCGGCAGAGCCCGGTAAGGAGGATTAACCTTTGGCGAAGAAAGACAAGAAGACCCCTGCTCAGGAAACGGCAGAGGAAATAAAGGAAGAAACCACCCCGGAAGTGACCCCGGAAGAGCCGGCGGTGAATGAATGGGAAGAAAAGTACAACGCCGAGCACGACCTGCTGGTCCGTCTGGCGGCGGATTACGATAACTTCCGCAAGCGTACCATCAAGGAAAAAGAGCTCTCCTACGGCAACGGCAGAGCCGATGCGGTGGAGAAATTGCTTCCTGTTTATGACAATCTGGAACGGGCGTTGAATCAGCCCACCCAGGACGAGGCCTACAAAAAAGGCGTGGAGATGACAATGACTCAGCTGATCGGCATTTTTGCCGGCTTGGGCGTGGAGATCTTCGGAGAGGCCGGTGAGACCTTCAATCCCAATCTGCATAACGCGGTGATGCACATCGACGATGAGACGCTGGGAGAGAATACCATTTCTCAGGTGTTCCAAAAGGGCTTTAAAATGGGCGAAAAGATCGTCCGTTTTGCAATGGTGCAGGTAGCGAACTGAGCCAAATTGCACCGAATAACAATGTATAAACTTTTCTGATTTAGGAGGAAATTATTATGGGTAAGATTATCGGAATTGACTTGGGTACTACCAACTCCTGCGTTGCCGTGCTGGAAGGCGGCGAGGCAGTCGTGATTGCCAACGCTGAGGGCGGCAGAACCACTCCCTCTGTGGTGGCTTTCTCCAAGACCGGCGAGCGTATGGTCGGCCAGGTGGCAAAGCGCCAGGCTGTCACCAACGCAGATCGCACCATCGCTTCCATCAAGCGCCATATGGGAGAGGACTACCGCGTGACCGTGGACGGTAAGGGCTATACTCCTCAGGAGATCAGCGCAATGGTGCTGCAGAAGCTGAAGGCCGATGCCGAGGCTTATTTGGGCCAGAGCGTCACCGAGGCTGTTATCACCGTTCCCGCATACTTCTCTGACGCTCAGCGTCAGGCTACCAAGGACGCAGGCAAGATCGCCGGTCTGGAAGTAAAGCGTATTATCAACGAGCCCACCGCAGCCGCACTGGCTTACGGCCTGGATAAGGAAACCGAGCAGAAGATCATGGTCTACGACCTGGGCGGTGGTACTTTCGACGTCTCCATTCTGGAGATCGGCGACGGCATCGTGGAAGTTCTGGCTACCGCCGGCGACACCCGTCTGGGCGGCGACGACTTTGACGAGCGGATCATGGACTACCTGGTTGCCGAGTTCAAGAAGGCAGAGGGCATTGACCTGAAGAATGACAAGGTGGCTATGCAGCGTCTCCGCGAGGCAGCTGAGAAGGCAAAGATCGAGCTGTCCGGAATGACCACCACCGCAATCAATCTGCCCTATATCACTGCTGATGCCACCGGTCCTAAGCATCTGGATGTTTCTCTGACCCGCGCAAAGTTCAATGAGATGACCGCCGATCTGGTGGAGCGTACTATGAAGCCTGTCCGCCAGGCTATGAGCGACGCAGGCCTGAAGCCCTCTGATCTGCACAAGGTTCTGCTGGTAGGCGGCTCTACCCGTATCCCCGCCGTGCAGGAAGCCGTGAAGGGCATCACCGGCAAGGAAGGCTTCAAGGGCATCAATCCCGACGAGTGCGTGGCCCTGGGCGCTGCTATTCAGGGCGGTGTTCTCACCGGCGATGTGAAGGATGTGGTCCTGCTGGACGTCACTCCTCTGTCCCTGGGTATTGAGACTATGGGCGGTGTATTCACCCGTCTGATTGACCGCAACACCACCATTCCTGTTCGCAAGAGCCAGATATTCTCCACCGCTGCTGACGGTCAGACCTCCGTTGAGGTCCATGTGCTTCAGGGCGAGCGTGAGATGGCTGCGTACAATAAGACTCTGGGTCGCTTCCAGCTCACCGGTATCGCACCCGCGCCCCGCGGCGTACCTCAGATCGAAGTTTCCTTTGACATCGACGCAAACGGTATCGTGAAGGTCTCTGCAAAGGACCTGGGCACCGGCAAGGAGCAGGATATTACCATTACCGCGTCTACCAATCTGTCTCAGGACGAGATTGATAAGGCGGTGAAGGATGCAGAGCAGTTCGCTGCTGAAGACAAGGCTAAGAGAGAAGAAGTAGACACCCACAACACCGCCGATCAGATCGTCTACCAGACCGAGAAAACTCTGGGCGAGCTGGGTGATAAGATCACCGAGGAGGAGAAGTCCTCCATCCAGGCCGCTGTTGACAAACTGAAGGAAGTCAACAAGGGCAACGATCTGCAGGCCATCAAGGATGCCACCGATGAGGTGCAGAAGGCCTTCTATGCCGTCTCCGAAAAGCTGTACAAGAACGCTGCGCCTCAGGGTGAGGGCTGCGATCCTAACTGCGGCGGCTGCGGCGATGACGGTGTAGTAGACGCTGACTATCAGACTGTGGACTAATGACCCCAAAGGGGCGGTGCAAACCGCCCCTTCAAAGCGTATGTTCCCTTTGTAAGAGGTGAAATCAATGGCAGAACAAAAAAGAGATTATTATGAGGTGCTGGGTGTTGACAAAAGTGCCAGCGCCGAGGAAATAAAAAAGGCCTACCGGAAGAGCGCCATGAAGTACCATCCCGACCGCAATCCCGGCGACAAGGAAGCGGAGGAGAAGTTCAAGGAGCTGGGCGAGGCCTATGAAGTGCTGTCCGATGATCAGAAGCGCTCCCGCTATGACCAGTTCGGCTTTGCCGGTGTCGACCCCAATTACGGCGGCGGTGCAGGCGGCTATGGCAGCGGCTTTGGCGGTTTCGGCGGCTTCGGTGATTTCGGCGATATTTTCAGCGAGTTCTTCGGTGGCGGCAGCCGTCGGCAGAGCACCCGCAATGTCCCCCAACGGGGTGAAAATGTGGGCGCCCGACTGGAACTGACCTTTGAGGAAGCGGCCTTTGGCGTGGAAAAGGAAGTGGTTGCCACCCGGATCGAGACCTGCGCCGCCTGCAACGGCTCCGGTTCCGCTGACGGGGAGATCGAAACCTGCTCCCACTGCCGAGGCACAGGCCAGGTACGTACCACCCAGAACTTTATGGGTATGCAGATGCAGTCCACCGCCACCTGTCCCCAGTGCTCCGGAAGAGGCAAGATCATCAAAAATCCCTGTACCACCTGCCGCGGCAAGGGAAAAGTCCGCCGCAATCAGAAGATCCGGGTCAGCGTGCCTGCCGGCGTGGATGCCGGACAGACCGTCCGGGTGCGGGGCGAGGGCTGCGTAGGCAGCAATGGAGGCCCCAACGGCGATCTGATGGTGGAAATCTACATCAAGCGCCATCCCATCTTTGAGCGGGACGGCGTCCACGTGTACTGCGAAGTGCCTATCACTTTCACCCAGGCGGCGCTGGGCGCGGAGATTGAAGTGCCTACACTGGACGGCAAGGTGAAGTTTGAGATTCCCGAGGGCACCCAGACCGGCAAGATGTTCACCCTGATGGCAAAGGGTATTCCCCTGGTGAACAATCCCAAGCGCCGGGGTGACCACCGGTTTACAGTGGTGGTAGAAACGCCCACTAAGCTGACCCGGGAGCAGAAGGAACTGCTGCGAAAGCTGGACGATACGCTGGACAAGAAGAGCAGTCCCAAGCGCAACAAGTTCTTCGATACCATTAAGGATTTCTTTGACTGAAAAAAGCGCCCCGCGAGGGCGCTTTTTCGGCTGTGGGGAGAAATGTGATTTCGTCACAGAAAAACAGAAAATATGTGGTATACTAAGACCATAAAACAAACCACAAGGAGGAATACAAAATGAAGGTATTGCATATTACAAAAGATACATTCCAGGAAGAAGTTCTGAACTCTGACAAGCCCGTCCTGCTGGACTTTTGGGCCAGCTGGTGCGGCCCTTGCCGTATGATCGGCCCCATCCTGGACGAGATCGCCGAAGAGCGGGAAGACATCAAGGTCTGCAAGGTCAATGTGGACGAAGAGCCGGAGCTGGCCTCTCAGTACCAGGTAGTCAGCATTCCCACCCTTTATGTGATCAAGAACGGCGAGATCACCAATCAGTCCCTGGGCGCAAAGCCTAAAGCGCAGATCCTGGACCTGCTGTAATGCAAAATCCCCGCCATCCGGCGGGTATTTTTATGCATTCGCAAGGCTTTCCAACTTAGTTGTGTCAGTTAGTTCCACAGCGCCCCGGGTAAGAGTGACCATGCCCTCTGCCTGGAAATACCGGAGCATCCGGGTGATTACCTCCCGGGCCGTACCCAGATGATTGGCAATCTTTTCGTGGGTGAGCTTCAGCGCGGCCGTGCCTTCCAGCCGGGATTCATCCAGGAGAAACGCCGCCAGGCGCTTATCCATACTTTTCCACATCACCTGCTCCATCAGCCACATAACTTCGGAAAACCGGGAGGACAGAAGTTGGTTGATGTAGTTTGCCAGAATGGCAGATTCCTCCACAAGGCGTTTGTATACATAGGGAGGGATCACATATACCTGAGATTCCTTTTCTGCCTGCACGATTACCTCAAACTGAATGCTGTTCATCACGCAGGAGGCGGAGAACAGACAGATATCCATATCAAAAAGCCGGTAGAGAGTCACTTCCCGTCCCTCGTCAGAGAGGCTGTAGGCCCGTAGCTGCCCGGATTTGATCAGCACAAGGCCGGCACAGTCCGCAGAGCCGTTGTGGAGTAGTTCACCGGGCTTTACCGTGCGGGGGACAATGGTATTTTGCAGCGTCTGCTGCTGGGCAGCGGTCAGCTGGGGAAATACCGGTAAATACGCAGCAATATCCATAGGCAACCTCCTTTTTCTCCATTATAAAAAAGTTTTTCTTTTCTGTCAAATGTGATATTATCACTTTAAATCTAGACAAGCTGTGGTATACTGTAAAAAAAGGAGGGATACTCTTATGGAGAAGATGTATGATATGCTGATTGTTGGCGGTGGTCCCGGCGGCTACACCGCTGCTCTTTATGGCGCCCGGGCGGGCATGGAGGCATTGGTGCTGGAAAAGATGGCTGCAGGCGGTCAGATGGTGGAGACACCGCAAATTGACAACTATCCCGGCTTTGTGGACGGCATCGACGGCTATACCCTTGGCCAGCAGATGCGGGAAAATGCGGAAAAGTTTGGCGCGAAGACGAAGTTTACCCAAGTGACAAAGCTGTCGTTGGAAGGAAACATCAAAACGGCAGAGACCACGGACGGCGTGTTTTCCGGCAGGACTGTGGTGATTGCTACCGGCGCAGGTCCGAAGCATCTGGATGTGCCCGGGGAAACGGAACTGCTGGGCCGGGGTGTGCATTACTGCGCCTCCTGTGACGGAATGTTCTACCGAGGCAAGACCGTGGTAGTGGTGGGCGGCGGCAATACGGCCGCGGCAGATGCCCTGCTGCTGAGTCGGTTGGCCAGCAAAGTGATTGTTGTCCATCGCAGAGATACTCTCCGGGCATCCCGGGTCTATCACAAGCCGCTGATGGAAGCGCCCAATGTGGAGTTCTGTTGGAATCACCAGGTGCAGGAGATCCGCAAGGGACAAATTATTGTAAAGGATGTGCGCACCGGCGAGATGACGGAGCTGGCTTGCGACGGCGTGTTCGTGGGCATCGGCCGCCAGCCGGCCACGGAGCTGGTTAGTGGCATGCTGGAACTGGACGAGCAGGGCTACATCCGGGCGGACGAGACTGGCCAGACCAATTTGCCCGGCGTGTACGCGGTGGGAGATGTGCGCACCAAGGCACTGCGGCAGATCGTCACGGCAGTAGCCGATGGCGCATCGGCAGTCCATCATGCGGAGGGTTATCTTGCCCAACTGTAAAGAAAGTCAAAAGCCGGGGGTGCGGGAGCATCCCCGGCTTTTTGCTTAGAACTTCCTTTGTATGGCTTGGAAACCTGCGTCCAACGCCCCTTGGCTGACGCCGGCCATAGCAAAATACCCCTCTTCGGTGGCGCTGCCGTGGGGGACGGACCAGGCGCCGGCATCCGTGCCGGCGGCAAGAATGCCACCCATTTCGGAAAATGCGGCCACATTGGCAAGGGCATCGTCCAGAATCCGGGCGACATCGTCTTCAGAAAACCGGCCTTTGCCCCGTAAGTTGCCCACGGTGGAAAGGGTAGGGACCCACACCACACCGTTGTCTTTCATAGCAGAAAGCGCTTCCCGGTCCAGATATGCTCCGTGCTCCACAGAGTCTACCCCGGCTTCTGCCGCGGCACGGACAGTGTCTGCCCCGTTGGCGTGGGCCATTACGGCCAGACCCTCCTCGTGGGCGATGTGGATCAGCTCTGCAATTTCTTTTGGATCATAACCCGGCTGGGTAAGTACACCAAAGTGATCGAAATCCATCAACCCGGAGATCATAATTTTAATGAAATCACCACCGGCGTTCCGGGTGTTTACTACCAGTTTTGCGTATTCGCTTATTGTTTCATAGACCGTGCCGATAAAGCTGCCGTAGTGACCTGCTTTGCACAGAGGGGATAGGGGGGTGCGGTAGGTGATGCCGTATTCTGGCGCCAGCTGGCGGGCCCTTGCTCCCACGCCCCATTTATCTCCGCCGTCACGGAGATAGGTATACCCCAGCTCCCGGTAGCGAGCCAGGATCTGCCGGATGAAAGAATCCTGAGGTGCGGCGCTGTGCCGGGCTATGGCTTGCTTCCAGTCAAATCCGTCCAGCACCATATGCATATGGCAATCCGCTCTCACAACCGTCACATCCTTTCTGCTGACAGTATAGCAAAGAGAAAGAAAATTGTAAACTTTTTTATATACCTCTTTCCAAAAGCGGCAGAGTTTGCTACAATGAGAAATTAGAAAAGAAGATAATCAGGAGGAATGCCTTGTGATTAAAACCCTTGCCCGGAGCGTCCGGGAATATAAGTGGGCGGCGCTGGGTAGCCCCGTCTGCATGGTGGGTGAGGTGACCATGGAGATTCTCATCCCGCTGGTTTTGGCAAAACTGATCCGGGAAGGCATCGAGCCGGGAAATATGACGGCCGTTCTTCGCAACGGTGGTCTGCTGCTCCTGTGCGCTCTGTGCAGCCTGACTTTCGGCGTGGCTTCTGCGTTTTTCGCCTCCTACGCCAGCACCGGCTTTGCCCGGAATCTGCGGAATGATATGTTCTCCAAGGTGCAGACCTACGATTTTTCCAACATCGATAAGTTCTCCTCTTCCAGCATTGTCACTCGGCTGACCTCCGATGTGGCAACACTGCAGATGACCTTCCAGATGTCCATCCGGATGATCTTCCGCACCCCGGTGATGCTGGTGATGGCGCTGATCATGGCCTTCCGTATCAGCCCCAAAATGAGTGTGATCTATTGCATTATGCTGCCTTTGCTGGCAGCGGGTTTGCTGTTCCTCATCAGCCGTGTCCGGAAGATTTTTGACCGGGTCTTTAAGTCCTACGACAAGCTGAACAATGTGGTGCAGGAGAACATTCACGGCATCCGGGTGGTGAAGGCCTTTGTCCGGGAGAACAGGGAAACAGAAAAGTTTACCGATACCTCCGACGATATCTACCGGGATTTCCTGAAGGCTGAACGGATTATGTCCTTCAACAATCCTATGATGCAGCTGGCGGTCTACACCAGTATGATCTTCATCTCCTACCTGGGCGCAAGACTGGTGGTGGGCGGCGAGCTGGATACCGCAAACCTCACCGCTATGTTTACCTACACCGGTCAGATTCTCTCGGGCCTTATGATGATGTCTATGGTGTTTGTGATGTATACCATGAGCCGGGCGCCTATGCGCCGCGCTTATGAGATCCTCACGGAGAAGCCGGATTTGACGGAGAAGGAAAATCCCGTCAAGGAAGTGGCTGACGGTTCTGTGGACTTTGAAAATGTGTCCTTCCGCTACAATAAAAACGCTGACAGAAACGCCTTGGACAATGTGAGCGTTCACATCGCGCCGGGCATGACGGTGGGCATACTGGGCGGTACAGGCTCCAGTAAATCCACTTTTGTCCAGCTGATCCCTCGCCTTTACGATGTGACGGAAGGCGCGGTGAAGGTGGGCGGCGTGGATGTGCGGGAGTATGATCTCAACGCCCTCCGGGATGCCGTGTCTATGGTGCTGCAGAAGAATGTGCTCTTCTCCGGCTCCATCAAGGATAATCTCCGCTGGGGCAATCCCGATGCCACCGATGAGGAGATGGAGCGCGCCTGCCGACTTGCCTGCGCCCACGATTTTATAATGAACTTTCCCGACGGATATGACACCCACATCGAGCAGGGCGGCACGAATGTATCCGGCGGCCAGAAGCAGAGGCTTTGTATTGCAAGAGCCTTGCTGAAGAAGCCCAAGATCCTGATTCTGGACGACTCCACCTCTGCCGTGGACACCCACACCGACGCTATGATCCGCAAGGCCTTTGCCGAGGAGATCCCCGGCACTACCAAGCTGATCATCGCCCAGCGGGTGGCTTCTGTCCAGGAGGCGGACCTGATCCTGGTAATGGACGGCGGTAAAATTGCTGCCGCCGGCAACCACGAGGAACTGCTGAAGACCTCTGAGATCTACAGGGAAGTCTATGACTCCCAGACGAAAGGAGGCGAGGAATAATGCCTCCTGTGAGAATGAGAGGGGACGGCCGCAAGGCCAAAAATCCCAAGCAGACCATTCTTCGCCTGCTGGGCTATATGAAACCCCATAAGAAGACGCTGATTGTGGTCGTGCTGAGCATTCTGCTCACCGCATTTGCCCAGGCCGCCAGCAGCAAGTCCCTGGAGTATGTCATCGAGGATTACATTAAGCCTTTGATCGGACAGACCAATCCTGATTTCGGACCGCTGATCACCTTCCTGTGCGTGATGGCAGGCATTTACCTCGTCGGTATGGCCTCCGCGTTTTTGCACCACTTTCTGATGGTCAAGGTGGGTCAGGGAACCCAGAAGGATATCCGTGACTCTATGTTCCGTCATATGCAGCGGCTTCCCATCCGGTATTTTGACACCCACCCTGCAGGTGATCTGATGAGCCGCTACACTGGCGACATCGATACCTTGCGGCAGATGATCTCCCAGTCCATTCCCCAGTGCATCTCCTCTTTGGCGACTTTGGTGACGGTGTTCGTGATGATGCTCATCACATCTCCCATCCTCACCGCAGTGGTGCTGCTGACCTCCTTCGGAATCCTGATGGTCACAAAGACTGTGGCGGGCAATACTGCCAAGTACTTCATCGGCCAGCAGAAGTCTTTGGGCGCGGTGAACGGCTATGTGGAGGAGATGATCTCCGGTCAGCGGGTAGTCAAGGTGTTTTGCCGGGAGGAGACCTGCAAGAAGGAGTTCGGCACGATCGCTGAAAAGCTTCGCATCAATGCCTTTAAGGCTGGCTCCTATACCAATATGATGGGTCCCGTGAACAACAACCTGGGATATTTGCAGTACACTATTTTGGCGGTGGTGGGCGGCCTGCTGGCAATCCACAGTGATGAAAAGCTGATCACCCTGGGCGGCCTGGTGAGCTTCCTGGCGCTCAGCCGCAGCTTCAATATGCCTATCGGCCAGGTGAGCAATCAGATCAACTCCATTATTATGGCTCTGGCCGGCGCGGAGCGGATCTTTGAGCTGATGGACGCGCCCGTAGAGGAGGACGAGGGCTATGTGACCCTGGTCAATTGTCGAGTGGAAGAAGATGGTACCATCACCGAGTGTGAGGAGCATACCGGCAAGTGGGCGTGGAAGCATCCCCACCAGGCCGACGGTACGGTCACCTACACTTTGCTTACCGGCGATATTACCATGCACGAGGTGGATTTTGGCTATGTGCCGGAGAAGACGGTGCTCCACGATGTGTCCCTGTACGCCAATCCTGGCCAAAAGCTGGCTTTTGTGGGCGCTACCGGCGCAGGCAAGACCACTATCACCAACCTCATTAACCGCTTTTATGATATCGCCGACGGTAAGATCCGCTACGACGGGATCAATATCAACAAGATCCGCAAGGCGGATCTGCGGCGCAGCTTGGGTATCGTGCTTCAGGATACTAACTTGTTCACCGGCACGGTGATGGAGAACATTCGCTACGGCAATTTGGCGGCTACCGACGAAGAGTGCATCGAGGCGGCAAAGACCGCCAACGCTCACGATTTCATTACCCGTCTGCCGGAGGGCTACAACACCATGCTCACCGGAAACGGCGCCCAGCTGTCTCAGGGTCAGCGTCAGCTGATTGCGATTGCCCGAGCTGCAGTGGCCAATCCCCCGGTGATGATCCTGGACGAGGCCACATCCTCCATCGATACCCGTACGGAGGCCTTGGTACAGAAGGGTATGGACGCTCTGATGAAGGGCAGAACCACATTTGTCATCGCCCATCGGCTGTCCACTGTCCGGAACGCGGACTGTATTATGGTGCTGGAAAAAGGCCGGATTATTGAGCGGGGAACCCATCAGGACCTGATCGATCAGCAGGGAACTTACTACCAGCTGTATACCGGCGCGTTTGAACTGGAATAAGCAAAAAGGAGTGTGTTCGAAAGAACACACGCCTCCATTTATGAGAAGAAAACCACCGGTCGTCAGACCGGTGGTTTTGGTATTTACTTAGTGCCGAAGATGCGGTCGCCTGCGTCGCCCAGTCCGGGAACGATGTAGGCGTGCTCGTTGAGCTTTTCGTCAATAGCGGCAACATAGATATCCACATCGGGATGGGCATCCTGCACGGCTTTCACGCCCTCGGGGCAGCCGATGATATTCATCATAATGATCTGCTTGCAGCCGCGCTTTTTCAGGAAATCAATCGCTGCGATGGCGCTGCCGCCTGTAGCAAGCATGGGATCCACCACATAGACCTGCCGTGCGCCGATGTCTTCGGGCAGCTTGCAGTAATACTCTACGGGCATATGGGTTTCGGGATCCCGATACAGACCGATGTGGCCCACCTTGGCGGAGGGGATCAGGTCCAGCATAGAGTCTACCATACCCAGGCCTGCACGGAGGATGGGGATAATGGCCAGTTTCTTGCCGGAGAGCTTGCGGCACTTGGCCAGTGCCACGGGAGTCTGCACCATGACTTCTTCCGTCTGCAGATTTCTGGTGGCTTCATAGCACATCAGCCCGGCGATCTCACTGACCAGCTCACGGAACTCCTTGACACCGGTCTTCCGATTTCTCAGGATCGCCAGCTTGTGTTGAATGAGGGGGTGGTTCAATTCGTGTACAGTACCCATGATTCTATCTCTCCTTTATTTGTTTTCCCGGGCAAGGCGTTCCCGCTCGGCCTGGGAAGGCCTTAAATAATTGGGTGCGAGACCGGCGCCGTCACCGGGATCTCCGGCGTCTATCATACGCTGAGCCAGCAGGGCAACCCCTGTGGCGCGCTGATGCTGCCGGTGTTCGGCGGGCAGTACCAGGTTGGGCACCGCTTCTTCCAATGTATTATAGCACAAAACTGCGCCGTCTCCAACTAAAAAAATTGCGTCATCCAATTTTTTTAATTCTTCCGCCAATTCTTCGTAGGAAATGGCCCGGTCGGGGGATAGGCGGGTGAGATTTCCCTTCTCGGCACGGAAGAGGGCAGTGTAGGTCTGATCCCGGCGGGCGTCCATAGTAGGCACAACATATCCCTGCCATACGCCAAGATACTCAGCCATAGCCTCCAATGTGGACACGCCGTAGCAGGGGAGTTCTTTGCCCCAGGCAAATCCCTTGGCAGCGGCAACACCGATGCGCACGCCGGTAAAACTGCCGGGTCCTGCCGCAACGGCAACGGCAGACACATCCGCCGCGGTCTTGCCGCTCTTGTGCAGAAGATCCTCTGCCATAGACATCAAAGTCTGACTGTGAGTCAGACCGGTATTCTGATAGGACTCTCCCAAAAGCTTTCCTTGTTCCATCAAGGCGACGGAGGCCGCTTTTGCGGAGGTCTCAAAGGCTAAAATCACGGATATTCCCTCCTGTGATGGTGATGCGTCGGGAGTCCTCTCCCAGCTTTTCAATGGTGACGGTCACCGGGTCTTCCAGAGCGTCTTCCACATTCTCGCTCCATTCCACTGCGCAGATGCCGCCCCGCTCCAAATAGTCCTCCCAGCCGATATCAAAAAGGTCATCGGCGGAGTGGAGGCGGTACATGTCAAAATGGAACAGAGGCAGCCGTCCGGAAAGGTATTCATTGACGATGGTGTAGGTGGGGCTGGTGACCGGCTCTGTGAACCCCAGACCTCGGGCAATACCCCGGGTAAAGGCGGTCTTACCTGCGCCCAGGTCTCCCCGGTAGGCAAGAACCGTGCCGGGAGTCAATTGTTCTGCCAGGGCGGCGCCGACGCGCTCAGTCTCCTCCGGGCAGTGGGTAATAAAATCCATAGTATATCCTCTTATTGGGCGTTCTTCAGCTTTTCGGCCTGGTCGGCAGTGGCCAGGGCGTCGATGATCTCATCAATAGCGCCGTCCATAACTTGATCGATTTTGTACAGGGTCAGACCGACCCGATGGTCAGTCACACGGCCCTGGGGGAAATTATAGGTGCGGATGCGCTCGTTGCGCATGCCGGTGCCTACCTGACTGCGGCGCATACCGGTGACGGCGGCGTCCAGCTTCTCTTGCTCAATTTCATAGAGCTTGGAAGCCAGCATTCGCATACATTTTTCCCGGTTTTGGAGCTGGCTGCGCTCCTCCTGGCAGGCCACCACGATACCCGTAGGCTTGTGGATCAAACGGACGGCGGAGCTGGTCTTGTTCACGTGCTGTCCGCCGGCACCGCTGGCCCGGTACACCTGCATTTCAATGTCGGCAGGATTGATCTGCACATCCACCTCTTCCATCTCCGGAAGCACCGCAACTGTGGCCGTGGAGGTGTGGACGCGGCCGCCGGACTCGGTTTCCGGCACGCGCTGTACCCGGTGGACGCCGGATTCGTATTTCAGACGGGAGTAAGCGCCCCGGCCGTTGATCACGAAATCCGCTTCCTTCACGCCACCCAGCTCTGTGTCATTGTAGTTCATCAACTCAATGCTCCAGCCCATTTTGGCGGCGTACATGGAGTACATCCGGAACAGGCTGTGGGCAAACAGAGCGCTTTCCTCACCGCCGACACCGCCCCGGATCTCCATAATGACGCTCTTGTCGTCGTTGGGGTCCTTGGGCAGCAGCAGGATTTGCAGTTTGTCGTATAGCTCGTCCATAGACGCCCTGGACTCCTGATAGGTCTGTTGGCACAATTCCTTCATCTCGGGGTCGCTCATCAGCTCCTGGGCATCCTCCAGATCCCGCTGAGCCTGGCGATAGGCCCGGTAGGTTTCGATAATGGGCTCCAGATCGTTTCGCTCCCGCAAAATAGCGGCAGCTTTTTTGGGATCATTATAGAAGTCCGGCTGCTCCGAACGGGCGCATAGCTCCTCAAAGCGGCTTTCCACCGCCTGCAATTTGTCTAACATTCTTCTCTCCTAAATAAGTTCAGCACGCAGCTGGCGCGGTCTGTAAGGCTTTGCGTGTTTCGCAAAGCCTCAGCGCCTTCCTTGCCAATGCGGTACACATGGGGTGTCATAGAAAGCAGGTTCTGCACCTGCGGCCCTTCCACAGTAAATGCAAAGGATACATCCACGCTCTTTTCCAGTCGGAAGCCCGGCAGGTCGCAGGAAACGGATTTCTCTTTGTGGTGAAGGGTTGGGTAGATGATGTTTTTGAGGCCCAGTAGATGGTCTTCCTTGGCCAGCACCTGAATGAACGCGCCGCCTGGCTTCAGCACCCGGTGAAACTCGTCGGGAACTGTCAGGGCAAACAAACTGGTAAGGACACCCACAGAACGGTCCTTGACCGGCAGATGAGCAGCGGAAGCGCAGAGCCAGATGGCGTCCTTGTACTTTCCGGCGGCATAGCGCACGGCTTCCTTGGAGATGTCAAGGCCGGTCAGTTCTGCATTCAAGTGGGCAGCCAGGCGGACACCATAGTACCCTTCTCCGCAGCCCACATCCAAAACAGGGCCGCGTTCCCCATTTGCCAGCTGGCACAGGGTGTCAGCGATGGGCGCATAGAATCCGCCCTCCAGAAAGGCCCGGCGGGAGAGGACCTGCTCTTTAGTGTCCCCGGGGTGCAGGGAGTGCTTTTGCTGAACGGCCAGCAGATTCACATATCCCTGACGGGCGATATCAAAGCTGTGACGGTTGGCGCAGAGATAGCTTTTGCCGTCTTTGATAAGGGGTTCGCTGCAGATGGGACAGGTCAATTCCATAACACATTCCTCCAGGAAATATCATACCCTATTTTTGCGACTTCGTCAAATGGCAAGTACCCACTTTCCCCAAAATAAACAAATATTACGAAAATTAATATAAACTTAATATATCTCCACTTACTTTATTCATATTTACATGGTAAGATAATGCCATAAGGTTCAAGGACTGATTGATAGTCCACAATGCTTAACTTTGCTACCCATCTTTTTCATTTTCTTCTCTTCTTTTCTTGTTGCAAAAATCGCAGGTTCAAACCTGCGATTTTTGCATTTTATAAGCAAATACCCGGAGGATGTTCCTCCGGGTATTTTTTAGTCATCTGTATCAAAGCCGCCGTTTTCTGCATAGCGCTTGGACTGGGTAGTGAAGAGGGTGTGGTATTTACCCCGCAGCGCCATCAGTTCCCGGTGGCTGCCGGTCTCAATAAGACAGCCGTTTTCCAGCACCAAAATCCGGTCAGCCACCGTGGCGCTGGAGAGCCGGTGGGAGACGAAGACGGTGGTCTTGTTGTGACGCAGTCGGTCAAACTGGTTAAAAATCTCCTGCTCAGCGATGGCATCCAGAGAGGCGGTGGGCTCATCCAGGATCATCACATCCGCGTCACCGTAGAAGGCGCGGGCGATGGCCAGTTTCTGCCACTGTCCTACAGACAGTTCCAATCCGTCCGGCTCAAAGATCCGCATTAGCGGCGTGTCGTAGCCGGCAGGCAATTTTTCAATATAGTCGCCGGCGGTACTCTGCCGGGCGGCAAAAACAACGGCATCGTGATCGTCTTTGGCAAGACTTCCCAGCTGTATATTTTCCCTGACACTGAGGGCATACTTTCCAAAATCCTGGAAAATGATGCCAAAGGTTTGGTACAGACTCTCCAGGCAGTAGGCCTTTAAATCCTTGCCGTCCAAGAGAATATGCCCTTCGGTGGGATCATACAGGCGGGTCAGCAGCTTGATCAAAGTGGTCTTGCCGGCGCCGTTAAGGCCTACAAGGGCGATGGTCTGGCCGGGATGAATGGTGAAACTGACATTCTTCAGAACATCCCGCTTGGTACCGGGGTAGCGGAAGCTGACATTCACGAACTCAATAGTATGCTCCGATCCCCGGATGACCTTCTCCGCCGGCGTTTTGTCCGGCAAAACAGTCTGCTTTTCCTCCATAAAGGCGATCAGATTGTCGATGAACAGTGTGCCTTCGTAGATGGTGCCGGAGGCGGTGATCAGAGTGCTGACACAGGCGGCAACAGAGGCGATAGCACCTGTGTAGAGGGTGTAGTCACCGATTTGGATCACGCCGGTGAACACCTGCTTGGCGATGATAATATAGAAGACAAGATTGGCTGCGCCGGTGACCACGGCCAGCAGGGTGTGCCAGGCGTTTTCTCCTAAAATCAGTCTTCGCAGACCTTTGTAGTAGACCCGGAAGGCGGCCAGGTAGCGGCCCATAAAGCTGTCCGCCAGATTGTACAGACGGATCTCCTTAATAAGATCTTTGTCCACTAGAAGACTGGAGAAATAGTTCATTTGCCTGCGTTCTTTGGAGCTGTGGCGCATATACCGGAAGTTCTTCCGCCGGTAGACGAAATTGATCACCGCTGAGGGAACGGACAGAGCAAGAATCACAAAGGTGATCCAGGAAAGCCCCGGCGCTGCCAGCAGCACGATGAGGAAACTCACCAACTCAATAAAGGAGCTGACAATGCCGAAGGTCTCCGTGAGGATCTGCAAGGGCCGGTGGCCTGCTTCCCGGTTGGCGTTTTCCATCTTCTCATAGAAACCGGGATTGTCGAAGGAGGCCAAATCGATGCCCTTGGATTTTTCCATAATCTGGCACTTTACCTCTTTGACGACCTTTTCGCTGGCCAGACGGTTTAGGGCGCGGCTCAGGTTATTTACTACCAGGATCAGCAGCCGATAGACAAACAGGGCGATCAGCAAGTACAGAATAGGGGAGGACCAGAAATCATTCTCCGGCAGGAAACCAGCCTTGATCACTTCCTGCAGATGGTTAAGGATTGCCTGGGAGATCAGAGAGCCGATGACGGGGGTGACACCTTTGAACAGCGCTACGCCCAGCAGCAGGAAGGGGATCCAGTGGGCAGTCTTCCAAACCAAAGAGAGGATGTAGGAAAACCGCTTGAAAAACCCGCTAAAGAGCTCCTTTAAATAGCGGGGAACATCTTTGAGAGAACCGGGAGGGGCGGGCATGCGCTGGTCGGGGGGCATATTTCTGTGGGGAAACGGGGCCATAGGCGTTCCTCCTTGTAAAATCTTGTCTTCTATTTTAGTAAGATTTTGGGAGAAAATCAAGAAATAAGACCCGGCCTAAGCAGGCCGTTTCTTTTTTGGTTTAGTAGTTTTCTGCGTGGATCTCGAAGTAGCTCTGGGGATGGGCGCAGGTGGGGCATACGGCGGGTGCGTTGGTGCCAACCACCAGGTGACCGCAGTTGCGGCACTCCCATACCTTGACTTCGCTCTTGGCAAAGACTTCGGCCATCTCCACGTTCTTCAGCAGGGCGCGGTAGCGCTCTTCGTGGTGCTTTTCGATGGCGGCGACCATACGGAACTTGGCGGCCAGCTCGGGGAAGCCTTCTGCCTCAGCGGTGGCGGCGAAGCCAGCGTACATATCGGTCCATTCGTAGTTCTCACCCTCAGCGGCGTGGAGGAGGTTCTCGGCGGTGTCGCCGATGCCGTTCAGCTCCTTCAGCCAAAGTTTAGCGTGCTCTTTTTCGTTATCGGCAGTCTTCTGGAACAGGGCAGAGATCTGCTCAAAACCGTCCTTCTTGGCCCGGGATGCGAAATAGGTGTACTTGTTTCTTGCCATGGATTCGCCGGCGAAGGCAATCTCCAGGTTTTTCTCGGTTTGTGTGCCTGCGTATTTGCTCATAGTGTTTACCCCTTTCGTGTTGTCGGTTTTATTTACCTGTCATCATTATATTCAAATTACACCCGCATTACAAGAGATTCTTATGGTGTAATTAATATAAACCCAGTTGGGAGGCGGTGAGATTCCGGAAACCGTGTAAAATATTGTCTTCAATGGCGTCGGCAAAACCTTGACGGTCCTTCCTCTCAATGGCTTCCAGGATCTTCCGATGCTCGTCAATGGATTGGTCCATACGGGAACCGTGGATGTTCTTTGTACCGAGAATATAGGCCCGGTCATAAAGCTGATTGATCACGGAAAGCAGCTCATAGTTAACGCTCTTGTCCAGAATGTAGCGGTGGAAAAAGGTATCCTCGTCCATAAAGGCAAGGCAGTTGCCCTCCTTGGCGTACTTTGCCTGCTTTTCCACAGAGGCCTGTAGCGCCGCAATATCATTGTCCGTCAGCAGATCCAGCACTCGCTTGGCATTGTGGGATTCGATGGCAGCGCGCAGTTCATAGATGCCGCAGGCGGCCTCCAGGGAGATTGTGTTGATGACCACGCCCTGCTTGGGAAGGATGGTCAGCAGCCGCTCGTATTCCAGCCGCTGGCAGGCGTTGGTGATGGGGGTGCGGCTGATCTGCAGAGTTTCTGTCATCGCGTTGATGCTGATGGCTTGACCCTGCTGCAACTCGCCGCTCAGGATCATATGCTTGATTTTTTCGTAGGCCAAAGTGCTCAGATTTTGTTCGGAAGTTTTCATAGGGCCACCTTCTTTCTTATATATAGTATAGCAGAAAAGTTTCTTACATACAACTGGTATTTAATACAGTTGACAAAGGGGAGAAGAAGGTCTATAATTATAGGTGGATTAACTTGCATACAAGTTGAATGTAAATGGCACGGAGGAAATGATATGGAAAAACGTTCAGCAGCCCAGATCCTTTTGACAACTTGCTCTGAGTGTCAAAAGGATGAGAACATCCTGATCGTCACAGACCAGGAGAGTTATCCCATTGCCAAGATTATGTGGGATGCTATCGCAGACTACCCCAACCGCACTATGGTTATGATGAGCGCACGGACTATGCACGGCCAGCAGCCGCCGGAGTGCGTTGCTTCCGCAATGGCGGTGGCAGATGTGATCTTCGGCTGCACAAGATTCTCTCTGTTCCACTCTCAGGCCCGTAAGGACGCAGTGGCCAGAGGCGCCCGGTTTGTAAATATGGTGGACTATAACCCTGAGATGATGGAGCAGGGCGCTCTGTTCTGTGACTTTGAGGCCGCAGGTAAGGTGTGCGCCAATGTAGCCGACACCCTTCGGGGCAAGAAGTCCTGCAGGATCACTACCGCAAGGGGCACAGATTTCGTCTGCTCCATTGAGGGCCGGGATCCCTTCCCCCAGTTTGGCAGGAGTTTGAAAAAGGGCGCTTCTTCTTCTCCTCCCGATATTGAGTGTGCTACCTGCGCAGTGGAAGGCACCGGCAACGGTGTTGTCTACATTGACGGCAGTATTCCCCATCCTCTGCTGGGCTTGATCACCGATGAGATCAAGCTGACTATCGTCAGCAGCAAGATCGTAGCCATCGAGGGCGGCCCTCAGGCGCAGATCTTCAAGAAACTGCTGGAGGACCTGAATGATCCCAATGTGTATTACATTGGCGAGATCGGCCTGGGTCTGAATCCCGCCTGCACCCTCAGCGGCAGCATGCTGGAGGATGAAGGTTGCGGCGGCACGGTCCATCTGGCCTGCGGCGACAATGCCGGTTTCGGTGGCACAGTCCACAGCCCCTACCATATCGATATGGTATTCCGCGCCCCCACACTGTTTGCAGATGATGTTTGTATTTTGAAGGACGGACAAGTCCAGATTTGAAAGGAGAAAAAATATGCAGCACCCCAACGGTCTGGCATTTAGCCAGGAAATTATGGAACAGGTACAGGATAAGTTCCTGTATATCAACGAAGATAAGTTTATCGGCAAGCGGCTGTTCTTCGATAACGCCGGCGGTTCTTTCCGCCTGAAGAGCGTGGGCCAGTGCTTTGCTGACCTGGATCCCATCCCCGACTGCCCCGAGCGTATCCATAAGATGGCTCTGTATCTGCAGGATGTGCAGAAAAAGGGTGAGGAGGACATCCGCACTATCTTGAATATGCCGGAAGGCGGCAGCATCCTCACTAGCCTCACCGCTTCCCAGGTGATGTTCCAGATGGTGGGCGCCGTAGCAGAGAATGTCCCCGGCACCAACATCGTCACCTCTGTGCTGGAGCATCCCTCCGCATTTGACGCAGCTGCTTACTATGCCAAGAAGACCGGCCGTGAGCTGCGTGTCGCAGATAGCAACAAGGTCACCGGCGGCGTGGATCCCGAGACCGTGGCCGCGCTGGTGGATGAGAACACCGTGCTGCTGAGCGTTATGTACGCCTCCAATATCACCGGTGCTATCTATAACCTGGAGGAGATCATCCGCCAGGCAAGAGCAAAGAAGCCTGACCTGTACATTATTGTGGACGCCGTTCAGCACGCTCCCCACGGCATCATCGACCTGAGCAAGACCCCTGTGGACGGCATCAACTTTGCGCCCTATAAGTTCTTCGCTTACCGCGGTTCCGGTATCGGCTGGGTGTCTGACCGTCTGGCACAGATGCCCCACCACAAGCTGGCCGGCAACGCTCCTGCTGTTTGGGAACTGGGCTCTCCCGCTCCCGCACAGTACGCAGCCGTCACCGAGATCGTGAACTATGTGTGCTGGCTGGGCAGCCAGTACATTGAAAGCGACGATCGCAGAACCCTGTTTGTGGAAGGTATGACCCGTATCAAGCTCCAGGAGAGAGCGCTGCTGCACCGGATGCTGGAAGGCACCGAGGAAGTACCCGGCCTGCGCCACATGAAAAATGTGAAGGTGTTCCTGGATTACGAAGACCTGACTACCAGAGACTTGATCCTGGCTATGGGCTTCTCCAACCTGGGTTATACCCAGGCTGTGCGTGAGTACGAAAAGCGGGGCGTCATCGTCTATGACCGTCTGGCCACCAGCATTTACTCCAAGCGGATGCTGGAGTCCTTCGGTATGGACGGCGCTGTCCGTATTTCTCCCCTGCACTGCAACACCCTGGCAGACATCGACGAGTTCCTGAAGATCACGCAAGAGCTGGCAGAGCTGTAAAGAAGTACAATAAAAGGCAGACACTTTTGTGTCTGCCTTTTTATTTACCCTTAAGGCAGCGGGAAGAAATCCTCACTGCGATGCTTGGAATCGAAAACGTTATTGTGCTGCAGGATTTTGTACTGTTTCAGCCACTCCAGCTCTTCGCCTTCTGCTTTATCAAAGGAGATGAAGCGCTTGCCGCTGATGGAGTAGAAACCGTTGGCATTGATAGCGGGGATCTGCTCCTCCAGTTCTTTCAAGAACTGATTGTAGGGGGGCAAAGGAATGCCGGCGGCCTCGTACATATAGGAGGACAAGTAGCTGAGGCTGGTGCAGGACACCTTGGCTTCGGGGATGTCGTAGTTAGCCCATACGAAGAAGGGAACCTTGTACCGGTTCTGCCGGCCGTTTAGAGAAACGGTGGAGTCGGGGCTGATCATATCGTAGAAGGCGGTATCGATCTTGGGCTGATGGTCGCCGAAGAATACGATCACCACATCCTCGTCCACATTTTCAAAATAGGAGATCAGTTGCTGCGTGGCCTTATCTGTCTCGTGAAGCAGCGACAGGTACTGTTCCACATCGGGATATTCCCGGTCGTAGCCCACCAGGGACACGCTCTGGGTGTAATTTTCACCGGCGTAGTCATAGCTGCCGTGGTTTTGCATGGTGACGCCAAAAAGGAAAAGGGGGTCGTCCTTTTTCTCCTCAAAGATCCTTATGACCTCCTGGTACATCTCCCGGTCGCTGACATAACCCCGCAGGTAGTCCTCCTGTGGGAAGTCCTCCAGGAAGTAGGCTTCGTCAAAGCCCAGGTTGGTATACGTCTTGGGGCGATTCCAGCTGTCGGCGAAATAGGGGTGCATCGCGATGCACCGGTAGCCGTACTGGGATTTCAGGTAAGATACCGCGGAGTAGGAAGAGGATCGAATGTATTGCTGATAGGGAACGGCATTGGGGGAGAGCCAGGCCATAGTGTTGCCTGTGAGGAACTCATACTCCGAGTTGGCGGTATTGCCGCCGAAAATGGACACCAGGGCGCTACCGGAGACAGCGTTATCTTTTATAGAGGAGATGAAGGGCATGACCGGCTTGTCTGTGGAGATCTCGCCGATCACACTCAAGTCAGAAAAGGACTCGTTCATAATGACGATGATATGGGGTTTCTTTTCTGCATCAGTGTTAAGCTCGTACTGGCCGTACAGTTCCTCAACAGACTCTTTGCTGTATCCCTCCGGCTCTATGGCAAAGGCCTGCCGGAACTTGCAGACGAAGTCCAGAAGGTAGCCGTTGTAGAAAGCGCCCTCCTTTTGCCAGTTCCAGGCCCGAAGGGTGGTAGTATAGCCAAAGACGGTAAATGCCAAAAGCAGGCTGCACAAGGCCAGGAGCAAACGCTTCTTTCCAGGGAGGGCGTGCTTTGTTTTCGGGCTCTTGCGGAACACGAAAATAAAGAGAACCGCAAAGATCCCCCAGCCGAGAAGGATGCTCCGGGGGATAGGAAGCAGGCTGTAATTATCTGCCACATTCATAGCCGTTCCCACGGAGAAAACATCTACCGGCTCAAACAAACGGCCTCTGAAAAGGAAAACATAGGCGTTTATGGTGGAGATGAGCATAAAAATGCCAGATCCCAAGACAATAGACAGTCTCATCCGGCCCAGCAGACAGTAAAGCGCCCCAATCACAGCGGCTACGGCAAGGACACCGAAGAGGAAATTGATGATGCCCATAGAGAAAACGCGCACTTCAATCATAATCTGCGCCAGAACCACGGTTATCCCGGATGCGATAAAGCAGCAGAACAGATCTCTAACCAAAGGCTTTTTGCCAGATTCCGCCCACAGCCGCGCGCCCTGACGGAGCAAACCGGACAGGGTTAAGATGGATAGAATACAGAGGGTTGCTGTAGTGGCAAGGAGCAGAAACCGGGCAGGAATATTCACCATTTCTCCCACCATGGCCAGCCGGGAGGAAGGGAGCCATGTGCTGTAGAAATGTATGCCCAGCGGTGCCGTCAGCGCAGCGCCGCCTAAAAAATAGGTGCTGGGAATCCATTTTGTCTTAGCATGGGGCTTCATCCACAGAATCAGAACAAGGCCGGGGAGAAACACCAAAAAAGCCTGTACGATGCCGGAAATGGTGCCGGGCATCATAAGGACAAATAGGGCAATATAGGAAAGCAAGGTGAGCAGTGTTTGCATAAAAGTGAGTTCTCCCCGAGGATAAGATGTATTCTGAGATAAAAGCCTGCTGATTTATTCAATCTATCATAAAACAATAAAAAATGCAATATTTCCCCGGGAAAAAAGCGCAAAAACTGCCTGCGCGGTATAAACGCAGGCAGTTTTGCCAATCATTGGAAGGCCGTATCATTGCCCTATTACACGGATCTCAATATCACCGGAAGAGGTGGTAATACTGCAGGTTTCGTTTGTAATGGCAACTTGTGGAACGTGAACATCACCGGTGTCTGTCTGAGTAATAAAGCGCTTGGGGGAGAGAAGACTGCCGGTGACATCGCCGGTGTCAGTCTCGATCACGATTTCGGGAGCGTCGCAGCACTCCAACTCCACATCGCCGGTGGTGCGGATCACACAGAGGGTCTCATCTGCGATCACGCGCTCCATAGAGAGCTCTCCTGTGTCACCGGTGGAGGTGAAGCCTTTGCACCGGATGTTCTTCAAATACGCATCGCCGGTGGTCACGGTCACAGAAAGGGCGTCCCGGCTGGTGACGGACTCAACCTCTATATCACCGGTGGAAGTGGTGAGGGAAATGTTGTTGGCAGACAGATCTTTCAAATAAATGTCACCGGTGCTGAGTGTGATGTTCAGATCACCCCCCGCGGAAGCAAGGACGGTCACATCCCCGGTGCTTCCGGTGATGCCCATATTGTAAAACTGAAAATCTTTGGGGATCGTCACATCGCCTGTATCTGTGTTCAAAGTGAGGTTGCCGTAGACCGCCCGGGGCAGGGAAATGGTAATCTTGGGTGTGCCGAACTGGATGCCGATGCGCTGATACCATTCTCGCTGATCAGCCAGTTGGATGGTAAGGGTCTCCCCGTCGGCGGTCACCAGGTGGGGAGCGTCGGTCGCTTCATAGCATTCCACGGTAATCTTGCCGTCCTCTGCGGGGACAAAGACAATGTCCGCCGTATCGGTGCTGATAACGATGTTTTTGTAAAGAGTGCTGAACTGATGGCGAGTGGTCTCAAACTGGACGGTGGACAGTTTCGTAAAATCCCAATTTAGTGAGAACATCGCACCGCAGGCAAGGGCGCTGCCGAGGAGTATAAGACAGATGGCCACAAGCAGCCATATTTTTGTTTTCTTAGCCATGTTGCGCCTCCTTTTTGCAAAGGGAGTTTGCTGCCTTTTTGGTCAGCAGGATAGTGCCTTTCGACGCCAATTTGCACAGGTAGAATAACAAGATGGAAAGACCTGCGCAGAGGATACCTGCACCCAGCAGGGCAAGGCCGGAAAGTTGATTGCCACTGGCAACCAGTCCTACACCCAAAGCGCTGCCGCCAAATGCGCAGGCAGCCACAGATGCAAAAACTGCCCACAGGGAGATGACTACGGACCACACGGATACATATACCGAGATAATCACCGCCAGTGCCGCAAGAAGCAAAGAGAGCCACAAAGGGAAACCCAGCACCAGCAGAAGGATTTCCCAGGCTTCCAGCTTTTTGGATTTGGGCGTTTCTGTCGGGGTGGGGAAGTCCTTCAGAATCTGCTGAGCGATCTCGTCCACAGAGCCGACTGCAGCCACTGCTTCTTCTTCCGAGAGCCCTTCTTCCATACGGTCTTCGATCATTTCACTGTAAAAGGTCAATCGTTCGTGGGCATCTTCTTTGGAAAGGGAAGACAGTCTCTCCTGGAGAGAGAAAAGAAACTCAAGCTTTGTCATCAGATGGCACCTCCTTGGTCACGAATCGGTAAATGGAAAGGATCTCTTTCCACGCATCCTTGAACTCCTCGATGCGGGCAAGCCCCTCCGGGGTAATACGGTAGTATTTCCGAAGTCTGCCGCCGTGCTCTGCCGTCCGTACGGTGAGCATATTGGCTGTCTCCAACCGTTTTAAAATGGTATAGAGGGTGGATTCGGAAAGCTCCACACAGGGTTTTAGATCTTTAATGATCTTGTAGCCGTAGGACTCTTCGTCTTTGATGGCAGCCAATACGCACACATCCAGAAGACCTCGTTTCAACTGATTGTCCATACCATACCTCCTCTCACATAATACATCATAATGCGAGGCATTGATTTTGTCAAGAGTTTTTCACAGTATGGTGTATTGTCGTCACTGTCGTCTGCAGCGCTCAACAGAGCGTAAGAGAAAAAATCCCCCCTCCGCTGGGAGGGGGGATTTTTGTGACGGTTCTGCTTATTCTGTCTCGTGAATTACGACATTTCTGGGATTGGACTTGATCAGCTGGCATTATCCAGCGCCTCGTCTAACGGGCATACATAGCTGAATATGCCGTTATGATAGCGGTAGATGCGGACAGTTCCATCTGCGCTTTGCGCCCGGATCATGCTGCCACTCTTGTGTCAGGTCGGACAGGCAACTGCTCATACGATACGTTGATATGAAATCTATACGGGACTGTGCTAACAACATCAACCGACCCAGAATGATTTTGCTGCGTTATCGTTTGCTGTCCTGGTTTGCCAAATCACCATAGACTGGAGTTGCCAGCCCAAAGCCGCCGGAGACTGTGAGGATCTGCCCGGTAGTATACGCAGATGCATCGCTGGCGAAATAGCATACTGCTTCGGCAATCTCTTCGGGCAGACCCATACGGCCCAGAGGAATATGCCGCATAAACAGATTGCGGAAATCGTCAGACAGATGTTTTTCCACGGCTTCTGTTGCGGTCATGCCGGGGAGGACAGCGTTGCACCGGATATGGTGCTTGGCCTCCTGGACGGCAATTAATTTTGTCAGATAGTTAATGGCCGCTTTACTGGTACCATAGGCTACCTGGGAAATGTCCGGAACAAGGCCGCCAACAGAGGAGATGTTGATAATACTGCCGCCATATTGCGCCATATGCTTGGCTGCGGTCTGACTCGCCATAAAGACACTTCTTAGATTCAGAGTGACTGTGTCTAAGAAGATCTGGGGGTCGGTATTGGCAAAATCCAAATCCTTACCGGGATTGGATGTGCCGAAATTATTGACCAGCACGTCAATGCGGCCTGCAGCTTGCACCACATCCTCCACCATAGAAGTGAACGTTTCGGGTGTGGTTGCGTCGTTGTACACGCATTTGACACCGGTTAGGGTGTTTGCAATTTCCTGCGCCCGTTCCATATCCCGGGCCGCCATATAAACCTTAGCGCCTTCTACTACGCATTTCTTTACAATCGCAAGTCCGATGCCCCGGGTGGAGGCGGTCACCAGAATGACTTTGTCGTTTAATCGCATTTTAGGGCTCCTTTGTATCTTTTCGCTTTGGAAGGAGGGCAACCGCAACAATACCCAATGCTACGCACAAAAGCTCTGCGATTGCCAGATAATGAATGGAGGCAACGGCAGCAGTGGGCGCAGCTGCCCCTGCCGCAATTCTTCCTGTGATTTGATTTGTGAATAAGGGGACAAACACAGCTACACCAAAAGGCGCTGCCAGATCCCGGAACAGGCCGTAAGTTCCCGTTCCTGCCCCTGCCGCCTGGGGTGACAAACCGGATAGTATGACTTTCATAAAGATGGTGCCGTTTCCACCCAGGCCGAAGCCGAGAACACCCAGGGATGCCATGAGCAAGAAAACGGACGTGATTTCTGTGAACAGAAGCAAAAGGCCGCACCCGATTCCGGTTAGCAGAAAGGAGCCCAGGAGAATCCTTTTGGGCGCGAACTTATCTGCCAACGGTCCAAGAACAATCGCTCCTAAGGACATACCTACATACATGACGGAAATGGCATAGCCGGAGATGGCGGTGTTATTCGGTTGGGTGTAATTGACGAAGACAATGGTATTGGTCATATTGGCCTGCATCAATCCTTGGGTGAGAAACAATGCGATTACACTTAGGATAAAAGCGCTGCGCCCCATAAAGCTGCCCGAAAGAATCGGATGGGCGCTTTTTCTTTCGGCGGCAATAAGCCCCGCCAAACCAACAACCGCAAAAGCCAAAACGATCAGAAACGGCGCAGATGCCCATCCAATGTTTTGTCCGAAGGATGGGACGCACAGCAGCAGGCTGAAGAAAAATATAATCAAAACAGCACCGGGCGCATCAAAGTTTTGAAGGGCCTTTTTTGTGAATGCTTGATTGCGGGAAGTGAGAAAGCAGGCGGCAAAAGTACCGGCGCAAATCGCAACGCAAACCCACAGCATAGCTCGCCATCCGTAAGAGGAAACAATCAGACCGCCAATGGTTGGTCCAATGATCACCGATGCGCTGGAAAGGAGCATATACAGAGAAAATCCCCTTGCGATTTTATCCTGTGGAAACTCGGTCGCAATATAGGCAAGGATCACAGGTCCCATCGCCGCCGTGCCGATGCCTACCACAAAACGCGCAATCAGCATAAATACAAGGGAGTTTGCCAAAGCGGATAGCACATTGCCCAGAGTAAATACTGCAACGCCTAAGAGCAGGGCCTTTCTGCGCCCTATCACATCACCGATTTTGCCAAGAATCGGTGCGCAGGCGGCAGTGGACATAGCTTGCGCGAGAGCGGTCCAGGTGGTGTTATTATAGGCAATCCCGATGTCCTGCACAAAGGCTGGGCCCAAAACCGTGGAAAAACCACCCACCAGACCAATCAAAAGGGCAGCCAATGCGTATGGAATAAACCTGCGTTTATATGCCATTATTTCACATCCTTTTGCGGATAGTATGTCCAGACTTTTTTGCATTATTTATTTTTATTTGGACACACTTTCTCACAGGAGGGATGGAATATGAAGCAAAAGTTTTTAATTTGCCGGCACTGCGGCAACATCGTTGCTGTGATCCGGAATCAGGGCGTTCCGATTTACTGCTGCGGAGAAGAAATGCAGGAATTGATCCCCGGCACAACAGAAGCATCCGGAGAAAAGCATATTCCGGTATATGAGGTAGAGGGGAATACCGTCCATGTAAGCGTTGGCTCGGTAGAGCATCCCATGACAGGGGAACACTATATCGAATGGGTATGCATGGAGACGAAACACGGCATTCAGTACGCGCACCTTGACCCGGATGACAAGCCTAAGGCAAAGTTTTCCATATGCGATGGGGATGAAGTCCGTGCAGTGTACGCATTTTGTAATCAACACGATTTATGGAGGAAGTAAGTATGTCTATGATCAACAAGGAAATTCGCGATTTCCGCACCTATGCTTATCACGAAAATGACTTTAAGTTTGTAAGCAAGGAAGATATTCTTGGCAAATGGAGCGTCTTTTTCTTCTATCCTGCGGACTTTACCTTTGTGTGTCCCACAGAACTGGAGGATCTGGCGGATAAGTATGAGCAGTTCCGCGCCGTCGGCTGCGAGGTCTATTCTGTGTCTACCGATACCCATTTTGTGCACAAGGCCTGGCACGATGCATCTGAGCGGATTCGGAAGATCAATTACCCCATGTTGGCAGACCCCACACACAGCATTTCCAAGGATTTTGAGGTGCTGATTGAAGGGGATGGCCTTGCCGAGCGCGGCACATTTATCATCAACCCGGAGGGTAAAATTGTGGGCTATGAAGTGACCGCCGGCAATGTGGGCAGAAACGCGGAGGAACTTCTGCGGAAGGTGCAGGCTTGCCAGTTTGTCCATGCCCATGGCGATCAGGTTTGCCCTGCCAACTGGAAGCCCGGGGCAGAAACCCTGAAGCCCAGCCTTGATCTGGTGGGTCAACTGTAATGGAAAACCTGTACGATGTAGTTATTGTCGGCGGCGGCCCTGCGGGGCTGACCGCCGCGTTGTACCTTGCCCGGGCGAAGTATCGGGTGCTGGTGTTGGAGAAGGAGCAGTTCGGAGGGCAGATTTCCATTACCCATGAAGTGGTGAATTACCCCGGTATTGTCAGCACCAGCGGCAAAGCCCTGACGGATACCATACAGCAGCAAGCAGAAAGCTTTGGAGCGGAGTTTGTGCTTGCGGAAGCTACCGGATTTTCTCTTGACGGGGAGATTAAGACTGTGCATACCGGAAAAGGTGATTACCGCTGCTTTGGCATACTGTTGGCAACTGGCGCTCATCCAAGAATGGTTGGATTCAAGGGGGAAGAAGAACACAAGGGCCGGGGGGTTGCCTACTGCGCCACCTGCGACGGTGAGTTCTTCACCGGCAAAGAAATCTTTGTGGTTGGGGGCGGATACGCGGCGGCAGAGGAAAGTGTATTTTTGACCAAATTCGCCCGTCATGTGACGATCCTGGTTCGGAAAGATGACTTTTCCTGCGCTGCATCCGTTGCAGACCAGGCAAAGAATCACGAAAAGATCACCGTGCTGTATAACACGGTGATGGAGGAAGTGTCCGGAGAGAACGGATTGACCTATGCGCGATATAAAAACACCGCCACCGGAGAGGTGACGGAGTATAATAGCGAAGAATCGTTTGGCGTCTTTGTGTTTGCCGGTTATGCTCCCGCGACGGGAGCGGTTCAGGAAATTGTGGAGCTGAACGAACAGGGATATATCATCACCGACGCATCTCAGAAGACCAGCGTGGATGGAGTCTACGCGGCAGGAGATGTGTGCATTAAACCCTTGCGGCAGGTGGTGACAGCCACCAGTGACGGTGCGTTGGCGGCAACGGAACTGGAAAAGTATGTGGCGGCAGTACATCGAAAGACAGGCGTGCGTGCCGATGCGCCCTCCGTCAAACAGAGTGGAGCAACTGCCGCAGTCGATATCCACAAAGCTAAGGACTCCGGCGAATTGTTCACAACACAAATGCGGCAACAGTTGGATACCGTATTCGACCGAATGGAGAGACCGCTTCTGCTGAAACTTTATTTGGATAGCCGTCCGATCTCGGGGGAATTGGAAAGCTTTATAACCGCCCTCGTGGCGCTTTCTGATAAGCTGGAACTTAAGGTGTGTGACAGACAAGCGGATACAGCCGTTGCTCCCTGCGTAGAGGTGTGTCAGGCAGATGGTATGCCAACAGGCCTGGCCTTCCACGGTGTACCCAGCGGTCATGAGTTTACTTCCTTTGTGTTGGGGCTGTATAATGCGGCAGGTCCAGGCCAGACGCTGGATGAAGCCACGCTGGAACAGATTGCAGCCATTACAAATAAAACCAATATAAAGATCCTGGTCACGCTTTCTTGTACCATGTGTCCGGATCTGGTGGTGGCGTCTCAGCGAATTGCGGCGGCAAATCCCAATATAACAGCCCATGTATATGATATCCGTCACTTTGAGGAGTTGAAAAATCGGTATAAAGTGATGAGTGTGCCGTGCCTTGTGGTGGATGACGAGAAGGTATCTTTTGGGAAAAAGAATATTGGACAGGTATTGGAGTTTATCCGGAAAAACTAGTTTGACCGTATATTGACGATACATCCATTATTGAAGGTGTCGTCTGACAGGCATAAAAAGATGCTCTGCTGTAAAAAGCAGAGCATCTTGTCATATAGCGGTCAATAAAATCTCTCGAAAGCCGGAACTTTAAGAAGCGCAGGATTATTTCCACTCGTTGCAGATATCTTGAACAGTATTACATCGAACAGTTATATGGCAGGATTCACCGGGAGTTCAGGCATACAGAGATAGATACAAGCCTCTGATTAAACTCAGTTTTCGAGGGAGTGCTCGGCAATCATTGTGGCATCCATGGCATGCGAATAATACCTTCCGCACCAGATGCCCGTAGCGCCCAGTCCATCCGCGGTTCTGTCCGCATAGTTCATACCAAAGAAGCGATAGCCGGCGCCGCTGTCGTAAGACAGTTCATAGGTTGGATCGCAGAAATACTGCTCCCCATCCAAAGTGACCACGGACCAAACATGGCCTACCGTTTCCGGATGATCGCAGTGGGCCAAGGTCGTTTTGATGCCCACCTGAGTCAAAAGCTGATTGTACACATTGGCAAAGGTGATGCACACACCGCTGTTATGCAGATAGGCGTAATAGTTTTCTTTTCTTTCGAATTCCGTCAACGCGCTGTAATCATAGGTCATGCGGGTGCAAAGCGCATGGTAAATGCTCTTTGCGTTTTCCACATCCGTTTTGTCCGGGGAGGCTTCCGCCAGCAGTGTGTCTGCTGCGTCCAAAAACCGCTCGATCATATCCGCATGGGTCTGTTCATCGTACTTGTATACGATGGAAAGCATTTTTGTCTCGGGATCGTAGTGCTTCACATATTCCACAGTTTCGGCGCAGGCACTGTACAGCGGGAAGTCGTAATAAATAATCGACGACAACATTTCCGCAAATCTTTTTTCGGGGCACTCGACTTCACTCCGATGGTTCAAAAATGCGTCTACAAACCCAACGTAAAAAACTGCAAAATCATTGCCCATCAACTGAAGGGATTCTTCGGAGAGCATAAACGCATTGTAAATATACCGGCCATCCAGGATCATCGGCTCCATGTACATCGGCAGAGGCCAAGACGGATCTAAAAGATTCTCAGGTGCTTCCGGCATCTTCAGATCCGGGGCACTATAGCTCTGGGGAGCGAGCTTGCCCATAGTGATGGTATAGGGCGCAAAATACAACGTCTCAAAATCGTCACGGTAAAAGCGGAAGGTTCCTTCCGTTGTCACCGTTTGGCCAAGATACCGCGCCTTTTCCACGCCATCGACTGAGGGATCAAACATTGCGATCCGGGTCTGCTGGGGGAAAATAGAGGGGTTGCCCAGAAAATACTCATATGCCACATTGAGAGGTTGTTCCGGCTGAAGATACCAACCCTGTTCGTCATATCCGATCACACCCACGATCACCGCACCGCCAACCGTTTCGATATCCACAGGGGTCTGTGCCTGGTTTTCGGGTTCTGTTTCGGTAGTCTGGGTCGTATTTTCTGTGGAATCGGTAGCCTCTGTATCGGGACCAACCGGGTCCAGCTCTTTCGTTGGTGTCGTTTTCGTAGGATCTAACACATCCGTTTTCAGGCAGCCGCTCAAACATGCGCAAAGCAGCACCAGTATCATAAATACCGTGATCCATCTCTTTTTATACATACATATTTCTCCTTTGGTAAACACAAGTTATCTAACGGAAGTATACTTCATTGCCCACAAAGAATCAAGGCGATCATATATTGCTTAAGGGTACTGAAGTTATACATATTGGATCGCTTAAGAGTATTAATAATAGAACTCTTTCGATTTCTACCACAGACAAGTTGGGGGAAACAATAATGCTTATCAAAATCTTATCAGTGGTGATATAGGGTCGGGAATGGTTCAAGGTAATTGTTCCGGGTGGTAGTCACCTTGTTTTAAGATCAAGTATAACGATCAGTTAGACAAATTGAAATTCGTCTTACTTGCGTTCGTAAAACGCATGGTAATGGAGGTCCATTCTTCATCGAGGGATTCATACTTAATGATTCAAGACAAACTCCTTTGTTCTGGGGTTGAAGCACAAATATATCATGGGCGCAAGGGAAAGCAGATTCCCAACCGTAAATACCAAATACAGCGGAAGCACATCGCCAAGAACGCCGTAAATCACCGCAGACAGTGCTGTGCCGCCGACAGACGCCGACTGGATAAACCCAAGAATTGCCCCCCTGTTTTCCTCTGGCAATGCCAGCATCAAGGATGCATTAAAAATCGTATTGCCAGCACAGTTTGCTAAGGAAGCAAGAAAAGCCATAATGCACAAAGGGATAAACTGTTTAGATATGTAAGCAAGACAAAAGAATAGTACTGAACTTATGAAACCAACAGCCAAGACCCAAAAGCGCATCCTTGGTTTTAACTTAACAACACCCAACACCAGCGCACATATCAAAAAACCAGCAGCCCAAATAGTCATCAGATATCCATACATATCTACAGTAAAGCCTTTTTCCATACAAAACGGTAGAACCAATGTAAGCGGACCTGCTGCCAGAAGATTTAGAAGCAATGCGCAGGGAACAAACAACCGCAGAAACTTATCCGAAAGAATCACGCTTAGCGCTTCTTTGGAATCCCGAAGGAGACTTTTAACAGATACCTGCGCACCCTGCTGCACAGTTTTGGGAACATGGATAAACAGTTCTGATACTGCGCTGTACAGATTGCTCAGACCGTTGATAATCACAATAAGCGGGACTCCGAAAAAAGCAACCAACACACCACTGAAAGCAGTGCCCACCATGTTGATCAGGGATTTGGAGCCCGAAAAGATAGATTGTCCCCGGGTCATATCGTCATGGGGAATGATATCAATCATTAATGTGCTTACCGCAGGAGAATAGAACACACTGCCCAGGGCTGCCAGGAACGCAGCGAACAGGACACCGAAAACATTCAGCTTATCCCAATAAGCCAGCAAGCCAATCCCCAGCATAATCATACCCTGCATGATGTCCGTACCCACCAGCACCCATTTACGGTTGCACTTATCCACAATGCTGCCGCTAAAGGGGGATAAAAACATTGTAACCAGCATGGAGATAGCAGACATAATGCCCATAAGACCGCTGGAACCTGTCCGCTCGTAGACCCAGTAGCCAATGGCAACACTGTACATTAAATCACCTATTGTGCTGACAGCATTTCCTTGTAAAAGCAGGACAAAATCCTTGTTCCACAGCTTTTTCTTCATGTTTTCTCCTTCCAGTTTGTAAACGTGTTTTACAGACTGTCAAATTCAAGTTCATCTTACTCCTCTGCGGGGCGGGGTGGCGACAAAACCTACCACACTGTGCACCCATTGTCAGTGGCCACGCAATTCCTGCCTACATCACGCAGGACATGGCTTCATAGGCGATGGTGGCAGCTTGAGGGTCTTTGGTGCAGGTCATTTCCCACAGAGCGACCATCTGCGCCAACTGCTCTGCTAGAGAGCAATAGCGCTGCTCCGGTAGAAAACATTGGTGGATCAGCTCCGGCAACCATTTATCAAGAGCAGCCGGTTGGATCTGGTTTTCTGTTCCCCGTCGCAAAAAGCAAATGCCCTTCAGCGGCACAGAAATATTAGTGCCGATGCCGTGCTTTCCCGTCCAGGGAGAGCCGCAGGCCCATACTCCCTCCGGGCGCAGCTGCAAAAATACTTTATCATCGTTGACCATCACCGCCCGGTCACCAAACTGCTCCCGCCAAAGCCGGGTATGGGTGGACTTTCCGGTGCGGCAGGGGGCGGTAAATAAATAGGCCTGCCCATCCACCGCCACGGTGCTGCCGTGCAGAAGTAAAGTGTCTTTTTCCAGTAGTTTTTCCGCGATTCTCTCCTGAATCACAGTCCGCTCCAGAAAGGGATCTGTGAATATTCTGTGGCGCAGACCTTCCCGGTCTGCTTCCTGATCCAGCGCAGCTTGCTGGCGTATTAGATCTTCCCCGGTGATCTCCACAAAAAAGTCCGGCTTCCGCTCCGTAAGATAGGGGCGGCAGTATTCCCGGGTGCTGGAAAACATAGGTTGCACATGGGTCACAAGTCCGGCAACCTCCATTACAAATGCCTCCACTATCCTCACCTCATTTTCCATAACGCAATTTGTTGATACCCGTATTATAAAATAGAATGATTAGGATTTCTACCATTTTTTCAAAATACCTGCCGGGTCAGCAGTAAAGAAAACGCCGCCCGCGGGAAACTTCCTGCGGGCGGTATAATGATATTTGTAAACGCGCTTGAAAGCTATTTATTTCCTCTTGCGGTGTATCTGCATCTTCGCCTTCTCTATAATATGCACTTGCCAATTCGTGAAACGCACTATAATCATCTTCGCAGATTTCCATGTACTCCATGGCGCGTTTTGTGTTATCGGATCTCAAAATCAAACAGTCGGAAATCGTTTGCGCCAAAGGTGGCAATGGGGACAAATCGAACCGTGCGCGCACACCAATCAACCGCATGCCTTACAAAGCGTTGGTGATTGTCCGTGATGTGCAGTTCGTTGATTTCGCCATTTTCAGCGATCGCCTGGATTTTGTATTCCTTGATCAATGTTTCGGGCAATTTGAATTTGGGCTGAACCAAAGGGTAATTGCACGGCATATTACAATAATCCCGATTTAAGTCACTGTCGAAAACAAGCCGTATTTCCTGGATCTCCCTATTGGAATCCAAAGTATATTCGATCACATCGCCCTCACCGCCGACCCAGCAGTTTTCTTCGCCTCTGTCGATGCCGTTTCGGATGACTTCGGCGGAACATTCAGCTGTTTTTGTAAGGGCAGGCAACGCTCTTGTGTGCCAGGGAATATAACAATCGTCCTCCATAAGGGTTTGCTGCAATTTCGGAATATCCACATTTTCCAAAAGGGTGTTTCCATGGATGGCCTGGGCAACAGCCGTACCCAATGCCTGACCTAAAACGGAACAGGTCGCCATAACTCTGGATGAGCTGAGAGCAGCATGGGTCACGCTGATATTTCTTCCTGCAAAACAAAGATTCTCGATATTCCGGGAAATCATACAGCGCAGCGGCAATCCCCAGGGAGTGGGGGCGGGATGATAAATTGTGGGATGGCCCAATTGATAATAAAAACCTTCCGGAAAATGGTCGTCCATGGTCCAGCCTGCATAAGCGACGATGTCATCAAACTTTCCGCACGCTTCCACATCGTTTTGATTTACGATATATTTGCCCACATAACGCCGGCTTTCCCGTTTGCCCGGCAGGAAACCGATCCATTCAAGCTCCCAGTTTTCCACTCCGTGGTCGCCATAATTTTTCATATGATCCCATACGCCATAACAGATCTTGAGAAGTTCATCGCGGCATTTGTCGGTATCGTGAATACAGTCCCACTCTCCACCGATCTCTATCCACCAGAAATTATTGTCTTTGTCGTGGTCCTTGTAGGGCAAATCGGCATCAGATGTATATTTGTATGCCCATTTTGGCGGAGTAAAGGTGACGGGATGGTCGGTTTCTCTGATTTGGAAAAGGCAACTCATACCCATCGTTTTTTTGTCGGCAACATCGGGCGGTATGGTCTCATTGAAATCGCTTTTCGCCTCCCGGCCGTACATATATTCCGCGCCCGAAAGGGTAGACAGAACAGAATCTCCCGAACAATCGGCAAAATAGGTTGCCTTTACTATATGAAAAGTCTCTGCGTTGGACTGCCATGCTTTCACAGATTCGATCTTGTTGCCATCCATTGTACAATCAAGACAGCTGGAATTGAGCAGCAAAGTAAGGTTTTCTTCCGCGATTGCTTTTTCGTACAGCACACTATCCCACAGGGGATATTTGAGCGACGGGTTTTGATAGAAGTTTTCAAGAGAGATCTCTTCGATGATACCGCTCTCGCGATTATCCTTGCCGTGACATCCACCGATCTCCATTCTGATCTCGCCGGAAGCGTTGCCCCCTAAAACAGGACGGTCATGGATCAGAATCACCCGGATCCCGTGCCGGGCCGCCGCAATGGCGCAGCAAAGCCCTGACATACCGCCACCTATAATACATAAATCCGTTTTGTGTTCAAGCGTTTTCATGATTACCTCCCTGGGATGTTTTTTTCATTATAAGAAAAATCCGGGAAACTTTCATTTGATTTCTTGCAAAGTGTATTTACTTTCCTGCAATTTCGGACTATACTATCCACATATTGAGGTGATCATATGAAAAACAAATTAATCTGTGATATTGACAATTATATTTCGTATCTCAACGGAAAAGGTCTGTCCATATCTGTGCACGGAAAAATCATAAGCGGCCTGCTGAAACATAATATACACAAAAATCCCTATTGCAGTTTTATCAAGACAAACGATGAAGCCTGGCAGCAATGCGTCAAATGTCAGCAAAAGGTCTTCAATGCGTATAACAGCGATTGTTTGTTTGGCATGTGTTGGGCAGGGGTGGAAGAATATGTGTTTTATGTGGATGCCAAAACATTTGTCAGTGTCAGCGGCTACGGGATCGATCGGAAGAAGGCCGCTGAAAGGATCAAGGGCCTGTCCCGCAGATTGCATTTTCATGAATCAGAAATCCTGACTGCATACGAAGGCGGATTAAAGCATGAAAAAGAGTGTCTCGAGGAATTGAAGATATTGGTAAAACCTTTGTGTCACATGCTTTTTCTTCTGCAGTTATCCATAGGCGATATTTCGCAAGCGGAATCGGAAAGCAAAACATTTGATTCGATCCTTGCGTTTGTACAGGGGCATTTTATGCAGGATATTACATTGCGAAGCATTGCGGAAGCCTGCGCCTGTTCCGAATCGACGGTTTCTCATCTGTTCAAGGAATACATGAACCAATCAGTCAGGAAATATATCAACCACATGCGTATCAAGCAAGCGGAAAAGTTTCTGACATCCACCGATTTGCCAATCAGCCGAATTGCCGATTTTTGCGGTTTCGCCAATACCAATTATTTTTCTACCGCCTTCAAAAAGGAGTTCGGCATGTCCCCCCGAAAGTTCAGAGCGGAAAACATATAGAGTGCCGTTGCGGGCTTGGGTGTCCGGAGGCTATGGAGTATTGCCTGGGACCGTGTGTGGTGGCGGTAGCCTGTGGCATTCCAATACAGCAAAAAAACCGCACCAGTCACAGAAATGCTGGTGCGGATTTTTTATTCAATTGCCCGGATGCCGGATCCCATGGGGATATATTGACCGGCAAGCATATATTCTTTAGCGGCTTTCTGCAGAGAAGTGGTTTCCGGATACGCGTTGGAATCTACTTAACTGCCTTTAGTGTATAAGTTGCTCCCCAATGGTTCAAAACCTCGACATTGGAAAAACCTGCTTCAAGTAATGCTTCTGTTTCGTGTTTCACAGTGAGGGGTGTATCATAATGATAGAATTCGTTATCAAAAATACCTTGTTCTGCTTTTAAGGCAATCAAGTTTTGACGATGCATCTCTTCTTCATCATCTGACAAGGAGAAGTAATCCGTCAGTATAAAGTAACCGTTTTCTTTCAGTGCAGTATGAAGTTTGACATATAAGGGGATTTTCTCCTCTTTTGTAAAATGATGAAGACTTTCAACGGACACAGCCGCTTCGAATACATCTTTGCCAAATGGTACATCAAAATAGGAACCAACGATTAATGTGATATCTTTATCAGCAAGTTTCTTGCCAAGGGCAGATAGCATACCTTGTGACAAATCAATGCCTGTCACCTTTGCAGATGGGCACAACAAGTAATACTCTTCCAATTCCAACCCTGTGCCACACCCCAAATCAAGAATATGGCAATTTGCAATGGCAGGCAACCTTTTTGCGGTAAAAGGATAGAACTCAGTCGCTGACTCGATATTTGTCATCATATGCTCATCGTATCCATCAAGTCTTGCTTCAAAGAAATCACTCATCTTTTCAAGCATAGTTTTCTCTCCGCCAAATTCAAGTTTGTCGAATTCCATGCGTCGAGCGGAAGCTAGCGACCGGTCGAGAAATGATCTCATTTGACCGCCGCAGTCCGTCACGCATTGTCCGCGGCGACCCGCCGCCAAATTCAAGTTTGTCTAAACATATTATAAAATAGGATTGTCGCGATTTCTGCTATAACTTCATAATGCTTATCAAAATCTTATCAGCGGTGATAAATGGTCGGGAATGGTTCAAGGTAATTGTTCCGGTTTTTTTACCTTGCTTTAAGATCAAGTGTAACGATCTGTTAGACAAATTGAAATTTATCAAAGAGAAATTCTTCTCCCTATTTTTGCGGCATAGTAATAACAACGGTCATATTGTTCCTTAAACGAGGGGGAATAATATATTTTGCTACTTTTACTATAGCAATAATTGCGCTTAATATATTCACGCATCGCTTCAAAGAGTTTTAGAAGATGAGGATCATATACACCATCTGGGGTTGGTGAAATAAATAATCTTCCAGCTTCGTATACTCGAGATAGCGAATTTCCCTTTTTGCAATTTGTAAACTCTACAACATTTCCAGACAAGACGCTGAAACTACCACTAAACATATTGGATGGAACAATACTACATTGCCCAACCGATGTAGCCATTTGAGAAATAATTATCTCCAAAAATGCAAGTGGTGGTTTTACATCACCATCACAAACAAGGTCTCCTCCGCACTTTTCAATAGCCGCTAAAAAGGGGGCTATATCATCCTCAATATGGATAAATTCAATTTGTCGGCCCATTCTATTTACCCCACAACTTGAAGGTTTCTGTGCTCTTCGCCAAATTCAAGTTTGTCTAACTGTATTATAAAATAAATTGATTGCGATTTCTACTGTTATTTCATAATGCTTATCAAATCCTTATCATCGCTGATAAGAATACTACAATGCAAAGAGAAAAAGTGGTCTGAAATCAAACGATTTCAGACCACTTAGTGTCAATATCGTGTTTTTATGGTGAAATTCCACTCCGTGGAATTTGGCCGCCCCGCTTGCGGTGACCCGAAAAAATCATCGGGCTTACGCTGATCCTCGATTTTTTCGACCGCTGCGCAATAAATCAGCTCGCTTGCTCTGCCACCGGCAGCGCTCGCTGATTTATTCCCACTCGATGGCGGGTTTTTGGCTTTGTAGATATTTGGTGGTAGCCACTATAATAGCTTTCGATATATAGTGCTATTATACCAGTTATTTTGTTTTACCGGACTTTTGTTGGTCAAAAGTTGGTCACAGTTTAGGGAACATGCGGCTCAAATTTTGCGTTGCTGTGCATCGATTGTTTTACCGCTCCCCTAGATGTCTTAAGATATCATTACCAAACTGGGGAGATAAGTGCTTAATTGCGCTTAATTATAGAGCGTCTAGATCGATTGGAATTGGAAAAGTTATTTGTTAACTTAAATTGCCGTTTGCATCGCAGGAGAGCGTCATATTATAGGTGTCTTTAGCAATGGTGATGCCTAAAACTTTTCGACCCATTGTGACAGAGGCTGTAGCGGTATTGCCGCTTTTGGCAGCGGATTTTGAAACGGTATACCAATTGCTTTCATAGATGGTAACGGAACAGTCGGAATACGTACAGGTAGCGGAACTGCCGGTGTATGTAAACGTTCCTGTGAGGGTGGCATCCCAGCAAACAGTGCCGCTATTGGCTGTGCATGTATATGTTTTTTGGCCGGTTTTTGTACCTGATGCGCGGGTTTCAATTTCACTAACTGTTATTGTAATATAACTACCGTCATCAAGGTATATTACAGAAGGTGCCTCGATTGTATTGGTAGCAAAGGAGTGCAGAGGAAGTGAAAGTAGACAAATAACGATAAGAAGGATGCAAATAACTTTTTTAATCATGTTTTTCTCCTTTATGGCGTGATTTCTATTACACCGTTGTTGGTGAATGTGTTGTTAGAATGATCAAGTTCTTTCAAAACAGCCCAACCAACGACACTCAGCCATAGAATCAGAATGACTGCAATAGCGCTGATTACGATTGCAAGAATTCGCTTGCGAATTTGGAACTTTTTGAGCAGTTCAGGCGTTCCTAATTCGTCTACATAAGCGACAGCGATTTGTTCTGGGGAACCAAATCTAGCTTCGATGGATGCAATATCTGCAGAGGGCTCTTCAAGTAGGTATGCATTAATATTGCTTTCTGTTTCTGCCAGAACTTTTGCTTTTAACTTACGAGAACTGGGGAGGCATTTGTGAATGCTGCGATAATACCGTTTTAAGGCGACATTACGATTGCCCAATGGAATCATCTTCTTTCTCTATAATTTGGAAAATGCCAAGGGTTACTTCCTTGTATTCTTGGATCAATTCTGAAAGCCTAAGCTCACCTGCTGGTTCTAAATGGTAGTAAATGCGGGTCATCCGCTTGCCTACCTGAACTTTTCGGTCAGATATGAGGCCCTGATCCAAAAGACGGTACAATACAGGGTACAGAGACCCTTCTTGTGTTGTAAGTCTGCCACCACTCGCACAGGAGGTCTCTTGTACCAATTGGTAGCCGTACATATCTTCTTTTTTTAATAGAGCTAGAATCACCAGAGACATTACACCCCTGCGGAAACTGCTTTGAGCGTTGTCTGCAGCCACGCTCGTTCACCTCCGTTTTGTGGAGTTTAATTATTTTATAACACAAGTACTGTTAAAAAGCAATACATAGAATAGAAAAGTATTGTTGACAAAAGGTGTTTAATGTGAGAAAATAGAAATAACGAAAATTAAGTTGGTATCGTTTACACGCAAACGAGGCAATTAAGAAAATTACACTAGATGGTGTGCTAAAACATAGTAGTTAAAACCATACTTTGATTATCGCTTATCTCTAAGTCAACACTTATTAAGAAGTACGTTATACCCCTGATATAATTTATACATATTATACATGATAGGAGGATATTTAGACTTTGGTTGTGATTGTGGATGCATTCCGGCTGAGGTTCTTTGTCCCACAACTAACCCCGGTTGTTGCGTCCACTTTTAGGAGAGAGTGTAATGTGTAAAATCAAATCCATCTTATCAAATACTCTCTACATGTTTAAAACAATGTGGAGATTTAGTAAAACACTATTTGTCGGAAGACTATCCATCGCTTTATTGAATGGTATTGTCACTCCGCTAAATGCCTATATTTTAAAAGTTTTGGTAGATAAAATCAGTGAATTCAACTGGTTTTCGGCTATTACTGTTATAGCTGTAATAGCATCTATCAATTTAATCAACGATATTCTGCATTCTTGTATCAACCAAAAATTAAGTGCTTCCAATAGTTCGTTTAGAAACTATCTTATGTTTGAGGTGAATGCGAAAATAGCAAATATGGATTATGAAATCTTATACAATCCTGCGATGATTCAAAAGAAAGATATGGCCCTAAAAGCAATATAAGAAAACAGGGCAACTAAATATGTAGATATTCTTTTTTCATATATTTCCTATGTTGTTACATTTGTGTCTATAATTTATTTGCTATCATCCTTTTCGTGGTGAGCTTATTTAGTCATTTTGTGGTTGTGTACAATAAAAATTTATACGGCAATAGTAGATAAAAAGCAAGCGTATGACACATCGGTGGAAATGGCACCGATTAATACAGAGATCACTTATTATATGAATATGTTGATGGATGAAGCTTATGTAAATGGCGTAAGAATGTATTCCATTTCTGACTGGGTTGTTAAGAAATACAAAAAATGTGTAGTCAAAACACAAAAATTATTAGAAAAACTGCTTTCTGTTATTTATAAAAATAATATCGTTAGAAATGTTCTGTCCGCTGCAGAAAGTGTTTTTATATACATTTGTTACAATACGAATGATTTTCTGCGGCATGTCATTTGCGTACTTCACATTGGCAACTTCAACTTTGCGGACACTCTCTAATTTGGCAACTAATGCCACTCGTGGTTTGCTTGACATAGCAGAAAACAGTGCCTATCTTGAGCACTATCGGCAATTTATGAATACTGAAAACCATATTGCTGTTGCCGGAAAATGAATTGATGTTAAATCGCTATCGGACAGTGATTTGGCATACGAACTTTCCAATGTGTGTTTTTCTTACCCTGGCAGCAAAAGCAACACCTTGAACAATGTAAATCTGAATGTGTAAAAAAGGAAGTTCTACGTTATCGTAGGTAAGAATGGTGCAGGAAAAACAACGTTAGTGCGTCTGCTGTGCAGATTATATGACGTAAGTATGCTCAACCCCTAAATGACGTTATTCATAGTTAGAAATGTACCGGCAGAAAAGCAAAGAGCGACAATCAAAATGTTGGCAATAATATTCAAATGTTGTTATACAGTAGATGCAAATTCATGGTCGTTGTCAAGTATCAGCACAAAAGGGTCTATGCATTTAAATTATGTACTGCTATCTCGTTGCTCTGCACTAATGACAGCAAATGCAACAATGTTATATTAACTTGGGAGGAGAGATAAACATGAGCGTTAACAAAAGTCTGACTACCTATTTAAAAAGAATATATAATGATACTAGTAGTATTATTGCGTTTGCTGAAAATAATGGTTTGTATTTTCAGACCGTCCAGTTATTTGGCATAGATAGTGACAATAGTATGCGTTACAGGACCAGTGAATTTCATTATAAGTATTTAGTGAAGAAACTAATGGAAATTCAAAGCTTATTTGCCTCGATAAATATAGGAATGATTACATTCAAAGGTGTTGTTCTTGCAAACAGATTATACAGCAAGCCGCAAGTAAGAGCCATTGGAGACATAGATATTTTCGTAAAACCAGCCGATTTTTCTAATGCTCTAGCATTGTTGATTAGACTCGGATATAATTTTCGGGACACAAGGACGCTTGATGATGAACACCATATTGTCTTAGTTAAAGATCTGGCAACCGTTGAACTACATAGAAGCATATATACCCCCATACTAGAAATTGATGAATCATATCTCCTTAATAATGTTGCCCCCTTTTCCTTTGCTCAACATACAGTGCAAACATTTGACACTACAGCAACATTATTGCATTTAATTTACCACCTATATCAAGATACATACTGGTCGTATTATAGTCTCCATTCTGTGTTAAGCAATGTAAAGGTTCCGACAACAAAAGGCTTTCTTTATAGAGCCTATGAGATAGCATTATTCTCTGAAAAATTTCACGATGAGATCATATGGGGTGATATTATAGAAAACCTAAAACACCAAAGGTTTAGGATATTCTTCAAAAAGATAATTTATGATATAGTAAATATTTTTCCTGATGCATTTCCGGACAGATATTTACAAGTTGTAAACAGTATGGAGTATATCGACGACGATCATGACATCTGGTGCAAACGCCTTCTTTCACCGGAGTATAGTCACCAAGATTTAACAGATATTCTTTGCGAATTTATAGATGAATACTGGGAAAAACGCTCTAACAAAAACATCCACATTAAGACCGGAGAAGGTTTTTTACTAAATAAACCCTTTGTAAAAGGCTATAAAAGGCAGCAGGAATACAAACTGACTTGTGATGTTTCCACAGAAAAGATTGATGAAGGTCTTAGATTAAAGTTTGTAGTTTCTAATAATGATTTTTGCTTTACTGAGATTGACAACTATGACACGAATGCCAGCGATGGGATACACCTGATGCTGTTTGGTCCAGAAAAATGCTCCTATAACAGCATTTATGTATTTCCCAAAATAACAAATGGAGTAGCTACTGCAATCCCTGTAGATGTAAAAGCCAGCGAATGGGTTGCACTGGACAAGTCATTGGTGTTTGCTACTTGTGAGTATACAGATAAAGATTATACCGTTACAATGCTACTTAAGAATAAGTTTTTGCAAGAAAATGGACTGGGCAGGTATTTATATATGGGTTTAATTGTTGTAGACTGTTCTACCGAAACAAACAGCCGAAAAGCAGAATTAGTACTATCGGATACTTACAGTGAATGGTGCAATCCAACTTTTTTTGCTAAGATTGATGTTGTTTAACGATGAGGATAACTACATAAAGCCCCCCTTCAATGCGAAATTTTATAAACAAAAAAATGGTAGTCATAACTTGTGTATGTTGGTAAATTTTATGATGCTATTTTAATAGGGGTTTTGGTTGACATTTTTAATAAAAGGAGGAATAGTACGTGGATGTTCTTGATTCCACTGACATAATCACTTATACTGCTCGAAATGGTGTTTGCAATACAGTATCGCAATGTTGTTGTGCGGCATATGACAGCTAAAAACGGTGACCAACTTTGGGCCAACAAAAGTCCGGTAAAACAAAATAACTGATATAATAGCACTACATCTCGAATGCAAATAAACCATCAACCACCAATATCCACCAAACCAAAAGGTGGTCATCAAATCTTAAGTTGGTTCGATTCTAGATTCTTTTATCATATATAGAAAAGGAAAATTCATTCGAGTTGCGTTTTTGTCGTTTCGCACACGGCATATTGTGAATTATATAAAAACACAGCAGACTGCCTATAGACTCGTTGTTAACTTATCTATGGCCACTTTTTCGGCTCAAATTAATAACTTCCAATTCCAATGTCCCGATAATTTTTCCATAGGTGCTTTTGTAATATTTAGCTAGGAACACTTATTTATATAAAAAAACTATTTTTTATTTGGCACAGGGGGTTCATTGATATGCTATTATGTTTTCCTCCGCAAGCTCCACCATTTTTGCCACATTTGGCGTTACCGCAATTAGCAGGCTTCCTTGAGGTCCATGGATATAGTACAAAAATCATTGATTTGAATGTTGAGATGTATCACGATTTTCTGCACGAATTCAGTGTGGAACAACAATTGATATCTTTCAATCGCGCTCTTTCAACTTTTACTGACAGCGAATTATTCTATGTATATAATGAGTACCTCTCTGCGTGTAATCATATCCTATGGGGGTTGAAAAATCAAAGTAAAAAGAACGGATTTCAGTTAATGCTTTTAAGCGCATCATTTCATGTTAACGAATATTCGTCAAAAGAGATAGAAAATAATCTAATGCAAATCGATAAATCGCTACATCCATTTTATGACAAGAAAATATCCGACGAAATACACAAACATCAGGTTTTGGGAATTTCTGTTTGCTATTCTTCACAACTCATTCCTGCGTTATCACTATGCAGATATGTCAGACGGTATGCACCACAAACTATCATCGTATTAGGCGGCAGTCATATTACAAGTATTGCTGATGCACTAAATAACTCGTCTCTATGTTCTCTTTTCGATCAATTAATAGTAGGTCCTGGTGAAGAGAGATTGCTTGAATTAGCAGAAAGATACGAATCAACATGTTGTAGCATGAAGAAAGATTTTGGAACTAATGCACTTCATGCGCGATGGAACGATCTGATTAATTACCGCTATTTATCACCTGAATTAGTTATCCCACTTTGTGTTTCACGTGGATGCTATTGGGGAAAGTGTAGTTTTTGCAATCACGAAACACTATATGAAGGAGCATATCAAGTATCGTCAATCGAAGACACCATTCAGTATATTAATAAGGTAAGGGAACAGACGGGATCTAAGTATTTTACATTCGTAGATAGTGTGCTTCCGCTTACTTGGTTAGAGCAATTGTCTAAAGAAACTGCAGATATGGATATTTGTTGGGAAGCTTGTACTCGACTGGATAAAACGGAAATAGATTTTTCAGTTCTATATAAGGGTGGATGTAGACTATTACGTTTCGGTTTAGAATCAGGTTCACAAAAAGTCTTAAATTCAATGCGAAAAGGAATTGCTCTAGATAATGCGGCCAGCATTCTTAAACAATGTTTTTCAGCGGGTATATCCACTTTTTTGTATTTCTTCGCCGGTTTTCCTGGAGAGAATGATTCAGATTCGCAGCTTACAATCAACTTTATTACATCAAACAGTCAATATATAAATTTTGCTAATGGAGGAGGAGTATTTTATCTAGGAAAAGGCTCGTTTATTTACAATAATCCGAAGCAATTTAACATTTCAATTCTGAGAGACGATTATAACGATTTATCTATTAGTGTTCCATATTCTGAATTAACGGACTACTCCGATGGCTTGCCTCTGGTACGTCGCGATAGGCAGCGAAATGCAATTTTAAAGTTGAATGCTAATCCCCATGCCATTCACAGCCGAATATATGATGTTCATGATTTCCTGTATGCATGTTACTATGGTGTCAATGGCCTAAAAAATATATACCGGAGAGAGGAAAATGATTGATTTTACTGTTTTACTCGCAGGATATGTTATCAAAATATGTGTTTCTGATATATATTTTACAACACTTAAAAAAAAGCTTGTTGATTATACGATAAATAATACAGATACACACGATATATATCTTACAATAGTGGATGAACGAAATATTTGTGTAGACCAACGATATCGTGATTATGTAACCAGCGCACAAACTATTAACAGTAATATAGTATATTCCTACTCAAAAGGTGGTATGTTTGGGTGCTATGATCATAGTAGCGATACAGGTTTCTATTATATTAGTAGAAAAAAAGGTGTAATTAAACGAAATCCGCTTCTGCCGTTATTTAGTGCACTCTCCGTTTTTTTACCAAAACATAATGCACTTTTGTTTCATTGTTCTGCTGTAATCGACAACAATTCCCACACGCACATCTTTACGGGGAAATCTGGATCAGGTAAGACAACGATATCTCGACTCCTTTGTGACCAATATGGTTTTTCGTTGATCGCAGATGATACTGCTATATTGAAAATTAGTCAGACTGGAGAAATTGAAGCACATTCTACCCCATTCTGGAATGTTCTGAAACCTACTGCGCGAGTTGGATCTGTGGTCACAATAAATGCAATATACAAAAACGAAACCACATATGTTATTCCAGAGAATCACCGTGTGCTTCTTAATTGTTTATTAATGAACTCGATATATTTAAACCCTAGAAGTAAGTTTTCTCCATTCTTTAGCACATTACTAAAAACATCAATCGCTATTTCACATCAATGTAAATGCAACTCAGTTTACTTCGAGAAAAATACATCTTTTTGGGAGGAACTAAAAAATGAATAAATTTATACAATGTGATGAGATTGCAGTTGTTCAAGACAATAATGTAACCGTTATTCTTGTGCCGAGTACTGGGAAAATCCATGAATTGGATGAAATAGGGTCGTTAATTTGGACTCATATTCCAAAATCCGGACCTGGTATATCCGTAGATGAGTTAACAAGAATAATTATTGAGGAATATGACGTCCAGTATTGTACGGCTTATAAAGACATTCATTCTTTGGTTTCAGATCTGCTCTATGAGAAGATAATCGACAAAGCACATCAAACATAAAGAGAGGGTAGGACAGGGGTTACAATGACTATATGGGATCAAGTTCGTCTTCGTTGTATGTCAAAAAACATACCAATTCTCGCAGGAATTGAATTGACAAATGCATGTAATTTGAAATGTAAATATTGTTATGTGGATAAAGAAAAGCGAGTCGCAATGGATATCCATTCTATTGAGCGACTTGTTGACGAACTTTCTAAGTTGGGAACAAAATTAATTGTTCTCTCCGGTGGCGATATTTTTATGAGGCCCGATATTGCAGATATTATAAAGATTATAGAAAAGAAACATATTATGATGGTTCTATATACCAATGGCACCATTCCATTAAAAAAACACTATTCAATTCTACAATCCCCGTGGATTATTAGAATTGAGCTTACCGTATATGGTGCTAGTTCCGCAACGTATGGCCGATTCTGTGGTAATGCTTCCGCTTATTATTCTTTACAAGATAATCTAAATCTTCTCAAAGGAATTAATAAAAAAGTGTTGATCAAAATAGTTCCCACAAAGTATAATATCAACGAAATTGATGTTACACGAAAGCAGCTTGAACCTTTTGATTTTGAAATCAATATCAATACTTTGGTGATTGGAAATTCTCCTTCTTGCAAAGCGTGCATGCTAAATGATAATGAGTTACGCAATGTTGTTCGAATTATTGAATTAGATGATAATTTAACTGATAACGATTCCGCTCTTACATATGCAGACACTCTTTGCGGTGCTGGTAAATATTCATTATGCATTGACCATCTTGGGAACATTAAAGCTTGCTTTATTTCAAGTGAAAGTGCTGGCAATATTTGCACTCATTCACTTAGCGAAATATGGAATAACTCTAACTATTTTTTGAGTCGACGGGCGTTAAAAAGAGCCAATCGATGCGATATCTGTAGTTCACGCACATATTGTTTCTCTTGTGCTGAGTTGTTAATGATGGAAGATGATAACATACAAACCGGAAACTCTGAACTATGCAGACAGGCAAGAATCAGAAAGGAGGTAATGCTTCATGAAGCAAAAGAAAAAGTATACTAAGCCAGTTTTAAAAACAGAAATTCTCTTTGAGAATATTGGAATGCGTTGTATTACTGGAAGCGGTATCGGCTGGTATAGTGGCGGTTGCGCCTAATTACATAATATCATGTTATCATCTTCCTCATTGTTAATAATCTATGGACAAAATTTCGTTTATTAAATCTTATCTTGCGCAAGGCAACACATTGAAAATCACGGCCAATGGCTACAGCATGTACCCATTTTACTCACCAAATTCCACACTGCTAATCGGAAATACAGAAATAAAACGTGGGTATTGCGTACTTGCATCTACCAACATCTGGGGTTACCGAGTCCATCGTGTAATTGAGGTGGATAATACAGGAAGGTATAAGCTTAAGGGGGACGGATGTCGTGCCTGTGAAAACGAGTGGATTTCCGATGACAACGTTATAGGGGTAGTCATCGGATTTTTCAATGAAGACATAACGTATTTGTATTTGTTTCAGAAATTTTTATGTAGATTTATGTTCTTATTGTTATCCAAGCTTTCAAAGTGGTACGCAATAAGTAATCTGGTATTTTGGGAACCGCTAGAGAAAAGAAAAAAAGAATCATTTTTATCTATTATCCATAATAAAATATATAACTTATTTGTTGCTACTATAAGAAATATAATTAACGGCCGATTTGTTTCAAAGACAAAATCTACCAAGATTTTTGAAATTCAATAATACTTTGAAAGGATTAAACAGGGAGCGAACTTGTTTATAAAGATTTAATATATGAATATTCTGTTGACTACTAAGTGTAATAAAAAGTGCAATTATTGCTTTGCTTCATCCCTTCCCAAAGAAGATATGGGTTTGGATCAAATCGACTATCTTTTAAATTTCCCTGATTTTTCACAACTTACTAAAATTGGAATTCTTGGTGGGGAACCGACACTTTATCCATTTCTATACGAAGTAATATCTAAAATCCGACAAGTTAACAACAATGTGGTTATTTATTTATTCAGTAATTGCGAAAATAGTCCAGCAATATTAGAGAAAATTAATGATTCTAATGTAGTTTTGGTTGCAAATTGCTTCTCTAATGATATTGCTTCGAATGTTGCAGAAAACCTTAAGTTAGCACATCAAAAAGGATGGACTGTAGCATTAAGCTATACTATTACGGAACCAGTTGATAATTCTGAAGAAATAATAAAATTTTGCAAAGGCTACTCAATTAAGATTGTAAGATGGTCATTAGCAATGCCTGCCTATGGGATTAATAATCGTTATATTCCGTTATCACGCTATTCTGAAATGATTCCATTGATTAAGCAAATTAATAAAAGCTTACTAAAAAACAAAATCGCAACATATAACGATTGTCCGGTTCCTTTGTGGTGCCAGATATCTCCTAACATCAACGAAAAAAACGGACCATATGTTCAAGGTATAAAATACGGACAATGTCAACCTCCATACGATATTCACCCAGGGTATTTGGTCACTGGATGCATGGGAATAGGTGATCGGATAACATTTGCCTTAAATAGTGTTCATAGTGTAAAAGAACTTGAGCAAAGATATTATTCATATGTATCTAACTTAAGAAGTACAACATGTGTTTCAGATATTAACGAGTCCGCAAATTACGGCGGTGCATGCTTTGGATTTACCCAAAAGGAGGAATTAATATGAAGAGTATGCAAAATTTGAAACAGCAAGTCTGGTCCATTGCCGGGAATTTCTGCTATATTATTCGTATCATGGTAAAAACGGCACCTCTGTTTCTGCTATTAACCCTGGTATTTGCTGTACTTTCCGGTTTTGCCAATGTTATCCAATCCTATTATTTGAGCAAGATCATTGACGGCATTCTCGCTAACATACCATATGTTACGATTTCCATATATGCTGTATGCATTATCGCTTTTCAGCTACTACAAAAAATTCAGACAAGGACCCTCTATGCCATGAATCGAGTTGTTACCGAGAAGATCAGCTTCACTATGGAAGAACGGATTCTCAGCCTTGCGGAAAAAATCTCTCTTGCCAAGATGGATGAACCAGGCTTTCTGAATCGGATGGAGCAGGCACGTGGTCTTACTAAGCAAACTCCGACCTCCGTATTTATGATTTTATTTGGAATGTTTTCCCTGCTCGCAGGTACGGTGGGCTATATTTTCGTTCTTGGCAAAATCAGCTTCCTGTATGTGGTGATCCTCATTGCATGCTCCGTAATGCTTTTTATTGCCAACCATCAGTATGAAGAAAATGTTGTAAGTGCTTTGTTTACTATGTCCCCCGAGCGGCGAAAAATGGGGTATTATAGTTCTCTACTTACCGGACGAAACAACTTTGAAGAGATCCGTACATATAGAGCATCTCCATTCTTTCTGGGTAAGTACAAAGCAAGTGCAGAAAAGCAGATGAAGGAATCCTGGCGTATTTTTAAGCGCTTCTCTGGACTCTATGTTATTGCCGCACTAGTTGCATACTTGGGTTGCGGGATCGTCTATTTGCTGATTATCTGGAATACTGTTTCTGGGAAAACAACTCTGGGTGATATGGCAATGTTCCTAACCGCTTGCTTGGGTTTTCAGGCAGGTCTCATAGAGCTTACTGACGGACTCTGTTCCTTGCCCCCTCAACTTGCAATCATGCAAAACTACCGTAGCCTTCTTAACGAACTGGAAGAGGATGTCAATAATGCTGCAAAGGTACCCATGAACACTGATACAGAGCATCTTGTAAATGTAAATAATCTTACCTTTGCTTATCCCAACACAGAGAAAAACATACTGAACGGCGTAACATTTTCCATCAACCAGGGAGAATGTGTTGCCTTGGTCGGTGAAAATGGTGCAGGAAAAACCACGCTGGTTCGTCTGCTTGCCGGATTTTATTCTGACTATCAGGGCATAATCCAGTTTCCGTTTGAGGAGAATCCTGCTTCCATCCTGTTTCAGAATTACCTGCATCCCAGTTTAACCATTGGTGAGGCTGTGGCATTGGAAAATATTTCTGATAAAAATGAATCCAGAATTCTTGATGCACTTAACAAGGCTAGATTCCCTTTGGATAATCTACCACAGGGAATTCATACAGAGCTAACGAAAACCTTTGATGGAAACGGAACGATTCCTTCCGGAGGACAATGGCAGCGGCTGGCTCTTGCTCGAATGTTTTATCGGGATATGCCAATGTTCATTCTTGATGAACCATCTGCCGCTCTGGATCCCAAAGCAGAAGACGACATTTTCAGACTTCTGGAAAGTATGAAGGGAGAACATACTATTCTCTTCATCACGCACCGTCTGGCGAGCGTCTCCATCGCGGATCGCGTATTGTTCCTGTCCCCCGAAGGAAAACTGACCCAGGGCACTCACCATGCGTTAATGGAAGAATGCGAACCCTATCGAAATCTTTACCAAATGCAAGCGAGTAAGTATTTGATGGAAGGAAATACAGACCATGTGGGCGATTCAGTTAGTTGATGGAAAGCGCTGGATTATAATGCTGAGAGAAAATGTTCTGGACGGACGAATTGTGCTTTTTGATAAAGAAGAAGCAGCGCTCCGCTTTATGGGAAAAATTAGGGACTCTTTGGAAAAAACGCTAAATGTACGCCTTCGTACGCTGCGTTATACGGATGATCCCCGAAAAGACAAGCCCTATAAAGTGCCTGACTCCCGGGTTGATGAGTTGGCTGAATATATATGTTTTTGGTGTGCTTGATTTAGTTTTTGATATGGTTTGTGTAAGCATGAATATATTTATCCAATGATATTGTGGCAATTAATGAGTCAAACTCTCAGTACCTATCCCAGTAAAAAACGCCATGGAATAATGTATGATGACCCATTTTACAATGGCTTTGTTCGAACAATGATTACAATGTGCTGACATCATTAAATAAATATACAATGATATTAAAGAGTTCAACTATGAGTATATTTATCGCCACAGGCGGCTAGTTCCATTTAAACATTACTCAAAACTGGTTATCACGCAGATATTTAACACCCTGCTTGCAATGTACGATGGCAAGCATACGTGGCTTGTTTTGGATGAGAACCGGCGATTTACACCCCAATTAGTGGGATCCTTTGAGAAATGGCTGGAACGCTATTGTAATCCAACAATTGTTCCCAAGGATGAATTGAAAGATTTGGCATTAAGGTGCGAAAACTGTAGAATTTATGCAAACTTGGAGACCAAAGAAACTCATGTGCAAGCCATTATTGAATATATTTCTGGTATGACCGACCGATTTGCCATTTCCTTATTTAATGAACTTTTGCAATACTAAGAAGATCAGTTTAAGTCATGTAAGCAAATTTAGAATCCTTTCTCGATACTATGAAACTTTCACCATATAACCCAATAAGTCAAATTAATATCTGCTAAATTACAAATATCCCCAGCCGAAAAACACGGCAGGGGATATTTCATGTGAGTAAACGCACATAATCTTGTAGAATCAGTAGATTAGTGGTATTATTGGGGATCAAATCTTTTGGACGCTTTATCGCATTCCATTGTTTCTGTAATCGCACGACGGATAAAATCGCTCAACGATTCATTGGTTGTATTTACGTGTTCTGAAATGGCAAGCTTTTCTTCAGGAGAAACCCGGGTCTGTAAATACTCTTGCTTTTCGCGATATTTCTTGCGCGCGCGGATTTGTGCTTCGGTAGGGGACATTTTTCTCACCTCGGATATTAGTATATCATAGGGTCGTATAAAAAGAAAGATATGCACATGTGCATAAATGCACAAAAAATACAGATAAATTTTTGTGCAGAATTCCACTTGATGTGCGCATGTGCATATAGTATAATGCAGATAGAAAATAAAACAACGGCAGTGCAAGGGAGCGCCAACTCCCATGCACCTGCGCAGGTGGTATCAGCACCTACACAACGGGATTACCCCGCACCGCAGGGATATTATATCCTTTTTGTATCTTTTTTGCAAGAGGGAAAGTGTATCTCGGCGAGGTCACCCCATAGCTATCATACTATGATTTGCACCGTGTAGAGCCATCAGCCCTGCATGGTGTTTTGTTTTCTCTATAACAAAATTGGGAGGAAACACTATGGAAAACAAAAGATTTTTGACAGCCAACGATGTGGCGCAGTACATGGGCATCTCGGTGCCTATGGCCTACAAGATCATTCGTCGCTTGAACGACGAACTTGTAGCGGCAGGCTATATCATCGTTTCCGGTCGCATCAGCCGTAGCTATTTTGAAAAGAAGATCTACGGCGGTATCGCATAGGAGGTGAGCATATGCCTGCTTATAAGGAAAAAGATAGAAACACCTGGACTGTTAAAATCAAACACAAAAACTGGAGTGGTCAAATCAAGTGGGTTACCAAAAGAGGTTTTGCAACCAAGCGGGAAGCCCTACAGTATGAGCGAGATTTTCTGGCCCGTAAGAGCGGCGATCTGGATATGTCTTTTGCAGATTTCGTCCAGGTCTATCAGGAAGAACGGGGTGCCCGGATTAAAGAGAGCACCCTGTCAATGAAAGACAATATTATTGACACCAAACTTATCCCTTACTTCGGTAAAAAATGTATGCGCGAGATCACCACCAAGGACATTATGCTTTGGCAGAACGAACTGCTGACTTACCGCGATCCCAAGAATGGAAAGCCCTACTCCAAATCGTATCTGAAAACAATTCATAACCAGCTGAGTGCGATTTTCAACCACGCAGTCCGTTATCATAAGCTTTCGGAAAACCCTGCAAGAACAGTTGGAAATATGGGCAGCGAAAAGGGCATCGAAATGAAATGCTGGACCCGTGATGAATATTTAAAGTTCGCCGAATATATGATGGACGATCCTGTGGGCTACTACTATTTTCAAACGCTCTATTGGTGCGGTCTTCGTGAGGGCGAAGCACTGGCTTTGACCATTAGCGATTTTGATTTTGTAAAGAAAACGGTTTCTATCACAAAGACCTTTCAACATTTGAAAGGAAAAGATGTGATCACCGAGCCGAAGACCCCGAAAAGCAACCGAGTCGTGGAAATGCCAGCATTCCTGGTGGAGGAAATACAGTACTATGTTGAAAAACTGTATGACCCACGACCGGATGACCGTTTGTTCCCACTGTCAAAGAGTTATCTCTATCGCAAGATGGAGCAGGGCAGCAAAGCAATGGGATTGCAGCGAATTCGAGTGCACGATTTGCGGCATTCCCACGTATCCCTGCTGATTCATATGGGATACAGCGCCGTGGCGATCGCGGAGCGGATGGGGCATGAGTCTATCGACATTACTTTCCGGTATGCTCATCTGTTCCCCACTGTGCAACGGCAAATGGCTGCTGATTTGAATGCGTTGCAGGAAGGAGGTGATGAAAATGTCTGCTAAGGCTCGCGATGGGCAGGGACGATGGCGTTGCAAGACGATTGGTGTTCGGGTATCTCCTGAGGAAAATGCCGAGATCGATGCATTGGCGGCCTTGTCTGGGATGACCAAACAGGATTATTGTATTCATCGGATGCTACAACGGGATGTTGTGGTAGCCGGTAACCCAAGGGTGCATAAAGCACTCAAAATCCAAATGGAACAGCTCTGTCAAGAGTTTAGCAAACTGTGCAGCGTAAATGATGTCAGCGCAGAGGCATTGCATGTTCTGGAATATCTTACAAAATTACATAAAGGCCTAGAGTACTAACAACAACGAAATCTCCTCTGTTTACATAAACAGGGGAGATTTTGATATGAAAAAGCGGTATTAATCAGCAATTATGAACTTTTTAAGAACTTTTGTGCGAATATATTGACAATAGCGTTGATGGTCGCTATACTAGAATTAAGTAAATATAGAAATATGGAGCCGGGGTATCGTATGCTTATTTGATACACCCGGGATGTGACGGAGCTGGATCACTCCTTTTGGAGTAGGGAGATCCAGTTGGAGATGATGGGATGATTGATGCGGCTGACCGGAATTTCCTTATTCCGTGCAGCTGCATTTTTTGTTACATAATTAATTCTGAAAGGATGATTGATATGATTGTTGAAGCCATTAACAAGCGAACCGGAAAGACCGTGAAAATTGAGGAGGCGTATTCCGGGCAGCGCCTTACCTGTCCGTACTGCGGTGTGGATATGCATCCTGTGCTGAAGGTACCAAATCCATTTTTCCGCTGCAACGAGGGCAAAAAACATAAGCATTATCTCTGTGCCCAGTTGGACGGACCAACAAACAAAGCATATGATCCTATGCTGACGAATATTGAGGAGTTGTTTGCTAATCTGTTCAACCCGGTTCGTGAAAAAGAGGAACCGTCTTGGGGACCGGAAGAGGATGAGGATCCCGGTGTGCTTGATCCGGTGGATGAGACTATAGATGGAAACGAGCACACACAGGAACCCGAAGATGGCACAGATGACGATGACGAGGACGAGGACAAGGGTGAAGCTACATCCGGACCTGTGGTCGTACCCTGTAAAACGTTGAGCCAGCTTTGGAAAGCCGGTATTCATAAGTTTGGGCCTTCTGAGCGTATCGGTTCTCACTTGAGATCCGACATTTTCCTGTGGTTCAAGGATTTTGATAGATTCTTCGCCGGTCACAAATCCTTAGGAGAACGTGTGATTGCCGTCAAGCCGTGTTGGCGTGCCGACCAAGTCAATGCCATTGTATTTCTATCTCATAGCAAAATTCCAGGAAGCGAAAAGAGGAAAAGAAAATTCTTTGTGCTTGAGTTCCAAAAACGCAAAGAATATAACGCAGCTTGTAAGAAACTGTTTTTCCGTAAGCCGAACAAAAACGGCACAGAGAAACCCGCACCTATGTATGATATGGTGTTGGTGGCCGGTGACTGGGCGGAGCTGGATGAAGAGGAATCTGCAGTATTTGTAAAAGCCGGCGAGAATATTTACGGTGTGCAGAGTTCCCCCTTCTATTCCAAGAATCAGATTTATCCGATTCCGCAGCACAAAAAGAAAGCATAACAGTCTTACAGCAAAGGCAGCCGAGTGATTCGCACTCGGCTGCCTTTGCTTGTTATAGGTGATGTGTGCATAGAGGGCTGACTTTGATATTAAAGCTAAAGTTCCTTATGGTTGGTGTGATTGATGAAATGAGCAATGAAAATATACCCAAATTCTCTCAGCAGTATAGTAACATTTATAAAAACGACTTACATATTATGTATGAGAATTGCAATATCCTTCATTATTTGCTATAATAAACACAAATTAGCACAAAAGCGAGGGCATGTTATGAGTAAAAGGGTATACATCAGTGCTGACTACGCCGAACAGGATGGCGATGTTAATGTTGTTAACCTTCTAAAGCAGTGGGGAATAGACAATCAGCATAAAACTGATTTCGTGGATACTGCAGCGGTGAAGTCGGGTAGTGTCTCCAAGGATGCTGACTGCCGTCCTTGTGATTTAAAGAAGGAATTTAACAGGCAGATCAATGCATCTTCCGCCGTTATTTTCGTTGTGGGTGACAAAACTGCCATTCGCACAGCCGGCAGTAACTGTTCCCGGTTAAAGAACGCACAGGCACAATGCAGTTGTACGCCTTACAAGCAGAACGCAAATGGATCCACAACATGTAAAATTTCCACCGTCTATCCGGTTGGCGAGGATGACGATGTAGGAGAAATTAATACATTTTCCTATCTTAAGCATGAGTTCATGCAGGCTAAAAAGCGCGGCAAGAATATTATCATTGTTTATAATTCGCAGTACAAACGCCCCAGTTGGTTGCCTGATTACATGGAAGGGTATGAATCCGTCGCTCAACCCTTCTGGGTAAAAAACAGTTGGGGAAACCTGGTTGGTAACTATTCCTTTATTATAAGGAGCATTAGGATATGATTAAGTTTATTAAGCATGTTCTTACCTTGTCGCTGAGTATCGTAACTGTGGTGTTCACCTTTGTTCCGGAAGCAATATTTGAACATTGCAAACTTCTTACCAACGCTTCTGACGCAGTAAATATTATGATTAACCGTGTAATCTTCACAGGCATCGTTGTGGTATTAGTAACGATCGGTTATGCGATTTACCGGCGTTGCCGAAAGAAGGTCTGTATCAAAGAAAAAAATTACAGCATAAAGGTTACTTATGGCGACATCTTTGATATGCCTGCATGCAAAAAGGTAATTCCCTTTGATGAATGCTTTTCAACTGAAGTAGGCTATGAACCTGCGCAAGTGAAGCCGTCTTCGATTTGTGGGCAATACCTGGCAAAATACCCGATTGCTGACATGCATGCTCTTATTGATAAAGCACAGCTTAAACCATCCAAAGGTAAGTCTAAATACAATAACCAGGAACGATATGAGTCTGGTCGACTGGTTCCTAATGGCGATTATCTTCTGATGGCTTTTGCCAAGCTGGATAAGGACGGCTTGGGCCGAATGACACGTGACGAATATCTTGAGTGTTTATCTATGCTTTGGCAGGAAATCGATAAGCATTATGGACAGACGGATGTGTGTATCTCCGTCTTAGGATCAGGAACCACACGAATAGGTGATAATGAACTTACCCAACAGGAACTGTTGGACATAATTATTGGCTCGTATAAGCTAAGCGCTAATAAGATCAAAGTTCCCTCGACATTACATATTGTGTGCAAACCCCGCGACGATTTTTCTCTTAACAGAATCGGTGAACACCTGTAGCAGAGATATACACCTGCGATACTAAGCTGAAGAAGCGGTTGCTGGCATATGCAACTAAATTCCCGGAACTATGCCAGAAGATCGAACATGACGAACAAGGTGGGATGCGCTTCGAGATTGACAAAAGCAGAATCAGCATCTGGCTGACAGCACCGTTTTCTGAGAAGCGCAGAGAAAAAGCTCGCAAACACGCAAATTTAGGCAATTTGTAATAATACTCAATACAGGCATCTATATAGAGGCGGTAGCATATAATAACAACAGAAAAAGAAAGAGTAATTATAAAATATGTTGCTTTTAGTCGAATCATCCTCTATAATAACGCCAGATACAAACAGAAGGTGATTTGATTGCTTATTGAATACAACAAAATACAGAGATTTCTTGATTGGGTAAAGGATGCTTTAAGGCTCGACAACATTGTAAGTAATGCTCAAGGCAGAAAAGTCCATAGAGGTCAGGTGTACAGGTGCAACTTTGGTGTTGGTGTTGGTAGTGAGATGCAAAAAGATCGTCCTGCAGTTATTGTTCAAATGAACTCGCTTAACTACACTTCGGGTAATACCATCGTCATCCCAATTACTCACGATAAAAGCACCATACCGTGCATGGTTCCAATCACTACGATTTACGAAAGTGACGGAATAACAGTAAAGCTTGACGGGCAAGCTAATACATCTAACATCGCCTGTATTAGCAAAGCTCGTCTCGGTGATTATGTAGCAACATTATCAAGTGCTGATATGAAGGCAATCGACAATGCGCTTGCCATGACAACTGGATTGCTTCCTCATTATACTGCGCTTGAAAGCAAACTGAATGATAAAATGAATTACATTGAAAAGCTGAAAACAGATCGTAACGCAGCACAGGATGATCTAAAGCAGATTTGCCAATTGCTTGGTGCTAGTGATGTTAAGGATGCAATTGCAAAACTACAAGAAAAGGGTTGACAATCAACCTAAGTTGGTGTAGTATATTAGTACAAGTAAATCTTTCTCCGGTGTGTGAAAGATGATATTATTTTTTCAAGTAAGAGGGGCTCAGGATGAGTCCCTCTTTACTTTTGCTTATAAAGATTCATCGCTCGTTTATCAACCACAATTGATTGATGAAATGAGCGATGAATACGAAAATAAACCTTTTTGCTAACTCCTTTATTTTTCTGTCAAGGTGTGGCAGCAATATTTCTGTGACACAGTTTAATAATTCTTCCAGTATTGCTGCTGAGTATCCACAAAGCGATCGTACTCCGTTTTCTTCACTTGGTAACGCCGGCAATTTAAATTGATGCGCATATTTTTGGGACGGGCAGAAAGTGTGACGCGAATATTGTCCGTGGGTTCGTTTGCGGTAACGTGCATCTCGGTTTCTGCTGAATCCACCGGTATGCGCACATGGGCAGTATGCTGCAGCTGCAGCCGCTCTCCCGCATCGATGCGTTCGATTTCTGAAAGGTCACTGTTGACCAATGGCCTGCGATCCATTTTCTGCTTAATGGCAAACAGCTTCTCTTCATTCACAAATTCGTTCCGGGTTTCATAAGGGTCATCAATATCGTGCCCGATCACATACTCAATTTCCGGTTCACTCAAACCGAGAATGTGTAAATGCGTACCAAAATTGCGGCGAAACAGATATGCTGTTGGATCCTTTCGATCCTCAAAAGGCAGGCTGTCTCTATTGGATATGGGGTTCTCTTGAAGGTCTTCATTGATAGATGCCATCTGAGAAGCTTTTATTTTAATGCGTTGGAACAGAATGCGGGCCGCATTTGTTAACTCCCGGGCAGAGCATCGAATATCCCACCGGTCGTTGTTGCAGACAATGGGGTAATCGTCGATGGACTTGCCCAGCTGCGCCTCTATATACTGACGCCGTTCATGGATCAGCGCAGCAACTCTGTCGGGCACAGGGATAATGCGGTCCGCGTTCCTGGTTTTTCCGCCCAGCTTGCCTACACTGGTGTCATAGCCGGTTGTTTTGTAGATCCATATTACCGGGCAGTCAGGATGGGTTTGCATTGGCTTTATGTCGCCGTAATCCACCGCGCAGGCTTCTGCATTGCGCAAGCCCAGGGAATACATTAACAGCAGACCCATATTTTGACCGGATTGCAGTGGATCAAAAAGGAGAACATTGGCAACCGCTTGCTCTTGGGGGATGGTCAGCGATTTGCAAAGCAGCGCCTGATTGGCTTTGACTTCCTCGCTTTCCGTTGTGGCTTCGGGATTTAGGTTGCTTTCCCAAAGCACATTATCGCATTCACCGTGCCTGGCGGCTGTTTCCACTACATAGTAAATCAAACGGCGAAAATCCTGAAGCGTACTTTCCTTGTAAGGCATGTATTGCTTGCCCTTTGTATCCTGTCCCCGCTTGATCAATGCCTGAATGACGGCATCGTAATCTTCCTGGGTATAGGCGCTTATTGGGGTTTCATCGTGCTTACGAAGCAGCGGAATGATCTGATTGCAGTACCGCAGGTGGTTACTTCTCTGCGTAGAGTCTGCTTTCCAGTGTTCCTCAAAGTCTTCATAGTAATCATGATAGATTCCGTAAAAGGTGTGCTCTTCGCCAACGAAACATTTCCACTCTGTCATAAACGGCCATCCTCCTTTCCTGTGTCATATACGGCAATGCTGCCGGTTACACCGTGATCACATTCGATCATAACATCAATAAAGCTTCCGGACACCTCCTGTGTCGAGGACAGGGTGATCGAAACGGCATTATAATGATTCTTTTTGAGGTCTGAATTCACGGCCGTGCTGCGGGTAAACGTTGAAAACTCGGATGTGCTTTGTGCGGCAATGTGCGCACCGGTTTCGTGCTTATGGGTCCAGCGGTTCAGCTTTTGAACCATTCCATACTGGACCAGATCGTTTGTGTAATCACAGTAATGCTGAGAAAAGGTGTCCGGAGCCTTGTTCCCCACAACATAGGACAATTCTCCACGGTTAAAGGAACAGGTGTGGTTTGCCCGGTGCTTAAAATTGCTGTAGAAAATATCACCCTGATACTTGTTCATATCTACAACGATCTCTTTGTCGCCGTCGCCGGGCAATACCAGCTCCTGGGTGGGAATGTTGGCTTTTTCAATCAAAGATCGGCAAACCCGAATGGCAGCAGCGTACTTGCAGTAGGGCGGCTTGGAAAGCGCCGCAAGGGTCTTTTTGTTGTCGGGCATAATGACCGGCAAATAGTGCAGTTCTGCTTCCGTGAAGCCGCACGCAAGCTGCAGGAAGGTTTTTCGGCTATTTAGCATATCTGTCAAAAGCGGCGCTACCGGTACTTTTCTGCAGGCAGTGCCGTCTGCGTGGTAGATCACTGTGCCTTCGTCCGAGAGGTACTTGTACACCAAAAGGCGGTATACCTTTAAGCCGGGAATGGTTTCAAAATCACCCCAAGTCAGAGCGCAGACTTCCCGGGTGCTCATTCCGGTAAACAGTTGGATCGGACCAAGGAGAAGGGTGCTGTCTTCCTCAAACAGCAAAGCCTTTCTTGGACCAAAATCTGATTTGCCTTCTTCACGAACATAAGCAAGAATACGAGCCTCTTCCTCGAAGGTGAAGGTCTTTTTCGTCAGCATATTTCGCAAATTGCGCAGCTCTCTGGATGCCCGATTGCTGATTTCCGGCAAAAGTGCAGGGATGGGGTTCGCTTGGATATAATTGCTTTCCTCTGCAACACGCATTATGATGTTTAACTGCTGCCAGAACTTAACAACCGCAAGGCTGTCTTCCGGGATGACGGATTGCATTGCGTTGCGGTAATCTTCATCGTTGGCATCCACTGCGCAAAGCGCAGACAGCGGGTTGTTGCCGGAACAAAACAGGACATTCCGGGCAATTTCGTCACGGTAATCCCGTCGTGCCAGCAAGCGACTTCGACAGCAAAACCAGATGGTTTTGAGAGAACACTCACCGATGCGCTCACCGTAATAATCCAGAATATCTCCTACGATATACGGGCAAATGGCATCAGTATAGGGGATGCTCTCCATTTTGCTGGTTACGGATTCCTGATCCATACAGCGCAGGCCTTTTTGTGTTGCAGGAGAATTCCAGACTTGCCCATCCTTCTTATTTTGGGATGCCGTTTTTCCTCTGTAGTAGGCCTCGCCAACAAAAACGTCATACCTGTCCTGATGCACAGTATAGTACAGCGAGATCTCATTGGAGAACTGATAGACAGATGGCTGTTTGCGGTGCTTAACAGAGTCCGGGTCGATTTTGGCTTTTTCAAATGCCTCCCGCAGCTTCACGAGCGTCGTTGGCTTTTTCAGCTGTTGTTGCGTTGCCTGAATATATTCTTTTTCAACAATAAGGTTGGAGGCACTTTCGTCACACTGGGTAAAGAAAACAGAAATCGGCGCATTAGGATCAGCATTGCGCCCAGCGAACAAAAGCATTTTCTTTCTGGGCTGGGTGACTGTGGCATTGGATGCGATTGCAATGATTTTACCGGGAAGGTAACCCTGATTCCGCAAGAGCGCACAAATGTTATCTTCAGATGCAGATATAAAGGTCTGAGGAAGTAATGCAATGAAATTTGCCTGATCGTTACCGGCAGAAAGCATTGTGCCAATGTTGAATTCTTCCTCTGTGAATGGGGAAACAATCGCAATTAGGTCAAACATTTTTGCGTAGCTTGCAATGTCAGAAAAAATACAGAACTTCAAGTTTTTGAATTCCATTCGATAGGCGGCGGCCACATATATGTTCGGCACGGCAACATAGCATTTACATGCGTACTTTTTTGCTTTTTGAGACCACACAAGGAGAAAGTCGGGACCCGGATTTACCATCAGGATCTGAGATGCGTTCCGGGCTAATGTCTCAAATTGCTGCAGGAAAAAGGAACATTCGAATTTGCCGTCGTAATTGCTTCTGACTTTTAAATCAGGTCTTTGTCCAAACAGCCCCGGGAAAGGGTAGAGTGTAGCACGGATGACATCGCTGGGTCTCTCATTCCAGATGTCTTCAACCATATTAAAGGTCGATTCAGTAATGCTGATGCCTTCTGTGGCATTCTGCTTTCCTTTGATTGTTTGCCGGAATTCAAGCCAGGGATTAAATGCATCCTCAATCTGTGTGCGGTGCTTGTTAAATTGGCAGTAGTTCGCAAGGAGCCTAAGACCAGAAACCTTGTGCTGACGGTAGAACCGGATAGTGTTGACCAGCTTGGGACTGACCGTTCCCTTTAGCGCAGGCATGGGAGCGTGATACACCGCTTGCCAGCAATGGACGAACGTGTCCTTGGTAATTTCAAGGGAATGATAGAGCTCCTTGTTTTTCTCATAGAAGCGTTCAATCGTGGCTTTCTCAATTTCCGCAATTGGTAGCTGAGACGCCTTTGTAGTTCTGAGGATCAGATGAAGCACATAGGCTAATTTTTCGTGATGTCCTTTTGGGAATTTGGACACAAGCTGATTCCAGTCAGCAACCAGGAAGGGTGCAAAGGATTCAAAAAACAATCGGCAATCTTTATCCAAACCTGTCGAGGCAAGATCACTGCAAAGAGAGAAAAAAACAGGACTATCATAGTACGGTTCTGCGTCAGGGGATAGCAGTTGATACTGGGAAGCCTCCGCAGCAAATTCTGCCGTATGAATTCCGTCCGCATAATCAGGCTTTTTGGAGCGCTCTATATTGAGCTTCGCAAAGCCGTAACAGCGGACAATATCCTCGTAATGATAGATATCTATATTGAGTGCGGCAAGCTTTTCTGAGATAGAATGGTAGATATTGCTCATTATAAAACACCTCCGTAAGCAAAGTGCTGAGCCAGGTGATTTTGCAGAAAAAATGCATCTTCACAGCAATCTTACCACTTAAAATAAATTATTGCAAGTATATTAAAAAAGAAACAAGGGGGAAACTGTTGGTCAAAAGTTGGTCAAATTCAAAATGGCAGATTTCAATATATGCAAAATAAGAACAAAAAAACACCGTATTTTGCGCATTTATCGCAAAATACGGTGTTTTTCTAACTATTCAAAGAACCACACAGCCACACGGGGTCATTCCCACTCGATAGTGCCGATGGGCTTGGGCGTGAGGTCCAGGAGGACGCGATTGATGCCGTCAACCTCGTGGGTGATGCGGTAGGTGATGTGGTGCAGGAGCGCGTAGGGGATCTCCTCGATGGTGGCGGTCATGGCGTCCTTGGTGTTCACGGCACGGATGATGGCGGGCCAGCCTTCGTAGCGGCTCTCATCCTTCACGCCCACGCTCTTGATATCGGGCACGGCGATGAAATACTGCCAGACCTTTTCGTTCAGACCGTTCTTGGCGAACTCTTCCCGCAGGATCGCGTCTGCCTCCCGGAGGGCGTGGAGACGGTCGCGGGTGATGGCGCCCAAGCAGCGGACACCCAGACCGGGGCCGGGGAAGGGCTGACGGTAGACCATATCATGGGGCAGACCCAAAGCTTCGCCAACGACACGAACTTCGTCCTTGAACAGCAGCTTGATGGGTTCTACCAGTTCGAACTGCAGATCCTCAGGCAGGCCGCCCACATTGTGGTGGGACTTGACGGCTTTCTTACCCTCAGCTGCCTTGATGGATTCCAAAATATCAGGATAGATGGTTCCCTGCGCCAGGAAGGAGATGCCCTCCAGCTTACGGGCCTCATCAGCAAAGACGGTGATGAACTCCTTGCCGATGATCTTGCGTTTGCGCTCGGGGTCAGAGACACCGGCCAGCAGGTCCAGGAAATGATCGGTGGCGTCCACATAGATCAGGTTGGCATCCAGGCCTTCCTTGAACATCTTAATGACACCCTCAGACTCGTTCTTACGCATCAGGCCATGGTTGACGTGGACGCAGACCAGCTGCTTGCCGATGGCCTTGATAAGCAGCGCGGCTACCACGGAAGAGTCAACACCGCCGGACAAAGCCAGCAACACTTTCTTGTCGCCCACCTGGGCGCGGACGGCGGCTACCTGTTCTTCGATAAATGCATCGGCAAGGGCTTTGGTGGTGATACGCACCATAGTTTCGGGACGAACATTATTACTCATACGGGATTCCTCCATTGTTAGTATCAAAACACAAAAACATTATACAACCGAAGAAACTGCTGTGCAACAAAAAAATGCAATTTCCATCAAGTATTTCAGTCCAGAGCCAGGCCAAAATAGCGGGGCGGGGGACAGTCCTGTACCAGCGGAAGGAACATAGCAAAATCTCGGCCGCTGCCGGGGGTGCGGAAATGTCCTTCGGGCAATCCCAAGGCCCGCAGGACACCGCCTGCGGCATGAATATCGCCCAAAAACTCATGGCACACCAGCGCATATCCGACTTGAGTAGCGGCCAGCAGGAAATCGTCGCCGGCGTAGAATTGGGCATGGGCAGCGAGAAAGTTCAGAGTAGCGCCCTCCTGCAGCACACCGCCGGCAGGCAGGTATGCTTTTCGCAGCCGGGCATAGCAGTCGGAGTCCACTTGGGTTAGAGTTGCAGGCAGCTCGTCCCATTGACATTCGCGCTCGGTGATGGTGGTCGCAGTCCGGTAGCCCAGTTTTTCGTAGAAGGCGAAGAGCGCCCTTTCCCCAGGTACCAAAATCGCACCGGAGTAGCCTTGTTCCGCCAGACGGGTGTGGGTATCCTCCAGTAGGCGGTGGGCAAGGCCCTTACCCCGATGGGCTTCTTCAGTGGCCACGGCATAAAGATAGGCTAGTTTTCGGCCATCCAAATGGCAGTCGAACCAGTAAAGGGCGGAAAGGGGAACGCCATTGCAGCAGATATAATTGCATCGATCCGGAGAAAAGCCGGTAGCAAAAAAGGCGTCCAGCGTTTCCTCTGTATCTCCGAAGGCTTGTCTCCAAAGCTGCCGCAAGCCGGAAATCAGCTCAGCAGTCATAACCGTCCTCCTTCAGGCAGGCCCAGCTTTTCGCTACCAGCCGGGCGGGGCAGTAGGAGAGTTTGGCTTTTCGCAGACCTTCCAGACCAACATCGTCCTCCCGGTTCAGCCATTTTAGGGCGGGGTATTTCTCTCGCAGATACCGGGCAAACTCTCTGTTGATGGCGGCATACGCTCCGTCGTCTTCCGCTACAGCCTTTTCGAAATGGATGTCAAAGGTATCCTCCGACAGGGAAGAACCCATGGTCATAGCCAGGATCTGCCCCTTATCCATTAGAAGAAGTCCCTCCATCTCCAGTTCTTTTCGATAACGCAGAGCTTTGTTGATGGCGGCCTGTTCCAGGGTGAAGCTGGCGGTGGGATCAATGTCCTTCCGCCGGGCGTACCATTGCTCCAGCATCTGCATTACCTGGGGGGTGTTTTCGTCGGTGATGGGGGTGGTGGTATAGCCACTGTGGAGCAGGCGGAAACGGTTGACATGGTTGCGCTTGCGCTGAAGCTTTCTGCCCCGCAGTTCCGCCAGATCTTCAACGGAATAGATGTAGTCGTAGCTATCCCGGTCTGGGTGGAAACGGAATCGTCCGGGGTACCACTGCTCCAACTTCTCCTGATCGGATTGGGTCAAACAGGTGAGACGACAGGGGATTCCCCGCTTCTGAGAATCGGAAATTATGGCGTCAATGGTAGATTTGACATCTTCGCCTAAAGGAAACAGGTAGACGCTTCTGCGATTGAACTGGCAAAAAAATGCCAGATTGCCCTCGTGTACAGTGGCTTTTTGCCGCCCCCACAGGAAAAGGTTCGCAAAGCTGTACTCACAGCCTCGTTCTCCGCAATGACGCAGAAAAGTATCAAAAAGAGCCTTATCTTCCCATTGAATGGGTGAAAAATTAAGCATATGCGCTCACATCCTTTGTATAACCAGTATACCACAGTTTTTTTATTTGCACAACAATAACCGCAGTGGAAATGCCTTGACAAAGAAGGTATCGCAGGTATAAAATGACAGTATCTATACACATGAAAGGAGCGAAAACCATGGATTCTGGCAGTAGTGGCAATATACCTGGCCGAAGTAGGCAGCAGTCCGTGGGTGGACTCTGCTGATTTTTGGTGCAGGTGGGCCTTCAAACCTATTTTATAAGGAGGTACACCGAAAATGGAACGATTTGAAATCGTGGAAAAAGCGCTGATTCAGATGCTTGAAGATAGGAAATACGCAACTCTGCGGGATATTTTGGTAACGATGGAGCCTGTGGATATCGCTGCGATATTTGCAAGCCTGCAAGACCATAAAATTCCTTTAATGTTCCGCCTGCTTCCCAAGGAATTGGCGGCAGAAACTTTTGTGGAAATGGAACCGGATGACCAGGAATTGCTCATCCAGGGTTTTTCCGATAATGAGCTGAAAGAAGTTCTGGACGAGCTGTACGTGGACGATGCTGCCGATTTGGTGGAGGAAATGCCTGCCAATGTGGTAAAACGAATTCTCCGTCAGGTTGACCCGGAAATGCGGCGGTCCATTAATCAGATTTTGCAGTACCCGGAAAATCCTGCCGGCGCTCTGATGTCCACCGAATACGTGTCGCTCCGGCCGAATATGACCGTAGAGGAGAGTATTCTGCGGATTCGTCGGCAGGGTGTGGATAAGGAAACCATCTATACCTGCTATGTCACCAAGGACAGAAAGCTGTTGGGCTTGGTGTCGGTTAAGGATTTGCTCCTGGCGGAAGATGATGACACCCGGGTTTCCGATATTATGTCAACCAATATAATATTCGT
>JAZKZN010000024.1:0-1650 GCA_045612705.1 Faecousia sp. | reverse complement strand
TAGCCAAAGCAACAATATCGGCCGGAGTAAGGGTGTAACCGAGGGATTTTAAGTTTTCATTCATAGTAACTGCCTTAGTCAGCAGCTGCTCTGTCAGGGTTGCATCTCCCTTTTCGTATACTACGAAGCGGAGTTCGTCCAGGAGTAATTTATGGTAATGCATTTTCTTTCCTCCGCATTGTAAACAAAATAAGGCAAGCCATGTGATGACCTTGACCTATACACAATCTCGTTCAACAGCGCATTATCGTCAATAAATAAAAGTATGTCATCGGATTCGAGATGGCCGGAGTGTGGCACTTCCCCAAGAACAAAACTGATTGCAGTTTAGATATCAATCGTCACCGCTTTACCATGCGGCAACGGGCAAACAGCGCATTCTGGTTCGTTGCTTATGCAAGCCACACACTTCACGTGTATAGGAACGCTTGCCTTTGAGGGTTATACGCAAGCCATGGGATGACAGGACTCTGCATTTGAAAAAGTAAATCTTAATCTCTTTAAAAGTATGTCATCATGGAAAATGCAGAAACGCTTGCGTATGACCTTATTATATGCACACTTGCGAATTTGTCATTGAACTGTCAGTTTAATGTTTGTGCCATTCGTATACAGAAATGCCCGCAGCTCTTATCAAACTGCGGGCATTGGCTTTATTATGATTACAGGTTAAAGAATGCTGCTTTGCCGGGATATTGTGCCCGGTCTCCAAGCTCCTCCTCGATACGAAGCAGCTGATTATATTTGGCAACACGGTCGCTGCGGCTGGGGGCGCCGCTTTTGATCTGTCCTGCATTCAGAGCAACGGCCAGATCCGCAATAGTGGTATCCTCCGTCTCGCCGGATCGATGGGAAATGATGGCCGTATAGCCTGCCCGGTTTGCCATGGCAATGGCATCCATGGTTTCCGTCAGCGTACCGATCTGATTCACTTTAATCAGAATGGAATTGCCGATTCCCATTTCGATACCTTGTTTCAGACGCTGGGTATTGGTAACAAAGAGGTCGTCGCCTACCAGCTGCATTTTACTGCCCAGAGCCTTGGTCAGCATCGTCCAGCCTTCCCAGACGGACTCGGCCATACCGTCTTCCAGGGAAATGATGGGATACTTTTCTGCTAATCTCTTCCACATCTGCACCATCTGCTTTTTGCTCAGAACCTTTCCGGATTTGGGCAGACGATAGATTCCCCGTTCTTCCTCATACCATTCAGAGGAAGCGGCGTCGATGGCGATCATGAAATCCTCACCGGGTTTGTATCCGGCTCTTTCGATAGCCGCAACAATGAGGGAAAGGGCATCTTCATCCCGCTTCAGCATGGGGGCATAGCCGCCTTCGTCGCCCACACCGGTCACGGGAATCTTGTTTTCCTTCAGGATAACTTTCAGCGTGTGGAACACCTCAGCGCACCGGCGCAGGGCTTCCTTCCAGCTGCCTGCGGAGATGGGCATGATCATAAACTCCTGGATGTCCACATTGTTGGAAGCGTGAGCGCCGCCGTTGAGGATATTCATCATGGGAACGGGGAGGGTCTTGGCGTTCATGCCGCCTACATAGCGATACAGGCTGATATCCTGGGATGCAGCTGCAGCCTTGGCGCAGGCGAGGGATACGCCCAGAATGGCATTGGCGCCCAGTCGGCTCTTGTTG
>JAZKZN010000023.1:0-162847 GCA_045612705.1 Faecousia sp. | reverse complement strand
ATCCTCTTCCTCTTCGCTGCCTGCGGGGATTACCGCAAGATAGGTAAAACCATTATATTCCAGCTGGCTCAGAATTTCCAGCTCAAATTCGGTACCGTCCTCATCGACGATTGTCATAAAATCAGAACCGTATTCATCTGCCATAGGTATTACCTCCAAAGTAGTGTGTAGGTATATTCTAACTCCACACATAGTGAAAATCAAGTAGAATCCGGCCTGCGGTTTTATTATATCCGTCCGACAGTCGTTTATGTGGGAGAGGTATATGCAATTTTAGGGAGAACTGGGCATAATAAAGGTAATTCAAAGATATTTCACAAATTAGGTCTTTCGTTTTCCGGCGGGATATGCTATAATAGTACGAGTAGGGGTATGCGCATATACCCTGTGAATAAAAATATTTACCATGACGGCAGTTTGCCGGAGCAATGGAGGTTATACAAATGGCTGAAGAAAAGAAGAACAGGAAGAATAAACCGCCCCGTCAGGATTGGAAACCCCACTGGAGTTTGAACCTGCTGTACCGGATTTGGATGGTGGTGTTTTCTGCCCTTAAGGTTGCTGCCGGCGCTGCGGCGACTGTGCTACTCATTGGCGTTGTATGCGCCTTTGTGTTTGTGGGAATCCTGGGAGATTACCTTCAGGACGACATTTTGCCTATGGCCGGTATGAGTATGGACGATGTGGATTTGGATAAGCCGTCTGCTATGTACTATCTGGACGAAAATGGCGATATCCAGATCTATCAGAAGATCTTTACCACCACCAGCACCAAATGGGCGGATCTCGAGGATATCCCCGACGCTTTGGTCAAGGCCGCTGTGGCTATTGAGGATCATCGTTTCTATACCCACCAGGGCGTTGACTGGGTCACCACCATCAAGGCTTGCGCCAGAATGTTCTTCGGCGATGACTCTGTGGGTGGCTCCAGTATCACTCAGCAGTTGATAAAAAACCTTTTGCTGTTTGAAGATGAGACTGCTGACGATGTCACGGTGCAGCGTAAGGTTCTGGAGATTTTCCGGGCTTTACAGCTGGAGAAGAACTACAATAAAGATGCCATTATGGAGATGTATCTCAACTGCATTTACCTGGGCCAGGGATGCCGGGGTGTCCGCAGTGCAGCGGAGACTTATTTCGGCAAGGAGCTGGAACTGCTGACACCTGCAGAGTGCGCCAGCCTGATTAGCATTACCAATTCTCCCACGTTCTACGACCCCTATCAGAACTACGATAACAATATGGCTCGCAAAGAGGACGTCCTTTGGGCTATGCGTGAGTACGGTTGGCTGGAAGAGGAGGCCTATCAGCAGGCGCTTGCCCAAGAAATCGTGCTGAAGGTCGGTGTTGACGAGGAAGATCGACTGGTCACTTGTGACAACGAGGAATGCGGCTACCGGGGAATGGTCAAGACTTATAACACCACGGACTATGAGACCTATTACTGCCCCATTTGTTCTACTGAAACTGCTATGCAGAAGAATAACTCTCAGGATGTGTATACCTATTTTGGCGATACCGTTCTGGAGGATGTTGCCAAGGCGCTTGCCGAGCAGGCAGGCTTCCAGTGGAACAAAAATACGAGGCAGATGATGATGCAGCAGATCCAAAAAGGCGGCTATCACATCTATACTACCATCGATATGCGCGTTCAGGAGCAGATCGATGCCATCTATAAGGACCTGGATAACATTCCCGATACCCGTGGCGGCCAGCAGCTGCAGTCTGCTATGGTGATCATTGATAACCGCACAGGCGATATTGTTGGTATGGCCGGCGGTGTGGGGGATAACAAAGAGCATGACGGCTGGAACTATGCTACCGACTCTATCCGTCAGTCCGGCTCCGCTATCAAGCCGATTTCCGTGTATGCGCCGGCCTTTGAGTCCGGTGACATCACCCCGGCTACCGTCATTACGGACCTGCCCCTGACCTATTCCGACGGCGCATATCCTCTGAACGACAGCCGGACCTATTCCTACGCTCGTACCATTTTCCGTGGCGTGGTCCGCTCCGTCAATGCTGTGGCGGCCCATACCCTGGACAAGGCCGGCACAAAATACGCCTATGATTTTGTCACGGAGAAGTTCCGCCTGTCCACTCTCATCGAGGAGTACACCGATTCCACCGGCTATACTCACAGTGACATCGGCATCGGTCCGCTGGCCATGGGCGCGCAGACCTACGGCGTGACTGTCCGCGATATGTCCGCAGCATTTGCTGTTTTTGCCAATGACGGCGTCTACCGGACTGCCAGAACCTTTACCAAGGTCTATGACAGCGAGGGCAACCTGATTCTGGACAACACCCAGGAATCTGAGGAGATCCTCAGCGAGAAGACCGTGGACTATATGAACTACTGTCTGGTGGCTGCCACCAATGAAGGTACCGGTACGGAGGCAAATCTGTACTATTCCTACGGCATCACCACTGCCGGCAAGACCGGCACCTCCGGTGACAGCAAGGACCGCTGGTACTGCGGCTTTACCGGCCACTATACCGCTGCCGTTTGGTGCGGCTTCGACGAACCGGAAACCATCTACTGCTACAATGTAAACAATCCCGCAGCCTATTTGTTCAGAAAGGTTATGGGTCCCATTCACCGCGGCAAACCCAATATCGCACTGTACAACCGCAGCAGAATGCAGTCTGTGGAGATGTGCCTGAGCTCCGGCCTGAAGGCAACAGATGCCTGCCTGGTGGACGTGCGTCTTACCGATCCGATCGACAAGGATGACTTTATCGTCACCAGCATCGCCCAGGTGTACGGCGAGGATATGCCCAAAGAAACCTGCGACAAGCATGTATTCGTGGAGTACTGCTCCGGCGGCGGTGTGTGCACAGAGTGGTGCAAGAAGTTTGCTGAGGTTATGACGGAAGGCGAAGATGCCGTGAAGATCGAACAGAAGAGCCTTGTAAAGATGACCCAAAAGGAGATTAATGAACTGCTGAAGGCAGAGTCCTATAAGCTCCTGAAGGATTACCTCCGCAATGACTATGTCTACTTTATCAACGAAGACGGCACAGATGGCGTGTTCAAGGGTGTCAAGAACGATCTGAAGCAGGAGGTAGAAGCTCCTTATATGGTTTGCCCTGTCCACAACCAGGAGGCGTGGGAGAAATATGAGGCAGAGAATGCCACCAACCCCACCGATCCTACAGATCCTAATGTGCCTACTGATCCCACTGCGCCTACCGACCCCAGCGTGCCTACGCCCCCTGAAAATCAGGGATAAAAATACGATCTGCCAATGGCAAAGGAGAAACAGATGATTTGGATATCCGACGGGTGGAAAGAATATGAAGTCCTGGATACAGCAGCCGGTGAGCGGTTGGAGCGCTGGGGGAAGTATATCCTGGTGCGTCCGGACCCTCAGGTGATCTGGGATACGCCCCATACTGATCCTGCCTGGAAACGCTATGACGCCCGGTATGTCCGTTCCTCCACCGGCGGCGGTCACTGGACTGACCATAATCTGCCGGAACGCTGGCAGATCCACTATAAGGATTTTCTTACCTTTAATGTAAAACCTATGAACTTTAAGCACACCGGTGTTTTCCCCGAGCAGGCAGCCAACTGGGATTTTATTCGGGAGAAGGTGGCTTCTGCCGGCCGTCCCACCAGAGTGTTGAACCTGTTTGCCTACTCCGGCGGCGCTACTTTGGCAGCAGCTGCTGGTGGCGCAGAGGTGTTCCACGTGGATGCCTCCAAGGGCATGGTTGCCTGGGCAAAGGAAAATGCTATGGCCTCCGGCCTTGCCGACCGGCCCATTCACTGGATCGTGGACGATTGCGCCAAGTTCATTCAGCGGGAGATCCGCAGGGGGCGCCGCTACGATGGTATTATTATGGATCCCCCCAGCTACGGTCGAGGACCCAGCGGTGAGATTTGGAAGATGGAAACCAGCTTCTACCCCTTCCTGCAGGAGGTGGCAAAACTCCTGACGGATGACCCATTGTTTGTGATCATCAACTCCTATACTACCGGCCTTGCGCCCTCCGCGGTTGGCTATGCGTCAGACGTTGTCTTCGGCGCTGTCCGTGGGGGAAGCACTGCAGTAGGGGAGTTGGGCTTGCCTGTAAAATCCACCGGCCTTGTGCTGCCCTGCGGCGCTACCGGCCGCTGGACACCTTGATTGGAGGTGCTGCAATGAGCACTGCAATTAAAGTCCAGCATTTGGCATACACTTATCCGGGCGTGGATGACACGCCCGGCATTGCCGTATTTGAGGACTTGGATCTGACTATTGAAGAAGGCAGTTTTGTGGCCGTTATCGGCAGCAACGGCTGCGGAAAGTCTACGCTGGCAAAGCATTTCAACAGCATCTTGCTGCCTTGCGGCGGTAAGGTTTATGTAAGTGATTTGGATACTGCCGCGCCGGATAATCTAATAGAGGTCCGCAAGGCCGTAGGAATGGTGTTCCAGAACCCCGACAATCAGATTGTGGCCTCTGTGGTGGAGGAAGATGTAGCTTTTGGTCCGGAAAACCTGGGAATTGCCGCGCCCGCGATCCGTCAGCGTGTGGATAGTGCTTTGAAGCAGGTGGGCATGTATGATTATCGTACACATGCCCCTCATCTTCTCTCCGGCGGACAGAAGCAGCGGGTGGCTATTGCTGGCGTGATTGCCATGGAACCCAAATGCATCGTGCTGGACGAGCCTACCGCGATGCTGGATCCCAAGGGCCGCCGAGAGGTTATGGACACCATCGGACGGCTGAACCGGGAGAAGGGTATTACTGTTGTGCTGATTACCCACCATATGAACGAGGTGGCCGAAGCCCAGCGGGTCATTGTTCTGGATAAGGGTAAAGTGGCAATGGATGGCACGCCCCGTGAGGTTTTTGCTCAAGTAGAGAAACTTCACGAGTTGGGACTCGCTGCTCCTGAAACTGTGGAGCTTTGCCAAAAACTGAACGGGGAAGGTTTCTGCGTTCCCCTCGACCGATTGAATACAGAAGAATGTGCGCAGGCACTTTATGAGGTATTAAAGGCCTGACCCACAGGAGGTTAGAAAATTGGCACCTATTTTGGAGGTTAGAAATCTACAACATATCTATAGCGTGGGTACGCCCTTTGAGCATGTGGCCTTAAAGGACGTGTCTTTCTGCGTGGAGCGGGGAGAGCTTATCGGCGTAATTGGACATACAGGCTCTGGTAAATCCACCTTGATGCAGCACTTGAACGGTCTGCTGAAACCCACATCCGGCTCTGTATTGTTGGCCGGAAAGGATATTTGGTCTGACAAAAAGCTCACCAGGGAGACGCGTTTCCGTGTAGGTCTGGTGTTTCAATATCCGGAGTATCAGCTTTTTGAGGAGACGGTGTATAAGGACATCGCTTTCGGCCCGAAGAATATGAGACTCTCAGCGGAAGAGGTGGACCGTCGTGTCCGGGAAGCCGCCGGCTTTGTGGGCATTACCGATGAGCAGCTGGAGAAATCCCCCTTTGATCTGTCCGGCGGACAGAAGCGTCGTGTGGCCATCGCAGGTGTGATCGCCATGGAACCGGAGGTCCTGATCTTAGATGAGCCAACTGCCGGCCTCGATCCCGAGGGCCGAGAGGACATTCTCCGCAATATCGAACGCTACCGCCAGGTGAAAAATGCCACGATTATGATGGTCAGCCACTCTATGAACGATGTGGCCAAAATGGCAGACCGCCTTCTGGTTATGAATGATGCGACCCTTGCTATGGACGGAACACCCAGTGAGGTGTTTGCCTACGCCCGGCAGTTGCTGGATATGGGTTTGGATATTCCTGAAGTGACCCGGCTGTTCCTGCGCCTGCAGAGTATGGGTATCCCCGTAAATCAAGTGTATACCATGGATCAGGCAGTTGCGGAACTGAAGCGGATAAAGGAGGTAAGCGGCCATGCTTAAAGACATTACTCTTGGCCAATATTTCCCTGGGAACTCCATTATCCACCGCCTGGATCCCCGCACTAAGCTGATCGCCTTGGTGGCGTTCATCGTAGTGCTGTTTTCGGCAGCCAGCTGGGTTTCCTACGGCATCGTGTTTGCGTTTCTTGCCGTTGTGGTCGCCCTTAGCAGGATTCCGGTAAAGGCCATCGTCAAGGGCCTGAAACCTCTCATCATGATTCTTGTTTTCACCGGCTTTTTGAACCTGCTGTTCACACCGGGAGAGAAGATCCTGGTGTCCTTTTGGAGAATCACCATTACCCTGGAGGGCGTCACCCGCGCTGTTTTTATGGTGGCGCGGATTCTGATGCTGGTCTCCGGCACATTCTTGCTCACCTACACCACATCGCCCATCAGCCTGACAGACGGTCTGGAATCCCTTCTGAGCCCTCTGAAGAAGATCCGCCTGCCTGTCCACGAGCTGGCGATGATGATGTGTATTGCCCTGCGGTTTATCCCCACACTGATTGAGGAGACTGACAAAATTATGTCCGCACAAAAGGCCCGCGGCGCCGATTTTGAGAATGGCAATCTGATGGAACGGGTGAAGGCGCTAATCCCGATTTTAGTACCTCTGTTTATCAGCGCATTCCGCCGTGCCGACGAACTGGCAACGGCGATGGAATGCCGTTGTTATCAGGGCGGTGACGGCCGTACCAAGATGAAGCTGCTGCGTATGAAGCGCCACGATTTGGGCGCCTTTGGCGTGCTTGCGGTGTTATCCGTTGCCGTAATCGCAGTGGCAAGCTTTGGTCTGTGAGGTGTGTATGCGCAATATTGCACTTTTTTTGACATACGAGGGGACTGCCTATCACGGCTGGCAGATGCAGAAGAATTTGCCCACCGTCCAGCAGACCCTGGAAAAGGCCATCGCAATGGTGGTTGGCCATGACGTCCACGTGACCGGCTGTGGCAGAACGGATGCGGGTGTCCACGCCAGATGCTATGTGGCAAACTTTCGAACAGTTTCCACCATCCCTACAGACCGCCTTCCCTATGCGCTGAATACCCACCTGCCTGCAGACATTGTTGTGACCAAGGCCTTTGAGGTGAATGAGAACTTCAATGCCATCGGCTCCTGCGTCCGCAAAGAGTATACCTATACTATCTATAACTCCCGAGTACGGGATCCTTTCTATGTGAATCGGGCGTGGTTTTATCCCAGCCACCTGGATGAGAAAATTATGCAGGCGGCGGCAGATCGGTTTGTGGGCACCCACGATTTTGCGGCTGTCCGTAGTGTGGGTACAGATGTAAAATCCACTGTCCGCACAGTATATTACTACAATGTGGAGCGTAAAGGTAATATTATCGAGCTAAAGGTCTGCGCCAACGGATTTTTGTACAATATGGCCCGGGCTATGGCCGGCACTGTAGTCTATGCAGCCGAGGGGAAGTTCCCACCGGAGCAGATCGATAAGATCCTGCGGGAGGGCAACCGTACCGCGGCAGGCCCTACGGTACCGCCCGGTGGATTATACATGACCCACTTGTGGTATGATGACGGCGTTGATAAATTTGAATGTCCCGACAACGAAAATTAATAAATTGTTTTTCTTTTTCCGGTTATTATGTGGTAAGCTACCGGAAGAAAGGTTGTGAGAAAGCGTATGCAGCCGAAATTGTGCAGCAAATGTAAGAAGAATATGGCCGTGATCTTTATTACCAAGATCGAAAACGGTGTAAGTATGAATGAGGGTTATTGCCTCAAGTGCGCTCGCAGTCTGGGCATTCCCCAGATTGATGCGGCGGTGAAGCAGATGGGATTCTCTGATGAGGACCTGGATTCTCTGTCTGATGAGATGAGCAATGTTTTTGGTCAGCTGGACGAGTCTGAAACGGACGAAACGGAGAGCCGCACTGCCACATTCCCTATGCTCAATCAGCTCATCAGCAATATGGGTGGCGAAAATCACCGTTCCCCCGCGAAAAAGCCTGAGCAGGAGCAAAATCAGCAGAATCCCAAGGAAAAAGGCAAGAAGCACAAGTTCCTGGACAGCTACTGCATGGACCTTACCGGTCGCGCAAGAGCCGGGAAACTGGACAAAGTCATCGGCCGGGATGTGGAGACCGAGCGGGTTATTCAGATTCTGAACCGCCGGCAGAAGAACAATCCCTGTCTGATCGGTGAGCCGGGTGTTGGTAAGACCGCTATCGCTGAGGGTCTTGCCCAGCGAATCGTAGCCGGAGAAGTGCCCTATAAACTCCGGGATAAAGAGGTCTTCCTGTTGGATCTTACGGCGCTGGTCGCCGGTACTCAGTTCCGCGGCCAGTTTGAGAGCCGTATGAAGAGTCTGATCACAGAGATCAAGGCTTGCGGAAATATCATTCTGGTGATTGACGAGGTCCACAATCTCGTGGGCGCCGGGGATGCGGAAGGCTCTATGAATGCCGCCAATATCCTCAAGCCGGCACTGTCCCGGGGCGAGATTCAAGTGATCGGCGCGACTACTTTTAATGAGTACCGCAAGCATATTGAAAAAGATGCAGCTTTGGAACGCCGTTTCCAGCCTGTGAGCGTTGCGGAGCCTACCCTTGAGGAGGCTTGTCAGATTATGCAGGGCATCGCTAAGAGCTATGCTGATTTTCATGGTGTGACCATCTCTCCGGAGATCGCGCGGCAGTGTGTTGTATTGTCTGAGCGTTATATTACAGACCGTTTCCTGCCGGATAAGGCTATCGACCTGCTGGATGAGGCTTGCTCCGATGTGAATCTGCGCTGCAAAGAGATCTCCCTGCGGGCAGAGAAGAAAAAGGAACGGGATGACTACGAGTTGGAGCTGCGGATGCTCACGGAAGACACGGAGAATGAGCATTATGAGCGCCTTGCCACCATTCGCAGTAAGTTGTGTAAGCTGGCTGAGGAGATCGAGGAACTGGACAAGATCCCCGCTCCTGCGGTGACAATTGAAAATCTGGCCCGGATCATCGAACTTTGGACGAAGATACCTGCCAGCAAGATCAAAGCCCAGGAGTACCAACTCCTTAAGGGCCTTGCAGACCGGCTGAAGACCCATATTGTGGGACAGGGCGAGGCGGTAGAGGCGGTGGCCAAGGCCATACGCAGAAACCGTGTTGGTATTAGCCCTAAGAAGAAACCCGTCTCTTTCATTTTTGTCGGACCTACTGGTGTGGGTAAGACAGAACTGGTGAAATGCCTTGCAAATGATCTGTTTGACTCTGTGGATTCCCTCATCCGTTTGGACATGTCGGAGTTTATGGAGAAGCACACTGTTTCCAAGCTGATCGGTTCGCCTCCCGGTTATGTTGGCTATGACGAGGCTGGCCAGCTGACGGAGAAGATTCGCAGAAAGCCGTACTCTGTGGTGCTTTTCGATGAGATCGAAAAGGCACACCCCGATGTGTTGAATATCTTGCTTCAGGTGCTGGATGACGGACGAATTACCGATGCCCAGGGACGTGTGGTCAACTTTGAGAACACCATTGTGGTGATGACCTCCAACGCCGGATCTGAGGGCAGGGTAGGGGGGCTCGGCTTTGGCAGATCTGAAAACGATATGGTAAAAGAGCGGACGATGAAGGCGCTGAGAGATTTCCTCCGGCCTGAGTTCCTGAATCGTGTAGACGAGATCATTACCTTCAACCATCTGACAGAGGAGAACTTCCTTGGTATCGCAGATATCATGCTTAGGGAATTGAAAGAGAGCCTTTCCGCTCGAGGACTGGCCCTGAAATGGAGCGAGGATGTCCGTCAGTATCTGGTGGATAAGGCCTACTCTATCACCTACGGTGCCCGGAATCTCCGTAGGGAGATCCAGCGGAGCTTGGAAGATCCTATTAGTGAGCGGATCATAGATTCCTTTGAAAAACCGATTTCTGAGATTAGTATATCCGCTAAAAATGGTGAAATTGTGATTAGAACCAAATAATTACAGAAAATACAGGCAGCTACACGCTGCCTGTATTTTTGCTTCATTTACAGATCAAACTCGTCGGAGATCCTGCTGGAGACCTTCCAGGCTACATCCTCCATTTTGTTTGCAGCCCGAGCCGCCAGACGACGGGTGGGGTTGTTTCGGGGCATAGCCAAAATTGCCACTGCGCCGGCAGCGGCGCCTACGCCCAAAGCAATTGCCAATCCTTTCACACGCATACGATCGCCTCCTTTCATGCTTAGTATTCCCCTTTGACAAAAAAACTCGATTGGAAAGGTTTCACTCCTTTTCAAACAGAAAAAAGTATGTTATAATACAAAAAATGGCAAAAATGGAGGGATCTTATGTCCGTCGATATGCTGCAAAATCAAATCCGGAAGCTGAAAAATCCGTCGATGGTGGCATTTTACCTGGATGTTTCTCAGGTGCCGCCTGTTATGATGGAAGAAACTACTTTTCTCCAAGCTTACAACCGCTATGGAAAGGAGCTTTTGGCTGCTCTTAAAGGAGTTGTACCTGCAGTTCGGTTTGGAATGGGCAGTTTTGCCATCCACGGCGAACTGGGAATTGTAGTGCTCAAGGAACTGCTTGCCTTTGCAAAAGAACTGGGATTCTATGTGTTGCTGGATGCTCCTGAGATCAATACGCCCCAGAGCGCGGCGCTTGCTGCCAATGCTTTTTTCGGTCAGGACTCCCATTGGCAGTTCGACGGCATCGCAATTGCCTGCTACATTGGCACAGATGGCATCAAGCCCTTTGTGGAGGCTCTTAAGGGGAACGAAAAGGATTTGTTCGTCATTCACCGTACCGGCAATAAATCTGCAACAGAGCTCCAGGAACTGCTGGCCGGTTCCCGGCTGGCCTATATGGCCGCGGCCGACTTGACCAAACGGCCTGCAGATAGCTACATAGGACGATGCGGCTACAGCCGAATCGCCGGGGTCGGACCTGCCACCTCCGCGGACGCTCTGCGCACCTTGCGGAATAAATATCCTGCGGTCTTTCTGCTGATCGACGGCTATGACTACCCCGGTGCAAACGCAAAAAACTGCGCGCTGGCCTTTGACAAGCTTGGTCATGGCGCAATAGCCTGCGCCAGCGCAGAGATCACTGGCGCCTGGAAACAGGAGAGCGGCTTGACTCCTGTGGAGGCCGCGGTTCAGGCGGCAGAGCGGATGAAAAAGAATCTGACACGATACATCTCTGTCCTGTGAAAGTGAGTCAGGGTGTGCGATTTGCACACCCTGACTTTTTTAGCGAATCATACGGCCGCGGGGCATACCGCTCCGCTGCTGACCTGTGCCTTCCGTGCCGCCATCAGTCATGCTGGTGTCGACACTGGGATCCGGGATATTGGTCTCAGGTACGGGCAGCGTGACTGTCTCGGTTGGCATAGTGGGACGGGTTGTGGGTGCGGTAGTAGGCGCGGTAGTAGGCGCGCTGGTAGAGGGAGTGGTGGCCGGCGTTTCGTTGGTGCAGGCGCAGCCGTAAAGGGAAATAGCTGCCACAAGACCCATTACCAAAATGGCGATCTTTTTCATAAGAATCCTCCTGTATTTCAGATTGCAATGATAGTATTTCCCCATACAACAGACTTAGCCTGGTAAAATCTGTTGGGTGAGGTGTGAAATAATTTTGCAAATCGTGACATTTTTTGAAAATATGCCATTGCTATTTTCCGCACCTTGCAGTATAATAGTCGGGAAATATATGAAAAAGGAGAATCTTTTTTATGAAGAAGCTCGCTGTTAAAAAGGGTATCGAGTGCATGGCTTGCCTGGAATGTGTTTCCGCTTGCTCCAAGGCGTTCTACAAGGAGTTCCATCAGGATCTGTCCTGCATCCAGATTGTGGAGAAAAACGGCGCCCCCAAGCCTATGACCTGCATTCAGTGCGGCAAGTGTGCAAAGGTCTGCGAGGCCGGTGCAATCACGCAGAATCCCAAGGGCGTTTATATGATCAACAAGAAGCTGTGTACCTCTTGCGGCAAGTGCGTGGAAGTCTGCCCCATGAAGGTTATGGTCGCCCCCAAGGAAGGTCCTACCAGTAAGTGCATTGCCTGCGGTATCTGCGTAAAGGCCTGCCCCATGGAGCTTTTGGAGATTGTTGAAAAGTAAAATCTACATAGTAGCAGCCGGGTATTTTCCCGGCTGCTTTTTTCATAAAATAAATGGCCGGAATAATTGCATATTCCGGCCAAATATGATATACTGATTATAATCGTACGCCCGGAGGAGTTTATGACAATTATGACCGATTTTCAGCAGAAAATAACCGCTTTACTGCCCAATTTGGAACTCCGTTTGGAGGAATCCCTGGCGAAGCATACTTCTTTCCGCATTGGCGGACCTGCAGAGGTAATGGCGTTCCCTAAAAACCGGGAAGAACTAGCCGAACTTTTGAAAGTGTCCGCTTTGTTGGACGTTAAGCCTGCTATTTTGGGAGCAGGAACCAACATACTGGCGCCGGATGCCGGTTTGCCTGGTCTTGTGATTTGTCTTAAGGATTGCATCGGAGGTATGGAGCAGCTGGATGCAACTCATATACGGGTGGGCGCAGGTGTGACTATGGCTCGCTGCGCGATGTTCGCTGCAAACCTTGGCCTATCTGGTTTGGAGTTTGCTCACGGCATACCCGGCTCTGTGGGTGGCGGCGTGTATATGAATGCCGGTGCCTATGGCGGCGAGATCTGCCAGGTGTGCTGTCGGGTGGATGTGATGGATTTTTCCGGTGAAGTTCGTAGTCTGACCGGCCAGGAGATGGATTTTTCTTATCGGCATAGCCGCCTGGAGGATGAGGGTGGCATTGTTGTCAGCGCAGACTTCGCCTTAACACCCAAGTCTGAAAATGAGATCCGCGAAACAATGCAGGATCTGATGAATCGCCGCAGAAACTCCCAGCCGTTGGATATGCCTTCTGCCGGGTCTGCCTTCAAGCGCCCCGTGGGTGGCTATGCCGCTGCCCTTATTGATCAGGCCGACCTCAAGGGCTATCAGATCGGCGGCGCGGCCGTATCCACCAAGCATGCCGGCTTTGTTGTCAATGTTGGCGGTGCGACAGCCAGTGACGTAAAGGCTCTGCTGACAGATGTATCTGACAGAGTATTTGAAAAAACCGGTATCCGCTTGGAGCCGGAAGTCCGAATTTGGTAAAGAGAGGAGCATTCCTGTGGCCACATCCTTTTCCGGCAATGCAAAGGCAGAGATCTGCCGTTATATACCGGCAAAGCACTGCTGCGCCATAGCGGAGTGCTTTGGAATACTATTGTTTTGCAACAGCTTCCGTACCAGCGGCGTCCGAATTATCACCGAGAGTCGCGAGTTTGCAGCAGTCCTGCCGAAACTGTTCAAGAAAGCCTTTGCCATCACCTTTGATGCAGTCCCGGAAGAGGGGTGTATGGGTAAGCTGAACTTTCAGATTACTGATCGGGAAAAGATCCGTAAAATTATGGCTGTTTACGGTTTTGATTTTCATGACACCCTTTCACTGCATATCAATCTTCCTGTAGTGGAAGAGGACTGCTGCAAGTCGGCGTTTTTAAAGGGCGCGTTTTTGGCCGGCGGTTCTGTGACAGACCCTGTTAAGGGCTATCATATTGAATTGGCTACTACCCATAAAAGCGTTGCCCGGGAGTGCAACAGTCTGATTCAGGAAGTGCTCTCCGTTCAGCCGAAATCCACTTTGCGGGGCGGCGGTCATATCCTGTATCTGAAGCAGAGCGACCTGATCGCCGATTGCCTGACATACCTTGGCGCACCGGTGGCTGCAATGGGTATTATTGAGGCGAAGCTGGAAAAAGAACTAAACAATAAGGTGAACCGTCGTTGTAATTGCGACGAAGCCAATACATCCAAGGTCGTGGAGGCCGCCCAGGAGCAGCTATCCGCAATCCGCGCATTGAAATCCAGCGGAAGCTATCAGAGCCTACCGGTGAAGCTGCAGCAGGCTGCAAAGGCGCGGGAGGAAAATCCGGAAGCCTCCCTGATGGAGCTTGCCGCCATGATGGAACCACCCATTAGCAAGCCTGCCATGAATCATCGGCTGCAGAAATTGGTGCAGATGGCCCAGGAGGGAACACAATGAGTTTTGTACATCTACATTTGCATACTGAGTACAGCCTTCTGGACGGTGCTTGCCGAATCTCGGGACTTATGGACCGGGTAAAGGAATTGGGCCAGACCGCGGTGGCCATTACTGACCACGGCGTTATGTATGGTTGTATTGATTTTTATAAGGCGGCAAAGGCTGCGGGCGTCAAGCCTATCATCGGATGCGAGATCTATGTTGCGCCCCGTGCTATGTCTGACCGCGTACATGGTGTTGATAATGACCCCTATCACCTCGTTTTGCTCTGCAAAGACCGCACAGGCTATGAAAACCTGTGCTACCTGGTCTCTCAGGCTTTTATGGAGGGCTTTTATGGAAAGCCCAGAGTGGACCTGGCCCTGCTGCGCCAGCACCATGAAGGCCTAATTGCCACCTCTGCCTGCCTTGCCGGCGCAATTCCTCAGAGACTTATGATGGAGGAATATGACTCCGCTAAGGAGTATGCACTGGAACTGGCTGATATCTTCGGTGAGGATAATTTCTACCTGGAATTGCAGGATCACGATATTCCCCAGCAAAAGCCTGTGAATCAAGGTATTATGCGTATAGCCCGGGAGACCGGATTGCCTATGATCATCACCAACGATGCTCACTACCTGCGGAAAGAGGACGCGCGGATGCAGGATGTCCTTCTGTGTGTACAGACCGGCAAAACGGTGGACGATCCCAATCGTATGAAGTTCCAGACTGACGAGTTCTACCTGAAGAGCGAGGAGGAACTTCGCCAGCTGTTCCCGAATTGCGATGAGGCTATTGAAAACACCGCCAGGATCGCGGAGCGTTGTAATCTGGAGTTTGTATTTAACGAGTACCATTTGCCGTCGTTTCCCGTACCTGAGGGCTTAACCAATGAAGAGTATTTCCGCAAATTGTGTGAGGACGGTTTCCGGGAACGGTATCCGGAAGCACCGGATAGCTACAGGGAGCGGCTGGAATATGAGATCGGCGTTATCAGCCGTATGGGGTATGTGAATTACTATCTCATTGTATGGGACTTTATTCGCTACGCCAAACAGTCTGGGATCCCTGTGGGTCCCGGCCGTGGTTCCGGTGCGGCTTCCATTGTGGCTTACTGCCTGCATATTACGGAAGTTGATCCTATGAAGTACGCGCTGATCTTTGAGCGTTTTCTGAATCCCGAGCGCGTCAGTATGCCCGACTTTGATACGGACTTCTGCCAGGAGCGCCGGGGTGAAGTGATTGATTACGTTATGGAAAAGTACGGCAGCGATCACGTTGCCCAGATCGCGACCTTTGGTACGATGGCCGCCCGCGGCGCCATCCGTGATGTAGGACGCGCTCTAAACTTTACTTATGCGGAAACCGATGTGGTTGCAAAACTCGTGCCGACGATGCCACTGCATATTACCTTGAAGGAGGCGCTGAATGTATCTCCCAAGCTTAAGGAGATGTATGATGCCGACGATAGGGTCAGAACGCTGATCGATACGGCAATGAGCCTGGAAGGTATGCCCAGAAATACCTCTACCCACGCCGCCGGCGTGGTGATCACGGCAGACCCGGTGCACACCTATGTGCCCCTTTCACGGAACGATGAGACCACCGTCACTCAGTACACGATGACCACCATTGAAGAGCTGGGCCTCTTGAAAATGGATTTTCTGGGCCTGCGAAATTTGACGGTGATTGAGGACGCCCAGCAGCAGATCCGTCTGGTGGATCCGGATTTTGATATGGATAAGATACCGGACAATGATCCCGAGACCTTCCAGATGCTGGCCGAGGGTAAGACCCAGGGTGTTTTCCAGCTGGAATCCGCCGGTATTACCGGTGTGTGCGTGAATATGAAGCCCACCTCCATTGAGGATATGACGGCCATCGTGGCACTTTACCGTCCCGGCCCTATGGACTCGATTCCCACCTTTATCGCCAATAAGCTGGACCATCGGAAGATCACCTATAAGACCCCGCTTTTGGAGCCGATTTTGAAGGTCACCTACGGCTGCATTGTCTACCAGGAGCAAGTCATTGAGATATTCCGCTCTCTTGGCGGCTATACCATGGGCCAGGCAGACAATATACGCCGCGCAATCTCCAAAAAGAAGATGAAGGTCATCGACGCTGAGCGAAATGTCTTTGTCTATGGCGACAAAGAACAGGGAATCCCTGGCGCCATGGCGAAGGGCGTCAGCGAGCAGGCAGCGCAGTCCATCTATGATGAGATCGTTGACTTTGCAAATTACGCCTTTAATAAGGCTCACGCCGTGTGCTATGCTGTGGTTTCTTATCAGACAGCTTACCTGAAGTGCCACTATCCCAAGCAGTATATGGCTGCGCTGATGACCTCTGTGCTGGACTCGGCCACCAAGATCTCCGGCTATATAGCCGAGTGCAAGGATCTTGGCATCCCTGTGCTGCCGCCTGATGTGAATCATTCCATGGACAATTTTGCCGTGGAGGGAGATTCTATTCGATTTGGCCTTGGGGCTGTGAAGAATGTAGGCCGTGGGCTGATTCGCAGTATGGTTGCCAAGCGCAATGAGGGAGGTCCTTTCCTGTCGTTGGAGGACTTTATCCAGCGAATGGGGGAGGGTGAACTGAATAAGCGCGCTGTAGAAAACTTTATTAAGTGCGGCGCTATGGACTGCTTTGGGCATCACAGAAGCGAACTTCTGGCGGTGTACGACAGTATGATGGATGCTATCGCCTCCTCTCGAAAGAAGAACCTGGAGGGCCAGATGGGCCTGTTTGCTATGCTCCAGGACACGGAAGATGCTGTAGAGATCCCCATCCCTAAGCTGGATGAGATGAAAAAGTCCGATTTGATGCTGATGGAAAAGGAGACCACCGGAATCTACCTGTCCGGCCATCCCATGGACGATTATCGGCATATGCTCAAGGGTACGCACGTGGTGCCGATTGGCAGCCTGATGGAGGAGGAAAATCCTTACCAGGACGATCAGATTGTTAGTATTGCCGGCGTGGTGCAATCCATCAAGATGAAGACAACCCGCAATAATTCTATGATGGCGTATGTGACCTTGGAGGATGATACTGCATCCATTGAAATGTTAGCTTTCTCCAATGTGTTGAGCCAGTTTGGCGGCTACCTGCAGGAGAACCAACCTGTGGTCATTGTAGGACGGCTTTCTATGCGGGACGACAAAGAACCCCAGATCGTGATTAACCGAGCGCGGCCTATGTCCGATTTTGCTGAAACTGCCTGTAAGCCGGAGCAGGAGCCTGCTCCTGCTATCCCTATGACAGGTACACTGTATCTGCGCCTTCCTACGGAGAGGGATACCCTGTTCGGAAAGATTCGGGCGATTCTGCAGATGTTCCCTGGGAGCAATTCTGTCGTGGTCTATTTTGCAGACACGAAGCAGCGTCGGGGCAGTACCTGCAGCCTGGATAACCGGATGCTGGCAGAGCTGACACAGGTCCTTGGACAGGACAATGTGGTGGTAAAATAACTTTTCAATTTTGCACGAATGTGCTATACTAAAAGAAGGAGGAATTGCCGTGGGTAAGAGTATAAAATGCATAGTTTGCGCGCTGGTAGCTCTATTGCTTCTGACCGGCTGCTCTATGCGGACGGTGGAGCAGATGTATCAGCTTCCCGAGCGCTCAGAGGACTACAGCAACCTCCAGTCCGAGATTACAAAGGCTATGGCGGGCCTTAACTTTTGTGCGCCGCTTACCGGTGATAACCAACAGTCTGTCCAAAATGCAGATCTGGACGGGGACGGATTTCATGAGTATCTTGTCTTTGCAAAAGGTACATCGGAACTGCCCCTGCGAATCCTGATTTTTGATCGAATCGGCAATGTATTTGTCCACACCGACACCATTGAGAGCAATGGTGCCGCCTTCGATCAGGTGGAATATGTGCCAATGGATGGCAAACCCGGCGTTGAGCTTGTGGTAGGCCGGCAGGTGAGCGACCAGCTGGTGCGTTCCCTCACGGTATACACATTTGCAAACGGCGTTGCTGAGCAGATGGGTTCTGCCAATTACCGAAAGTTTATCACCGTGGATATGGATGCGGACGGCTACAGCGAACTGTTTGTCCTGCGACCCAGCCAGGTGGAGACAGAAAACGGCGCAGCTGAACTTTACCGGATGAAGTCTGGCGCTATGGAGCGTTCCAATGAGGTGAATATGTCCCGCCCCGCTGATCAGTTAAAGCGAATCGTGGTGGGTAAGCTCCAGGATGGAAAGACCGCTGTTTATGTGGCAAGCACCGTGGATGATACGGCGCTTATCACGGATGTCTATACGCAGATGGGGAAACAGCTGACCAATGTGAGCCTTTCCAGTGAGTCCGGCACCAGCGTTCAGACATTGCGAAATTACTATATGTACGCCGATGATATGGACAATGACGGCGTAATTGAGCTGCCACGCATCATTACCGTTGTTCCGCTGGACGATGTACCTGCTACTGAGCGACGGGATATGATCCTCTGGTATGCTATGAACAGCGACGGCAGCACGATTGACAAATGCTACACATACTATGACTCCGAGGGTGGCTGGTATTTGGAACTGGATGGCTTTCTTGCCCGCCGGATGACGGTCCGGTGCTTAGGCAACCAATACGAGTTTTACCTTTGGAACGAAACCTATTCCTTAGCGCAAAAACTGATGACTGTATATATCCTCACCGGTCAAAACCGGGGAGAGCAGAGTGTGGCTGATGGCCGGTTTGTCCTGGTGAAGACGGATACGGTCACATACTCCGCGAAACTTGAGCCGGAGGCGGCGAAATATCTGATCACCCAGGAAAACCTGATCCGCAGTTTTTATCTCATCCATCGTGACTGGAACACGGGAGAGACATAAAGAGGTATTTGAGATGAAGAAAGTACTGATTTTGGAAGATGAAGTAAATATTCGCAGCTTTGTGGTGATCAATCTGCGCCGGGCAGGCTACGATGCTGTGGAGGCAGCCACCGGTATGGAGGCTTTGGAGAAGCTACGTCAGCATCCGGACATCGGCGTCGCCATTTTGGATGTAATGCTGCCGGATATAGACGGCTTTGAAGTGTGCCGCCGTATCCGCGCCACCAATAAGCAGATCGGTATCATCATGCTTACGGCCCGTACCCAGGAGATGGATAAGGTGACTGGCCTGATGACCGGCGCGGACGACTATGTGACCAAACCGTTCTCTCCTGCGGAATTAACGGCCCGCATTGACGCACTGTACCGCCGTATCGGCGGTGATGGCAGCGCGGACTCTGAACTGATCTGCCAGGGCCCCTTTGTGATGAACACCCGCAACCATACGCTTGAAAAATCCGGAAACCGCATTCGCCTGACCCAGGTGGAGTACACGATTTTGAAGCTGTTTATGCAGAACATCGGCCGAGCATTGTCCCGGGAGGATATTTTATCTGCAGTTTGGGGCAGGGAATATGAGGGTGAGCTGAAGATTGTGGATGTAAATATCCGACGTCTGCGTATTAAAATTGAAGATGATACAGCCAATCCCACCTATATTACCACAGTTTGGGGCTTTGGCTATAAGTGGGGCGTATGAAACTGAAAAAGGTAAAACGGCCGACTATTCAGATCAAGGGTCTGCGCCGTCGTTGGCTGCTCAATACAGTTGCGGTAGTCTGCGCCCTGGGTATTGTGTGTGTCCTTGCGGTGACGGCCTCCTTCGCGGCCTACTACTATTCCGCTATGGAATCAGATATGCGCTACCGCGCCAGATCCACAACGGATTTCTTTGCAGATTATCTCAACCAAAGCTACAACGCATACTACCAGTCCTGTGTCACCTACGCCCAGACTTTTGAGGACCGCAACACTATCGAGCTGCAGTTTATTAACGGGGAAGGGCAGTTGGTAGCCTCCTCTTACGGACATTGGGCCGGCAGTGCGCCTACTACACCGGAGATTGCTGAGGCGGTCAGCACCAGAGGAATCTGCTCCTATGTGGGAAAGAACCCGCAGACTGGTGAGCGGATTATGGCGGTTTCCAGTCCTATGATCTACAATAACGGCGAGGTTATCGGTGTGCTGCGCTATGTGACCTCTACCAGCAAAATGGATATGCAGATTTTTGCCATCGCAGGGACAAGCCTGGGGGCATTGATTTTGGTGGCTGCAGTGGTTATGCTCAGTAGTAATTACTATATTCATTCCATACTGGTACCCCTGGGTGAGATTATCGATAAAGCGCAAAAGATCGCCAATGGCAGCTACGGCATTCAGATCCAGACCAAATATGATGATGAGATCGGCGATCTGGCCCAGATGATCAACGAGATGTCGCTGAAGATCAGCGAAAATGAGAAGATTCAGAGGGACTTTATTTCATCGCTGTCCCACGAGCTTCGCACACCGCTGACAGCCATCACCGGTTGGAGTGAGACACTCCTGGGCTCTGACATCCTTGACAGAGATACCAAGCGTGGTGTGCGGATCATTCACAGGGAGGCGGATCGCTTGACCGGAATGGTGGTGGATCTGCTGGACTTTACCCGCATTCAGGACGAGCGGATGACCCTCAATATGGAAACGGTAGATATCCGCGCCGAGTTTGAGGACACGGTGTTTATGTATGGCAGCCGGCTGGCAGAGGAAGGCATTAGCCTGAAATATGTGGATAACGATCAGGAGATCCCGGAGATCGCCTGCGATCCCCAGCGTCTGCGACAGGTGTTCCTGAATATTCTCAACAATGCGGTCAAGCATGCCGGTGAAGGAAAGTGCATCGATGCAAGCATTGTATATGTGGACGATTATGTGGTGGTTCGTATCCGTGATTACGGCCCGGGTATCCCCGAGGACGAACTGTCACTGGTAAAGAAAAAGTTCTACAAGGGAAGTTCCACGGCCAGAGGAACGGGTATTGGCCTTGCGGTCAGTGACGAGATCGTGCAGATGCACGGCGGCGAACTGACTTTGGAAAATGCTCTCGGCGGTGGAGTGCGGGTGACAATCCGGCTTCCGGCTTCTCAGTAAGAAAGGAATACTATGGCTAAAGAGAAAATGAAAACGATGATCGGTGGTCAGGCGCTGATCGAGGGACTGATGATGCGCGGCCCTAAAAAGGATGCCATCGTGATTCGGGGTAAGGAGGGCCTGACTGTTGAGGTGACCGACCGTAAGGAACGGCCAGCCAAGTCCCCGCTGAAATGGCCCCTGATCCGGGGCGCGGTCACATTTTTTGACTCTCAGGTCTGCGGTGTCAAAGCGCTGATGCGTTCGGCAGATCTCTCCCCGGAGGCTGTGGAAGAACCCTCCAAACTGGATAAATGGCTGGAGGCGAAACTGGGTGACAAGAAGTTTCAGAATCTCGTAGTTGGCTTTGCGGTTGCTATGGGCTTGGGGTTGTCCATCCTGCTGTTCTTCCTGCTGCCTATGGTCATTGGCAGTTTCTTTGATCGCTGGATCAAAAATACCCTTCTGCTCAATCTGTTGGAGGGCGCTGTCCGTATTGTGATCTTCTGCAGCTATATGCTACTGGTTTCCCGCATGAAGGAAATGAAGCGGGTCTTTGCCTACCACGGGGCAGAGCATAAGACCATTCGCTGCTATGAAGCAGGTCTTCCTCTGACTGTGGACAATGTCCGGGAGCAGACCCGTCTGCACCCCCGCTGCGGCACAAGCTTCCTGCTGGTGGTGATGATCATTTCGATTCTCTTGTTCTCTGTTGCATCGTCACTGCTGCTGACAGTTGTGCCTGCCCTTGATGCTATGCATGGCACGTTCCTTTACCGGCTGATTATGGTTGCTTTTAAGCTTCTGCTACTGCCCCTTGTGGTGGCCTTCAGCTATGAGATCAACCGTTGGGTAGGCCGGCATGATAACTGGTTCAGCCGCACTTTGTCTGCCCCCGGAATGTGGTTCCAGAACTTCACTACCAATGAGCCTGATGACAGTATGATCGAGGTTGGCATTGCCGCTTTGGAGGCTGTGCTTCCTGAGGTGGAGGGGGAAGACCGTTGGTAAAGACACTGTCTGCATTGTATTTGGATGCCAGGCGTGCCTTTATGGCCAAGGAGGACGCCCAGACGGCCAGTTTTCTGGCCCGGAACCTCCTGTGCCATGTGACGGGAAGGACCCATGAGCAGGTTATCGCTGATCAGGAGATGTACGCGTCGGAAAGCGTTTGCCAACAGATGCAGAGTCTGGTGTGGCGTGTTCTCGCGGACGAGCCATTGGCCTATGCCTTGGGTGAGTGGGAGTTCTACGGCTTGAAGCTCACCGTGAACCCCGATGTGCTGATTCCCCGGGATGATACCTGTGCGGTCACGGACCTTGCCCTCCGGCAGGCTAGGAACTTGCCCGCCGGCGCCAGGATTCTGGATTTGTGCACAGGCTCCGGTTGCATCGGTTTGGCCATCGCAAGCCGGATCAAGGATGCGAAAGTGACACTGGCGGATATTTCACAGGAGGCGCTGCAGGTGGCAAAGCGAAATGCTGCTGCCAATAAGCTCTCCGGGAGAGTCACCTGTGTCCCGGTCAATGCCTTGGAGAAACCTGCGGCATTCCTTGGACGTTTTGATCTGATTGTATCCAATCCGCCTTATATAACCACTGAAGAAATGACACAGTTGCCCAAAAGCGTGGCTGATTTTGAGCCGCACTTGGCCCTCCACGGAGGCGTTGACGGTCTGGATTTCTACCGGGCCATCACCGAAAACTTCACAGCCGCCTTAAAGCCGGGGGGATACCTGTGTTTTGAGTTTGGCATGGACCAGGGGGATGCGGTGTGCAACCTCTTGGAAATGAACGGGTTTACCATACTGGAGAGATCCAGAGATTATAACGAAAGAGAACGGGCAGTTCTTGCCCGGTATGACAGGAAGGAAGCGTAATTATGGCTACCAAGAAAACAGCTTATGAAGCCCCCGTCCCCGCAACCGATAAGAAGAAAGCGTTGCTTACCGCCATTTCTCAGATTGAGAAGAACTTTGGTAAGGGCACCGTGATGCGTCTGGGTGACCGCCCGGATATGACCGTGGACGCCATCCCCACCGGTTCTCTGGCGCTGGATGCTGCCCTGGGTATTGGCGGCGTGCCGAAGGGCCGCATTATTGAGATCTACGGACCGGAATCCTCCGGTAAGACCACACTTGCTCTGCATATTTTGGCAGAGGCGCAGAAAATGGGCGGCGAGGTTGCCTTTGTGGATGCAGAGCATGCCCTCGATCCCGACTACGCCGCCGCATTGGGCGTGGACACCGACAATATGCTGGTATCCCAGCCCGATACCGGTGAGCAGGCACTGGAGATCACCGACGCACTGGTCCGTTCCGGCGCTGTGGATGCAGTGGTTGTGGACTCTGTTGCCGCCCTTGTTCCTAAGCAGGAAATTGAGGGTGAGATGGGCGATACTTTTGTTGGCCTGCAGGCCAGACTGATGTCTCAGGCGCTGCGGAAACTGGCTGGCACCATCGCCAAGACCAACTGTGTTGTTATCTTTATCAACCAGCTGCGTATGAAGATCGGTGTGATGTACGGCAATCCCGAGACCACCACTGGCGGCAACGCATTGAAGTTCTATTCCTCTGTTCGTTTGGATGTGCGTCGTGTGGAAGCACTGAAGGAAGGCGGCGAAGTAGTTGGCAACAAGACCCGTGTCAAGGTTGTCAAAAACAAGGTCGCGCCTCCGTTCCGGGAAGCTTATTTTGACATTATGTATGGCGAGGGCATCAGCAAGTGGAGCGAGCTGGTGGACCTGGCTGTGCAGATGGATATCGTTCAGAAGAGCGGCAGCTGGTTCAGTATGGGTGATGAGCGGATCGGCCAGGGTAAGGACAGTGTAAAGACTTTCCTGCAGGCCAACCCCGATATCGCAGAGAAGGTGGAGGCCCAGGTCCGGGAGAAGCTTCTCTCCGGCGCCAACGCAAGAACGCCTGCGAGAGCTGCCTCTCAGCCGGTAGCCGTCAGCGCGGATGACTTCAATGACGAGGATTGAGTCTGTTGCCGCCGGACCCGACAGGGCAGGGCGGTACGCAGTTAAGTTTGATGACGGCACTACGATGCGCCTGTACCGTCAGACGGTGGAGGATTTTGGCCTGTACACCGGTAAGGAATTAAGCGATGAGGAGTTAAAAGCTCTGCTAAAGGCAGCTGGACAGATGTCCGCCAAGATGCGGGCTGTGAGGATTGTGTCTGCCAGCAATGTGTCCAAGGCTGATCTGGAGCGCAGACTGGTGCAAAAGGGCGAGAGCAAATGCGATGCCCAACAGGCTGTGGCGTGGATGACGGAACTGGATCTGCTGGATGATGAGAAGACCGCTCAGCAGGTAGTGAGTCACTGTGCTGCAAAGGGGTACGGCCTTGCCCGGGCCAAGCAGGCGCTCTACGAAAAGCGGATACCCAGGGGTTTTTGGGATGCCGCGCTAAAAGATTATCCCGACCAGACAGACAAGATTGTGGCTTTTTTGCAGTCTCGTTTGAAGTCAAGCCGGGACGAAAAGGACCTCCGGCGGGCAATCGATGCCCTTTTGCGCCGTGGTCACAGTTATCAGGAGATCCGCAGTGCTTTGGCGCAATTGCCGGAGGATATGGATCTTCAGGAGGAAATGTATGGCTAATATCGGATTTATCTCCCTGGGTTGCGCCAAAAACCAGGTGGATTGCGAGCGGATGATGTACCGCGTCCAGGAGGCAGGCTTCCATGTTCAGGCAGATGTGGTAGGCGCCGATGTTGTTGTGATCAACACCTGCGGCTTTATTGATTCTGCAAAGGCAGAGGCGATTGACTTCATTTTGCAGATGGCGCAGCTGAAGGAGCAGGGGCTTGTCGGCAAGATTCTTGTGACCGGTTGTCTGTCCCAGCGCTATCAGCAGGAGATTATGGAGGAGATGCCGGAAGTGGACGGCGTTTTGGGTACCGGCAGTTATACCCAGGTGGTACCCGCCATTGAGGAGCTGCTCGCAGATAAGCAAGTAGCCGATTTCGGCTCTATTGACGCCCCGGAGGAGGAAACCGGACGGATTCTCACCACTCCGGAGCACTACGCCTACATCAAGATTGCAGAGGGCTGCGATAACCGCTGTGCTTATTGTATTATTCCATACCTGCGGGGGAAGTTCCGCAGCCGGCAGATGGACGATGTTTTGTATGAGGCAAGACTTCTGGCGGCCGGCGGCGTAAAGGAGCTGCTGGTGGTGGCCCAGGATACCAGCCGCAACGGCACAGATCTCCCCGGCCACAAGCGCCTCCTACCGGAGCTGCTGCGGCAGCTGTGCCGGATTGACGGTCTGGAGTGGATTCGTGTGCATTATACCTATCCCGATGAGATCGATGACGAGCTGATTGATGTGATTGCCTCCGAGCCTAAGATTGTTAAGTATCTGGACATTCCCATCCAGCACTGCAACAGTAAGATTTTGAAGCTGATGAACCGCCGGGGTGACCGGCAGTTCCTGCAGGAACTATTTAAAAAACTCCGTCAGCGGATTCCCGGCCTGGTTTTGCGTACCAGCGTGATCACAGGCCTGCCCGGTGAGGGAGAAGAGGAGTTTGCGGAATTGTGCCAGTTTCTGAAAGAGCAGCGGCTGGAGCGCGTTGGTGCCTTCCCGTTTTCTCCCGAGGAGGGCACGCCGGCCGCGGAAATGGAGTTTGCCGATTCCGAGATCGCCCAGCAGCGGGCCCAGCAGGTGGAGACGATTCAATCCCGAATCATGGACGAATACAACGCGTCTATGATCGGCAGGAAACTGACCATTCTCGTGGACGGCTATGACAGTGAAATGGAGCAGTTTTTCGGTCGCACCTATGGCGACTCTCCGGAGATCGATAACCGGGTTTGGATCGCCACCCAGGAGGCGCTGGCTGAGGGTAGCTTTGTAGAGGTTTTGATTGACGGCGTGGCAGATGGTGAACTGTCCGGTTATTTGGTGGAGGAAGTATGATGACACTGGCAAGCAAGATTACTTTGGTTCGCGTGGCCTTTATACCGGCTTATATGGCCTTGATGTATGCAAGTGGCGGACAGCCTGGCCTGTGGATGTATCTGGCGCTGGGTGTGTTTGTTTTGGCAAGCCTGACTGACTACATAGACGGCCAGATTGCTAGACGCCGTAATCAGGTAAGCGATTTTGGCAAGTTCCTAGACCCTCTGGCGGATAAGTTATTGACAATTGCGGCGATGACGATTTTGTGCCAGTGGAACAGAATGGCCGCCTGGGCGCTGATGCTGGTACTGACGAGAGAGTTTGCCGTCACGGGTTTGCGCCTTGTGGCCGTCGGTAAGGGCAAGGTAATTGCAGCCGGCTGGAGCGGAAAAATTAAAACTGCCAGCACAATGATCGGTCTGTGCCTGCTAATGGCATTCCCTACGGTGGAATGGCTGGATGCAGTGGTCAACGGCGTGATCATCGGCACTACGGTCTATTCCGGTGTGGAGTACTTTGCTCAAAACTGGAATTGCCTTTGGGAAAAGTAAAAGAACACCCTCCGTGATCTACGGAGGGTGTTCTTTTACTTTTTTATTAGGTCTAAAAGAATCCGCGTGCAGGTCTCAACACCAAGCTTACCACTATCGAGACAAATATCATAGTTTTCTGCCTGGCCCCAGGTTCTGCCGGTGTAGTGCTGATAGTTTACCTTTCTGCGTTTGTCTTTCTCATTCAAGCGCACATGGGGTGATTTCTCGGATTCGCCGTATAGGCGGACGATCCGCTGCGCCCTTACATCCTTATCCGCGTGGATAAACACATGCAGGCAGTCAGGCCGGTCTTTAAGGATGTAGTCAGCGTTTCTGCCCACGATTATGCAAGGCCCTTTTTCCGCCAACTGCAAAATGACACTGCATTGCACATTCCACAAGAAGTCTGCTACAGACATACCGTTCATTGCGCCGGGAACGGCCTGGGAAGCGAAGGCGTAGGAAAACAGGGAAGTGCCGGGGGAGTGCTCTCCGTGTTCCTCAACGAACTGAGGCGCAAAGCCGGATTCCAGAGCTACTTTCTCCACGAGCTCCTTGTCATAGAAGGGGATGCCGAGGGCTTCTGCCACCTGCTGACCTATGGTGTGGCCACCGCTGCCAAACTCACGGCTGATGGTGATAATTTTCTTTTCCATAATGCGCCTCCTTTGTTTGATTTAAGTTCATTATAATTTGAAAGGGTCAAGATGTCAATTGAGCAAAAGAAAAAGGGTGCGCCATCTGACGCACCCTTTTGTATTATTGAATCTTAACTCCACAGATCAGACCGCCGCGGGTACCCACCACCAAGGTGTTTTCGTACACTGCAGGGGAGGCTTCCACATTAGAACCCATCTGAAGAGTGTCCAGCACTTCGCCTCTGGCGTCCAGCATCGTCATATTACCCACGGAGTCAAAGGTGAAGATGTAGGCCTTCCCGTTTTCGTCATAGATGGCAACAGGGGAACTCCAGGAGTAGCAGCTCATATACTTTTCCCACACCAACTCGCCGGTGCCTGTATCCAGTGCGATGAGTTTGCCATCACCGATGTTAGGCGTACGAGCGACGGTGTAGAGAATTAGGCCTTCCAGTTCGGTTCCCGGCTTGCCCAGAATGGGGGAGGATTGGACGCCGCCAGAGAGATCGGTGACGGTGTAGCAATCCATACGCTTCTCCCAAACGATATCACCGGTCACAGCGTCCAGCTTATAGATGCAGATGTATCCGGAGCCGTTGACGTTGGTCCAGTGGAGTGACGGAGCGGTGTAGATGTAGCCGCCATTGTTGCCGTTCGGTTCAAAGACCGGGGTGGAGTTGGAGTCATCCCGAGTGTCTTGTGCCCATGCCAGCTCCATAGTGTCCAAGTTGATGCAGAAGAACATACCGCCGTTTTCGGAGATGTAAAGGTATCTGCCCACAATTACGGCGCTGGGCTCAAAGCCGATCCAGTAGGTGCTGCTGTTGGAGCGGCTTGTAGTATAACGGATCTTGACAGTTTCGTCCGGCTCCATTGTCAGCGTGCCGGCAGCTCTGTCATAAACAGTATTCAGCTTGTAGGTGTAGAGAATGCCGTTCTCGCCGGGCCAGATCAGTGTGTCGGTTTCAGCGTCCACTAGGGGGCTGGAGTCAAAAGCGGTCCAGTCACGAAGACTATAGGCGTCATTACCGCTGCGTTCAAACAGGATGCTGGTATCAATCAAGCTGATAACGAACATTCTGGGGACTTTCGTCTCGTTGGAAACACCGGAGCCCACATAGAGAACCGGGTAGCCTCTGGGATCTAAAGAGCCTGCACCCTTGAAGGTCATACCCAGGTACAGAGGATCACGGGTATAGGAGCCATCCTCCAGATCCAGGAAATAGACATGGCCGTCCATAGTGGCGTAGATCACTTCCACAAGGCCTTCCTTTGCCTTTTTGGAGGAATACAGATTCATAATGGCTTTGGTCTCATCGTCCCACTGTACAATCAACGGCTGACCTGTCCAACCGGAACCGGACCAACCGTTTAGAGCACCTATCCGGCTCTGCCACTGCTTTGAGATGGTCTTTTCGGTGACTGTGGCAGTACCGTAAACGGCGCTGTTGCGATAGTTGTTGCCCCGGAAGGTCGCGATGCCCGGTAGGGCAAAATATTCATCCGGCGCGCCGAAGGAGATGGATTCGGGGCGGGAGTATTCCTCAACAATTGTGCCGTGTGTAATGATTTCCCAGTTGATGCTTTGGACACCTGCTCCGCCGGAGGGAATCATCAGCTCAAAAGGAGGTTCTGTGGCTACAGTCGTTTCCACAACGGGCGCTTCCCCAGTGGTTTCTTGAATATCCGTAGGATCCGTGCCTTCTGTCTGGACAGGCTTATCCTGTCCGGCGTCCATCAAAGCGTTGCCGATCGCCCGGTATCGGAAGGAGCAAAGGCAAGCGCAGATAAGTACAACGGCGGTGGTGATGTACATCAGCCGTAGAAGGAAGCGGTAGCTTTTGCGATAGCGCTTCTTGGTGCGCTTGATACGGCTGCCAAGAAGGGTAAAGGCCACGGAGCTGATCAGCAGCGCAGCAAAAATAACAAACAAAAGAATAAGTCGCGGTTTCAGCAGCTGGTACCTTTCAGCCAAAGCCTGGCCTGCTGCCAGAATAGGGAAATACATAGTTTGCCCCTCCTGTAAATCGTATTTAATGACAGTATACCACCATATCTTGTGCGGTGCAAGGGAAATTAGTCGAAGAATATGTGTTTTTGACATTTTTTTGTACTCCTAAAGAGATTGAAATACACCTGGTGATGTGGTACAATCTTCCTATCTGAAAAGAGGAGCGCATTATGGAAAAATTGATCGAAATGTTGGCTCTTGAATTGGGCCGGAAAACAGAATATATACGAAATGTTGTCACACTGCTGGACGAGGGCAACACCATCCCTTTTATTGCCCGCTACCGAAAAGAACTCCACGGCAGTATGGACGATACTACGCTGCGCAATTTGGAGACGCGTCTCGGCTACTTAAGGAATCTGCAGGAGCGTAAGGAAGAGGTCCTGAAGGCCATTGAGAACCAAGAGAAACTGACGCCGGAATTGGCAGAAGCCATCGTAGCGGCCAAGACTTTGGCAGAGGTAGAGGATCTTTACCGGCCTTACAAGCAAAAGCGCCGCACACGCGCTACAGTAGCAAAGGAAAAAGGCCTTGAACCTTTGGCGCTGGCCATCTTTGCACAAACCGGTGAGGATCCTGCCAAGTTAGCGGAAAACTACATTGATCCTGAAAAGGGTGTGGAAACGTTAGAGGATGCCATGGCCGGCGCTTCGGACATCATCGCGGAAATGATCTCGGATGACCCCGACATCCGCAAGGCGCTCCGCGAGAAAATGGAGCGCCAGGCGGTGGTGCGTGTGGTGGCGGCAGATGCTGAAAAGGAGAGTGTCTACCAGCTATACTACGATTTCTCTACTCCTGTATCCCGGCTGCAAAACCACCAGATACTGGCGATCAATAGGGGAGAGCGGGAGGGCTTTTTGAAGGTCACTGCGGCTCTGCCCGGTTTGGAGGGACAGGCTCTGGTATGCCGCATGGCACTGAAACCCACCGCCTGGGTATCTGCTTTTGTGAAAGCTGCTGCGGAGGACGCTTTTGACCGGTTGATTGCCCCCAGTGTGGAGCGCGAGCTGCGGAATACCCTGACGGATCGGGCAGCAGAATCTGCCATTGCCAATTTCGCCCTAAACTTAAAACCTCTGCTGATGCAGCGTCCTGTCAAAGGCTTTGTGACAATGGGTCTTGACCCCGGCTACCGCAATGGCTGTAAGGTGGCTGTGGTGGACGGTACGGGTCGCGTCCTGGATACTTCTGTGGTGTATCCCACCTTTTCTCAACGGAAAAAGGAAGAGGCAATCGAGGTGCTGTCCCGGATGATCCGTAAGTACGGTGTTAAGCATATCGCCATTGGCAATGGTACGGCTTCCCGGGAGACAGAGGCTATGACCGTGGAGATGCTCCGAATTGTCCCGGGCGTGAGCTATATGATCGTCAATGAGGCAGGCGCATCGGTGTATTCCGCTTCCAAATTGGCAGCAGAAGAGTTCCCTGATTACGATGTCAATCTGCGTTCCGCTGTTTCCATTGCAAGGCGTTTACAGGATCCGCTTGCAGAGCTTGTAAAGATCGATCCCAAGGCCATTGGCGTAGGACAGTACCAGCATGATTGCCCTCAGAAGAGGCTGGATGAGGCACTGGGCGGCGTTGTGGAAGACTGTGTCAATGCGGTTGGCGTGGATGTTAATACTGCTTCTGTGAGCTTGCTGCAGCAGGTGTCCGGTCTGAACAGTTCAACTGCAAAAAATGTTGTGGCTTACCGGGAAGAAAACGGTGCATTTACGGCCAGAAGCCAGCTGAAGAAAGTCCCGAAGCTGGGCCCGAAAGCTTATCAGCAGTGCGCAGGTTTCCTTCGTGTTCCCGAGAGCAAAGAGATTTTGGACAATACGGGTGTCCACCCGGAGGCTTACGGCGCAGCAGAGACTCTGCTTACCCTCTGCGGCTATACGAAGACGGATGTGGCACAGAACAAACTGGAGCAACTCCAGAGTCGCTTGGACAGTATTGGCGCTGAGGATGCCGCTCAGCGCTGCGGTGTAGGCGTACCTACGCTGCTGGATGTGGTCAAAGAACTCACGAAACCCGGCCGTGATCCTCGTGATGACCTACCCGCGCCCATACTTCGCACAGGTGTGCTGGAAATGAAAGACCTGAAACCCGGCATGGTGCTTTCCGGCACAGTGCGGAATGTGATTGATTTTGGCGTGTTTGTGGATATCGGTGTCCACCAGGATGGCCTGGTCCACATCTCCCAGGTTTGCAACCGTAAGCTGCGCCATCCATCTGAAGTTGTGAAGGTAGGGGATGTGGTGAAGGTCTCCGTGCTGGAAGTGGATGAAAAACGAAAGCGCATCAGCCTCACCATGCGGAATATTCCCAAGGATATTTAAATGTCAAAGGTCTGCCGCCTAAAAACGGCAGACCTTTTCCCACTATTGACAAACTGCGAAATTGGTGTATACTAATTACAACAATCCAATATACCTGCGATGCTTTCGGATACATTTATGGAACCGGAAGTGGAGGACTCTCTGGAGAACACATTTAGTTGTGTGCCGAAGGTGCAAGGCGAAAGCCGAATCTCTCAGGCAAACGGACGGAGATCTATAAATGCTGCATTTATAGGACACTTTCCTACAGACAGTCTTCCGGACTGCCTGTTTTTTGTTTTGTAATTTACAGAAAGAAGGAAATATCTATGCTCTCTAAAACCCTTGATTCTATCGGATTTGTAGCCCAGTTTGACGACGAAGTCGCTTCTATGATGGGCCGCGAATTGGCCCGTCAGCAGGATGGCTTGGAGCTGATTGCCTCTGAGAACTTTGCTTCTCCTGCAGTGATTGCAGCTATGGGCTCCGTGCTGACCAACAAATATGCCGAAGGACTGCCCGGTAAACGCTATTACGGCGGCTGCCAGCATGTGGACGAGCTGGAGAGCCTGTGTATTCAGAGAGCAAAGGACCTGTTTGGCGCAGAGTTCGCCAATGTGCAGCCTCACTCCGGCGCCCAGGCCAATATGGCTGTGGAGCTGGCATTTCTGAATCCTGGAGATACTCTGATGGGTATGAGTCTTGCCAACGGCGGCCACCTGTCCCACGGTAGCCCCGCCAATATTTCCGGCAAGTACTACAATGTGGTCTCCTACGATGTGAATCAAGAGACCGGTCTGATCGACTATGACCAGATCCGGGATATGGCGAAGGCCTGCCGGCCGAAGCTGATGATCGCCGGCGCATCTGCTTACCCCAGAGCTATTGATTTTAAGATCTTTGCGGACATCGCTCACGAGGTGGGCGCGATTCTGATGGTGGATATGGCCCATATCGCAGGCCTTGTGGCCGGTGGCGTACACCAGAATCCTGTTCCTTATGCAGATATCGTCACCACTACTACCCATAAGACCCTCCGGGGTCCTCGTGGCGGTCTGATCTTGGCCAAGGAAGAGTTTGCCAAGAAACTTAATTCCGCCGTGTTCCCCGGCACCCAGGGCGGTCCTCTGGAGCACATTATTGCAGCCAAGGCAGTTTGCTTTAAGGAGGCTATGCAGCCGGAGTTCAAGACCTACGCTGCAAACATTGTCAGCAATGCAAAGGTGCTGGCAAATGCTCTGCTGAAGGAAGGCTTTGACCTGGTCACAGGCGGCACGGACAACCATCTGATGCTGGCTGACCTGCGTCCGATGCACATTACCGGCAAAGAACTGCAGACCCGTTGCGATGCTAACCATATCACTCTGAACAAAAACGCGATCCCCGGCGATCCTGAGAAACCTGCAATTACCAGCGGTGTTCGTATCGGCACGGCTGCCGTCACCACCCGTGGCCTGGGCGCTGAAGAGATGGAACAGATTGCTCACTGCATTGCACTGACAGCCAGAGATTTTGAGGGCACTGCAAAGGAAGTCCACGAGACCGTGGCAGCCATTTGCGAAAAGTTCCCTCTGTACAAATAATAAAAATAAGACACCGCCCACATGGGCGGTGTCTTCTGCTTTGCAGGAAAACATTTGACAATATCCGCTACACAAATTATAATTGTCTGTGTTTATGGGCCTGTAGCGCAGTTGGGAGCGCACCACATTCGCATTGTGGGGGTCGGGAGTTCGAATCTCCTCAGGTCCACCAACAAAAGAACACCACCCGTTTGGGTGGTGTTCTTTGTTATGTTGCTATCGATTCTGAGGAGATTCGAACGATTGAAAGCAACAGTCCGGTGGACTGTTGCTCCCGAGGGCTTGACCGAGGGAAACAAATATTTTCTGCCTTGCAGAAAAAGCAAGCGAATCTCCTCAGGTCCACCAACGAAAAAACACCACCCGTTTGGGTGGTGTTTTTTATTTGGAATGCTTATGGAAAATCCCACCGAAATTGAAGATCAGTACGCCTACAAGGATGATTCCTCCGCCAAGAAAGGTTGCCTGATCCGGCACTTCGTTCATCAGCAGAAAACCGAGAATACTGGTTAAAAAGGGGGTGACAAACATATAGTTGCTGACTTGGGATGTCTTTTTTGCTTTGGAAAAGGCCTTGGCCCAGGCGATGTATGCGATGGCACTGGAGCCTACACCCAAAACGGCAAGATAAAGGTACTGAATTGCCGGTGCCTGGGCAATCTCTTTGACAGAACCGGGGGCGAAAACAGCCAACAGGCAGGTTCCCAGGAAGATGCTGTAAGCCGAGGATTGCAAGGCGGTATACTTCTTTGTGAGCTTTCGTTGCAGCAGATTATAGATACTCAAGGCTACCGCAGCAATTAAAAGCCAACAGAGTCCGCTATTTACGGAAAATGTGCCGTTGAGCAGAGTCAGAACACCGACACCGATAAACTCAATCACAATAGCGACCCATTGGAATGTCATCAGTTTTTCTTTATATACGAATCGGGCAAGGAGCGCTGTGATCACAGGTACAGTGGCGATCACTACGCTGGCTGTAGCTGCCGTGACTGTGGCCTGTCCCTGATTAAAGGCTATCATATACAGGAAGAAACCGGCTGCGCCCGCCGCGAGAAACCAGGGGAGGTCATTTAGCGCGGGGCGTTTCATTTTTGTGAATAGAGCGATGATAATCAGCGCGGCAGATGCAAAGAGATAGCGGAGAAAGCCCAGGGAAAAGGCAGAGAAGTACTGTAGGGTCAGCCGGGTCAGCACATAGGCAAGAGACCAAAGGATAATTGTAATGATGGCATAGGGGTGATAGCTGTTTTTATTTTTCATAAAGACGACCGCCTGTTTCGATATATCAAGCGGTTGTATTCTAACAAATTACGCCTCAAATTGCAACATGCGGGGAAGAAAAAGAGCCATCCAATAATGGATGGCTCTTTGAAAATAGCGGATAGAAATCAGCGCTTGGAGTTATCTACCTACTGTTTGATGCCGTGTATATCGTGTAAAATCGTGTATATCGTGGGGTGTTTTATAGGCTATCGTGGCATATCGTTGCGTATCGTATATATCGTTTTGTATAGTGTTGCGTCAAATTTGCGTCAAGTTTTTCGCAGAAATTAAAACAGTTCGCAAACCCCAATTTTTTAACTAAATGACTTCAATTTTACCAATGATATGTCGGTTAAATTCATCTAATTCTTCTGCGGGAATCCAAAATTCCTGATGATAGCTTGCACCAACAGTTTGCACAGAAAATTGAGATATATATGCATCATCAATTTCAAAGGTAGTAACATATCCTGTATATTGAGAATCGGGGTATCGACGATTCCATTTTTCAGCGATTTCTCTCGCATACTGTTCATTCAATACGGGATAGAAAATAGGTTGCTCTGGTAATCTGGGTGGGTAAGCTGCAAAACCTGATTGGACAATTAAGTCATATTCAGCTTTGCCAACTGGACGAAAAAGAATCACACAAATACCTCCTTTGTGATATTCCCGTTTATTGGTGAGCGTATTATAGCAAATATGGTCTCTGTTTTCAACACTTTAAAAGTATAGATAAAATACCTTGCGTCAAATTTGCGTCAAATCGGTATTTTAAGGAAAATGGAAAACCCAGAAACCATTGCGGTTTCTGGGTTTTTGAATGTTCGTAGGAGAAGTAAATTATCTCTTGGAGAACTGAGGAGCACGACGGGCAGCCTTCAGACCGTACTTCTTTCTTTCCTTCATTCTGGGGTCACGGGTCATGAAGCCAGCGGCCTTCAGAGTGGGACGCAGCTCGGGATTCAGAGTGACCAGAGCGCGGGAGATGCCGTGACGGATAGCGCCGGCCTGGCCGGAAACGCCGCCGCCGGCGACGGAAACGACTACGTCGACCTTACCGACATTGTCGGTAGCGACCAGGGGCTGACGGACGACCAGCTTCAGGGTGTCCAGACCAAAGTAATTGTCGATGTCGCGGCCATTGATGATAATGGAACCGGTGCCGTTCTCGTAAACACGAACACGGGCAACAGAGGACTTACGACGGCCAGTGCCGTAATGATACTTCTTCTTGCTCTCGTACATAATCAATTACCTCCAATTAGTCCAGGGTCCATGCTTCAGGCTTCTGAGCAGCGTGGTTGTGCTCAGCACCCTTGCACAGATGCAGACGGCCCATGCAGTTGCGGCCCAGAGTGTTCTTGGGCAGCATACCCTTGACGGCCAGCTCCATTGCGTAGTCGGAGCGGTTGTCCATCATAACGCGAGCCTTGGTTTCCTTCAGGCCGCCGATCCAGCCGGATACGCGGTAGTAGGACTTCTGGTCCAGCTTGTTGCCGGTCAGAACAGCTTTGTCGGTGTTGATGATGATGACATAGTCACCGCAGTCAACATTGGGAGTGAAATCGACCTTGTGTTTGCCACGCAGCAGGTTGGCAGCGATCACAGCGGTACGGCCCAGGGGCTTGCCGGCTGCATCGATGACATACCACTTGCGCTCAACGGTCTCCAGTTTAGCCAAAGTAGTGGACATTATGCTTTCCTCCAATAGGTAAATTATTTTGACAAAATGATATATAAGCAGTACAATGACTGCAAAACGCTTGATTATTAAACCACACCAATCGTAAATTGTCAACACATTTTCGAAATAATTTTATGAAACACCATATAAACTCTTAAATACTCGCAAATACTCCGCATATCTCTTAAATGCTAACATCCTATTTTACAAAATCGGAGGTAAAATACCATGCAAAAGCTAATCGGTCTGGTACGCCGCTGCGTGGAAGACTACAATATGATATCTGCAGGGGACAGGATCGGCGTAGGCGTGTCCGGGGGAAAAGACTCCCTGGCGCTGCTGGTCTTCTTGACGGAACTGCGCAAGTACAACCATAACCCCTTCACCCTGGAAGCTATCACCATTGATATGGGCCTGGGTATGGATTTTAGCGGCATCGAATGCCTTTGCAAAGAGCTGGATGTGCCTTTCCATCTGATCAAAACAGAAATCGGACCGATTATTTTTGAGCATCGGAAAGAGAAGAATCCATGCTCTATGTGTTCCAAAATGCGCCGGGGAGCGCTGAACCAGGCGCTCCTGGATTTGGGGTTGAACAAGCTGGCTTTGGGACATCATTATGACGATGCTGTGGAGACCTTTATGATGAGTCTGATTTACGAAGGACGCATCAGCTGCTTCCAGCCGGTGACAGACCTTGACAGAACGGGAATCATTCAAATCCGGCCCATGCTCTACATCCATGAAAGAACCATCGACAGTTTTGTCACCCGGAAAGATTTGCCGGTGATCCATAACCGCTGCCCTGTGGACAAACACACCAAGCGGGAGGAGATCAAGAAACTTGTCTATGATCTTAGCGCCACATATCCCGATTTAAAGGAGCGGATATTCGGGGCTATGCAGCGGCTGCCTTTGCCAGAATGGGGACCTCAGGGCCGCTACAAGCGTCCAACAGACCAGGAATAAAAAATGGAGGGTCAACTTTGACCCTCCTTTTGTTTTACTTATTGTTCAGCTTTTTCTGCAGCCAGTTCTTGCCGGTCACAAAGCGCTCCACGATGTAGCAGACCACATAGTCACCTGCAGCGTTCAACATTGTCGCAGGGGGATCCACCAGGTTGCCCAGAGCAATTGCGATGGGGTAGGCGATAGCCAGTTGGTCGGGGAAGAAAATGGTACACAGCACCAGCTCACCGGTACCACCGCCGCCGGGGATGCCGGACATGGCCACAGAGGAGAAAGTGGCTACAATGATCGCCAGAATTGCCTCACCGGTACCGAAGTCCCTGCCGAAAATACCAAAGAGGAATGCCACCTTAATAATGGCAGACATAGCAGAGCCGTCCATATGCATGGTCGCGCCCAAAGGCATTACGATGTCGGCAACATCCTTGTGGATCCCGGTATCCGCTGCCTCTTCCATATTGGTGGGAATAGTGGCGACAGAGGAGCAGGTGCCAAAGGACACTGCTGCCGGCTTAAACAGGTGCTTGAACATAATCTTGATAGCGCCCTTGCCACCGCCAAACCGGGCGTAGATGGGGAAAAAGGCAAACATATACACAAAGCAAAGTACATAATAGATGATGAGTGTGCGGCCGTAGTCTCCGATGAGCTCGGGACCATAGGTGGCCACCAGGTAAGAGAAGAATCCGAAGAAACCGATGGGCGCGTAGTATGTAATGATCTTGACGACCTTCATAATGCATTCGGTCACATCGGCCAATAATTTGGCGGTCATGGTTTTCTTGCCACCGGCCATCTGTACGCCGAAACCGAAAAGAACAGCGAAGACGATCAAGGGCAGGATTGCTTTCCGGCTCCAAAGCTCGGGGAAATCGGGCTTGGTGAAGAAATTGATTACCATATCCGCAAGACCAAGGGTTGTTCCAACTTCGCCTTCGGTGACGGTGTACTGACCTTGAACGAGGGGAAATACCCGTGCCACGATGTACATAAGGAGCGCGGCAATGGTGGCAGTGGACAGGAAAGTGGTAATGGTGATACCCATAATTTTGCCGGCCCGCCTCATATTTTCCATATTGGCAATTGCGGAGGCAATGGAGCAGAAGACCATAGGGACCACGATACAGAACATCAGGTTGATAAATACCGTTCCCAGAGGCTCCAGAATAGTGGCGCCGGGATTGGTAATCTCTCCGGCGGCATCCTTGACGACAGGAAAGAATGCACCTACCACACAGCCGCCGATAATACCGATAAGCATCGACAGAATAAATCCGTAGCTTTTCAAAAACTTCTTCATGAGCAGAAACCTCCGTAAACCAATTTAATGAAGTATCCGTTTATATTGTACAGGGCATTACTTGCAAAATAAATACAATTTATGCTATAATAATTGCAAAAAATGCTCTATTACGGAGGGCTTATGGAACAAAGGGCTGAGAACAAGGGATATCTGCTGGAAGATTACAGACTTTTTCGGCTGAATGATATCCAGGGAACTAAGAGCGACTATCATTATCACAGTTTTTGCAAACTCCTGCTGCTGCGCTCTGGAAGCGGTAGCTATTGGGTAGATGGACGGCGGTATGTGCTGGAGACCGGAGACATTGTGCTGATCCCCAGCGGATGTATCCACAGGCCTGCCTTTGAGCGTGGTATGCCTTATGAGCGAACGATTATCTATATTGCACCGGACTTTTTGACACGATACAGTACACGCAATTGTGACCTTCATAGCATTTTCAGCGGCGCGTGGGGAAATGTACTGCGCCCGGATTCCCGCAACCGAGAGAGACTTTTTACGCTCGCTGACCGGTTGGAGAAGGAACTTGCTGCAAAGGCATACGGTAGTGAGATTCTGCAAAATGCGGCACTGATGCAGCTTTTGGTGCAGACAGGAAGAATCCTGCAAGATACGGATATCAACACATTGGCGGCAGAAGAACCGTCTTGCGGACGGGTAAAAGATATTCGGCAGTACATTGATTCCCATTTGGAGGAAGACATTACCATCGATATGCTGGCGAAGGCTTTTTATGTGAGTAAGTACCATATGATGCGACAATTCCAAAAGCAGACCGGGGTTTCCATCCATGCGTACATTCTGGACAGGCGGCTTTTTTTAGCAAGGGAACGGATAAGACAAGGTATGCGGGCTACAGACAGTTGCTTCCGCTCCGGTTTCCGCAGCTATTCCTCCTTCGTGAGAGCCTACGCAAAGCGGTTTGGCACAACCCCAACAGGTCGGCAGGAAAAGGGAGTTTTGCGGGACGAGTCCTTTGAGTAAGCGGTATGAAATCATTTCCAGCGGGCATACTGACATTGAGAAAAGGAGGCGGTGTGCCGTGGTAAAAGGGATTTCCCGACAGGTCATTGTAGTGCATTCACCGGATCAAAAACTGTTTGACCAGGCAATCTTCATATTGAAGGATGATGCTGTGGGAAAAGAGGGGATAACAGATAAAATGCTGCTGAAAGCGGCCGAAAAACTGATCAACACCCCGGGAAAAAGGCAGAGGCGTCCTATATGTCAGTACGGCGCGGTATGGGCCTGCGGCGGCGCGCTGCTGACAGGTTTTGCGTGGCTGTTGAGCGTCCTCATTTAACTTGCAATCGGTGCCGAATTGTGCTATAATTTCCCGTACTCGGGAGGTGAAAGGTATGCAGTTGGGCACATTACAAGTGAATAATCCCATCGTATTGGGCCCTATGGCCGGTGTGACTGACTGGGCCTTTCGTACAATCTGTGCGGAACTGGGCGCGGATATTACCATTACTGAGATGGTGTCTTCCCGGGCACTGGTGTATAAGGATAAGAAGAGCGCTGCGCTGTTGAAGAAAAATGATGGCAGCCTTTGCGGCGCGCAGATTTTTGGAAATGATCCGGATGTTATGGCGGAGGGCGCACGATTGGCACTGGAGATCTCCGGCTGCGATTTTGTAGATATCAATATGGGTTGCCCTATGCCTAAGATTGCCAACAACGGTGACGGTTGCGGCCTGATGCGTACCCCGGAGCTGGCAGGCGACATTGTAAAAGCGGTTGTAAAGGCCGTGACTGTGCCTGTGACAGTCAAGTGCCGCCTTGGCTGGGATAAGGGAAACATCAATGTGCTGGATTTTACCAAACGTATGGAAGATGCCGGCGCGGCCATGATCACCGTTCATGGCAGGACACGGAGTATGCTCTATTCCGGCGTGGCGGATTGGGATATGATCACCAAGGTGAAGAATCAGCTCTCCGTTCCCGTGATCGCCAACGGCGATATCACCGACGGTGTGGCGGCAGTTAAGTGCCTAAAGCGGACAAATGCCGACGGCGTTATGATCGGCCGCGCCACTTTTGGAAATCCATGGGTATTTGCCGATGCCAAATCCGCATTGGCAGGGGATACGGAGTACATCCGTCCTCCGCTGTCAAAACGGGTGGATGTGGCGGTGCGCCAGTTTGAGTTAGCTCTTGAGGATAAGGGCGAGCATATTGCTTGCCTGGAGGCCAGAAAGCATTTTGCCTGGTATTTGCGAGGCGTTGCCTATGCCGCGTATTATAAAGAGCAAATCTCATCCTTGAAGAGCATGGATGATATCTATCGGATTGCGGAGGGGATCCGCAAAGATTTGAAATAACTGTAATGTATTTCTTTTCCGCCGTTTCACAAACTATCCTGCGAGGTGGTTTTGTGAAACGGTGGATTCTTTTTATCCTGCTGATACTGTCTTTGCCTGCGCGTGTGGCGGCGGAGCCGATCAAGTGGGTGGATTTTGGTGTGCCCTATGAATCACTGCGGTATGCCATGCAGGTAGATATTGAAACTGCGCAGCAGGAGAAGCATATCAGCTGGATTGATATTCTGGCCGTGGCGGCATGCCGTACCGGTGGGAAATGCGGCTTGCAGTCAGTTAAAAAAGCGACAAATGAGTTAAAAGGAGATCGTTCTCCCCAGGAACTGCTGGGAGATCTTTATAAGTACTATTCTTATTATTACGAAGCATACGATGCCGTGTTGGGCGGACTATTAGGGAGTTTTTCCATTCAGGTGGACGGTCAGTGGAGACCGGCATACGGACTGAAAGCATTTAGCCCAATTGCCGCCGGATTCGGGTACAGTCATTGCTCTGATTTTGGCAACAGACGGACTTTTGGTTTTGCCAGAAAGCACCTGGGCCATGATATGATGGGGTCTCTAGGTACACCCATCGTTGCAGTAGAGGGCGGCATTGTGGAGGCGATGGGTTGGAACAGGTACGGCGGCTGGCGCATAGGAATCCGTTCCTTTGACTCCCGGCGCTACTATTATTATGCTCACCTGCAGAAGGATACGCCATTTTCGAAGGATCTGGAAGTCGGGTCCATCGTTCAGCCGGGAGATGTAATTGGTTTTATGGGTCGCACCGGATATTCTGATAAGGAAAATACGAATAATATTGAGACGGTTCACCTGCATTTCGGCATACAACTGGTGTTTGACGAGAGTCAAAAAGAGTGCAATTCCGAAATATGGATCGATCCCTATCAGATCGTCCGTTTGCTTAGTGAGCACACTTCCAGCGTGCGAAAAACTGGAGGCACTTGGCAGCGAGTATATCCCTTTGTGGATTTGGACACGCAGACGCTGTTTGAGGGGCAATAATTTGTATAGTTTTTTGAGAGAAAATTGCCTGTGCAGGTTTGACAAAGCCTGTCCGCTATGGTATACTTTTTTGAGAAAAAGATAACATGGGGGAGATTGGAATGAAGAACGCGCAGCAGAAATTGAAGGTCGTTGGTTTCTGTGGTGGCGGTAGTGTTCCTTTTGCCTCTTTTTTGCTGGACACATTGTCCTTTGATGACGTTTCTGAATATGCTGTTTTTCCCGGCTTCTGTGATGTGCATGTGCATTTCCGTGAGCCGGGTTTTTCTTATAAAGAGACCATTGAGAGCGGCTCAAAGGCCTCTGCGAGAGGTGGCTATACGGCGGTTTGCACCATGCCGAACCTAAATCCGGTTCCGGATTCTGCAGAGCACTTGACGCAGCAGCGAGAGCTGATTGAGCGGCAGGCCGTGATCTGTGTGCATCCATATGGCGCGATCACTGTGGGACAAAAAGGGGAGACCCTTGCGGCTTTGGAGGATATGGCGCCAAATTGTATTGCTTTCTCCGATGATGGCCGCGGCGTTCAGAGTGAGGCTATGATGCGGGAGGCGATGCTTCGGGCGAAAGCACTGGGGAAAATGATCGTAGCCCATTGCGAGGTGAACGACCTGCTGCGCGGCGGCTATATCCACGACGGTCAATACGCAAAAGCACATAACCACAAGGGAATCTGCAGTGCCAGCGAATATGAGCAGATCGCCCGGGATCTGCGTTTGGCGGAAGAAACCGGTTGTTCCTACCACGTTTGCCATATCTCCACGAAGGAAAGTGTGGAGTTGATTCGCCAGGCGAAGGCGCGGGGAGTGGATGTCACATGCGAAACAGCGCCTCATTACTTGATTATGGACGATAGCGACCTACAGGAAGACGGCCGATTCAAAATGAATCCGCCCCTGCGGGACAAATCCGACAGGGAAGCCCTTGTCACCGGCATTGTGGATGGCACCATCGATATGATCGCTACAGACCATGCTCCCCACAGCCTGGAGGAAAAGAGCAAAGGACTGGCCGGAAGCGCCTTTGGTGTGGTAGGTATTGAGACCGCTTTCCCAGCGATGTATACCCACTTGGTTAAACCGGGCATCATCACCCTGGAAAATCTGATCGATCTGCTCAGTACCAATCCGCGACGACGGTTTGGTCTGCCTGCAGGAAATGATTTCACAGTGTGGAACCTCAGTAAAGAGTTCGTGGTTGACCCGGAGCAGTTCCTGTCCAAGGGCAGAGCAACACCCTTCACGGGCAGGAAATTAAATGGTGAATGCTTACTGACCGTCTGTGACGGTGTAGTAGTCTATAAGAAGGATTAACGGAGGAAGGAAAAATGGCAAAGAGAACGGACATTAAGAAGATTCTGATCATTGGCTCTGGCCCCATCGTGATCGGTCAGGCGGCGGAGTTTGACTACGCCGGCACCCAGGCGTGCCTTGCCCTGAAGGAAGAGGGCTACGAGGTTGTTTTGTGCAATAGTAATCCTGCCACCATTATGACGGATACGGTTATTGCAGACAAAGTCTATATGGAACCGCTGACGTTGGAGTATATTGCGAAGATCATCCGCTACGAGCGTCCCGACGCTATCGTTCCCGGTATTGGCGGTCAGACAGGTTTGAATCTGGCAATGCAGCTGGAGAAGAAAGGCGTTTTGAAGGAATGCCGTGTAGAACTGCTGGGCACCTCCAGCGCCTCCATTGAGCGCGCTGAAGACCGTGAACTGTTCAAGGAACTTTGCCAGTCTATCGGCGAGCCGGTCATTCCCTCTGAGATCACTTATTCCATCGAAGAAGCCAAGGAAGCCGCTAAGCGTATCGGTTATCCCGTTGTGCTGCGTCCTGCCTTTACCCTGGGTGGTACCGGTGGCGGTTTTGCATACTCCGAGGAAGAACTGGTAGAGGTAGGCCTGAATGCGTTTAAGCTTTCTCCCGTCCACCAGGTGCTGGTAGAGAAGTCTGTCAAGGGTTATAAGGAGATCGAGTTTGAAGTTATGCGGGACTCCAATGACCACGCCATCACTATCTGTGGAATGGAAAACATCGACCCTGTGGGCGTGCATACCGGTGACTCCCTTGTTGTGGCACCCATCATGACTCTCAGCAAGGAAGACGAGAAGATGCTCAATGATTCCGCCATCCGCCTGATCCGCGAGCTGAAGATTGAGGGCGGCTGCAATGTGCAGTTCGCGCTGAATCCCGAGACCTCTGAGTACTATCTTATAGAGGTCAATCCCCGGGTGTCCCGTTCCTCTGCGCTGGCATCCAAGGCCTCTGGCTATCCCATCGCAAGAGTGACCGCCAAAATCGCGGTCGGTATGCACCTTGAAGATATCGCCATTGCTAATACAAACGCAGCATTTGAACCTCGCCTGGATTATACCATTGCGAAGCTGCCCCGATTCCCCTTCGACAAGTTTGCCTCCGCAGCCAATACCCTGGGCACCCAGATGAAGGCCACCGGCGAAGTGATGGGCATTGGCTCCACTTTGGAGGAGTGCCTTTTGAAGGGCGTTCGTTCCCTGGAGATCGGCGTTTGTCACTTCCATATGCCCAAGTTTGACCGTATGGAAACGGACGAAATGCTCCGGTACCTGAACAACTTCCAGGATGACAACATCTTTGCTGTTGCGGAGTTGCTCCGCCGTGGCGAGACTGTGGAAACCCTTCATGAGATTACTAAGATCACGGCTTTCTTCCTGGAGGCAATCAAGCGAATCGTGGACATGGAAGCAGTGGTCAAGGCCAATCCCGGCTGCCTGGATACCCTAAAGAAAGCGAAGGAGATGGGTTTTGGCGATAAGTTCATTGCCCAGTTGTGGGGCTGTAAGGAAGTAGAAATCTATAATCTCCGGAAGCAGAAGAAACTGTACCCTGTGTACCGTATGGTAGACACCTGCCACACCGATGCGTATATCCCTTATTTCTACTCCTCCTACACCGAAGAGAACACCTCAATTCTTACCAATAAAAAGAAGATTGTGGTGCTGGGCGCAGGACCTATTCGCATCGGCCAGGGCGTTGAGTTTGACTATTCCACCGTCCATGCTGTTATGACCATTAAAAAGGCCGGCTACGAGGCAATTATCATCAACAATAACCCCGAGACCGTTTCTACTGACTATACCACAGCGGACAAGTTGTACTTTGAGCCACTGACCACCGAAGATGTGATGAACATCATTGATTTTGAAAAGCCCGATGGAGTCATCGCCTCCCTGGGCGGACAGACTGCCATCAATTTGGCACAGCCTTTGGCTGACCGTGGTGTCAAGATCATCGGCACAGATTGCGCCGCCATCGACAAGGCAGAAAACCGCGACGCCTTTGAAAAGCTCCTGTCCGAGCTGCAGATCCCTCAGCCCACTGGCAAGGCGGTCACAAAGATCGAAGACGGTATTGCCGCCGCCGCAAGCATTGGCTATCCCGTGCTGGTTCGCCCCTCCTTTGTGTTAGGCGGCCGTGCAATGCAGATTGTGGCCAATGAGTCCCAGCTGCGTCACTACCTAAAGACCGCGGTTGAGATCGACGAGGACAAGCCCGTTCTGGTTGATAAGTATATCGAGGGCCGTGAGGTAGAGATCGACGCCATCTGCGATGGCTACAACGTGTTTGTACCCGGTATTATGGAACTTGTGGAACGCACGGGTGTCCACTCCGGTGACTCCGTGAGCGTGTATCCTACCTTCTCTATATCTGACAAGGTCAAAGGAATCATTCTCCAGTATGCCAAGAAGCTAGGCTTGGGCATAGGCATTGTAGGTCTGTTCAACATTCAGTTTATTGTCGATAAGGATGACAATGTGTTCATTATCGAGGTTAACCCTCGCTCCTCCCGTACTGTTCCTTTCCTGTCCAAGGCCACCGGCTACTCTCTGGCAGATATTGCCACAGAGGTGATCCTGGGCAAAACCTTAAAGGAACAGGGTCTCTTTGAGATCTACCCCGAGGAGAAAAAGCGCTGGTATGTGAAAGCGCCGGTGTTCTCCTTCAATAAGATCCGCGGTCTGGATGCATACCTCTCTCCGGAGATGAAGTCCACTGGCGAGGCCATCGGCTACGATAGCACTATGAACCGCGCTCTGTATAAAGCTTTGCAGGCATCCGGTATGCGTCTGCAGAATTACGGCACTGTGTTGGCCACCATTGCTGACAGGGATAAGGAAGAGGCGCTGCCTCTGATCCGTCGGTTCTACCAGCTGGGCTTTAACATCGAAGCAACCTCCGGTACGGCTGATTTCCTGAAAGCTAACGGTATCCGTACCCACAAGCTGGGCAAGATCGGCGATGGCAGCGATGAGATCCCCAATGCGCTCCGCCAGGGCCATATTGCCTATGTGATCAACACCAAGGATCCCGGCAGTGCCGGCAATGACGGTGTACAAATCCGGCAGATCGCTACGGAGCACAATGTTTCCCTGTTTACCGCCCTGGACACTGTTCGCGTCCTGCTGGATGTTCTTGAGGAGACAACTTTGACAATTTCTACCATCGATGCATAAGGAGATACCATGAAACAGGGAATCTTTCAAATCAGACAAAATATTGCTCTCACAGAGTCTGTCTTCAAGATGGTCCTGGAGGGAGATGTATCTCAGATTACCGCTCCGGGGCAGTTTGTAAATATAAAGCTGGATGGCCTGTTCCTGAGACGGCCTATCTCTGTCTGTGATGTGGACAGCAGCGCGCTGACTATCATCTACAAGGCGGTGGGCAAAGGCACAGAGCAGATGTCCCGGATGCAGCCGGGTGAATCCTTAGATGTGCTGACAGGTCTGGGCAATGGCTATGATCTTTCCCTCTCCGGTGACCACCCGGTGCTGATCGGTGGTGGCGTGGGTGTACCGCCTATGTACCTGTTGGCAAAGAGTCTGCTTGCTGAGGGCAAGAAAGTGTCCGTGATCCTGGGTTTCAATACCCGTGATGAGATTTTCTATGAAGATGCCTTCAAGGCCTTGGGGGTCGATGTGACCGTCACAACTGTGGACGGCAGCTATGGCGTCAAGGGCTTTGTCACAGATGCTCTAACGGATATGCGCTATACCTATTTCTACACTTGCGGACCGGAGCCCATGCTGAAGGCTGTGTATAAGGCCTCGGCCACCTCCGGACAAATGAGCTTTGAAAAGCGTATGGGCTGCGGCTTCGGTGCCTGTATGGGCTGCTCATGCAAGACCCTCACCGGCTACAAGCGCATCTGTAAGGAAGGCCCTGTAATGAAGAAGGAGGAGATCTTATGGGAAGATTAAGCGTTGATCTCTGCGGGATCAAGCTGGATGACCCCGTGATCCCTGCCTCCGGTACTTTTGGCTATGGCTATGAATATGCAGAACTCTATGACATTAATTGTCTTGGAACATTCTCTTTCAAAGGCACGACGAAAGAACCGAGGTTTGGCAATCCCACACCACGGATCGCAGAGTGCTCCGCCGGTATGATCAATGCCGTGGGTTTGCAAAATCCCGGTGTAGAAAAGGTGATCAGCGAGGAACTACCCAAGCTGAAAGGCTGTTTCCACAAGCCTGTTATGGCCAATATCAGTGGTTTCTCAATTGAGGAATATGCTTATACCTGCGAAAAGCTGGATAAGGAAGAACAGGTAGGTTGGTTGGAAGTGAATGTGAGCTGCCCCAATGTGCACGGTGGCGGTATGAGTTTTGGTACAGATCCCAAAGCTGCCGCGGAAGTGACCGCGGCGGTGAAACAGGTGACCACCAAGCCCGTGATTGTAAAGCTTTCACCCAATGTGACGGATATCGTTTCCATCGCCAAGGCCTGCGAGGATGCAGGGGCGGACGGTATCAGCTTGATCAATACCATGCTGGGAATGCGGATTGATCTGCGGACTCGCAAGCCGGTGATCGCCAACAAGATGGGTGGCTTCTCCGGTTCTGCCATCTTCCCGGTGGCGGTACGGATGGTTTACCAGGTTGCCAATGCCGTGAAGATCCCCGTTGTGGGCATGGGCGGTGTCAGTTCCGCCGAGGATGTGATTGAGATGATGTTGGCGGGCGCAACTGCTGTTGAGATTGGCGCTGCTAATCTGGTAAACCCGTATGTTTGCCGGGACATCGTTGAACAGCTCCCGGCTGCTATGGATAAATACAGAATCAATACATTAAGTGAGATCATAGGAGGCGTCAAATAATGGGTAAAGACGTAATTGTTGCCTGCGATTTTGCAAGCGCTGAGCAAACTTTTGCATTTCTGGATAAGTTTACCGGCAGAAAGCCCTTTGTAAAGATCGGTATGGAGCTTTACTACGCGGAGGGCCCTGCCATTGTTCGTGAGATCAAGGCCCGGGGACATAAGATTTTCCTGGATCTGAAGCTCCACGATATTCCCAACACTGTGAAAAAGGCTATGTCTGTACTGCGGAATCTGGGTGTGGATATTACCAACCTCCACGCCGCTGGCACCAAGAATATGATGCGTGCGGCTCTGGAAGGATTGACCCGTGAGGATGGCACTCGCCCGCTGCTGATCGCAGTCACTCAGCTGACATCTACTGACCAGGAGAGTATGGAGAAGGATCTGCTTATCAATGCGCCCATCGACCAGGTGGTTATGCACTACGCCAAGTGCGCGGAGGAAGCCGGTCTTGACGGTATTGTGTGTTCCCCCCTGGAGGCAGGTAAGGTACACGATACCTGCGGAAAGCACTTCCTGACTGTCACCCCCGGTGTCCGTTTCGCTGACGGCGATGTGGGCGATCAGAAGCGCGTGATGACGCCTGCACAGGCAAAGGAGATCGGCTCTGACTACATCGTGGTCGGTCGTCCTATCACTGCAGCAGCTGACCCGGTGGCGGCATACGAGCGTTGCGTGGCAGAGTTCTGCGACTGAGAAAGGGAGAAAATGATGGAAGCTTATAAAAGAGAGTTCATCCAGTTCCTGCAAGGCGCTGGTGTTCTGAAGTTCGGTGATTTTACTGCTAAGTCCGGCCGTAAGATTCCCTATTTTATCAATGCCGGTATGATTAAGACCGGTGAGGAAATTGCAAGGCTGGGTGAGTTTTATGCCAAGGCCTATTTTGAAAAGGTCGGCAAGAAACCCACTGTTCTCTACGGCCCTGCATATAAGGGTATTTCCATCGCAGTTTCCGCTGCCGTGGCCCTGAGCAAAGAAGGTCTCAATGTTCCGTTTTTCTTTAACCGTAAGGAGGCCAAGGATCACGGCGAAGGTGGCGTGTTTGTTGGCTATGTACCCCAGGCAGGGGAGGAAGTGGTTATCGTGGAAGACGTGATCACTGCCGGTACTGCCATCCGTGAGAGTATGGCCATCCTGTCCGCCCTGGAGGGTGTGAAGGTCGCCGCTACCTTCGTTATGGTGGATCGGAAGGAAAAGGGCAAGGGTGAGAAGGGCGCCATGGCAGAGATCGAGGAAGAGTTCGGCTTCCCCGTATACTCCGTGGTGGATGTATATGATATCATCGAGTACCTGGAGGAAGACCCTGCCAATGAGGAAAATGTCACCCGTATTAAAAATTACCTGGCTGTGAATGGAGCAAAATAATGAGAAGTCTGATTGATATTGTTGATTTTTCTGTTGAGGAACTCCAGGAGCTGCTGGAGACCGCCTGTGACATCAGCGAGCATCCTGCAAAATATGCCGATGCCTGTCGCGGTAAGAAACTGGCAACATTGTTTTTTGAACCTTCTACCCGTACTCGGCTGAGCTTTGAAGCTGCTATGTATGAGCTGGGCGGTAATGTGATCGGTTTCAGCGAGGCAAGTTCCTCCTCCGCAAGTAAGGGCGAGAGTATGGCTGATACCGCCAAGATCCTCTCCTGCTACGCAGACATTATGGCCATTCGCCATCCCAAGGAGGGCGCTCCTTACGTGGCGGCCGCCAATGCGTCAATTCCCGTCATCAACGCCGGCGACGGCGGTCACTGCCATCCCACGCAGACCCTGGCAGACTTGCTGACCATCTATCGTGAGAATGGCAGACTCAATAATCTTACAATCGGCTGCTGTGGTGACCTGAAGTACGGCCGCACGGTCCACTCTCTGATCTCTGCGCTGGCCCGCTATGAGAATATCAAGGTGATTCTCATCTCCCCGGAAGAACTGGCGCTGCCCAAGTATGTTAAGTATGAGGTGCTTGACAAGTACGGCATGGAATATGTGGAGACCACCTCCTTGGAAGAGGTGATGCCGGAGCTGGATGTGTTGTACATGACCCGTATTCAACGGGAACGGTTTGACAGCTTTGATGAGTATGAGCGTCTGAAGGACAGCTATATCCTCACTGCAGAGAAGATGGCTGCCGCCAAAGAGACTATGCGGGTGCTGCATCCGCTGCCCAGAGTAAATGAGATCAGTGTAAAGGTAGACGAGGATCCCCGCGCAGCCTATTTCCGCCAGGCTCTCAACGGCAAGTATATGCGTATGGCATTGATTCTTAAGCTGCTGAAAGAGGCCGCTGAGGGCAAGCAGATGCCTCTGGAAGAGACTGTCGTTGACAGCCGCCTTGTTTGCGACAATCCCCGCTGCATTTCCTCCATTGAGCAGGAGCTTCCCCACAAGTTCAGACTGGTGGATGCAGAGCGGGGAATCTACCGTTGCATCTACTGCGAAGCCAAGAAAAAGCTTGGTTGATTTTTGGTAGAAGACTTATACAAAAAACCGATAAAATACTCGGTATTTCGTGGCAAAACAGAGGAATCGGCCAGGCAACCTTGACACCAAATATTGCCCATGTTATACTTATTTGGTAAGATGAATACGGTTCTTTGCGACTGACGGAAATGTGGAGCACCACAAGGGAACAAAGAATGCAGATAAGCCGACCGTCTGGGCGCATTTGACACGGAAAACTGGGTCAAGTGCGCCCATTCATAGTTTTAGGAGGTACATGATGAAGAAAATTGGCATCATTATGGGCAGTGACAGCGATCTGCCTATCGTACAGAAGGCTGTTGATATGCTCAAGAGCCTTGAAATCCCCTATGAGGTACATATCTATTCCGCCCACAGAACGCCTGTGGAGGCCCGTGATTTTGCGATAAACGCCCGTGAAAACGGTTTTGGCGCGATCATCTGCGCAGCCGGTATGGCGGCCCATCTGGCAGGTGCCATCGCCGCCAATACCACATTACCTGTGGTTGGTATTCCCTGCAAGGGCGGCATGATGGACGGACTGGATGCTCTGCTTGCTACTGTCCAGATGCCCACTGGTATCCCTGTAGCCACTGTTGCCATCAACGGCGCTGCCAATGCGGCCCTCCTGTGTGCGCAGATTCTGGCGGTAGAGGACAAGGATCTTGCCGATCGACTGGATGCTAAGCGCCGTGCCGATGCCGAAAAGGTTCTGGAAAAAGACGCAACCATCGCTGCAAACCTGTAAGTTAAGTGTTATATCACATGAAATAAAGGAGAAATAACTATGGAAAAGAAACTGATTTATACCGGCAAAACCAAAAATGTTTACGCTCTGCCCAACGGCAACTGCCTGCTGAAGTTCAAGGATGACTGCACCGGTAAGGACGGCGTGTTTGACCCCGGTGAAAATGCAGTTGGTCTGACTATTGAGGGCGTGGGCGATGTGAATCTGCGTATGTCTATTTATTTCTTCGAGAAGATCAATGCCGCCGGCATCCGTACTCACTATGTGAGCGCAAACCTGGATGACACTACCATGGAAGTCCTGCCTGCCAAGGTGTTCGGCAAGGGCTTGGAAGTGATCTGCCGCTATAAGGCTGTTGGTTCTTTCTACCGCCGCTACTCTGACTATTGTACTGAGGGACAGGATCTGCCTGCCTATGTGGAAACGACCTTTAAGAACGACGAAAAGGGCGATCCCCTGGTCACCAAGGACGGTTTGGTTGACCTTGGAGTTATGACCGCGCAGCAGTACGAGGATCTGAAGGATATGACCCAGAAGATCACCAAAATTGTTGCCGATGACCTAAAGGAAAAGGGTATGGATATGTACGACATCAAGTTTGAGTTTGGTTATGATCCCGAAGGTAATGTTATGCTCATCGACGAGATTGCTTCCGGCAACATGCGTGTGTATAAGGACGGCAAGTATGTTGATCCCATGACTCTGAATAAGCTGTTCTTTGCATAAGCAATCTCTAAGACTGTAAGGAGGCGTTGACTTTGGGAGGCTTTTTTGGAGCAATTTCTCATCGCGACTGCGTTTTGGATATTTTCTTCGGCGTGGATTATCACTCCCACTTAGGCAATCGCCGTGGCGGTATGGTGGTCTATGATCCCCAAATTGGATTCCAGAGACAGATACATAGCATTGAAAATACCCCGTTCAGAACGAAGTTTGAGGGGGATCTGGAGAAGTTTAGCGGCAATATTGGTATGGGCTGTATCAGCGACACAGACCCCCAACCTCTGATAGTGCGCTCCCACCTGGGGCTGTATGCGATCTGCATTGTGGGCATCATCAACAATGCCGAAGAATTGATTGACAAGTATTTTTCTGACCACGGCCATCAATTTATGGCGATGTCTTCCGGCGGTGTTAATCAGGCAGAATTGATTGCTGCGCTGATCAACCAAAAGGACAGCTTTGTGGACGGCATCCGCCATGCCCAGCAATGTGTTGACGGTTCTGCCACAATTCTGCTGCTGAATCGGGATAGCATCATTGTTGCCCGAGACAGACTTGGTCGCCTGCCTGTGCAGATCGGCAAGGATCAGGACGGCTGCTGCGTCTCTTTTGAATCGTTTGTGTATCACAAGCTGGGCTATGAGGACCATTATGAACTTGGTCCCGGTGAGATCGTAAAATTGACTGCAGATGGTATTGAAGTGTTGCAGCCTGCAGGCAAGGATATGAAGATCTGCGCCTTCCTGTGGACCTACTACGGCTACCCCAACTCCAATTATGAGGGGAAGAATGTGGAGGTCATGCGCTGCCACAATGGTGAAATTATGGCCCGCGATGAGGCTGCGCGTGGAACGATGCCGGATGTGGACTATGTGGCTGGTGTGCCGGACACAGGTGTTCCCCACGCTATCGGCTACGCAAATCAGAGCCACAAGCCCTTTGCCCGTCCTTTTGTGAAATACACCCCAACTTGGTCCCGTTCCTTTACGCCTGCTAATCAGGCTGTACGCGCTCAGGTGGCAAAAATGAAGCAGATTCCTGTTCCAGAGCTGATTGTAGGCAAAAAACTGTTGCTGGTGGATGATTCCATTGTCCGCGGCACACAGTTGAGGGAGACGGTCGAGTTCCTGTACGAGAGCGGCGCAAAGGAAGTGCATATGCGCTCCGCCTGCCCGCCCGTATTCTACGCTTGTAAGTATTTGAACTTCTCCCGGAGCAATTCGTCAATGGAGCTGATCGCAAGAAAGACCATTTGGGAGCTGGAAGGGGAGGAAGCTGACAATCATATTAGCGAGTATGCTGAATCTACCACAGAGCGCGGTCAGTGTCTTGCAAAGGCAATCTGCGAAAAACTGGGCTTTGACTCCCTGGGGTATCAGTCTCTTGACGGCCTGTTGGAGGCAATTGGTATTGACCGGGAAAAGATTTGCACCTATTGCTGGAACGGCAAGGGTTAATGGAGGAGATTTGCTATGGAAAAGAGTTTTTCTGAGAGCTATGCCGCCGCAGGCGTAGATATCACCGCAGGCTATAAGTCCGTGGAACTGATGAAAAGACACATTAAGCGCACCAGAAACGAAGGCTGCCTGGATGATGTGGGCGGGTTTGGTGGTTGCTTTGGTCTGAATGTTGCAGGCATGGAAGAACCCGTGCTGGTCTCCGGTACGGACGGTTGCGGCACCAAGGTCAAGCTGGCCATGCTGATGGACAAGCACGATACCATCGGTATCGATGCCGTTGCTATGTGTGTCAATGATATTATCTGTTGCGGCGCAAAGCCTCTGTTTTTCCTGGACTATATTGCCTGCGGTAAGAATTATCCTGAGAAGATTGCCACCATTGTTGGCGGTGTAGCTGAAGGCTGCGTACAGTCCGGCGCTGCCCTCATCGGAGGTGAGACCGCCGAGCACCCCGGCTTGATGCCTGTGGACGAATATGACTTGGCTGGCTTCGCCGTCGGTGTTGTTGATAAGAAGAAGATCATCGACAATACCCGTATGGAAGCTGGCGATGTGGTTATCGCTCTGGCGTCTACCGGTATTCATTCCAACGGCTTCTCTCTGTGCCGTAAGGTGTTTGATATCGACAATAATAACCCTGAGCTGTATGTACCTCGTGAGGAATTGGGCGGCAAGACCGTTGCTGAGGCTCTGTTGGTACCTACCAGAATCTATGTAAAGTCCGTACTTGCGCTGCTGGAGCAGGTGGATGTGAAGGGTATTTCCCACATCACAGGCGGCGGTTTCTACGAGAATATTCCCCGCAGCATTCCCGATGGCCTGGGCGCTGTGATTGACAGAAGCGCTGTCCGTGTGTTGCCCATCTTTGACTTGATTGCAAAGGCTGGCAACATTCCCGAGCGTGATATGTTTAATACCTACAATATGGGCGTTGGTATGAGCATTGTAGTAAAGGCTAAGGAAGTGGATAAGGCGCTGGAGATTCTCACCGCCCACGGCGAAACTGCCTATGTGATCGGAAAGATCGTAAGTTCCGACGAGAAGATTACCATTTGCTAAGCGAGGAAACAGAATGGAAAACACAAGAATCGCAGTACTGGTCTCCGGTGGCGGTACAAATTTACAGGCGCTGATTGATGCCCAGGGAAGCGGCGTTATCCGCTCCGGCAAGATCTGCCTGGTCGTGTCCAATAATGCCGGTGCCTACGCCCTGGAGCGGGCTGCCAAGGCCGGTATTCCCGGGGAAGTGGTTCTGAAAAAGGAGCTGGGCTCACAGGCGGCTTTTGAAGAGCGCATAAAGGAACTACTTAACCAGTACAGCATTGATGTGATTGTACTGGCTGGATTTATGTCGATCCTGTCGAAAAGCTTTACTTCGTGTTATCCTAAGCGGATTCTGAATGTCCATCCATCCCTGATTCCTGCTTTTTGTGGCGAAGGGTTTTATGGTCTGCGTGTCCACGAGGCGGCACTTTCCTACGGAGTTAAAGTGACCGGCGCAACGGTGCACTATGTCAATGAGATCCCGGATGGGGGAGAGATCATTCTTCAAAAAGCCGTGGAGATCCAGCCTGGTGATACACCGGAGATTCTGCAAAAGCGTGTGATGGAGCAGGCGGAGTGGAAGATTCTGCCGGCAGCAGTAGAGCAGGTATGCAGCCTGCTTTGAGAAAGGAAAATCTGTATGAATGTTTATGAAAACGGCAATCTTGCCGAAAAACTGTCTACCAATACCTATCCCGGCCGCGGCATTATCCTGGGTGTGACTCCCGATGGCAAGCATTCCGTCGCTGCATACTTTATTATGGGACGAAGCGTAAACAGCCGTAATCGCATTTTCGCTTTTGAACCCGACGGTATCCGCACCGAGGCTCACGATCCCAGCCTGATGAAGGACCCTCATTTGATCATTTACCATCCGGTCCGCGAGGTAGGCTGCGGTCTGATCGTCACCAACGGTGATCAGACGGATACCATTTGGGACTATTTGGCAAGAGGGGAGAGTTGGGAAGCCGCCCTTCGCACCAGACTGTTTGAAGATGACGGCCCTAACTGGACGCCTCGCATCTCTGGCCTGCAGGCTCTGGACGGCAGCTATAAAATGTCCATTCTGAAGTCCGCTGATGCTGAAGGCTCTGCCTGCGCACGGTTCTTCTACGAGTATCCTCCAATCCCCGGCGTGGGCCATTTTATCCACACCTATGTTTGCGACGGCAATCCCGTGATCCCCACCTTCCAGGGTGAGCCGGAGCGGGTAGCAATGGATGACGATATGAATGATTTTGCCAATATGCTTTGGGAAAATCTGAATGAAGACAACAAGATATCCTTGTATGTGCGCTACACCGATTTGGATACCGGCGCATTTGAGCAGATGATCATTAATAAGCACCAGTGAGGAGTAAGGAAATGAAAGAGTTCGAACTGAAATACGGTTGCAATCCCAACCAAAAGCCTGCAAAGATCTATATGCACGACGGCTCTGATTTGCCTATTCAAATCCTGAATGGTCGTCCCGGCTTTATTAATTTCCTGGATGCCTTCAACTCCTGGCAGCTGGTCAAGGAGTTGAAAGAGGCCACTGGTATGTGTGCCGTCACCTCCTTTAAGCATGTTTCCCCCACCTCTGCAGCAGTGGGTAAAAAGCTGCCTATCGAACTAAAGAAGGCCTGCTTTGTGGAAGACATTGAGGGTTTGGACGAAAATCCTCTGGCTTGCGCATATGCCCGCGCAAGAGGCGCTGACCGCCTCTGCTCATTCGGTGACTGGGTTGCACTGTCCGATGTTTGCGATGCGCTGACCGCCTCTTTAATTGCTCGTGAGGTTTCTGACGGTGTGATTGCTCCCGGTTATACTGACGAGGCACTGGAAATACTCAAGACTAAACGAAATGGTAGCTACAATGTGGTTGCTATCGATCCCAATTTTGTTCCTGCAGAGCAAGAGACAAAGCAGGTATTTGGCATCACCTTCCAGCAGGGCCGCAACAATTTTAAGATCGGTGAACATTTGCTGGAGAATATCGTCACAGAAAATAAGACTTTTACGGAGGATGCCAAGATCGACTTGATCATTTCTCTGATCACTCTGAAGTACACCCAGTCCAACTCTGTATGCTTCGCATATGATGGACAGGCTATCGGCGTTGGCGCAGGACAGCAGTCCCGCGTGCACTGCACAAGACTGGCTGGCGGTAAGGCTGACACCTGGTTTCTTCGCCAGCATCCTAAGACCCTGGCACTGCCTTTCCGTGAGGACCTGGGCCGCCCCGGCCGCGACAATGTGATCGACGGCTATATCAATGGCAATGAAGAAGATGTCTGCGCAGAGGGCATTTGGCAGAATTACTTTACCACTCGCCCCGAACCTCTCACCGCCGAGGAGAAGAGAGCTTATCTTGACTCCCGTACCGGTGTTGCGCTGGGTTCTGATGCATTCTTCCCCTTCGCTGACAGCATTAAGCGCGCGAAAGCCTCCGGTGTTTCCTACATTGCGGAACCCGGCGGCTCTATCCGTGACGATCTGGTGATTGCTGAATGTGATAAGAACGGTATGGTAATGGCATTTACCGGTATGCGTCTGTTCCACCATTAATGGAGGATTTTATGAAGATTCTTGTAGTTGGTGGCGGTGGAAGAGAACACGCCATCATTAAGAAGTTAAAAGAGAATAAACGCATCACAGAGATTTTTGCGCTGCCCGGTAACGGCGGTATCGCCAAGGATGCTACCTGTGTCAATATCGGAGCAAAGGATATTGATTCCATCGTTGCCTTTGCGGTTGAAAAGGGAGTCGATTATGCTGTGGTAGCGCCGGATGATCCTCTGGTGTTGGGCTGCGTGGACGCCCTGGAAGCAAAGGGTATTCCTTGCTTTGGCCCCCGTGCCAATGCGGCTATCATTGAGGGAAGTAAGGTCTTCTCCAAGGACCTGATGAAGAAATACGGCATCCCTACCGCAGCATACGAAGTCTTCACCGACATGGACTCCGCGCTTGCCTATCTGGAGTCTGCTCCTATTCCCACGGTTATCAAGGCCGATGGCCTGGCACTGGGTAAGGGTGTGATCATTGCTCAGACTCGTCAGGAGGCCCTGGATGCCGTCCGGTCTATGATGTCCGACAAGGTGTTTGGCAGCAGCGGTGACCGGATTGTGATCGAGGAGTTCCTAACCGGACCTGAGGTATCTGTGCTGTCCTTTACCGACGGCAAGACTGTTGTGCCGATGATCTCGTCTATGGATCACAAGCGGGCAGGGGATAACGATACCGGCCTCAATACCGGCGGTATGGGTACAGTTGCCCCCAACCCCTATTACACACAGGAAATTGCTGAAACTTGTATGCAGACCATCTTCATGCCCACTATTGCCGCAATGAATGCAGAGGGCAGAACCTTCAAGGGTTGCCTGTATTTTGGCCTGATGCTTACTCCCAACGGTCCGAAGGTCATTGAGTATAACTGTCGTTTCGGCGATCCAGAGACCCAGGTGGTACTGCCCCTGCTGAAGAGCGATCTGCTCACGGTTATGCAGGCCACCACCAACGGCACACTCTCTGAGACAGAGGTGGCATTCTCTGACGAGAACGCCTGCTGCGTCATTATGGCATCCGCAGGGTATCCTGTTTCTTACGAGAAAGGTTATACCATGACGATCCCTGAGGATGTATGGAATTGCACCTATGTTGCCGGTGCTGCATTGAAGGACGAAACTCTCGTCACCAGCGGCGGCCGTGTACTTGGTATAACCGCTGTGGAGAATACCCTTGAGAAGGCTGTCGAATCTGCATATGAAATGGTGGAACGCGTCCACTTTGATAATGCATTCTACCGTCACGATATTGGCGCAAAGGCACTGAAAGCCGGGAGGAATTGAGATTGGTTTATAGAGTATATGTAGAGAAAAGACCGGGTCTTGACAATGAAGCCAGAGCGCTTTTGGGCGATGTGAAAAATCTGTTGGGTATTTCTTCTCTGGAGAATGTCCGCTTGCTGAACTGCTATGATGCTGAGAATATTACCAAGGAACTGTTTGACTACGCCACAGCGACGGTTTTCTCCGAGCCTCAGCTGGACATCGCTACCCAGGAACTGGATCTTGAGGGCGCGACGATTTTTGCCGTAGAGCCTCTGCCCGGACAATTTGATCAGAGAGCTGATTCTGCTGCTCAGTGCATTCAGATCATCTCTCAGGGTGAACGTCCACTGGTCCACTCTGCTAAGGTGTACGGCCTGTACGGCAAGCTGACCCAGAGTGAAGTTGAGGCAATCAAAAAGTATGTGATCAACCCTGTTGAGAGCAGAGAAGCCAGCCTGGAAAAACCGGAGTCACTGGTGATTGAGTACGCAATTCCTCAGTCCGTTGCCACGGTTAAGGGTTTCATCTCCCTCAACGAGGAAGAACTCTCCGGACTGCTGGATAAGCTGGGTCTTGCGATGGATCTTGATGACCTCAAGTTCCTGCAGAACTACTTCCGTGATGACGAGAAGCGCGATCCTACTATTACAGAAATCCGCGTTGTAGATACTTACTGGTCTGACCACTGCCGTCATACCACCTTCTCCACAATCATCGACGATGTGAAGATCGACGATCCTGCAGTGGCAGCTGCATATCAGCGGTATCTGAATGCGCGGGTAGAGGTTTATGGTGAGGAGAAAGCCGCAAAGCGTCCGCAGACTCTGATGGATATCGCGACCATCGGTGCTAAGACGCTGAAAAAGCGCGGACTGCTGCCGGAATTGGATGAGAGCGAGGAGATCAATGCTTGCTCCATCCACGTTAACGCCACTGTGAACGGCCAGGAGCAGGATTGGCTGCTGATGTTCAAGAATGAGACCCACAACCACCCCACGGAGATAGAGCCTTTTGGCGGTGCAGCTACATGTATTGGCGGCTGCATTCGCGATCCTCTGTCCGGCCGCGCTTATGTCCATCAGGCAATGCGTGTGACCGGAGGCGCCGATCCCCGCAGACCTCTTGATCAGACTATTCCCGGCAAGCTGCCTCAGCGTAAGATTTGCCAAACTGCCGCAGCGGGTTATTCCTCCTACGGCAATCAGATTGGCCTTGCGACCGGCCATGTGGCTGAAATCTACCACGACGGCTATGCGGCTAAGCGTTTGGAATGCGGCGCGGTGGTAGGCGCAGCGCCTGCTTATAATGTGCGCCGCGAGCGGCCTGCCCCCGGTGATGTGGTTATACTTCTGGGCGGCAGAACCGGCCGTGACGGTATCGGCGGCGCTACCGGTTCTTCCAAGAGTCACAATATGAAATCCCTGACCACAATGGCTTCCGAAGTTCAAAAGGGTAATGCCCCGGAGGAACGGAAGATCCAGCGCTTATTCCGCAACAGCGATGTCACCCGATTGATTAAGCGCTGCAACGACTTTGGCGCAGGCGGCGTATCTGTCGCTATCGGTGAACTGGCCGCCGGTCTGCAGATCGACCTGGATGCAGTCCGAAAGAAATATGACGGCTTGGACGGTACCGAGATCGCTATCTCTGAATCCCAGGAGCGTATGGCGGTTGTTGTTGATGCCAAGGATGCTGAAACCTTTATTGCCTTTGCCCGCAATGAAAACCTGGAAGCATACCGTGTTGCTGTCGTCACTCAGGAGGAGAGAATGGTGATGACCTGGAAGGGCCAAACCATTGCAAATCTCTCCCGTGCTTTCCTGGATACCAACGGCGCAAGCAAGCATACGCAGGTGACAGTGTCCGAAAAGGATCTCACCGTCTTGAGCAATGCCTATTACAACTCTCTGCGTGAGATGGCGGCTGACCTGAAGACCGCCAGCCGCAGAGGCCTGGTAGAACGGTTCGATGGCAGTATCGGCGCAGGCTCTGTGCTGATGCCCTTTGGCGGTAAGACACAGACTACGCCAGCTCAGGCGATGGCAGCCGTTCTGCCTGTGCTTCCCGGTCAGGAGACCTCTCAATCCAGCGTGATGGCCTGGGGCTTAGATCCCGACTATATGAGTGTCGATCCTTATACCGGTGCACGGGCTGCAATCTATACCTCTGTGGCCAAGCTGGTTGCTGCCGGCGCGGATTACAAGAAGGTCTATCTGACTTTGCAGGAGTTTTTTGAGAAACTACAGTCCGATCCTAAGCGCTGGGGCAAGCCCTTTGCTGCGCTGCTGGGCGCACTGGACGCCCAGCTGGAATTGGGTGCTGCGGCTATCGGCGGTAAGGATTCAATGTCTGGTACTTTCCTGGATATGGATGTGCCTCCCACATTGATCTCCTTTGCCATCGCGCCTATTCTGAAAGAACAGGTGCTGACACCGGAGTTCAAGGAAGCTGGCAACCCTGTCTACTTGTTTGGACCGACTGATGAAACTGCCGAGAGCCAGAAGGCTGCTTGGGAGCGGTTCCACGCACTGCATCTTGCCGGTAAAGTCAAGTCTGCATGGGCAGTGGAGAATGGCCTTGGCGAGGCAGTCATGAAGATGTCCTTCGGCAACCGCATCGGCTTTGTCACGTGCGGAACTGTTGGCCAAGAATGGCACACGAACCTCTACGGCTTTGTTGTTGCAGAGTTGACTGAGGATGTGGATCTGCCTGGTGTTATGAAGATCGGTATGACAACTGCTGAGCAGAACATTGTTCTCGATGGTGACAGCGCCTCTATTGAGGAACTGCTGATGCTGAACGAGGGCGTTTTGGAGGATGTATATCCTACCCAGGCGCCTGTGCCTTGTGAGGATGCGCCTGTCTTTAATTTCAATGGCTCTTCCGCTGCTGCGCCTGCGGTCAAGTGCGCCAAGCCGAGGGTGCTGATTCCCGTGTTCCCCGGCACCAACTGCGAATACGACTCCGCGCGGGCGGTGATGGCTGCAGGCGGTGACGCAGAGATCGTCGTCATCAGAAACCTGACAGCTGAGGATGTTGCCAGGAGTGTAGAGACCGTGTCTGCCAAGATTGCGGATAGCCAGATGATCTTCATTCCCGGTGGTTTCTCCGGCGGTGACGAGCCTGACGGCTCCGCGAAGTTTATCACGGCATTCTTCCGCAATCCTGCCATCAAGGAGCAGGTGACCCGACTGCTGAATGACCGGGATGGCCTGATGTGCGGCATTTGCAACGGATTCCAGGCGTTGATTAAGCTGGGACTTGTGCCTTACGGTGAAATCAGAGACACCGACGAGTATTGTCCCACTCTGACCTTCAACACCATCTCCCGTCACCAGTCCAAGATCGTGCGTACTCGTATCGCATCAAATAGGTCCCCTTGGCTGCGTCTTATGAATGTGGGCGACATTGTGAATGTTCCCATATCCCACGGTGAGGGTCGGTTCTATGCAACCAAGGAGCTGGCAATGGAACTGGCAGCAAACGGGCAGATCGCCACCCAGTATGTGGATTTGGACGGAAATCCCTCCATGGACACTGCCTTCAATCCCAATGGCTCTCTGTTTGCTATCGAGGGTATTACCTCTCCCGACGGCAGAGTGTTCGGTAAGATGGGACACAGCGAGCGAATCGGCGCAGGCCTGTACAAGAATGTACCCGGTAATTACGATATCCGTATGTTCGAGGCAGCTGTTAAGTATTTCAAGGGCTAATAACCAAAGATACAGATAGGGCAAATCTTCTGCCTCTGTCTACAAAAAACACCACCAAGGTAAGCGCCTTGGTGGTGTTTTTAAAAATTGCACAGCTATGCATTGACTTTTCGCCTCTGCGTACTTAGAATGAACATATCTGTGTTGAGGGAGATTATTGGCTGCGTATGGATAATGTGAATGTAATCAATAAAGAAATTAGAATCCCGGGCCTGAAACATACATACCGCATTTTGCATGTGACGGATGTGCATATTGCTTTATGGGATGAACGTGATGATGACGCCGTAATCGGATACGGTGGATTTAAAGGAAGGAAACTGATCTCTGAGTTTGGAGTTATACGCGCAGACCACTTCACAAAGGACGGAATCTCCACAAATGCGATGTTTACCAAACTTTGTGATCAGTTAAATTACTGGGGCAAGGATTTTGCAGATGTTGTGGTCTTTACCGGAGATATCCTTGACTTTTATACGCATGCTGCGTTCGAGTGTATGATGGAGAACCTGAACAAACTCCCAATGCCCTATATGTTTATTCTGGGCAATCACGATGCGATTTTCTCAAATTATGGCAGCGAGTTTACTCTGGAGCGGTTTGCAAAGCTCTGCGGAGGGAGCTATAAGATCCAGAAAATGAAGCTGGGTGAACTGACGTTGGTGGGCGCTTTTAATGCGGACTACCATTACGATCATGAGACATTAAGTCTAATTGCATCCGCTATTCGGGACGAAGAGAATGTTATTATGTTTCAGCATGTTCCCATTAACTCTGAAGCATTACAGCAATATTGCGAGGAAAACAAACTTAGCAATCTTGCCATTGGTTCTGAGGCTAATCCGCACAAGGATAACAGAGAACGGATAATGGAAATTATCGCTGCGGACGATTCTCCTGTGCGGGCGGTGATATGTGGCGATACCCACCACGAACATAGTGGGCCGCTTACTGAGAGCATAGTGCAACATATTTCACCGTTGCTGTTTGATTATCCGCCGACTCTGTTTACTGTCACGGGTTGATCATCCAATATAAAAATAAGCCGGTGCAAGCGAATCAACATTCGCCTGCACCGGCCTTTTATTTAGATCTATTTATGTTTGTGCTGATTCCAAACGCCCATCAAGCGTGTGATGGTAGAAACCATCAGAATGCCGACAGCCAGCACACCGGCGATGGCAATTGTGCTTCTGCCTTGCGCGGCGAAATTGGAGAGGTCGCCATTTACCAGGAAGTTCGTTGTGTAATAGATGCCTGCACCGGGGAACAGGGGCAGCAGGGAGATAACCAGATAGGAGATGGCCGGATACTTCCGGATGCGTGCCATAACCTCAGCATACGCCGCAGCGAACAGCACGGCAATAAAATTGCACATGAGCATATTGCCGCCCCAATGCTCTGTCAGGCAGTACATCGCCCAGGTGAGGGCGCTGCCAAGAGCGCACAGCAGGCAGCCTGGTCCGTGGATATTGAACAGGAAGCAGAAACCGAAACAGGCGACAAAACCTGCAATGCACTCTATGTAGTACATATGCTCCGCAGTGGGCGTACTTACAGGAATCCCAAAAAGATTGCCAGACAGATTCCAGGCTGCGCCGGTGCCCAAAGCGATCGCCGCAGCGATCAGCAGCACCTGAACGATGCGGTTGATTCCTGAGTTGGTGTCGCCGAAAATAATATCCCGCAGGGCATTGGTAAACAGCATGCCGGGCACAAGGACCATCAATGTACCGATAATGATGGAGTCTGTATTACTTGCGGTTCTCAGAGCGCCTGTGATGTAGGCAACCATGGCCATAATAAACGCCGTGGCAATAGTTCTGAAGAATTGATTGGTCTTAAACTTTTCAAGGAAGCGATCTGCAAGTCCTAAGAGGACTCCACACAGAGCTGCGCAGAGCGCATCAACCAATGTGCCACCGAAAAATATGCAGAAGCCTGCTGCTGCAAGAATGTTGCCCACCAGGATCATAGGAAGGCGATAATGGCGTTGGGACATATGAGTTTCTTTCAGCCATTGGAGCGCGACCTCGGCGTCAGGTTTTTCCGCGCAGATCCTGCGACAAAGGGAATTGTATTTTTCTACAGAATCCAGATTGTTTCCGTGAAAACCAACCCGCTTCATTCGGGTGATTGATCTGCCGTCAGAGGTAGAGATGGTGACGATTAAGGAGTTGGGGATAGAAAAAACCTCAGATTCCACATTATAAGCGGCCAAAACACGGTGAATACTGTCTTCTACCCGAAAGGTTTCGGCGCCGGACATGGCCAAATTGTATCCAATATCCGTCACAAGATCCAATAAAATATCATAGTTCATAGGGAAACCCTCTTTTTAATAGGTTGGAACTATGTCAGTATACCATACTCATACAAAAATACAAGTATAAAACCGCCGATATTTTCATCGGCGGTTTTGGTATTACTTTCTGACAAAGAGAACTCCTAGTGTTCCGGGACCGCAGTGGCAGGAAATGGTGCAGCCTGCTTCAGTCCAGTAGACATTTTCAAAGGCAGCATGAGTGTTAACGGCCTCCTCAACTGCCTTGAAGCATTCGTCAGACACAGGTGTCCGGGTGACAAACAAGGTCTCTCGTTCCAGGTCCTCACGGTCAGCAAGGCGATCCTTTACAAAGGATGCCAGACACTTGGCGTAGGGTCCGCGATACTTCTTGACCACAGCCATTTTGCCGTTCTTAACCTCAATACAAGGCTTCAGGTTCAGCAGGTTAGCGCCCAGAGCCGCAGCAGAGGAACAGCGGCCTCCTTTAACCATATATTCCAATCGATCGAGCAAGAAGCTTGCCTCCACTTTGGAGGTAAAATTGTCCAACTTTTCCTGAATCTCTTCCAGGGAGGGGACAGTTTTTGCCAGTTTACAGGCTTCCAGCACCACTAAACCTTGCCCGGTGGACAAATTACGTGAGTCGATGACTACAACATTGTTAAACTCCTGGGCAGCTAGGCAGGCGTTCTGATAACAGGATGAGAACTCGGAGCTGATATTGATGTGAACGACGCCGTCATAGTCACCGGCGAACTTTTCAAAATGTTCCTGATACTCGCCAACACTGACTGCGGTAGTGGAGCAGAGGCTGCCGCCTGCGGCCACGTGTGCAAAAATCTCGGCCGGGGTAATGGTGACACCGTCGGTAAAAGCCTCGTCATTTTTGATAACCGTCAGAGGAACGATGGCAATGTTATATTTGTCCAGCAGTTCTTTTGACAGGTCGCAGGTACTATCTGTGATAACCTTGATTTTCATAGGATTCCTCCATCGTGTTTGTATAAATATGGGGGATATTTTGCTTGCAATTTATCAAATGCTTGGTAAAATAATAGCATAAAAACGCAGTGTTGTCAATCAATGGGAGGTAGTGCTATGGAGCGTATCTTTGATATAAGCGGTATGACCTGCGCTGCCTGCGCTGCCCGCGTTGAAAAAGTTGCAGGGAATGTGGAAGGCGTTGATAAAGCAGAGGTAAATCTGCTCCTGGGCAAATTAACAATCCAATGTGCCGTTGATGTGCCGGAATCCACGGTGATTTCTGCAGTTGAGAGTGCTGGTTATAGCGCATGTATTGCAGGAGCAGACGTAAAAAAGATCGCTCATGGTAATGACCAGCTGCGGGAAATGAAAAAGCGTCTGATCGTTTCCGCAGTCTTTCTCGCAGTACTGATGTATTTTACAATGGGTCATATGGTTGGTCTGCCGATGCCTATCTGGTATGATGGCGCTGAAAATGCGGTTGTGGCCGCACTGCTGCAGCTCTTTCTGACTCTGCCTGTAGTATATCTGAACAGGGTTTACTATAGCAAGGGCCTGAAAGCGCTTGTTAACAGAGCTCCCAATATGGATTCTCTGATCGCCGTGGGATCCGGCGCGGCATTGGTTTACGGTATTATTACCTTGTTTTTGATGGCTGACGCTTTGGGGCGTGGACAGATGGAAACGGTTCACAAGTACCTGCACAGCCTATATTTCGAATCCGTTGCAATGATTCTTACGCTGATCACCTTGGGTAAGTTTTTGGAAACGAGGGCGAAAGGCAGAACAGGCGATGCTATTGCGGCGCTTATGGACCTAAGCCCCAAAACAGCGACCGTGCGACGGGATGGGAAAGAGTGTATTCTGCCTGTGGAAGAAGTACGCATCGGGGATATTGTGTTGGTGCGTTCTGGTGCTGCAATTCCTGTAGATGGCACAGTGATTACGGGAAGCGCGGCCGTTGATGAGAGCGCCTTGACAGGTGAGAGTGTTCCTGTGGAAAAGAATGCCTGTGATTCTGTTTCTGCTGCAACGATCAACCGGGAAGGCTACCTTGAGATCAGAGCGAACAGAATTGGTGAAGATACGACCCTTGCCCAAATTATTAAGATGGTTGAACAGGCCGGTGGCTCCAAAGCACCCATTGCCAGATTGGCGGACCGTGTAGCCGGCGTGTTTGTTCCGGTTGTGATGGTCATTGCGCTGATCACATTTGCCTGCTGGATGGCATTTGGCGAATCCCTGGAGTTTGCTTTGTCTTCCGCTATTTCTGTGCTGGTAATCTCCTGCCCTTGCGCTTTAGGACTGGCAACGCCTGTTGCCATTATGGTAGGAACAGGCAGGGGAGCGAGTCTGGGCGTTTTGTTTAAGAACGCAGAGGTTCTCGAGAATCTCCATAAAGTAGATACAGTTGTTTTTGACAAGACGGGTACATTAACTCAAGGGACGCCTGCAGTCACAGATATTATACCCGCATCTATGTCAGAAAATGAATTATTGATTCTTGCGGCATCCCTTGAGAGTCGATCCGAACATCCTTTTGCCAAAGCCATTGTTGCAAAGGCGGGGGATATTACAATGAAAACAGTGACGGATTTCCAGGTGCTGCCCGGCTGGGGTGTTTCTGGCGTAATTGACGGCAAGAGGGTGTTTGGCGGCAATCGCCGGTTGCTCACGGATATTGGAGTTGAGATTCCGGAATACCCGGAACTGGCAAGTGCGGGAAAAACGCCTCTTTATTTTGCGGATCAAATGGGACTACTGGGTGTTATTGCAGTATCCGATGTCTTAAGAGAGGATTCAGCGGACGCGGTTGCCTTCCTGCGTAAATTGCACTTGAATGTGGTTATGCTTACAGGTGACAACCGCAAGACGGCAGAGGCAATTGCCAAATCAGCGGGAATTGAAAAGGTAATTTCTGATGTTCTTCCAGCAGATAAGGCTGGTGTCATTAAACAGCTTCAGGCTAAAGGACATACTGTCCTTATGGTTGGCGATGGCATCAACGATGCCCCCGCTTTGGTCACTTCGGATGTTGGTATGGCAATAGGTGCCGGTACTGATATCGCCGTGGAGTCTTCCGGCGTGGTATTGATGAGCCACTCTCTGGTGCGAGTTGCGCAAGCGATCGAGCTGAGTAAGGCAACCATTCGGAATATCAAAGAAAATCTTTTCTGGGCATTCTTTTATAATTGCCTTGGAATCCCTGTGGCAGCCGGCATTCTGTATCCGGCTTTTGGGATTTTGCTGAGTCCTATGATTGGTGCCGCTGCGATGAGTATGAGCTCGGTTTTTGTTGTCGCCAATGCGCTGCGGCTGCGTTTTTTCAAACCAAAAGCGTACCGCAAAAGTCAAGATGAAACCATTCGGGAGGTAAAGCACATGGATATGGTAATTAAAGTGGAGGGTATGATGTGCTCTCACTGTAAGGCACGGGTGGAGAGTGTCTGCAAGGCGGTTGCCGGCGTCTGCGACGCGGTTGTCGATCTGCAGGCGAAGACCGTCACAGTAAAGGGTAATGCAGATGCTGAGCTGATCAAAAAGAGCATTACTGATGCCGGATATGAAGTGGTAGAATAAGTCCGGTTTATAGTACTTTATACTTGCTATACTTAGGTCATAAAACAAAAGGAGATATGGCTTATGTATACAATTCGAAATGTGAGCGGCCACCTTCAGGTCTATGATCACAAAGGAAACTTCCTTTTTTCCGCTGACACGGAGAGGGAAGTGAGGGAGGAATTAGAGGCATATGCGGAATCTGCGGCTTGATATTTGTTATGAAGGTACACGCTATCGGGGATGGCAGCGCCTGTCCAATACTGATAATACAATTCAAGCAAAACTGGAAACTGCTCTCAGCAGGATTCTTGGGGAGGAGATCCAGGTGAGCGCAAGCGGACGCACCGATGCCGGTACCCATGCAAAGGGGCAGGTTGTAAGCTTCCATTGTGAAAGCCAAATGTCTTGCGAAGAAATCCTTTTGCAGCTACGGCGTTATTTACCGGAGGACATCGGCATATACTCCTGCAAGAACGCTTCGCCCCGCTTTCACGCCCGTCTAAATGCCAAAACGAAGACCTATTGCTATCGGGTATGGAACAGTACTGCTCCCTGTGTTTTTGAGAGAAAGTTTGTCTATATTGATCCAAGAATGGTAGATTTGGAGGAAATGAAGCGGGCAGCAGCACATTTTCTGGGAGAGCACGACTTTGCGGCTTTCTGCGCCAATAAGAATATGAAAAAATCCACCATCCGTTATATCCATAGCCTGGATATTCTGCGGAAGGGAAATGAGATTGTGTTTACGGTCATTGGCAACGGTTTTCTGCACCATATGGTCCGAATTATTGTGGGAACGCTCCTGGAGGTTGGCCGTGGTGAACGGGATGCGGATTCCATTCCATCCCTGTTTACAGGTAATCGGGCGGATACCGGGGAGTTGATTCCCGCCTGCGGCCTTTGCCTGATGGAGGTAGAGTATTGAACATTCAGATTTTTGGCAAGAATAAGTGCTTCGACACAAAGAAAGCGGAGCGATACTTTAAGGAGCGGCGCATTAAGTACCAAATGGTAGACTTGATCCGCTACGGTCTCTCTGGCAAAGAGTTTGACGCAGTGTTGCGGGGTGTTGGCGGTGTCGACAATCTCATTGACTGGGAGGGTAAGAGTCCGGAGATCACCTTGATGAGGTATATGGATGATACCCGCGCAAAGGAAGATAAGATATTTGATGATCCCACGCTGATGCGCACCCCCATTGTTAGAAACGGAAAACAGGCGACAGTGGGCTATTGTCCCGATATTTGGGACGAGTGGGAATAATAGAATAGGAAAACAAAAGCAGTTTCCCATATGGGAAACTGCTTTTATTATTCCGTTAATTTACCCTTGAAAAATGACGCATATGGTGGTATTCTAGGAGGAAATAATAGTGAAGATTTTGGACGGAATCAATCAATTCGTCTGGGGTATGCCCGCGCTGATACTGATTCTTGCGGTTGGCATCTGGCTGAGTATCCGTACTGGATGGGTGCAGTTCCGGTTTTTTCCTGCTGCGATCCGTTCGTTCCTTTCGCCATCTGGTGGAAATTCGGATCAAAAAAGGGTTTCTGCTTATAAGGCACTGTGCACAGCGCTTGCTGCAACGGTAGGAACCGGGAATTTGGCCGGTGTTGCCGGTGCGATTGCCATCGGTGGCCCAGGGGCTGTATTTTGGATGTGGGTCTGTGCATTGCTTGGTATGGCAACTAAGTTTGCAGAAGCAACCTTGGCGGTGCATTACCGAGTTGCAGACGGAAGCGGCTATGTAGGCGGCCCTATGTATATGATCCTTAGAGGAATGGGGAATAACTGGCAACCTCTTGCAGGGGTTTACTGCTTTTTCGGCGTGGTTGCAGCTTTTGGAGTAGGTTCCGCGACCCAAATCAACGCAGTGCTTGGTGGCATCAATGGCGCTGTCACTGCCCTGGGCGGCTGTGAGTCGAAGATTGTCGACCTGGTTGTTGGATTCGCTCTGGCGTTATTGATTGTTCCTGTGCTTCTTGGGGGCGCGAGACGCATTGGCGCGGCGGCCGCAGTACTTGTTCCTTTCGCTTCTGGATTTTATCTGATTCTTTGTATGGGCGTGCTATTGATGAAAGCGCCTGCGATTCCAGGTGCCTTCTCTGCGATCCTTCGGGGAGCTTTTCACCCTGAGGCGGTGACCGGCGGACTATTGGGTTCTGCTTTTCAGGCGCTACGGGTTGGCGCGTCCAGAGGCGTGTTTACCAACGAGGCCGGTATGGGGACTGGGGGAATTGCCCATGGCTCTGCCGATGTGGATCATCCTGTGCAGCAGGGCCTTATGGGAATTGTGGAAGTATTCCTGGACACGATCGTGATTTGCACAATGACGGCTCTTGTTATTCTCTGCAGTGGCATTCCAATACCTTACGGACAGGACCTTGGCGTTTCCATTACCGCGGAAGCCTTTTCAAGGGTTTATGGCAACTGGGTATACATCCCACTGGCAATTGCACTTTGTCTATTTGCGGTTGCAACGATTATTGGTTGGGGCCTCTACGGGGCTAGATGCGCTCAGTTTCTGTTTGGTGGTAAATCCTGGAAATATTTTGCTTTGCTGCAGGCGGCTTCTGTAGTTTTGGGAGCTATTTTGAGTACGGGAACTGTCTGGAGCCTTTCAGAAACTGCTAACGGTTTGATGGCTATCCCAAACTTAATTGCTTTGCTATATCTGAGTCCGGAACTTGTCCGGCTTACAAAAGACTATATACGCATATATGGCGGCAAGCGCGCCATAGGAGGTACTTATGAAGATTTCAATCAACGCAAATCGCTGCGAGCCTTCCCCTATGCGGAAATTCCATCCGCTGGCTGTAAAGGCAAAACAGGAGGGAAAGGTGATCTATCATCTGAATATCGGTCAGCCTGACTTGCCAACACCTGAGGCGTTTTACGCGGCAACCCATGGGTTTAATAACAAGACCCTTGCCTATGAAGCGTCTCCGGGCAATCCTGTACTGATTGAAGCAATTAGAAATTACTATGCCAAGTTGGGTATTCAACTGGAAACGGATGATATTTTTGTCACCACCGGCGGCAGTGAAGCGCTGCTTTTCACTTGCTTAAGTATTTTGGACCCCTACACGGAAGTGATCATTCCCGAACCTTACTATCCCAACTACACCACTTTTGTCCACGCGGCTGGCGGTGTGATCCGCGCCTTGCCTACCTGTCCCGAGGAGGGCTATCGGTACGCCTATCGGAAGCGGATAGAGAAGCTGATCACTAAGAATACTCGTGCAATTATGATCACGAACCCCGGTAATCCCACAGGTGTTGTGCTGAATGAATCGGAAATGCGTATGATCGCAGATGTGGCCAAAGAGCACGATCTGTTCTTGATCAGCGATGAGGTGTACCGGGAGTTCTGCTATGACGATAAGTTCGGCATTCCAAGTATGGGCAGATTTTCAGATATCGATGAGAACCTTGTAATCGTGGATTCTGTTTCCAAGCGGTTTTCCTCCTGCGGTGCTCGCGTTGGCTGCGTGATTACGAAAAATAAGGAGCTGCAGCAAGCGCTTCTGAAGTTCTGCCAGTCCAGACTTGCTGTTGCTACCCTGGATCAAGTAGGTGCCGCAGCTTTGTACAGTGTGGATGCTGACTATTATGTCAAAGCCAAGGAGGAGTACAGACACCGCAGGGATACCGTGGTTGAAGGACTTCGCCGGATTCCTGGTGTACTGGTGGAAGAACCCATGGGCGCTTTTTATGTCATGGCGCGGCTTCCTGTGGATGATTCGGATAAGTTCCAGAAATGGCTTTTGACCAATTTTGACGACAACGGCGAAACGGTGATGTTTGCTCCCGGCGCGCCTTTCTATGAAACGCCTCACAGTGGTGTTAACGAGGTGCGTATTGCCTATGTTTTGGAACAGGACGGACTGTCCAGAGCGATGGAACTTCTCAGCAAGGGTATCGCAAGATACCGCGCAGAGGTAATGGGCATTAAACAATAGTAAAAACCCCAGCCTAATGGCTGGGGTTTTGTTATTCGGTAATGAGATAAATGCTATGGGTTTCGCCGCCGCTTTTATAGGTCAGCACCATGTTTTTGAGGGATTCCATATCGCCTTGTACCATAATGCCATCGCCGGGGGTAAGGGAATAGGATGCAAAGACGATATGGGTTTCGGTGTTGTTGGAAGAAAGAATGCGCACATCGCGGATCGGCCCATCGGTATAGATCATATACATCTTACCTGTGTTGCTGGTGACAAGCTCGCCAATCTGTTCAAAGGCAGTCAGATCAACTTGCTCAAACGGAACAACACTGACAGCTCCGCTGACATCTATTTTGGAATCGGGGATATAAGGTTCATAGAGAAGTCCCCCCAGTTCCTCGTAAGGAATCTCAACTGTGATTATGCCAGAGGCGTAGGGAGCAATCTCATAGGGCGCAAAATAGAAGCATAGACCATTTTGGGTAAAATACCAGTCCTCATCAGTTGCAGGATCGACAGAAAATCTTTTCTGTACTGTCTTTTCGTAGTTTTCATACAGATAGTCACCTTCGGACATCTGCTTCAGGGACTCTAGAACCAGCTCACAGAAGGAAGCAAGGGAAGCGTCCTTATGCATAATACTGGCAAGGGTCAGAACGTCGCCTGTTTTCAAATCATAGCTGGCGGAGGCGCAGACGCGGTCGGGATGGATTGCGCCGCTATAAGTGACCTGGGTTCCAAACAGACTCAGCACCTTATTGTCGATTCGGGTGGGACTGTAAATTACCTGATGCTGGTAAGGAATCCAATTTTTACTCCCATTGTAAGCGGATGTCGCCAGGTTCTCAGTGGATTTTGCTTGCTGGCGCGTGGCATCGACCCGGTTCAGGAAATCAAGAATAATCTTATCTGCGGACGCGGGTTTATCAAGCACTAAAGAAATGTGTTGGTAAGTGTATTCAAACAGCACAGTGCCATCCTCATGAACAGAGGTCTCCTTCACGGTGGGAACGGAAACGGCCACCAGGGGATTGTCAAAAAGGATCACACTCTCTGTAGAGGGCAAGGGATCACCGGACAGCTCACCTTTTGTGTTTTCAGGATTGTTAGAAATTGTAGGGGTACAGGCGGACAGAAAAATAAGCAGGAGGGATAGAATTAAGCAAAGCCATTTTTTCATGTTGCATCCTCCGCAGACAGATTTTGATATATTTCTTATACTATAGCATATTTCCCCCAATTGGGCAATCATATTCTGCATTCTTTTCGGGCGTTTTTCTTGACAAAATCGGTGCTGTAGTGGTAAAATACAGATAAGTGAATATCGCTATGAACGGAAAGAGTACCACTTCCAATCCTACAGAGAGTCTGGGTCGTCGGCTGTAAACCCAGGTGGTGTCGGCAGTGGGAAAGTGCGTCCGGGAGCGAACAGGTTTTAAGTGATAAATAAGAGTGGAACCGCGGATTGTATGACCCGCCTCTTGTGCCATAGGCATAGGAGGCGTTTTTTGATATCTTTTTTTGGAGGAATGTGTATGTATTTGTATAATTCTTTGTCTCATAAAAAGGAGTTGTTCACACCAAACTCTCCCGATGTGGTGAAGATGTACACTTGTGGCCCGACTGTGTACCATTATGCCCACATTGGCAATCTCCGCACATATATTATGGAAGATGTACTGGAAAAGGCGTTGCGTTATGTGGGCTACAATGTCCTGCGCGTAATGAATATTACGGATGTGGGCCATCTGGCGTCTGATGCGGATACCGGCGAAGATAAAATGCTTAAAGGCGCCAAACGGGAGAATAAGTCCGTTATGGAGATCGCCCAGTACTATACCGACGCTTTCTTTACAGATTGTGAGAAGCTCAACATCAAGAAGCCCGATGTGATTCAGCCGGCCACTGGTTGTATCGACGAGTATATCAAGATCGTTTCCACCTTGATCGAGAAGGACTTTGCTTATGTAGCTGGCGGCAATGTGTATTTTGACACTTCCAAGCTGGAGAAGTACTATGTCTTCAACGATCATGATGAAGAGGATCTTGCTATTGGTGTCCGTGAGGGTGTAGAGGAGGATACCAACAAGCGGAATAAGAACGACTTCGTTCTGTGGTTTACCAAGTCTAAGTTTGAGGATCAGGCTCTGAAGTGGGATTCTCCGTGGGGTGTGGGCTATCCCGGTTGGCATATTGAATGTTCCGGCATCTCCATGAAATATTTGGGGGAGGATCTGGACATCCACGCCGGCGGTATCGACAATGCATTCCCTCATCATACCAATGAGATTGCCCAGTCTGAGAGCTTCCTTGGTCACAAGTGGTGCAATTACTGGTTCCATGTCCATCACCTGAATACCGATAACGGTAAGATGAGTAAGTCCAAGGGTGAGTTCCTGACAGTGAGCCTGCTGGAACAGAAGGGATATGATCCTATGGCCTACCGCCTGTTCTGTCTGCAGAGCCACTACCGCAGAAACCTTGTCTTCTCCTGGGAGAATCTTGATAATGCAGTTGTTGCCTATAATAAGCTGGTAGCCAGGATTGCCACCCTTGAAAACAGTGGCGCTGTAGAAGAAGAGGTACTGCAGAAACTGAAGGATCGCTTCATGACAGCACTGAGCGGCGACCTGAATACCTCTTTGGCGGTCACCGCACTTTACGATGTGCTGAAAGAAAAGACTACCGATACTACCAAGTTGGCAGCCATTGCGGACTTTGACAAAGTGTTGAGCCTGAACTTGTTGTCTGCTGCGCAGAAGCTGAAAGAGCAGCAGAAGGAAGAAACTGCCGCATCCGCTGACCCTGAGATTGACGCTTTGGTTGCCTCCCGCACCCAGGCGAAGAAGGAGAAGAACTTTGCAGAGGCTGATCGCATCCGCGACGAACTGAAGGCGCGTGGCATTGAGATCATCGATACGCCTCAGGGCACTAAATGGAGAAAAGTATGAAACTGTTGATACTGGATGGAAACAGTGTTATTAACAGAGCGTTTTTTGGTGTAAAACCACTGACCACCCGTGAGGGCCTGTTCACTAACGCTATATACGGATTCTTGAACATCCTGGAACGCATGGAGCGTGAAGAACAGCCGGACGCTGTCTGTGTAGCCTTTGACCTTCACGGACCTACTTTCCGACACGAAAAGTATGATGGCTACAAGGCTACCCGTCACGGAATGCCGGAGGAATTGGCCCAGCAGATGCCTTGGATGAAGAAGATCCTGCGTGCGATGAATATTCCCATTTATGAGTGCCAGGGCTGGGAGGCAGACGACGTAATCGGTACGGTGGGCCGGATCTGCAGCAACAATGAATGGGAGTGCGTCATCATCACCGGTGACCGGGACAGCCTGCAGTTGATTGACCAGAATGTTCACGTTAAGCTGGTTATCTCCAAACCTGGCCAGACCAGCGCTGTGCTTTATGACGAAGAGACTTTCCGGAGTGAGTACGGCTTTGAGCCGAAGAAACTTATCGACTTGAAATCGCTGATGGGCGATTCTTCTGATAATATTCCCGGCGTTGCCGGTGTGGGCCCCAAGACCGCTACGGAGCTGCTACAGAAGTTCGGCTCTCTGGACGGGGTTTACGAGAATGTTGATGATGCGTCCATTCGCCCTAAACTGCGGGAGAAGCTTCTGACAGATCGGGAGAATGCTTACCTGTCCTATGATCTTGCCACCATCCGCTGCAACGCGCCTATTGACTTTGAGCCGAAGGACGCGGTGGTGCAGCCTTATAACAAGCAGGCGCTTTACGAGCTTTTCCAAAAGCTGGAGTTTGTCCGATTGATCGATAAATACGGCCTGCGGGATGCCGGCATTTCGGTTAAGGCGCCGGAAGTGAAGACAGAGAAGCTGCCTGTGTTGGACTGTATACCTACGGAAAACAACGATTGCGCTGTCTATTTAGCAAGCGACGGCACATTGGGCATCGCCTGCGACGCGGGTGTCTGTGTTCTGACGCCAATGGAGGCCCAGATGGGGGTCGCACTTCCTGTTGGATCACTGATTTGCCACGATATAAAGACTACGATGCATTCTTTGGATGGAATGGGCATCACCTATACGGATTTTGCGTTCGATACGGCTCTTGCTGCGTACAATCTGAATCCTTCTGCCTCTGAATATCCTGTGTCAAAACTGGCCACCAATTATCTTGGTGTCACAGTGGATGATAACGATGCTGCTGCTTGTGCTGAGGCACTGTGGAATCTGCAGCCGGTATTGAAAGAGGAACTGAAGAAACAGGAGATGGAGCAGCTCTACTATGAGATTGAACTGCCTCTTTGCTCTGTCTTGTACAGAATGGAAAGGGCCGGCGTTGCGATTGATAGCGTTCAGCTTCATCAGTTCGGTCAGATGTTAACGGAACGCATTGATGCCTGTGAAAAGACGATTTTTTCCTATTCTGACGGTCCATTCAATATTAACTCCACAAAACAGTTGGGAGAACTGCTGTTTGAAAAGCTGGAACTTCCTCCTGTGAAGAAGACTAAGACGGGCTACTCCACCAACGCGGAGGTGCTGGAAAAGCTGAAGAATAAGCATCCGATTGTTCCTGCGATTATGGATTACCGGATGCTGACCAAGCTGAAATCCACCTATGCAGAGGGCCTTATGAAAGCGATCGGTGAGGACGGTCGGATTCATACCACTTTCCAGAATCTGGTGACTGCCACGGGACGGCTATCCTCCACGGAGCCGAATCTGCAGAACATTCCTGTACGCACCGATTTAGGCGCGGAAATCCGGAAGATGTTTATTCCATCTCCCGGCAACGTTTTGGTTGCTGCAGACTACAGCCAGATCGAACTTCGAGTGCTGGCGCACATTGCAAATGATGAGGCAATGCTGGAGGCGTTCCGCAGCGGTAAGGATATCCATACTGCAACCGCTTCTCAGGTTTTTGGTGTACCCGAGAGTGAAGTGACGGCTCTTCAGCGCCGGCATGCTAAGGCAGTCAATTTTGGTATCGTATACGGTATTTCCGAGTTCTCACTTTCTGAGGACATAGGTGTCAGCCGCTATGAAGCAAAGCAGTATATTGACAGCTACCTTGCTAACTACAAGGGTGTTAAGGCTTATATGAAGCAGGTTGTAGAAGATGCCCGTAAGATCGGCTACACCCAAACACTCTACGGCCGGCGTAGATGGATTCCGGAGTTGATTAGTTCCAACTTCAATGTCCGTCAAGGTGCGGAGCGGATCGCTCTAAATACACCTATTCAAGGCTCTGCCGCTGATCTGATCAAACTGGCAATGATCCGGGTAGATCAAGCGCTCAGGGAGCAGTATCCTGAAGCAAGGCTGCTGCTGCAGGTACACGATGAGTTGATCGTGGAGTGCCCTGTGGAAATAGCAGAATCTGTTGCAACCATGATCAGTGAGAAGATGGAGAAGGTAGCCCAGTTGGAGGTACCGCTCCTTGCAGAAGCAAAGTGGGGCTGCAGTTGGTATGAGGCTAAATAAATGATTATCAGACAAATGAAATTGGAAGATGTTTCTTCCATTGCCCAACTGGAGAAGGTCTGTTTTTCTGATCCTTGGAGCGAGAAAAGCATTGCTTCCGAGGTGGAAAATCCTTTATCCTATTGGCTTGTTGCTGAAGCGGATGGCTGTGTTGTGGGCTATGTCGGCTCACAGGCTGTGCTGGATGCAGCGGATATGATGAACATCGCCGTGGCGCCGGACTACCGGCGCAGAGGCATTGCGGAGGCTCTGGTCAATGAACTGACGAACTACTTACGGGATCGTAAAGTGATCGCCCTTCTGTTGGAGGTCAGAGTTTCCAATGAGCATGCCATTGCCCTGTATGAAAAGCTGGGCTTTGAGCAGGTTGGTCGCAGGCGCAACTATTATCATAATCCCAAAGAGGATGCATTGATTCTGCGAAAGGAGCTGAAGTGAGTGAACATTCTGGCAATTGAATCTTCCTGTGACGAAACTGCCGTTGCTATCGTCCGTGACGGCCGGCAGGTGCTCACTGACTGTATTGCATCCCAAGTGGATCTGCACCGCATTTACGGGGGTGTTGTCCCGGAAATTGCGTCCCGAATGCATATAGAGGCCATCTACGGCCTTGCGGATCAAGCGATGGAAAAATCCGGCCTGACACGCAAGGATATTGATGCTGTGGCCGTCACCTATGCTCCCGGATTGATCGGTGCGGTGTTGGTAGGCCTTAATTTTGCCAAGGGCGTTGCGATGGCTCTTGGTAAGCCGCTGATCCCTGTACACCACATTCGTGGCCACATTGCTTCAAACTATATTGCCTATCCCGAACTTGAACCTCCGTTTTTGTGTCTTGTAGTGTCCGGCGGACATACAATGATCGTGGATGTGCAGGATTACACCAAGATGGAAATCCTGGGCACAACGTTGGATGATGCCGCAGGGGAGTGTTTTGACAAGGTCGGAAGGGTACTAGGAATGCCTTATCCCGGCGGCGCTGCCCTTGACAAAGCGGCCAGCCGTGGCGATGATACACGGTATCAGCTGCCTAGATCCAAGCCTGGTGTCAATCCCTACGATATGAGTTTTTCCGGCCTGAAAACGGCGACACTCAATCTTATCCACCACGCCGAGCAGGTAGGGGAGAAGCTGGACATTGAAAGCCTGTGTGCTTCCTTTACTGCTGCCGTAGCAGATACTCTTGTGCCCAGGGTTGTGATGGCTTTGGAGCAGACTGGCCGTAAAAAGCTGGCCGTGGCCGGCGGTGTGGCTGCCAACTCGAGAATTCGCAGGGACATTGTCGCAGCTGCCGAGCAATTGGGCGTTTCGGTCTGCCTGCCGCCTCTTTCTCTGTGTGGAGACAATGCAGCAATGATTGGTGCGCAGGGCTACTTTGAATACATGAGTGGCAACATTGCAGGTATGGAACTGAATGCATATGCAACAAAATCCATTCTTGGTGAGGCCCTTTGAATGCATATTTTTTAGTGAGTATTCTTTGGACAAAAATGGACGGTACTTTTGGCAAATAAAAGTGCCCGATTTTGTCGAATAATGGGTGAAATCATGAACATTATGGATACTAGTTGTATGTTTAGATGTGGAAAACTCTGTGGATAGTGTGTATAACCGCATGCAAAAACATGATTAAATTGCTTTTTCGACGGATTTTTCTCTGTTTTCTGTGGAAAAAAAGCGAAATGGATACTTTATGCTGAAAATTATTTCTAAACTGTCAGAATTGGATATAGAGCGGCTGATGAAGGTCTATTCTGAAGGGAATCTAGAGAACGGAAAGGATCTTTTCCCTGATGAAAACCTTGCAGTACAGCAGCGAATGGCAGAGGATAGATTTATCGAATATCTGCGGGAGGATTTCTTTCAAAATCCTGGCGCAATCTACGCTCTGTGGATCTCTGAGGGCTGCTATATTTCTGCCTTGCGGTTAGAGCCATATCGGGACGGCTTGCTCCTTGAGGCGCTTGAGACCGCGCCTGACCAGCGGCGAAAGGGATATGCCACTTCACTTGTGAATGAAGTCGTTGATTACCTTAGGAAGACGGAGTATAAAAAAGTCTATTCCCATATTAGCAAGAAGAATGTTCCGTCGTTAAAGGTCCACGAGAAATGCGGGTTCCAGAGAGTTGCTGACTCGGCAATCTATATTGATGGAACAGTCACCCAAAATAGTTTTACACTGTGTTATTATCTAGAAAAAGAAGCGCTGTGATTACCACAGCGCTTCTTTTTCTTATTTACCATATTTATGAAATAGGTATTCTATAGCCAGACGGTATCCATTCAGCCCTTGCCCCTTGACAATTGTTTCACAGGCGAGAGAGGTATAGGATATCTTTCTGAAATCCTCCCGGTTATCTACATCGGAGATGTGTACTTCTACTGAAGGAATGCCAACAGCTTTCAGTGCATCCAAGATTGCGATTGATGTATGGGTGTAGGCGGCAGGATTGATCACTATTCCATCAATATTCCCGTAGGCGGCATGAATTCGGTCAACCAGATTGCCCTCGTGGTTTGACTGATACTGCTCAATAGTGACACCCAAATCATTTGCCGTCTGTTCAAGCAGGCGTAGCAGATCTGTGAATGTGTGGCATCCGTAGATTTCCGGCTCACGAATGCCAAGCATATTGATATTCGGCCCATTGATAACAAGTATCTTCATTTGCCATACAATCCTTTCATAATCTTAGTGACAGTTTCTTCAGGTGTCCCATCATTGCGAACGGAAAAGTCTGCAAAGTGGTTGTAGAAGGGCTCACGGAGCGCATATATGGCGGCGAGATCGCCTTCTTCAGATAGGGGGCGACCTTGGGTGGGAAGCTCAAAAACATTTCTTCTGAGCCAGCAGATACGACCGTTCTGATGGAGGTGAGGGTAGTTCTCCTTGCGGGTGACGCAACCACCGCCGGTTGCGATTACAAGGCCGGACTCCTTTCCGCAGGATGCAAGTGCATTTGTCTCCATCTCCCGAAAGCCAGTTTCACCGAATTCTTTAAATATTTCATTGATAGGGATTTGCGCATTTTTCTCAATTTCTGTGTCAGTATCCCAAAAGCGTTTTCCAAGCTTTTCTGCCAGCAAGCGGCCAATTGTGGTTTTGCCGCAACCCGGCATACCGATCAGTATAATATTCTCCATCTGTTTGACAAGCTTAGAATGGATATCAGCGATGGATGGGTTATCAATTGTTTTACCGGTGAACCACTCAGCGCTCTCCTTTGCTTGCGCTACCAACATCCAAAGCCCGTTTTCTGTGAGGATGCCCCGTTTTTCAGCGTCTAGTAGGAGTTGTGTGCGAGAAGGATTGTAAATAATATCAAAGACGCAGGAAAGTTTTGGAAAAAGATTAAGATTTATAGGAGAACGGCCGCACTCAGGATACATACCAACTGGGGTTGCATTTACGATCACATCGGCATCCTCGTGGAGGTTCAGATTGTTGTAGTTGTTGTCACCGGTGCGGGAGATGACTACAACATTTGCCCCCAAGTCTTCTAGTACCGCAACTGCAGTTGCCGAAGCACCGCCGCTGCCCAGCACAAGGACTTTTTTGCCTGCAACGGAGACACAAGCGCGGGTGACCATGGAGTGAAAACCAAAATAGTCTGTATTGTGTCCCACGAGGCGGCCGTCCTTTTTGCGGACAATAGTATTGACAGCGCCAAGTCTTGCGGCGATGGCAGTTAGTTCGTGGCAGTAGGGGATCACGGCTTTTTTATAGGGCATAGTCACATTCAGACCGTCAAAATCTGCTGTTTTCAGAAAATCAGCCAGTTGTTCCGGTTGCTTTTCGTAAAGTGCGTAGTTATAGTCTCCAAGGTGCTTATGAATAAATGGGGAATAACTGTGCGGCAGGTTTTTTCCCAGTAATCCGCAATTCATTCGATCACCTCACATTTTGCTGGTTTTGGTAACTGCGACTTAATTTGAAGATTGTGGCATACAACATCCTTGTATAGTCCTCCAGCTCAGCGCCGGAAAGATCCGCAACGCACTGCAAAATCTTAGATTCCCGCTCGGGCACAAATACGGGAAGGTTGTTCCTCTGCTTGTAATCTGCAATTTGAGCAGACAGACCCATCCTTTTAACGAACAGTTTGACAAGGTCCCGGTCGATCTGATCGATATCTTCTCTCATTTTTTCTAAGTCCATAATCAAACCTCCCGGAACATGCCTTCTGTAAGGCAAATGTCAAACACAGCGATAGCAGTTGCAGCCTCAATAACAGGAACCGCTCGAGGAACGATACAGGGATCGTGTCTGCCCTTGCCGGACAGGAGCGTTGTCTTCAGGCTGGCAAAGCTGACTGTTTGCTGCTCTTTAACAATGGTGGGGGTAGGCTTGATAGCAGTTTGGAACACAATGGGCATTCCGGTGGTGATGCCCCCAAGGATACCGCCGGCTTGATTTGTAAGGGGCATAATTTTGCCGTCTTTTACGGTATAGGGGTCATTGTTCTGACTGCCTCGCAGATAACTGCCGGAAAAACCAGAACCAAAATCAAGTCCTTTGACGCCGGGGATACCATAGATGATCTGTGCGATCCTGCTCTCAATGCCACCAAACATAGGCGCGCCAAGTCCGGCGGGGAGACCCACAACAACGCACTCAACGATACCGCCGACACTGTCACCGTCTTTTTTAGCTTTTTCAATTTCAGCAAGCATTTTCTTGCCGGATTCCAAATTAATAACAGGGAAAACAGTGGAAATTGCGTCCAAATCCGGGCTTACCCAATCGACATACAGGGGATCGTCAGCAACTCCAGCGATCACACTGATGTGGGCTCCGATTCGCACGCCAATGGTCTCAAGCCACTGTTTACAGAGACCGCCAGCAATGCACAGCGGTGCAGTCAGGCGGCCAGAGAAATGACCTCCTCCGGCAGTATCCTGATATCCGTGATACTTCATTTGCGCTGTGTAATCAGCGTGTCCGGGTCTGGGACAATCCTTGAAGTCACAGTAATCTGCGGAATTGACGTTTGTGTTGGGAATAACCGCCGCAATGGGAGCGCCGCATGTGTGTCCGTCTACAATGCCGGAGAGAAACTCAGGTCGGTCTGCCTCTTTCCTGGAGGTGCTATAATAGCAGCCACCGGGCGCGCGGCGGTCCAAGAATGTCTGCAATTTTCCAAGATCAACAGAAAATCCGGCGGGAATGCCATCCAGGGTCATACCGATAGCAGGACCGTGGGACTGACCGAAAATGGATAATTTAAGTTGTTCACCGTAGGTGCTGCTCATAATTACCTCCCAATGCTTTATAAACCTGCCAAAAGGCAGGGTAGGATTTGCTGACGCATTCGGCTCCAAGGATTGTCACGGGGCCGTCCGCTATAGTTGCGGCAATGGCGGCCGCCATTGCGATCCGGTGGTCGCCCATTGCATCCACGGTGCAGCCATGGTATGCTCCGGGCAGGACGGTAAGTGTATCCTCTGTTGCGCGGGTGCTGATGCCAAAGGCATTTAACATACTGCTGATAGATGCGATACGATCGGATTCCTTCAGCCGCAGGCGGCCGACATCGGTAAATACCGCGCCGCATTTTGCTCCATAAATCACAGCAAGGATCGGTACAAGATCTGGAATATCTACTGTAGAAACTCTGGCAGGCCTATCGGTAGGGGAGAGATGCTTCATGATCTCCTTATCTCCCTGCACGGAATCTTCTTTGAGTCCGGTGACTACAACCTGGTTGCCAAGGGTATTGGCAGCCAGGAAGAATGCGCTATTGCTCCAATCCCCTTCAACACAGATTCTGCCACAGGAACGGTAAGGGGATTTGCTGGGTATGTGGTAATCGACCCCAAATGCCGACAAAACCTGTTGTGTCATGGCTATGTATGGTGCGGAGACCGATGTGTCGGGGATGATAACTCTGCTGTCGCCGTCAATAATCGCTGCAGCTAGTAGAAGACCGGAAATGAATTGGCTGGAAATGCTGCCATCGATCATAAAATCTCCGGCGCGTAGCTTGCCTGCCGTCGTGATGGTGTTCTCTGTTGGCCGACTCAGTGCGCAACCCATTGCCTCCAGTTGCTCCCAAAGTGGGGTGAGGGGTCGTTTTGAAAGGCTGTCTTCCATTATGAAGGTTGCATTTACACCCAGAGCGCAGGCAACAGGCAGCAGAAACCGAAGCGTTGATGCGCTCTGTCCGCAATGAAGGATTGCAGCTTGAGGAACAAAACAAGCAGGCTTAACGCGATAACCGCTATCGATAGCTTGGATGTCAGCGCCCAAAGCGTTAAGGCAGCGGACAGTCGCCTGAATGTCATCACTGGTTTGAGAACAGTCGATAAGGGTTTCTCTGTCTGCAAAGGCAGCACAGATCAACAGACGGTGCGCATGGGATTTGGAGGGTATGGCCCGAACCGTGCCGCTGAGTTTACCGGGGTAGATGGTAATATCCATTTTACAAACCTTCCTCAATAAAGGATTCCAGCGCATCAATGGAGGTGGGAATGATTTCACAATTACCGATTGCGGCAGGTATAATTAGATTGATGGTTCCGCCCGCGCGTTTTTTATCCAGTAAGGCGGCATCATAAAGTTGTCTCGCAGAGTAGCCTGCAGTAATGGGTAGGCCGAACTTCTCCAACACATGGGAAAGCTGGGGGTATAATGATGCGCAGCCAGCTTTTGTGATGATTGCCATACCGGCTGCGACGGCCTGGCCATGGGAAATTGTGTAGTCGCTGAGCACTTCAATGGCGTGGCCAATGGTGTGGCCTAAGTTCAATTTTTGACGCAAACCCGTGTCAAATTCATCGTTTTCGATGATGTCCCTCTTCCATTCAATGCATCGTGCAATCACCGTGTCCCGATCAAAATTATTACCGCAAGCAGCCATGTGGGCGAAGAGATCAGGATCAAATAAAACACCGTACTTGATTACCTCCGCGCAACCATCATTCAAGACAGACCCGGATAGTGTATCTAGCGTGTTCAGGTCGCAGATTACAAGGCTTGGCTGATAGAACGCGCCTACGAGATTCTTGCCGGCGGGCAGATCAACAGCTGTCTTGCCGCCAACAGAGGAGTCCACCATTGCAAGGAGTGTCGTGGGGATCTGCACATAAGGAATGCCTCGCATATAAATGGATGCAGCAAAGCCAGCAAGATCTCCAACAACACCGCCGCCAAGGGCAATCACTGCATCTGAACGGGTTAAATGTTGTTCCGCAAGAAAATTGAGAATCTGAAAACAGGTGTTGATTCCCTTGCTGGATTCACCGGCAGGGACAGTATAATGCACTGCATCAAATCCACTTGCAGCAACCGATTCAGTCACGCGTTGACCGTATATGGGCCAAACATTACTGTCAGTGATGATAACAATTTTACAGGGACTGTTCAAGGCGGTAAGTAAATGCATACCCAGGTTGTTTAGCAGCCCCCGTCCTATGAGGACATTATAGCGATTGGATGCCCGGACACAAATGGTTTTTAAAAGGCTGCCGTTGTTCATAGCACAGCCTCTCTAACCTTCCGGATGCGCTGATTCAGCGCATCAAACTCCTTGGGGGTGAGGGATTGGGAGCCGTCACACAGGGCGCAGGAGGGGTTGTTGTGCACCTCCAGCATTATGCCGTCGGCGCCGGATGCTGCAGCAGCGAGTGCCATAGGTGGCACGAGAGAGGCTCTGCCGGTTGCGTGACTGGGGTCTACAATAACAGGCAAATGGGTCAGCTCATGCAGTACGGGAACGGCAGAAAGGTCAAGGGTGTTTCGGGTGTCGGTTTCGTATGTGCGTATGCCTCGTTCACAAAGGATGATATTCTCGTTCCCTTCACTCATAATATACTCAGCGCTCATAAGCAGTTCTTGCAAGGTATTAGCCAGCCCACGCTTTAGGAGAATGGGCTTTTGGGTTTTGCCAAGTTCTTGTAGCATATCATAGTTCTGCATATTTCTTGCGCCCACTTGAATGATATCCACATCGTCAAACAGATCCAGTGAGCGAATACTGGTTATCTCAGTGATGATGGGCATTCCGGTTGCTTTCTTAGCCTCCAGAAGCATCTTGATTCCCTCGCCTTTTAATCCCTGGAAGGTATAAGGGGATGTGCGGGGCTTAAATGCGCCGCCCCGGAGGATGCTTGCGCCGGATGTTTTCACAGCCTTTGCAATTTCAACAATTTGCTCTTCGCTTTCCACAGAGCAAGGCCCTGCGATCATTGCAAAATGCCCGCCGCCGATCTTCACGTCGCCGCAGGTAATGACAGTGTCATTGGGATGGAACTTCCGGCTGACCCGGTGGAAAGGCTCAGTGACCCGTCGGACACAGTCAACAATGTCAAGACCTGTCAGTAGTTCAATGTCCACCCGGCTGGTATCACCAACCAAGCCCAGTACAGTTGCCTGTTTCCCTTGAGATACATGCACCTCCAGGCCCATACTCTCAAGCCATTTGGTCAGGTTATCTGTCTGCTGAGGCGTAGTGCCCTGTTTCAGTACAGCGATCATAATCAAACATCTCCTCAAAAGGCCGTCCTGGGGGGACGGCCTTTCAGTTTATTCAGTGATGGTAAAGTCCTGGATATGGACAAGCTCACCGTCAAAATACACTTCCATAGTATAGTTGCCGGCAGCTTCTGGCATTGCGGGAATATCCATCTCGCAGTAGTTTCGGTACCACATATCCCGCCAGGTATCCTCCTGCTGAGCAGTCAGAACCAGCTTGCCGTCCTCAGTACGGACAACAAACATTGTGTTGACTTCCTCGGTGGTGGCGCTGTAAGTCTTGCGGAATCTGACCAGGAAGGAGGCAGCCTCACCTGCGGTAAAGCTGGTCTTGTAATCACTTTCCTTGAGATCCGTGCGATCCCAGTTTGTCACATCAGGCGTCTTGCACATAGAGAAGACAAGGTCATCTCTGCTGGCAGAGAAGCCGATAAAATCTCTTTGGAAATCAACCGTATCGCCGGTGGAAATGGTCAGCCGCGATCCCAGCACCAGGTTGCCGTTAGCGTCCTCAAGCTGAACAGTATATTCAGCATTGGGAATGCAGGGATTAATGGCGACGGTGTTGCTATGACAAGAAACAGTGCCTTCACCTGCAAGGCCGGTAATGCTGTATCGAAGTACCCAGCCTTCCGTGGGGATCACTGCAGTGGTGTCCCAAGTGAAATTGAGCATGCGGGGATCGGAGGTGTCAGCGGCAAAGTTTGTGACAGTGGCAGTGTTCTCGGGGATACTGACCACTTTTCCGACGCTCATACCGATCGCCTTGATCTCTACCTCGTAGCCGGCGGCTGTGTCGATATCCTGGAATACAGCGGAGGTATCAGTGGTGATAATGGTCTGGTTATAGTTTGCTCCGGTGCAGTGGACAGACCAGTTAGCAACAGTTTCACCTTCGGGCGAATCCCAAACGACGGTCAGTGAATTGTCCACACAGGCAATGATCTCAAGATTTTCTGCGGTGACGACCTTGCTGGGGGTAAAAGTGATTTGATTCTGGCCGGTGATATAAAGATCCTGCGCAGGCTCTAGACGGAAGGTATACTCCTTGCCGACTGTCAGGTCAGTCAGCGTGGCGAGATGAGAGTTAAAGGTGGCGGTGCGCTCTTCTTCACCAGCGGCGGAATAGACAAGATTCCATTCGGCGGAATCGGGTCCCTCAACGGTGAAGCTGAGGATTACGCTGCCATCGGCAATGCCTGTAATGGCGTCAAAGCGTACAATATTGGTCTGCACAGGAGTGGAAAATGCGGTAGATGTGTTTCCTGTGAGGCGGTGGAAGCCGTTAGCAACAAGCTTCACGGTGTAGGCGGTATTGGGGATCAAACCACTAAACTCAGCTCTGCCGTCAACCACAGGGGCAAAAGTTTGATTGCCATAAGCATCAGAACAGACAACCTGCAGAAGGGACTCGTCGATATCGGCAGTCACTACGACAGTAAGGGTATCCTCGCTGCTTACTGTAGAAATGGAATCAATGGGAAGCAGATAGTAATTGGTGTAGTAGAAATAGCCACCGGCCAGAATAGCCAGCAAAAGCACAATAAGCAGAGTGTTGCGAAGCCAGGGGCTCTTTTTCTTGGGAGGCGCAGGCAACTCTTCCGGCTTGTCGTCCACAGGCGCTTCGTTGGTAGTTTCTTCCTCGGAAATAGACTCTGCGGTTTCTTCTGCGGACATTTCTTCGGCTGTATCAGCTTCTTCAATTTCCGGATCAGGCTGTTCCTCCGCTTCCGGTTCTTCAGAGATAACGATTTCGGGAACAGGCAAATCCACATGCTCCGGAACGACCACAGGCTCGGGAACTTCCATTGCTGCCAGTTCGTCCGCCTGACTCAAAATCTCGGACACATCTTCGGAGATCTCCGTAGGGTCATTGATCTCAATGATCTCAATTTCATTTTCAGGAGTTTCGTCAATGAAGGGGTCAGCCGGAACGATATTGGCATCCAGCTCAACGGAAGCGGGTTCTTCAACAGCCTCTGCAACCTGTTCTTCATCGGCCTCAGGCTGGATATCTTCCACAACTGGTGCAGGAACAATCGGTGTATCACTGGCGCCATTGCGCTGCATATAGCTGACGATAGCTTGTCCCAACTGCATGGGATCCTGCCACCGCTGCTCGGGATCGGGATGGCAAGCTTTGAGGATGATTTCGCTCATCTCATAATCAGCGTATAGGGGAGCGGGGAGGGTGCTACCGGGGATAATATCGCTATTAAATGGGAGTTCGCCGTTGTTATAGGCCTGGTAGAGGATCAGACCGGCGGCGTAGGTATCCATTGTGGTACTTAGGGCAGAGAACGCGTCAGTGATTTCAGGTGCGGTATAGGCACTGATGTACTTGGCGGGCATGGATGCGTACTTCAGAGAGTCCATACGCACGAAGCCCAAGTCACCTATGCGATACTGCCGCTGATCGGTGACGAAGATATTGCTGGGTTTCAGATCCACGTACATATATCCGGCCCGCCTGCAGGCAGAGAGGGCAGCGCAGATGTCAAGACCCAGGTTCAGCACATCCAGATGGGTAAAAAGGTGTCTCTGAAAATGCTTAGCAAGAGAGCGTTTATAGTCCCCTAACAGGTAAATGTCATATCCTTTGCCGGAGGCCATCGGTTCAATCTGATAATTCTTATAGGGGAAGAAGCCTTCGTGCTGGGACAGAGCCTTCAGAACACCGACTTCTTTTACTACGTCGTCAGCGAGGTCTTTAAAATAGGCCAGAGCAGACTCCTCATCTGAATAGGCGCCGGTCAGCAGGAGCGCATCCATCTGCGCTGGAGATGCGGGTACGGAAATGACCTTTACGATATATTTGTTATCCGTTCCATTTTCCATTGCCGGGTAGCAGGAAATACCATGGTGATCGCTGATAGCATTACCCATCATAAAATTATCCAGCATTGGCGAAATCAGCTTAGGTTCTGACATTCAAATCGCCTCCTTTTTACTGAAAATATTATAATAAAATATTTACAAAAAAGCAACTGCTTTGTAGTTGTTTTATTCTGCCTATAATGCTATAATAATGCTATACAAACTGAGCAGGCTCTCCTGCAGAAATGGAGGCTAATTATGAGTAAGATTATTTGTGATATTTGCGGAACGTCTTATCAAGAGACAGCAAAGCAGTGTCCTATTTGCGGCTGCGTGCGGCCAGGGGATGCGCAGGCCGTAAATGACAAGGAAAATCCGGACGGCAAGTCCTCCGGCGGATATACATATGTGAAAGGCGGCCGTTTTTCTAAGGCAAATGTGAAGAAACGCGCAAAAGCAAAAGCTGCAGGCACAAGAACGCCTGCCACCCCGCCAGAGAAGGAGGATGGTGAGTCGAATACCGGTCTTGTGATCACAGTTGTTGTGTTGCTTTTGGCAATTATCGGTGTTGTGATCTATATTGCTCTGCGCTTTTTTGGACCGCTGATTGGCCCTGCACCCGAGCATACAGATCCTACCGACGGTATCCACAACACCATTGGTAAGGAGATACCCTGCACCGGCATTATTGTGAACACAGGCTCTGTGGTTTTGGAGCAGGTTGGTGATGGACGGCTGCTTAGCGTTTCTGCCGAGCCTAAGAATACTACAGAAAAGGTCGTTTTCCGATCCGAAAATGAAGCTGTTGCAACCGTCAGCGATGCCGGAATGATTACTGCCGTCGGAAGTGGTACAACCAAGATCATAATTACCTGCGGCGAGTTTACCAGTGAGTGTACCGTAATGTGTCAGTTTGCGGAAGAATCCACAGGTGATGCAACGGAACCCAGCACTGAGGAGACCATTCCCGAAGAGACCCTCCGTCTCAATCGGATGGACATTACCTTTAGCGCAAAGGGCGAAAGCTGGGTTCTTTACAGTGGTGATATTGACATAGAAAAGATCACCTGGTCCAGTGATGATAATACCGTTGCTACTTTTGAGAATGGCAAGGTTGTTGCGTTTGGTGGTGGTGTCACAACTGTTTACGCTGAGTATGAGGGTCAAAAGGTCAGTTGTATTATCCGCTGCAGTTTTGAAGAGAGCTCCGGTCACGGTGGTAATGGCGGCGTTTCCGAAGATGGCGGCGGCGCTGCAAGCAAGACATATTCGATATATACCCAATACGGTCTTGCCAATGGAAACGACATTACTATCAATCCTGGGGATGAGATTCGCCTGTTCCTGAAGGATAATGACGGTAATACGGTCAATGTTTCCTGGTCAGCTACCGGCAGTGGTATCAGCCTGAGCGGAAATACTGTTAAGGGTGTGTCCTCTTCCAGTGACGGAAAGGTATACGCTACCTATAATGGCGTCACTTACACCTGCATTATTCGTGTTAATTAAAGCAAAACGGCAGCACCCTATGGCGCTGCCGTTTTTAGTTAGTCTGCGTTGATGCTGTCACGATTTCTGCGGAACAGCAGTGTGATGCACCACAATCCGGCAATGCCAACAAGGGCGTAGATAATGCGGCTGACAACGGAAGCCTGCCCACCGAAAAGCCAGGCAACCAGATCAAACTTGAAGATACCCACAAGGCCCCAGTTCAGTGAGCCGATGATGGAGAGAATCAATGCCAGTGTATCCATTTGTTTACCTCCGTTCATTAAGTTGGATAGTGCTATTGTGTCCGCGTAAAATAAAAATATGCACCCCATTGAAAACAGGCGCTTAATTCGTTATAATGTTGAAAAAACCATTAGGAGAAAAGCTCATGACAACGCTGTTTGAAGGCGCATTTGCGAAAATTAATCTGACACTTGATGTACTGGACAAGCGTCCCGATGGGTATCACAACCTTAAGAGTGTGATGCAGACTATCTCAATGCGGGATGATGTTGAAATTGATGTAGACACCGGAAAACCTTGGGTGCTGCATTGTGACAAGGACGGCGTTCCCACGGATGAACGGAATCTTGCCTGGAAAGCCGCAAGGGTTTTCTATGAGAATACAAAGCTTCAGACCACCGGTATTGAAATCCGCATTACAAAGCGGATTCCGATGGAGGCCGGACTTGGCGGCGGCAGTGCAGATGCAGGGGCGGTTCTTAGAGCACTGAACAGACACTATGGTGAGCCGCTGTCTGTTTTGGCCCTGGCAGAGCTGGGAAGCTTTGTGGGAAGCGATGTCCCTTTTTGTACTCTTTGCGGCACGGCTATGGTGGAGGGCAGAGGGGAGCGTCTGAGAAAACTGCCGGATCTGCCGGATTGTGTTTTTGTTATCTGCAAGCCTGACTTTTCCTCTTCTACACCGGAACTATACAAGAAACTTGACAGTACCGTTATTGCCAGAAGACCTGATCACCAGGCAATGGAGAGCGCACTGCTGGCAGGCGACCTGGGAAAGATCTGCGAGAATGTCTATAATGTCTTTGACCCGGTGGTCACACAGGACCATTTGGAACTGAACTACATCAAATCCATCTTCAATTCCTATGGCGCAGTTGCGCATCAGATGACCGGCTCCGGCTCGGCTGTCTTTGCCATTGTGCCCGATTTTGAGTTTGCTGCAGTGATCTGCAGTATGCTAAAAGAGAATTACCCAAACATTTATATTGCTAAACCTGTATAATTTTCCAAAACACCGTCCATACTGGAACTATTTCAGTAAGGACGGTGTTTTTTGTGAAAACAATGATTAAACTGGTAATCGGTATTCTTTTGGCGATTACATTTTTGAGTGTATACCGGGCGTACAGGGATCGGCAAATTCTTCAGGAAGATTTGATCCGATTACACGTGGTGGCTAATTCTAATTCTGAAGAGGACCAGGAAATAAAGCTTATGGTGCGGGATGCTATTACGGAATATTTGAAGCCGATTATGGAGAAGGTCCCCAATAAAGAGCAGGCACTGCAGTTTATGAGAGAGAATCTTGGGGCCATTGAGGAGATCGCCAACGATGTTCTCGCAAGGATCGGCGCCAATGAATCCGCGGTAGTATCCTTGGAGCCTGAGGCGTTTGGCACACGGGAATATGACACATTTACGCTGCCCGCAGGTGTTTATGATGCGCTAAGGATCGAAATTGGTGAAGGGGATGGCAAGAACTGGTGGTGCGTCGTGTTTCCAACCCTGTGCATACCTGCTACTTCAGGTGGATTTCAGGATATGGCGGTATCTACAGGCTTTTCAGAAACCTTGACGGACACGCTTGCTAATAAGGATGGATACCAGTTGCGCTTCTTCCTGCTGGACTGCATCGGAAGAATAGAAAATATCTTATTTTATTTCAATTAAACCCTGTTTTTTGGACAGATCCTGTGGTATGATATGAAAAAAGGGAGGAGGCCGCCAGATGTTAAAATTGCTAATCGGTCCGGATTGGACCGCCAACTCAGATGCGGTTTTCAAAATGATATCCCAGGATGTGGCGCGGCAGCAATCTGGGCGGATACTTATTGTGCCTGAGCTGATCAGCCATGATACAGAACGCAGACTCTGCGCCCATGCCGGAGATACGGTCAGCCGCTACGCGGAGGTTCTGACATTTACACGCCTTGCTAAGCGGGTATCCGACGCAGCGGGCTTTGGCGCGCCTGAGTGTCTGGATAACGGTGGCCGCCTGGTGGCTATCGCTTCTGCCACAAGACAGCTTCACAGTCAACTGAAGGCCTATGCGGCCGTGGAAACCCGTCCTGAGTTTTTAACAGGATTGCTGGATGCCATTGATGAGTTTAAGCGCTGCTGCATTACCGCTGCAGATCTGCAGCATGCCTCCCAAAAGACTGAGGGAAGTCTGGCTCAAAAACTTGAGGAGCTCTCTTTGATTCTGGAGGCATATGATAGCTTGTGTGCCCGAGGAAAGCGAGATCCCAGAGACCAGATGACCTGGCTCTTGGAGCAGCTGGAAGACAGCACCTTTGCCGAGGAGCATATCTTCTACATAGACGGTTTTCCTGATTTTACCCGCCAGCACACTGCAATCCTAAAGCACTTGATAGGCCAATCTAAACAGGTTGTTGTGAGCCTTAACTGCGACGATGTCGACAGTACCGACCCGGCCTTTGAGAAGGCAGCTGCCACTGCCGGCGAGCTTTTGCGTCTTGCCCGTGAGGTGGGGGCAGAGGTGGAGATTTGCCGCATAACGCCGGCTCAACTGCCGGTACGGGAGATACTTCCCGCGTTGTTTGAAGGCGAAATTGTTCATAATGTTGAGCTTGACAATTTAGTCACTTTGTACCGTTGCGACTCTGTGTATCAAGAGTGCATCACTGCGGCCGAACGGGTAATTTCCTTGATACATGCCGGTTGCCGCTATCGTGATATTAGTATAGTGTGCACAGATCTGGCGGCTTATGGAAACACACTGGATATGATTTTCTCACGATATCATATTCCTGTATACCGATCCGGCACGGAGAATATCTTGGATAAGACTGTGATCACAACCGTTTTGTCAGCTATTGACGCGGCTGTGAATGGGTTTGAGTACTCTGATGTGATGCGGTATTTGAAATCCTCCCTTTCGCCGGTGGATATCTCGACTTGCGACAGGCTCGAGAATTACGCAATAGTCTGGAATGTCACCGGAAACCGGTGGGCAGAACAGTGGGAAAACCATCCTAGAGGCCTGGGTGAGAGCTGGACAGACTCCGACAGATCGCGCCTGGACTATCTGAACAGGGCTCGAAGCATGGCGCTGGATCCGCTGTTCCGCTTAAAGAAGGCCCTTCAGGATGCCACAACCCTGGGTCAGATGGTGGAGGCACTTTACACCCTTTTGGAAGAGTTGGCCCTTGATCGCAAGCTAAGAACATTTGCCGATGAGATGGAGCGCTCCGGTGATCTTAGAACTGCTCAGATCCTGATGCAGCTTTGGGAGATCCTTTTGTCTGCGCTGGAGCAGCTACAGGATATGCTTGGGCAGACCCATTGGGATGCCAGGAGCTTCACAAAACTTCTGAAACTTCTGCTGAGCCAGTATGATGTGGGCACGATCCCTGCGGTGCTGGATGCAGTTATGGTAGGCTCTGTCAGCGCGATGCGATGCCAGAAGCCGAAACACCTGATGATTCTTGGCGCAAGTGAGGGAAGATTCCCTGCATACAGTGGTGCTGCGGGCATCCTGACAGACCAGGAACGCACGGCTCTGCGTCTTTTGGGTATGCCTCTTACCGGTGGTGCAATCGAGGGTTTGCAGGCAGAGTTTGCTGAGATATATGGTGTGTTCTGCGGAGCCAGGGAGACTGTGTGCGCATCCTGCTCCGATGGTCAGCCGTCCTACCTTTACCGACGCTTATGCGAGATGGCCGGCGGTGAAACGCCTCTACCTACAGCATGTATTGCGGCGGATCCGCAGGAGATCGCCGGTATGTTGGTGCGGCACAGCGCCAACGATGCGGCTGACAGTCTTGGCGTCCGCGAGGCCTTTGATAGTATATTCCTCAAGAAGAACCATTCTCTTGGCAGAATGAGCAATGAGACTGTTCGTGCGCTTTACGGGGATACGCTGAATCTTTCTGCTTCACAGGTAGATAAGCAGGAGGATTGCCGTTTGGCCTACTTCCTGCGGTACGGACTGCGGCTGAAAGAGAGAAAACCTGCCTCTGTTGATCCTGCAGAGTTTGGTACATACGTCCATGCTGTTCTGGAGGACACAGGCAAGAAGGTGATGGAGCTTGGCGGCTTCCATAAAGTTTCGCTGGAGCAGACACTTGAGATTGCCAACGAGTATTCCAGGGCCTATATCGCAGAACGCTTCAGTCAGATCGATTCTCAGCGTGTCAGCTACCTGTTTAACCGGAATGTACGGGAACTGGAACTGGTTGTGACCGAGCTCTGGGATGAACTGCGGGAATCCGCTTTTGAGCCGGCTGACTTTGAATTGGCCTTCGGCGGGGAAAATGCCATTGACATCCAGGGACAGACAATGTCCGCTAAGCTGAGAGGTTTTGTTGATCGGGTAGATATTTGGAATAACGGAGATGAAGTGTTTTTCCGTGTCGTTGACTATAAGACCGGCAAGAAGGATTTTGACTACTGTGACATATACAACGGTTTGGGTTTGCAAATGCTTCTGTATCTGTTTGCGCTTGAGGAAAATGGCGGTGAACATCTGGGTGAGAACCCCGTCCCGGCCGGCGTACAGTACTTTCCTGCAAGGGTGCCCGTAGTGTCTGTAGGAAATATCGGTGACGAACGCGCCATCGCGCAGGAACGGGAAAAGCTGTGGAAGCGAAAGGGCTTGCTTTTGGCAAATGAGGCTGTGCTGACGGCTATGGAGCCTGCCGAAAAACCCAAACGCCTTTCCTATTCCAAAAAGGACGGCTCCCTTTCCGGAGAGGTTGCCGACAGGCGGCAATTACAGCTTCTAAGGGGATATGTATTTGCCCTTCTGGGAAAGATGGTGGACGACATTTCATCCGGTTGTATAGAACCGAACCCTTACACGCGGGGCAGCCGTCATAATGCCTGCGCATTCTGCCCTTATAGCGCTATTTGCAGTGAGTCCGCAGAAAAGGGGAGACGGGATTTTGCCACTATGAATGCCAAGAGTTTTTGGGACGAAATAGAAAAGGAGATGAGAGACCATGGCTGAAAAACTGACTGCTGAGCAGCTGGTTGCTGTCTACAATCGGGGTGGTAAGCTGTTGGTTTCTGCTGCCGCCGGTTCCGGTAAGACAAAGGTTCTTGTCGACCGGCTGATGGGGTATGTTCTTGACCGTCAGAATCCGGCCAATATTGATGATTTCCTTGTTATTACCTATACTAAGGCAGCTGCCGCTGAATTGCGAGGAAAAATCGCAGCAAAGCTTTCGGAGCTGATCGCAGCGGACGGTGGAAACAAGCACCTACGGCGACAGATGCAGCGGCTGTACCTTGCCAAGATCTCCACGGTTCACGGCTTTTGTACAGACATCCTTCGTCAGTATGCGTATCGGTTGGATATCCCAGCTGACTTTCGCGTTGCCGACGAGGGGGAATGTTTGGAACTGCAGTTGAAAGCGCTGGAACAGGTGTTGGATGCCGCTTATGAAACGGCCGCTGAAAATCCTGATTTTAGGACTTTTGTAGACACCCAGGGCCTCGGGCGGGATGACAGACAGATCCCGGAAATCGTCCTTCAAGTGTATAACAGCGCCAGATGCCACTCGGACCCGGATAAGTGGCTTCAGTGGTGCGCCAATGAAGGTATGGACGAGCTTTCAGATGTTTCTGAAACGCCTTGGGGACAATATTTGATTGCCGATTTAAAGGCATTCCTTGCTCTGCAGATGGATGCATTTCAAAAGTGCATAGGCGCCGCGGTTGGCATTTCCGGTATGGAGAAACCGATTGCACTCCTGGGAGACACAATTGCACAGCTACAGGCCTTGTACAACTGCAACTCCTGGGACGAAATCGTCAGTTTGCGGAATATCTCCTTTGGAACGCTGACATTCTCAAAGGACAGTAAGGATACGCCCTTGGCTGAGAAGATCAAGGCCATTCGTAAGGCTTGTAAGGAGAACCTTGCGAAAAAACTGATTCCTTTTGGCAACGCAAGTGCCAGTGTTCTTGAGGACCTGTCACAAACGGCAGCAGCCACCCGCGGATTGGTTGATCTTGTGCGAGCATTTGCTGACTATTATGACCGGCTGAAAAGCAATCGAGGCATTTTAGATTTTGGCGATCTTGAACACAAGACCTTGGATCTTCTGCTTGGCAGGCGACGCGATGGGATAACGTCTGTCGCGACAGAAATCGGTGATCGTTTCCAGGAAATTATGGTGGATGAATACCAGGACTCCAACGGTATTCAGGATGCGATTTTTGACGCGCTTTCCCAAAAGAGGCAAAATTGCTTCATGGTTGGAGATGTGAAACAATCCATCTATAAGTTCCGCCTTGCTGATCCCAGTATCTTCATCGATAAATACAATCGTTATGTATACGCGGATGTTGCCCGGTTTAGAGAGGGTCGGAAGGTGATGCTCAGCAACAATTTCCGGTCTTCCGGCGGTGTGATCTGTGCTGTCAATGATGTCTTTTCTCAGTGCATGTCCCCGGCTGTGGGCGGTTTGTCCTACGGTGATGACGAAAAGCTCCGGGAGGGTATTCCGCATACACCTCTGAATGAACCGGAGGTGGCTCTTCACGCTATTGAAGTAGGGGAAGACACCTATGGCGAGGAGGCGGCTTTCGTAGCTGAGCGAATTGTGGAGCTTTTAGATGGCAGGCACTATGTCCGTAATGGGGAAGCGCTGCGCCCGATTGCCCCTGAGGACATTGTGATCCTTCTACGAAGCCCAAAATCTGTTGGGTGCGAGTTTCAATACGCACTGCAATCAAGAGGTATTCGCTGCATTACCGGTGACTCCACAGACTTGCTGCAGACAGAGGAAATCGCAACGGTTATATCAATTCTGCAGGTAATTGATAACCCTTTGCAGGACATTCCGCTGGTTGCTGCTCTGACTAGTCCTGTCTTTGGATTCAATGCTGAAATTCTTGGAAAACTTAGGGGTGAAAACCGATTTGGCAGTGTTTACACACTTGTCAGCGGTTCGGAACAACACATTTGTATTGATTTTATAAACAGGCTTAACAAACTGCGCCGGGATGCGGGCATACTGACTGTCACCCAATTGTTGGCATCGGTTTATACGGAAACGAATCTGCTGAGTATCTATTCCGCAATGCCCGACGGTGATCAGAAGCTGGAGAACCTGCAGGCGTTCTTCCAGATCGTTTCTGACTATGAGAGTGGCGGTCCCAGGGAACTGGGGCGGTTCTTGGAGTTTCTGGAGGCAGCAAAGGAAAAGGGTCTTGGCGTTGCCAGTGCTCAGCAGGATAAGGGCGCCGTCACGATTATGAGTATCCACAAGTCCAAGGGACTTGAGTTTCCGGTGGTTTTTCTGTGCGGTCTTGCTCGGAAGTTTAATCAGGAAAGCGTAAGAAATCAGGTCCTTTGTGATAAAGACCTGGGCCTGGGACTTGGGTGTGTGGACACCTCCCGGCGTGTGCGGTATCCCACGGTTGCCAAGCATGCTATCAGCGCCAAGATAACGCAGGAGAGTATTTCGGAGGAAATGCGCGTACTCTATGTGGCGATGACCAGGGCAAGGGATATGCTAATTATGACGTATGCGTCCCCCTACCTGGAAACCCATCTGACAGGCATAGCGGCACGATTGGATATGAGCAGCCCGCAGCTTCTGGCATCGGAGGTCAATTGTCCCGGTGCATGGATTCTGCAGGCGGCCCTGAAACGGACAGAAGCAGGGCAGCTGTTTGCGCTTGCCGGTCATCCGGACTGTGCACAAGTGTGGAATACGCAGTGGCGCATCACCCTTGAAAGGGACATTTATGGTGATGAGCAGACTGAGGCTACCGTTGAAATGGGAGAGGAACAGCCTGCGTATGATTTGACAAAACTGGCTGCCGCACTGCGCTTTGTATACCCCTACACCAGTGCGACCAGAATCCCGTCAAAACTGACAGCAACCCAGCTGAAAGGTCGTGTGCTGGACACGGAGGTTGCCGAAGGAACGAAAGAAACAAGGCCGATTTCTTTTAGAAAACCCCGAGCAGGGAGCGGCATCACCGGCAAAGACTACGGTAATGCTGTACATAGCGCCTTGCAGTATATCAGCTTCTCCCAATGTGCGGATATTGCTGGCATTCGTGGTGAACTGGAACGATTGGTACAGGAGAGGTTAATCTCCCCGGAGCAGGCAGAGACGGTAGACTGCAATATGTTGGCAGCCTTTTTCGAAACACCCTTTGGTAAAAAGTTATGCAGTAGCCGGCATATTCTCCGGGAGTTTAAGTTCACTCTGTTAGACGATGCAGATAGGTACTACGAGAGCGCAAAGGGCGAGAAGATTCTTCTGCAGGGTGTTGTAGACTGTGCGCTGGTGGAAGAGGACGGTATTACTGTGGTGGACTTTAAGACGGATTCCGCGACGGAAGATACAATAGATGCCCTAACAGCCCGGTACAGAGCGCAGGTGCTGACCTATGCCTATGCACTGGAGCGGATCTATCAATTGCCTGTCAAATCTGCAAAACTGTATTTCTTTAGCCTCAATAGATTTGCCGATATAATTTAAGTAGACCGCCGAAGGGAAATCCCTTCGGCGGTTTTGCTCAGCGGCTGTTCTTGTTCTGGTTGTTGTTCTGGTTCTGATTCTGGTTCTGATTGTTGTTCTGGTTCTGATTCTTGTTCTGATTGTTCATAATCAATTCCTCCGAGTTATTACATTTGGGTTTCCCCAAAGTAGTATACCCGCTATTTTAACTCTTATCCTTGGGCCGGAAAATGAGACTGACCAACAGGCCACCAGTGATGGCGGCAGTGATGCCCCCTGCAGTAGATTTCAGCCCGCCGGTAAAGATACCGAGAAAACCGTCTCTGTCAACGGCCTCCCGGACACCTTTTGCCAGACTATAGCCAAAGCCGGTCAGCGGCACTGTTGCGCCTGCGCCTGCAAATTCCGCTAAAGGTTCATATAAGCCTACTGCGCCAAGTAATACGCCAATAACGACATAAGATACCAATATACGCGCTGGTGTCAGTTTTGTTTTATCAATCAGAACTTGACCAATCACACATAACAAGCCGCCAATGATGAATGCTTTGATATAATCCATCAGTTAACCTCCATGAATAGCAACAGCGTGACAAACTCCGGGGATCGGCAGACCTTGCTGCGTGGATACGGGGGAAAGCAACGCGCCGGTACCGCAGAATAGAATGCTTCCCAGTTTGCCTGCGCGAAGTTTTTCAAGTAAATATCCGCAAAGGGTTATGGCGCTGCATCCGCAGCCAGACCCGCCGGAATGGACATCCTGTCGGAGCAAATCAAAAACCAGCGTTCCGCAATCTGCGAGCTTTCCACCGAGATTGATGCCCTTCTGTTGCGCCATTGTCAGCAGCGCCTCTTTGCCCACTTGACCAAGGTCACCGGTGATAATCAGATCATAATCCTCAGCGTTGACTTTCAGATCGCTAAAATGGGCACAGATTGTTTCCAGCGCGGCAGGTGCCATTGCGGCGCCCATATTGTTAGCGTCTTTGATTCCCAGATCAGTGACCGTTCCGATTGTGCAGGCTGTAATCCTGGGACCGTTGCCTTTGCTGCAAACAAGCGCTGCGCCGGACCCTGTGACGGTCCACTGTGCGGTTGGAGTTCTCTGCCCGCCATAGCCCAGGGGGAAGCGATACTGCCGTTCTGAGCTGGCGAAGTGGGAGGAGGTCATTGCGGCCACATTATCAGCAAAACCGCCGCCTACGGCCATGGATGCCATAAGAAGACTTTCTGCCATCGTTGAACAAGCACCATACAGGCCGATATGAGGAACGCCGGTGTTTCTGAGAGTGAAGGACGAGCCGATACACTGATTCAGAAGATCGCCAGAGAAGACAAGGCCTAATTCACTCAACGATAGTCCGGCTTTTTCACATAGCTTATCTAGCGCCATTTGCTGCATCCGTTTCTCCGCCTGCTCCCAGGTTTTTTGCCCAAAATAGGAGTCGGATTCCACAATATCAAAAGTTTTTGCCAATGGCCCTTGGGATTCCTTTTTGCCAGCAACACTGGCCCAGTGAGTGATGATCGGTGGATTTTCAAGACAAAAACTTTGTTTTCCGTATTTTTGAGTTGCCATTTAACGCACCTGCCTTTTTGGTAGTATGCTGCAAATCAAAAATAATATGAAAAAAACTGCCGACTCAAATGAGTCGACAGTTTTATCATTATTTACCTGCAAGGGCTCTTTCCAGCCAAACACAGCCCACATCAAGGGCGGTGTAAAAACCGGGCTTTTCGCTTTTTTTCACAATGCGGTCACGGCTCTTGGCAGCGGGATCCGTGAGCTGGAGCTGAACAGACACACGGGTGGCGATTTCTACATCGTTGACCTTCTTCGTCTCCAGGATTTGCAGCATAACAATGTGACTGTCAGCCATGGAGCCGTAATAGATCAGGTTGTCCTTCCGCATAAGAGGGTGACCTTTATAAGTCAGTACTTCAGACATAGTGACCTCCTGAGAATAAGAATTGGGAGGCTTTTGCGGTGGCAAAAGCCTCCCGAAAGGATCATTTATTTTCCTGCAAGAAGCAGCGGACCAGTTCCTGCATCAGTTCATCGCGGTCAATCTTACAAATCATGCTGCGGGCATTGTTGTAATTGGTGATGTAGGTGGGGTCTTCCGTCAGCAGGTAGCCTACGATCTGGTTGATGGGGTTATAACCCTTCTCATTCAGAGCGTCAAAGACACTACGCAGAATTGTGTGCATATTTTCCTTTTCGTCGCCGGGGACTCTGAACTTAATGGTGGTGCTTTGGTTATTCATAGTGTCATGACCTCCTTCCAAATAGTAGAACTATTATAGACGATTTTATTTCCTGTGTAAAGTACTTTCTTGGGAAAATAATTTATTTTACCGCAGAGTTGCGCTGAGCTTGGTTTTTAGAGCGTCCAGCATTCTATTAACGACCTGCTCGGAGTCGTTGTCGGTCAGCGTACGGTCATCTGCGCGCAGTTCCAGAGCAAAGGCCATACTCTTTTTGCCCTCGGCCACACCGGGACCGCGATAAATGTCGAACAGTCGAATATTCCGCAGCAGTTTACCGGCAGCGGCTTCCATAACATCTTCAACCTGTGCAACCGTGACCTCTTCATCGCACACAACGGCGAGGTCGCGGGAAACAGTGGGATATTTGGGCAGGGGAGTGTAGGTAGCCTCCGGCAGCTGCTGTGCCATAAGCGCAGTGAAATTGATCTCAGCGCAGTAGACCTCGCCATCCATACCGTAGTTCTTTGCTACAAGGGGATGGATTTGACCCATATAGCCGACGTCGACACCCTGCACAGTTACCTTTGCGCAACGGCCGGGATGGTAGGAGGGATTGTCCTTGCAGGCTTCATAGCGGGCTTTGGGCATATGCAGGCCGGTGAAGATGGCATCCAATTCGCCTTTGACAGTGAAGAAGTTTTCGTTTGCGCCATAAGTGCCCAGCATGAGGATCTTCGGTTCGTTGGGTAGTACGGAACCCTCTACAGGCAGGTAGATTTTAGCAAGTTCATAAAGTTTTGCAGATCTGTTGTGGTTGGCGTTGTTTCGGGAGAGGATGTCCAGCATAGAGGGCAGAGCAGTGGTCCGCATAATGGAGGTGTCCTCACCGAGAGGGTTCTGAATGCGCATAGCATTCCGCAGGGCGCAATCCTTAGGCCAGCGGATCTGGTCAAAAATCGCGGGGGAGACAAAGGAATAGGTGATGATCTCGCTGTAGCCCAGTGCGCGGCACAGGCGGCCGGCTGCTGTCTCAAGCAACATTGCATGCGTATAGCCGCCTTGCGTGGAGTTCTTAAACTCTGTGGTGGGAATCTCGTTATAACCGAAGGAACGGCCCACTTCCTCAGCAATGTCAGCCATCAAATTCAGGTCGGGACGCCAGGAGGGGACGAGAATATTGTCACCATCTACCTCAATTTCCAATCTGTTCAGATACTCTACCATATCCTCGCGGGAAATGTTGGTACCCAGCAGAGCGTTAATTTTCTCAGCTTCCAGCGGAAGGGTTTTAGCGGTGGGAATATAGTTGATGATATCAATGATGCCGTCCATCACATCACCGCACTGGAGCAGCTCTACAAGCTCACAGGCTCTCTGTACTGCAGGCAGAGTCATCATAGGATCCAGGTTCTTCTCAAACTTACCGGAGGACTCGGTTCTCATACCCAAGGCCAAGGCGGTCTGACGGATAGAGGTGCCATTAAAGTTGGCGGATTCAAACACTACGGTTGTGGTATCGTCCATAATCTCGGAGTTTTCTCCGCCCATAATACCTGCCAGGCCGATAGGCTTCATCTCATCGGCAATCACAAGCATGCCGGCTTTCAGGGCGCGGACATTGCCGTCCAGGGTGGTGAGTGTTTCACCCTCTTCAGCCTCCCGAACAACAATCTTGCCGGAGTTGACATAGCGATAGTCAAAGGCGTGCATGGGCTGACCGTATTCCAGCATAACATAGTTGGTGATGTCAACGATGTTGTTGATGGGCCGAACACCGTTTGCGCGGAGTCTTTGCCGCAGCCATTTGGGAGAGGGGCCGATTTTTACATTGGCCACCATACGGGAGGTGTAGCGGTTGCACAGCTCAGTTGCAGGCACCTCTACATCCAGCATTTCATATATAGAGCCGGCATCACTACCATTTACCACAGGCTCGTGGTGCTTCATAGGCAGGGCAAACGCAGCTGCGGATTCCCGTGCCAGACCGATAATAGAGTAGCAGTCGGGACGGTTATTTGTGATCTCAAAATCAACGATTGTGTCATCATTGCCGATAACCAGATTGATATCGTCGCCAACTTTGCAATCTTCGTCATTAAGAATCCAGATGCCATCCTCGAAAGCTCCGGGAACGTCGTTCTGTGTCAGGCCCAGCTCTGTGAAGGAGCAGAGCATACCGTGGGAAGCAACGCCACGAAGCTTGCCTTTGGTGATGTGAATGCCGCCGGGAAGCCAGGAGTTATGGAGAGCGGCGGGTACGAGATCACCCTCGTGCACATTTTGCGCACCGGTGACGATCTGTACCGGCTCTTCAGAACCCACATCGATTTGGCAGACCCACATATGGTCGGAGTTTTCGTGGCGCACAATGGAGAGCACCTTGCCAACAAGAACATTCTTGATCTCGGCATCCATGCGCGCCCAGGTTTCAACCTTTTGGCCGAAAATGGTCAATTTTTCAACATATTCCTTGTCGGTCACGTTGGACAGATCCACAAACTCTTCATGGAGCCATTTTCTGTTCAGCTTCATTGTCAGTACCTCCTTAGAATTGGTTCAGGAACCTGACATCGTTTTCGAAGATCAGGCGAAGATCGGTGATGCGGAGGCGGCCCATAGCCATACGCTCCAGACCCATACCGAAGGCGAAGCCGGAATACTTGTCGGGATCAATGTTGCAGTTGCGCAGTACGTCAGGATGTACCATGCCGGCGCCAAGCAGCTCAATCCAACCTTCACCGTGGCAGGTGGAACAGACTTGACCGTTCACTTCACCTGTGCCGTGGCACTTGTGGCACTGCATATCCATCTCACAGCTGGGTTCTGTAAATGGGAAGTGGTGGGGACGGAAACGCATAACGGCATCCTGCCCGTAGATCCGCTTCATCAGGGTCACCAGAGCGCCTTTCAGGTCGCCCATAGTGATGTTTTCGTCAACTACAAGACCCTCGATCTGATGAAACATAGGGGAGTGGGTTGCATCTGCCTCGTCTTTTCTGTACACACGGCCGGGAGCCAGTATGCAGATGGGGGGCTTCGCATTTTCCATAACACGGATCTGCATCGGGCTGGTCTGTGTACGCAGGAGCACGGAGTCACTGTCGTTGAAGTAGAAGGTGTCGGAGCGGTCACGGGACGGGTGACCTTCCTCAATATTTAGACGGGTAAAGTTGTAGTCGGCCAGTTCTACCTCGGGACCGTCCACAATTTGATAACCCAGGCCCACAAAGATGTCCTTGATCTCCTGCAGCACCTGGTTCATAGGGTGCTCGTGACCCATTTCCACCGGCTCACCGGGAATGGTCACATCCAGAGCTTCCTCTGCCAGCTTCTGTTCTAGAACCGCGGCGTGGATTGCGGTCTTTCGTTCCTCCAGCTTTGCCTCGATTTCTGCGCGCACACTGTTGGCCAGCTGGCCCATTACAGGCCGCTCTTCAGCGGACAGGCTGCCCATCATTTTCAAAACGGCAGTCACTTCACCTTTCTTGCCCAGATACCGAACCCGCAGCTCCTCAAGAGCGGCCGGAGTATCAGCGTTCTGCAAGGCTTCCAGTGCCTGCAATTTCAGTTGCTCTAACTGTTGCTTCATATGCTTTCTCCTTCCTGATAACAGGTAATTGATAATAAAAAATAGCCCATCATCCCATATCGGGACGAAGGACTTCCTCCGCGGTACCACCCGCAATTCGCCAAACGGCGCACTTTCGGTGCAAACACACCTTAGATTTATAACGGAATCACCCGGCAGACCCTACTGAACTTTCAGGCAGCAGCTCCTGGGAGAAGGCCTTAAGTTGCGCGCAAGCGGTTCCCACCATCCCGCTCTCTCTGTGTGCGTGTGATCAACATAAGACGGCCCAATCACAGCCTTTCAATATCGAACTAGATAATAGCATATATTGTTAGAAATTGCAAGTGTTATTTGCGCTTTATGGGCATATATATGTAGTGCACGGTACCAAAAACAATAATTTGCCCAAAATGATAACGAAGGTGGTTGCGATATGCGTTCAAAAATACTATTGATATTCTGTTTTGTATTTTTGCTGTCCGGCTGCAGCGGAGATACTGGGCCGCTGGACAAGGCTCTCTCCTTACGGGACAGTATCATCAGCAGTGAAGGCTGCAGTTTTCATACCCAAATTACAGCTGATTACGGTGAGAAGATCTATATTTTCGGTATGGATTGCAAAACCGACCGGGATGGGAATCTGTACTTTACCGTCACGGAGCCTGCAACAATAAGCGGAATCACCGGCAAAATCACCGGCGATGGCGGCGCAATCACTTTTGACGATAAGGTTCTCGCGTTCCGCACAATGGCTGATGGTCTAATCAGCCCTGTGTCCGCTCCATGGGTATTCATAAGAAGTCTGTGCGGTGGCTATATGAAGGATTGTACAGGCGAGGAGCATAACTATATCATATCTGTTGATGACTGCTATGAAGAAGATGCACTGCAATTGCGTATTCAAGTAGATGCAGATAAGCCGGTAGCAGGGGAAATATTTTGGCAAGGCCGTCGTGTTCTAGTGTTGACAGTCGAGGAATTTGTGGTTTTGTAGCTTTTTGCTGAAATGTGCATAGGATAAATTGACAGCGAAACCGTATATTTTGCAGATGAGCGTGGGAGAATACTCATAGCCGCGCTACATACTGATATTTCCGGTAGCGCTGGCAATGATTCTTCGGAGTGTGAAGCACATGGATAGCATAGTCAGGCGCGGTGATATATTTTATGCAGACTTGTCGCCGGTGGTCGGCAGTGAACAAGGTGGAACCCGGCCCGTTCTAATTGTCCAAAATGATACAGGAAACCGCCATTCTCCAACGGTCATTGCAGCCGCGATCACCAGCCAGACGGGAAAGGCAAGACTGCCTACTCACATCAATATTGCTGGTGGGAGTGTTGGACTAAGTAAGGATTCGGTTATTCTCCTGGAGCAGATCAGAACAATTGATAAGAAGCGTTTGCGTGAGCATATGGGACATCTTGAGGACCAACAGATGGCACTGGTCAATGATGCCATTGCGGTGAGTTTTGGCTTGAATGACCCCAGGTAATGAAGCGCCCCCTTGCGGCATAAATTTGCTGCAGGGGGTGTATTTGTTTGTATGAGATAGTATTGAATGGCGTTTGTGTCGGCACGGCAGAGCTCGAAAAAGAGGGGTTATTTTACAGGATTTTTTGTACCTGCCGGCCACCGGCGCGGGATGTCTACCGTGTTGTGGTAAATGACGGAAATGACACAACGGACCTAGGAATCTGTGTGCCCAACGGAAAGGAGTTTACTCTGATTGCCAGAGTTCCTATCAAGCGGTTGCGGGGTAATCCGCTGCTTTTTACACTGACTGAGTGTAAAGCTAAAGCAAATAGCTTTTTTGCGCCGGTAAAAAATGGTGAGTTGTTTCCACATCTTGACAAATTGGAATCTGCCCGACTACAGAATGCAGCCGGGCAGACAGTAATTGTTATAGATCCAGAGTAAGCCCCACAGGACAATGATCAGAACCAAGAACATCGCTGTAGATAGGAGCAGCGGTGATACGATCGGCAATGCGGTCGGACACAAGGAAATAATCGATCCGCCATCCCGCGTTGTTCTTTCTTGCGTTGAACATATAACTCCACCAGGTATAAGCGTCAGTGGCGTCGGGGTTCAGGAAGCGGAAGGTATCTGTAAATCCGTGGGACAGAAGTTTTGTGAAACAGGCTCGCTCCTGATCAGAGAAACCGGCATTGCCTCGGTTGGCTTTTGGATTCTTCAAATCAATTTCGTTATGAGCTACATTCAAGTCTCCGCAAATGATCAGCGGCTTATTTGTGTCCAGGCCTTTCAAGTATTCACAAAAGGCATTCTCCCAACGCATCCGGTGATCGATTCTTGCCAGCTCTCTCTGTGCGTTGGGGGTATAGCAGGTGACCAGATAAAAGTTGGGGTATTCCAGTGTGATCACACGGCCCTCTGTGTCCAGCTCTTCCGTACCGATTCCAAGGAAAACCGACAGGGGAGGGGATTTGGCGAAAACGGCTGTTCCGGAGTACCCTTTTTTCTCGGCGTAGTTCCAAAATTGCTGATAGGCAGGGAGGTCAAGGGTAATCTGACCTTCCTGCAATTTTGTCTCCTGCAGACAGAAAAAGTCCGCATTAACAGAGTGGAAGAAATCTATAAAACCCTTTTGCATACAGGCTCGTAGGCCGTTGACATTCCAGGATACGAATCGCATAGCACTTACCTCTCATTCCTCCGGGATTGTTAAGTCTGTCAGATGCAGGTTATTGCGGGTCATTGTAATGTTGGCTTGGCCGTTGCCATTTCCTTCAATTTGAATGTTTACTGTATCTGCATTCGTAATATCTAAAACGGTCATACTCAGACATGCACAGGCAAGTGTCAATTCGCTGGGGGATAGCCTTGAGAAATTGCTGTTCAGCTGCAAATTGATGCTGCCTCCGTTTGTGTGCAGAGAATTGATCATACTGCCGGCAGGGAACGGTGAGTTCAGGCCGGATTTAGGCGGACCGGCCAAATAGACATTCAAAAAATCCAGAAGCCGTTCACTCCAGCCGTAAAAATCCCGTACCTCGGCTGCAAACACGCTGTATGCAGATTGATAATCAACAGCTGGGGTGCAGTAGTACACATTTACAGGGCGGGTAAAATCCTCAGTACTGTGGTTGCATCCGCAAAAAGCGGAGAGAACAGCGATGATGCAAATCAGGCAAATACTTCGTTTCATAGGGTCTCCTCCGTATCAAATACCGGAAATACCAGTGTGAAGGTGCTACCTTCTCCCATAGCGCTGACAACACTGATGCTGCCTTGGTTGCGTTCCACCATATTCCGCACGATGGACAGGCCAAGACCACTACCGCCGGTCTTTCGTGAACGAGCTTTGTCTACTCTGAAGAAACGCTCGAAGATGTGTTCCAGGGCGTCTTGCGGGATTCCTACACCGGTGTCCTTTACCTGCAGGATCGCATTATCCTCATCGCGGCGAAGGGAGATGATAACTTTCCCACCATCGGTGTTGTATTTGATGGCGTTTTCCACGAGGTTGAAGGTGATTTGGTACAGGTCATCTTCCAGGATCAGGATGGGACAATCCTCATGGAAATTGGTTTCAAAAGTAATGCCGCGGCGGTCAGCATGGCTTTTCAGCATCCGCATAACACGCTCCAAAGTGGGTGCCATATAGACAATCTCGCAATCACTATCCTCCTGTGTTTCGATTCTGGACAGAGAGAGGAGCTTTTCAGACATGCGGTTCAGTCGATCAGCCTCGTTGCCGATGTCGCCTACGAACTCGCGAATTGTGGCGATATCCATATCATTTTGCAGAATGGAATCAGACAGCAATTTAATGGATGCCAAAGGTGTTTTGAGTTCGTGAGATGCATCGGAGACGAAGTTCGTTCGTTTCCGTTCAGAGGTCTGCAATCTGTCCAGCAGGTCATTGAACTCGTTGCCCAGAACAGTCAATTCATCCTTGCCGCCGATCTTAACTCTTTGGGAGTAGTTGCCGGTGCGGATTTCACGCATAGAGGCGGTGATTCGCGTCAGACGGCTTGAGAAGATGCTGGAGAATATCAGAGAGAATATGATAACCGCAACCTCAAGAATAATACTGACACTGAGGGTGTTTTCCTGCACAGACTGGATCACGGCGCCTTGCTGATAGTCGTTTTCCATTGTATAAACGCAACCGATCAAGGTTCCGTAGGCGTAGATAGGGGTGGCAGCGCGGGACTGGATATTACCATCATAGTATCGGCCGGTAAACACATTGTTTCCTCTAAGCGCTTGCACGATTTCAGGATAAAATGCATACTGATTCTGTCCGGATATGATCTGTTCGGAGTCATAAAGCACAACACCTGTGGCATCCGTGATCAAAAGACGCGCAGACTTGCTTTGCCCCAGTTGAGATACCGCTGTTTCGACAGCAGATGTGTTCAGAACTTCCAGGCGGCTGACCTCAATGGAAACAATATTGCACTTTTCAAGAAGCGCCGTTTCTTTGTTGTTGAAAATCAAAGTTTGATTCACATTGGAGGTGTAGATATTCAGGAATAACAGAACAATAAAGGTGACAACAATGTAGACCAGTGCGTACATGAACTGAGAACTCTTGAATTGCGCACGGAACTTATGTTTCTTTTCGGAAGTAATAGCCAACGCCCCATTTCGTCATAATGTACTGCGGATCTGCAGGATTATCTTCCAGTTTTTCGCGGAGTCTGCGGATATGCACATCCAGCGTGCGGATGTCACTGCGATATTCGTCGGCCCAGACGCTATCCAGCAGAGCCTCTCTGGAGTACACGCGGTTTGCATTTCGCATTAGAAAATCGATCACATCAAACTCTTTTGCGGTGAGTTCCACAAGAACTCCGGACTTGTATGCGTTTCTGCTGTCCGGATCAATGGTAATATTGCCGATGGTCAGGGCAGAGGATGTTGTTGCAGTTTCTGTACCAGCTCTGCGAAGCAGCGCCCGGATCCTCGCCTTTAGTTCCAGAATATTGAAGGGTTTTGTCAGATAGTCGTCCGCACCGTTGTCAAAGCCCATTAATTTGTCCATATCCTCGGATTTTGCCGTGAGCAAAATAATCGGCACATTGGAGAACTCCCGGATCAGCGAGCAGGCTGTCATACCGTCCATCTCAGGCATCATAACATCCAGGACGATTAGATTGGGTTTTTCGTTCCTGGCCGCTTCGATTGCTTCCAACCCGTTTGAACCTGTTATGACGGTGTATCCTTCATTTTGCAGGTTAAAGCGGATGCCCTTGACCAGCAATTCTTCATCATCAACTACCAGAATCTTCATTGTTTCCTCCAATCTTAATGTACGGCAGCATATTAGCAAACTTCTTTTCACCGATGCCACTTACATTCATCAGTTCCTCCAAGGAGGAAAACCCTCCGTTTTCCTCCCGGTAAGCCAAAATCTTTTGCGCGGTTGCTTCGCCGACACCGGGCAGTAGACGCAACTGCTGAATTGTCGCTGTGTTCAGATCGATTTTTCCGTCCATTGGGGACGTACTTATAATTTCCTCTTTGTTTTCCGGATTGACGATGGCCTCCACCGGAACATAGGCTCCCGTCAGATTTCTTCCAATAAACACGCCAACCAGAAGACAGAAAAACACACCGGTGATTCCAATAAGTATCCACTTTTGCGTTTTCATAATTCCGCCTCCTTTATTGACTAGTTTCTGTAGAAATGCTATAATACAATAAAATTATTATACACACGAAATTGCCGCAGGACAAGTGCGGTAATGCATATTAAGGGGGAAATATGAAAAAAAGTGGCGTTATTTGTCTGATCCTTGTGGTGCTGCTTAGCATATCGCAGGTCTCTGCCACGGAAATTACGCAAAATGCTGCCCTTAGCAGCGGATGTGTTTCACTGGACAGTCAAGTACCTATTCTGGGAAGTCAGCGTATTGTGGACAATGCGGACGCGATGGTTTTGTATGAAAGCAATACGGATACGCTGATGTATGCCTATAATGCTGATGAACATATCGCACCTGCCAGCCTAGTTAAGATCATGACGGCGCTGATTGCAATAGAAAACAGTGAAATGACCGATGTGGTGACTGTGCGGGAATCTGTTCTTGCGACACTGCCCAGAGATGCTTTGGTTATTGATCTTATGGTCGACGAGGTACTTACGGTCAAGGATCTTTTGTATTGCATGATGGTGGCCTCCGGCAATGATGCCGCCGCGATCCTTGCTGACCATGTTATGGGTAGTCAGGAGTCCTTCGTGGCCGAACTGAACAGGTTTGCTGCAGAATTGGGTTGCGTGAACACCCATTTCACCGATGTCCACGGCCTGGACGATGAGAACCAGTACACAACTGCGAGAGATGTGGCCAAAATGCTTTCCCGTGCCATCCAGAATGAGCAGTTCTGCGAGCTCTTCGGTGCGGTGTATTATACCGTCCCCACCACTAACAAGAGTGAACCGCGCTGGCTGTCTACCCAGAATTATCTTCTCAGTGACGACGATGTTCAGATTTACTATGATGGCCGCGTGACCGGCAGCCGTACCGCGGTCTCCGGCGGAAAACGAAGCATTGCGTCCACTGCCAAGGTAGACGGAATGAATCTGATCTGCGTAGTGATTGGCTCTGAATCTGTTTATGAGAGTGACGGGTATACTGTTAAAGTGTTTGGCGGCTTTAAGGAGACAAGAAAGCTGCTTGATTTGGGATTTGAAGGCTATAAGGCTGTGCAGGTCCTCCACGAGGGACAGATTCTGAAGCGGTCTGTCGTTTCCGGTGGCAGCTGCGATGTGTCCTACGGGACAAAGGAACCTGCTTTTTCGGTGATCCCGTCAAATGTTGATACGGATAGCCTTGTGTACAGATATGTAGACGAGACGGTTTTAGCAGCGCCCATTGAGGAGGGGACACGCCTGTCTACTCTGCAGGTTTGGTGCGGTAATGTTTGCATCGCCCAAACGGAACTCTATGCATTGAATGGTGTTTCCAGCGCGAACTCACTAATTACAAACAATACATCAGCCAGAGAGCCTTCCGGATTTCTGATTGTCCTGCTCTATATTCTTGGCGCAGTCGCAGTGATCGTGCTGACGGCGGTTGTAATTCTGGTGTCCCTTCGTGGCATTCGCATTGCTAAGGCTAGAAAGCATAGCCGCCGCTACCGCAGAAGTCGCAGGAGGAGCAGATGATTATGCATACTTGGGAAGAACTGGAACGATCCTGTGAGGGCTGTACCCGTTGCGGCTTGTGTAAAGGCAGAACCAATGTGGTCTTCGGAGTCGGCAACCGCAATGCGGATATTCTGTTTATCGGTGAGGGCCCCGGTGAGCAGGAGGATCTACAGGGTGAACCTTTTGTAGGGCCGGCCGGAAAACTACTGGACGATATGCTCTCGATTATTGACCTGGATAGAAACAAGGTCTATATTGCCAATATTGTCAAATGCCGTCCGCCCCATAATCGCGACCCGCAGGATGAAGAGCAGGACGCATGTATTGACTATCTGCGTACTCAGATGGAGCTGATCCGTCCGAAGATTGTTGTGTGTCTTGGTAGAATTGCAGCCAGAAAAATCATTGATCCGGAGTTCCGGATTACGCGGGAACACGGGACCTGGAGCCATATTGACGGTGTTTGGATGACAGCGATCTATCATCCGTCCGCGCTTCTGCGAGACCTTGCAAAACGACCTGATACCTTTGAGGATTTGCTGGAAATCAGGAGTAAATTGCAAACGCTCCGGGAAAACAGATCCTTTTAAGGGAAAAGGTTGACATCCGGCAGTAATTATGGTATTTTTATCACAATATGAATAGGCGCTGATGGAAAGTGTTCATTTTGATCCTGTTTCAGAGAGTATGTGGTTGGTGTAAACATACACAGAAAAAATGAGCTGTCGTTCCGGAGCTTGCTCCCTGAAGACATAAGTAGGGGGGTGCGGGTGTGCCCGTTATAGCATAATGAGTGTCCGCCTTGCGCGGAAAATCAGGTGGTACCACGGAAAACTTTCGTCCTGGGCCCATGGCTCAGGACGTTTTTTATTAAGGAGTGTTTACTATGACCAGAGAACTGCCTAAGGTGTATGAACCCCAGCAGGTGGAAAACAAAATCTATAAGATGTGGGAGGAGAACGGCCATTTCAAGCCCAATAAGAGCAGAGATGCCAAACCCTTTACCATTGTTATGCCGCCCCCCAATGTGACCGGTCAGCTGCATATGGGTCACGCTATGGATGCCACGCTGCAGGATACTCTTATTCGTTTTAAGCGTATGCAGGGTTATAATGCTCTGTGGCTGCCCGGTGTTGACCACGCCGGTATCGCAACCCAGATCAAGGTTGAGGAAGAACTGCGGAAGGACGGTCTGACCCGGTACGATCTGGGTCGGGAAAAGTTCCTGGAAAAGGTTTGGGACTGGAAGCATAAGTATGGCAACAGGATCGTTGAACAGCAGAAAAGACTGGGCGCTTCCTGTGACTGGGACCGCGCGCGATTCACAATGGATGAAGGCTGCTCCCGTGCTGTGCGTGAGGTCTTTGTCTCCATGTATGAGCAGGGGCTGACCTATAAGGGCAGCCTTATCATCAACTGGTGCCCCCACTGTGTGACTGCTTTGTCTGACGCTGAGGTGGAATATGTGGATAAACCCGGTCATTTGTGGCACATTCGTTATCCTTTTGCGGATGGCTCCGGTGAGGTCGTTGTTGCCACTACACGTCCTGAGACTATGCTGGGCGATACCGGTGTCTGTGTAAACCCCAATGATGAGCGATACAAGGAATATGTGGGTAAGACGGTTATTCTGCCCCTGGTCAATAAGGAAATCCCCATTGTTGCGGACGACTATGCTGAGATGGAGTTCGGCACTGGCTGCGTGAAGATGACACCCGCCCACGATCCTAATGACTTTGAGGTCGGCTTGCGCCACAATCTGGAGGTTATTCGTGTGCTGGATGACAACGGCGTTGTCAACAGCTACGGCGGAAAGTACGAGGGCATGGACCGCTATGAAGCCAGAAAGGCCATCGTTGCCGACCTGGAGAAACAGGGCTACCTTGTAAAAGTGGAAGAGCACGCTCATAATGTTGGCACCTGCTACCGCTGCCACAACGATGTGGAGCCCATCATCTCCGCTCAGTGGTTCGTGAAGATGAAGCCTTTGGCGGAAGAAGCTCTTCGGGTAGTAAAGGAAGGGGAGACCAAATTTGTTCCCGACCGTTTCAGCAAAACCTATCTGAACTGGATGGAGAATGTCCGTGACTGGTGTATCTCTCGGCAGCTTTGGTGGGGTCACCAGATTCCTGCCTGGACCTGCGCTGATTGCGGCCATATCACCATCTCCCGTGATGACGCTACCAAGTGCGAAAAGTGCGGCAGCACAAATATTGAACGGGATCCCGATGTGCTGGATACCTGGTTCAGCTCCGCACTGTGGCCTTTTGAGACTCTGGGTTGGCCTGATAAGACGGAAGATCTGGAATATTTTTATCCCACCGATGTCCTGGTCACCGGCTATGATATCATCTTCTTCTGGGTTGCCAGAATGATCTTCTCCGGCTGCAAGCACACAGGAAAGACACCTTTCCACACCGTTTTGATCCACGGCCTTGTCCGTGATGACAAGGGTCGAAAGATGTCTAAGTCCCTGGGCAACGGCATTGATCCCCTGGAGATGATCGAAAAGTATGGCTGCGATGCGCTGCGCATGAATATGGTCACCGGCAATGCCCCCGGCAACGATATGCGTTTCTATGTGGAGCGATGCGAGGCAATGCGTAATTTTGCCAACAAGCTCTGGAACGCAAGTCGATATGTTCTGATGAACCTGGGTGAGGATGCCAAGAATGAGCTTCCTCCTCTGGATCAGCTGACCATCGCCGACAAATGGGTGCTTTCCAAGCTGAACACTTTAATCTCTGAGGTGACGGAGAATCTTGAGAAGTACGAGCTTGGTGTGGCTGTGCAAAAGGTCTACGATTTTCTGTGGGATTCCTACTGCGACTGGTATATCGAGCTGACTAAGGCTAGACTGTACAGCGAGGATGCTTGCCAGAAGCAAACAGCTCTGCAGGTGCTGGTGTATGTTCTGGACAATACCCTGCGTTTGTTGCATCCCTTTATGCCCTTCATTACTGAGGAAATCTGGCAAAGCCTGCCCCACAAGGGCGAGGCGTTGATCGCCGCCCAGTGGCCTGAGTTCCGTAGCGACCTCCAGTTCAAGGCGGAAGAAGACCTGATGGAATCTGTTATGGAAGCCATCCGTGTCATCCGCAACCGGAGAGCAGAGATGAATGTTCCTCCTTCCAAGAAGGCGGCTCTTTATGTGCTGACATCCCAGCCTAGCATTTTTACCGAAGGAGAGGGCTTTATCCAGCGGCTTGCCTATGCCGATCAGGTGATCATTCTTGATAAGGAATGGGATAACCTGGATGGTATGGTCTGCTGCGCCACAAACATTGCTAAGCTCTATATTCCTATGGGACAGCTTGTGGATGTGGCAAAGGAACTGGAGCGGATTTCCAAAGAGTTGGAAAAAGCAAAGAAGAATCTGGAAAGCTTGGAAGGCAAGCTCTGCAATGAGAACTTTACCTCCAGAGCGCCGGAGTCTGTGGTAGCCGATATCCGCGATAAGGCTGAAAAGGCGCGCAATCTGATCGCGCAACTGGAGCAGAGTGAATCTGCTATGAGAAAAATGCTGTAAGACTTAATTTGTTAACAGGTGTACAAACATTTTGTTTGTACACCTGTTTTTTATGCCCGTTTGCGACGGAAAATGCTCGGGGAATGGGATTATAGTAAAAACGATTACACTAAGGAGGAAACATATGCGCTTAACGAGTTATTTGCAGAACGGTACACTTACGATTGCATTGACAGGGGAGATTGATCACCATTGCGCCAAGGATTTTATACAGGCAATCACCGCAAAGATCGAGGCTTTTTCACCGCTGATCTGTATCCTTGACTTTCGGGAGGTGACATTTATGGACTCATCCGGGATCGCAATTGTGATCAATGCCCTGCGGAATATGACCAGAATAGAAGGGAAACTGGAACTGGCGTCGCTGAAACAGCAGCCTTTGAAAGTGTTCCGTGCATCTGGGATCGACAAACTTGTGAATATTAAGGAGGAAGTGAAATGAAATTTGAAAATTATATGATTTTGGAGTTCCCAAGCCGTTCGTCAAATGAGGGGTTTGCAAGATCGGCAGTTGCTTGTTTTGCGGCGCAAATGGATCCAACTATGGAGGAATTGGGAGACATTCGCACTGCAGTATCTGAAGCGGTCACAAACTGCATAGTGCATGCCTATCCCGACGGGATTGGACAAATCACTTTGCGTTGCAGAATCCTAAAAGACAATACCCTCGATATTGTCATTAAGGATAAGGGTGTTGGAATTGAAAATGTGGATGAGGCTCGCAGACCGATGTTTACAACAGGCGGCTCTGAGCGCAGCGGTATGGGATTTACCATTATGGAGAGCTTTATGACCAGTTTTACGGTCACTTCAAAGCCTGGAAAGGGTACAATTGTACATATGCGCAGAAGACTGCAGCGGCGTCAATGACCAGGACAGAAGAGCTGATTGCCCGTTGCCAGGCGGGTGATATGGAGGCCAAGGAAACACTGATTTTGGAAAATAGCGGTTTGATCTGGTCAGTCACTCGCAGATTTTTAGGTCGAGGGGCGGAGGCTGACGATATGTATCAATTGGCCTGCCTTGGGTTTCTGAAGGCTGTTGATGGATTTGATCTGAACTTTGGTACACAGTTTTCCACATATGCAGTTCCCAAAATTGCCGGTGAGATCCGAAGATACCTGCGGGACGACGGTGCCGTCAAGGTATCCCGCGGAATCAAGGAGCGGGCATCGATGATCAAATCAGCTAAGAATAAGCTTTCGAATATGCTAGGTCGCGAACCAACACTAAGCGAGATCTCCGCTGAAACTGGATTTTCACCGGAGGATATTGCGGTTGCTGAGAGCGCGACAGCAACTATTGAGTCCATTCACCAAGTGACGGGCGATGAGGGATTCACCCTTGAAAATGTTCTGAGCAATACACAGTCAGAGGATGCATTTTTAGAGCAAATGGCTTTGCGGCAGGCAATCGGTAAATTGCCGGAGAGAGATGCGACGGTAATCAAATTGCGCTACTTTCACGGTCTGACCCAGCAGCGGGTATCAAAGGTACTGTGTGTCAGTCAGGTGCAAGTTTCGCGGATCGAAAAGAAAGCGCTGGAGAAATTGCGGGAACTTATGTCGTAAAGCGCATTTTGTACTTTACCTTTGGCGTAAAATGCAGTAAAATAAGTATATCTTAACTATGACGGGTGTACTTATGACTGATGCTTTACTCAGCCGTTTTGTCAACGCAAGACAACGGTATATTCTCTCCCAATTTCCTAAACTAAACGCAATGCAGAAAGAAGCCGTCACCACCACGGAAGGACCACTGCTGCTTCTTGCCGGCGCAGGTAGCGGGAAAACGACTGTGCTGATTAACCGGATCGCAAATCTGATTCGTTTTGGCCGCGCTACGGATTCTTCTGAGGTTCCGGATACTGTGACGGAGGACGATGTTTCCTTCCTGGAGACTCTGCACGAGCCGATCTCCGATTTTGACCGCCATCGTGCAGATTTTTTGTGCGCTTTGGAACCTGTATCACCTTGGAATATCATAGCGATCACGTTCACCAATAAGGCGGCCAATGAGCTTAAGGAGCGGTTGACAAATATCCTTGGCCCTGAGGGCCAGGATGTGTGGGCAATGACTTTCCACTCTGCCTGCTGCCGCATTCTCCGCCGCGACATTGAGCGCCTGGGGTATTCTAAGAGCTTCACAATATATGATACAGCGGACTCTGAACGTGTTATGAAGGACATTATACGGGATATGGGCCTTGATGACAAAACATTCCCGGCAAAGTATGTTCTTACCATTATTAGCAGAGAAAAGGATGTTATGGTATCTCCGGAGGAACTGCTGAGCAGAGCCGAAGCAAACAACGATTACCGGTTGCTTCACATTGCCCGGGCTTATCAGAAATACCAGACCCGTCTCAAGGAGAATAACGCGCTGGATTTCGACGATATTATTATGCAGACTGTCGTTCTTCTGCAGGAACATGAAGACATCAGAACGTACTATCAGAGAAAGTTCCGCTATGTGCTTGTAGATGAGTATCAGGACACGAACCATATGCAATATCTGCTTACATCACTTCTTGCTGGTGGTTATGAAAACATCTGTGTGGTTGGTGATGATGACCAGAGTATCTACCGTTTCCGCGGCGCGACGATTGAGAATATTCTGAATTTTGAAAAGCAGTATCAGAAGTCTCGGTTGATCCGTTTGGAGCAGAATTACCGCTCCACGCAATGCATTTTGAATGCGGCGAATGCGGTGATCGCCCACAATATCGGCCGAAAAGGTAAACGCCTTTGGACGGCAAACGGAGAGGGAAGACCTGTTGCGGTGTATGAGGCATCCGATGAAGGCGCGGAGGCCAACTATGTGGCAGGGCAGATTATTGCCGGATCCAAGGGCCGCGACTTTAAGGATTATGCTATTTTATACCGCACCAACGCCCAATCCAATGCGTTGGAATATGCTTTAAAGCGGAATGGTATTCCATATCGCGTGATTGGCGGTATGCGCTTCTTTGATAGAGCTGAAGTCAAGGATATGCTTGCTTATCTATGTGTGATCAACAATAGGGCAGATGACCTGCGATTGCACCGAATTATCAACAATCCTCCAAGAGGATTGGGCGCAAAGACAATTGAGACAGCTGACCGCCTTGCGCAGGCAGAGGGGAATGGGCTTTACCAAGTTGTCTCTGATCCCTATTCCTATGCGCCGCTGGAAAAGTCTGCGGGTAAGCTGCTGCAATTTACCGTGCTGATTGAGGAACTCGCCCAGTTGTTGGAGGACGGTATGGCGCTGCCTGACTTCTATGAAGAGGTAATGGTGCGCACCGGCTATGTTGCGATGCTGGAGAGCAAACCTACCGAGGAGAATAAAACCAAACTTGAGAATATCCGTGAATTAAAATCCAGCATCAATGCCTATGTGGAGAATGCTGATGTTCCAAGCCTTGCTGGATTTCTGGAAGAAATCGCGTTGTATACAGATATTGAGGAGTACAACGACGGCGATGATGCAGTCGTGATGATGACCATGCACTCTGCAAAGGGCCTTGAGTTCCCCAATGTATTTCTTGTGGGTTTTGAGGATGGCTTGTTTCCCGGAATGCGTGCTATCGGTGATCGGGAGGAAATGGAGGAAGAACGGCGGTTGTGCTATGTGGCAATCACAAGAGCCAAAGTGAATCTTACCATTTCCTACGCAAGGCAGCGTATGCTCTATGGCCGCACCAACGCAGCCCTTCCATCTAGATTTCTGCGGGAAATCCCGGAGAATGTGGTGGAGAAAAAGGGAGGGTTCCGGGTGCCTGCCGCAAGCTTTATGAATCCTGCACCTCCAAAGCCTGTATCCTACAAGAGCGCCTATTCCGAACCTGTCGCAAAATCGGCCTGCATCGAACTGAACAAAGGGGATATGGTTCAGCATACAGCTTTTGGTAAGGGCATGGTGCTTAGTGTAATGAAAATGGGCAACGACGCCCTTCTGGAGATTGCGTTTGATCAAATCGGAACGAAGAAACTCATGGCCAAAACTGCCTCTGCGCATATGAAAAAGCTGTAATTTTTCCCTATTTTTGCGCATACGCTCCTGCAGGGGGCGTATGGCATGAGGAAACTGACAAAACTACTAAGGTTAATCATTGTCCTGGCGGCTTTATCTCTCGTGTGCCTGCTGGTGTTCCGTATAAAGTTTGGCGATGCCCTGCGCTCCCTAGCGGAAACGCAGGTCCGCAATACCACATCCGATCTAATTAATGATGCTATCGACAAGCAGATCGAGAACGGTAATATTCAGTATGACCGGATCGTCTACTTTGAAAAGGACCTTGATGGGCGTATCACTGCGCTTAAGACCAACATGAGTGAGGTCAATCGCCTGAAAACGGACATACTGAACATTATTAATGACGAGATTCTGGCGTTGAGCTTGGATGACCTTGGAATCCCTGTTGGCAGTCTGATTCTGCCGGAAATCCTTTCCGGACGCGGTCCTCAAATCCCTGTGCAGATTATGTCCATCCGCAATTCGGATGCCTCATTCAGCAGTGATTTTAGAGAGGCCGGAATCAATCAGACACTTCAGCAGATGAATATGCATGTCAGTGTAGACGTGACAGTACTTGTTCTTGGCGAAACAAATAGTTTTACTATCAGCAGCCAGGTAGTTGTTGCTGAAACAATTATTGTTGGAGATGTTCCCAACACTTATTTCCAAACCGGAGGAAGCTATGAAAGAGAGAATTGAAGTCCTGACCGCCCAATTAAATCAGGCAAATCACCAGTACTATGTGCTGGATGACCCGAAAATGCCGGATTTTGAGTACGACCGGTTGCTGCGTGAACTGGAAAACCTGGAGGCGGAGTATCCTCAGTTTGCGTTGCCGGAGTCGCCCACCAAGCGAGTGGGCGGTATGGCGCTGAGCAAGTTTGAGAAGGTGGAACACCCTGTTCCGCTTATGAGTTTACAGGATGTGTTTTCTTTAGAAGAATTGGATGATTTTCTGGAGAAGATTCTCCACGATCACCCTAATGCTGCCTTCACGGTTGAGCCTAAAATCGACGGCCTTTCTGTGGCGCTCGAGTACGTAAATGGTGTGTTCGTCCGCGGCGCGACCCGTGGCGACGGAACTGTTGGCGAAGATGTCACTGAGAACTTAAAGACGATTTATTCCATCCCTATGACCGTTCCCAACGCTCCACCGCGGCTGATTGTACGCGGCGAGGTATATATGCCGAAAAAGAGTTTCGAGAAGCTGAATGCTATCCAGGAAGCCGAGGGAAAACCCCTGTTTGCCAACCCGAGAAATGCGGCTGCGGGATCTCTTCGCCAACTTGACCCTAAGATCGCGGCAAAACGCGGCCTTGATATTCTGATTTTCAATGTGCAGCTTGCCGATGGAGTTGTATTCTCCAGCCACGCAGAATCCCTGGATTATTTGAGAGACCTGCAGTTCAAGGTGATTCCGTACACCTTGTTGTCTGACATTGATGCAATTAATGATCAGGTAATTGCTATAAAAGAGAATAGTGAACAACTGCCCTGTGATATTGATGGCGCGGTAATTAAGGTAAACGATCTCCCGTTAAGAGAGAACCTGGGCGCTACTGCGAAGTTCCCACGCTGGGCGGCAGCATACAAGTACCCTCCGGAAATCAAACCCACAGTTATCGAGGACATTGTTGTCCAGGTTGGCCGCACCGGAGTTCTGACCCCCAAAGCAGTGGTTAGACCTGTTCGCCTGGCTGGCACAACGGTCACAAACGCGACTCTACACAATCAGGATTTTATTACGGAAAGAGATATCCGGATCGGTGACACCGTTAGTATTCGCAAAGCAGGCGAGATCATTCCTGAGATCCTGGAGGTCGATTTTTCAAAGCGGCCGGCCGGTACGACTGCCTATCGATTGCCGGATAACTGCCCTGTTTGCGGAGCTGCAACTGTGCGCGATGAAGACGGCGCGTTCTTAAGATGCACCGGAGCCGCCTGTCCTGCTCAGCTTTCCAGGGTTATTGCTCATTTTGTCAGCCGGGACGCAATGGATATTGATGGACTTGGCGAAGCTATTGTTGACGGTCTGATTGAGAGAGATCTGCTCCGTTCTGCAGCGGATATCTATTTCCTCACCCTGGACGATCTGAAACAACTGTGGCAAAAAGGCGACACGGCGGCTAAAAAACTCCTGCAGGCTATTGAGAACAGTAAGCAGCAGGATCTCAGCCGGTTGATCTATGCGCTGGGAATCCGCCAGGTGGGTGCAAAGACAGCCAAAGTTTTAGCCACCACATTCAAGTCTCTGGATGCGCTTTCCGCAGCAACATGTGGGGAGCTGACGGATGTTCAAGATGTAGGAGAGATTACAGCACGCTTTATTGCTGATTGGTTTGCGCAGCCGCAATCCCAGGCATTTGTTGAGAAACTCCGGCAGGCTGGTGTGAACTTTGAGAGTAAGCGGCAAGCAAAGGATGACCGCTTTGCGGGAATGACCTTTGTTCTGACTGGCGCGCTGAGCAAGTTTACCCGTGAGGAAGCCACGGAACAGATCGAACTGTTCGGCGGTAAGGCTGCCGGCTCGGTTTCCAAGAAGACAAGCTACGTGGTTGTGGGAGAAAATGCCGGGTCTAAAGAACGGAAGGCCAGAGAACTCGGTATTCCAATTCTGTCTGAGGACGATTTCTTAAATATGATTCAATAAAAAACAGCCGGAAAGCAATTTGCTTTCCGGCTGAAATGTTTACAATGAGAAATCAGTATCCTTATATTTTTGGAAATCCAGCGGCTTCATTTTGGGAGGAACACGCTTACAGGGGTCGTAGCGGAACTTGCGGCAGCTATAATAAACAGATACCACACCCCGCTTCGCACAGAGTATCTGATCCTCACCCATAGCCGTACCGTGATTGCAGTAGCAGCAGGAACGATACATTTTCTTGCGGAAAAGCATATTGCGCCCCCTTTTGTAAGATTAACTGCCCATATTATACATCATTCTTCCTTTAATTGCTACAACTTTTTTTCTATGAAGAAATATAAGCATCAGAAAACCGGCAATCAATGGTATGAGCAGGAAAGGAAGGGGTGAGGCAAAGGTATTTTCATCTGGGAAAAGGATTGGTATTAATGGGGCGCTGATCATTGTTGTCAGACAGGTTTGGATCAGTTTTCCCGGGAAATAGAGTCCTGGTCCCAAACATTCTGTGACGGAAACGGTCTGCATTCCTACGCATAATCCTCCGCTTGCGAGGATAATACCGGCAACAAGAAAACGCACTGCTTCGTTCGATATGTCCTTTAGCATGATACAGCCATTTGCGAGCTCCAGACATCCGGTAAAAAGTACCCGCAAAAAAACGGGAAATTGCCACAGAAACCAGCGATCGCAAAAGGCTACGATAATGCGAAATATTGTGACCCAGCCACAGACGGTTGCCGTGGTCTTGAGTGCTGCTTGAAGCGACTGATAGAGTGTAATTGGTTTCCCTTGCTGAATATTACAACTATCCGACATACTATTTGGCAGAATCCAGCCTGTTATAATTGCGCCGGAGATATGAATTGCCCACAATACCCAAGGTACAATTGGTTTTTCAAACATAGGTGAGACCATTCCAAACAGAAATGCGGGACCTGCATTGTTGCAGAAGCCAAGCATTCTTTTTGCTGTACTGTCAGGAAGTGACCTATCCCGCCAACTCATCGTGATCAGTTTGGCTCCTACGGGATAACCTGCAATCAGACCAAGCAGGAGAAGCGATTCAGCGCCACGAGGAATCTTACATAGCTTTCCCAGCGGCCTTAGTATTAAGATGCGTACCCCCAGAATATTGCTGTTAATGATTCCGGAGAGCACAAAGAAAGGAAATAGGGAGGGTATGACTGTCCGTAAGCACATCGAAACAGCTTCTTGGGCGCCACTCAATGCAGTTTTTGTGTCCAATATGATAACAAGCATTGCGATCGCTGCTGTGAAACTCAGCAATTTACCAGAGCGTCTCTTCATTTGATCACCTCATAAGAAACTATGCGATATTAGTTCAATTCAATACTGCAACCTCATAGACTTTTCCAAAAGGGAGGAAGTATCATGAAGAAACCCCATCTGCTTGCATATTTAGAGCAAATGACAAAAGGTAATACGCGTCTCGGAAAGCGCCCTTTAGTGGAAATATTGGGGGAAAATCGCGTACTTATTGAGAATCATTTTGGTATAATCTCCTATTGCCTGGAGGAAATACGAATTAAGGTTGCTTATGGCAATGTTGCAGTAAAAGGGAGAGGACTTCAGCTTATGGAGATATGCAAAGAGCAACTGGTAATAAGTGGGTATATTGAAGCGGTCCATCTGAACAGGAGGTGAATTATGCGCGGATCCCTTGACGGAATGTTTGTTCTGCAGATTACAAGCGCTGATTGCGCGGGATTGTTAAACAGTTTGAACAGGTTCGATTTAAAACTGACGGATGTGACAATGCTGGACGATCTTTCCCTACAGATTACAGTCTCAAGGAAACTGTGCCGATCGGTATTAGCAATGGCAGAAAAGCAAGGAGCGAATGTAAAGATTATCCGCAGAACAGGCGCGTACTGGTTGGGCGCGGCTTTTCTGCGCCGTCCTATATTATTGCTGTTTCTGTGTATGACTATGTTTTTGACAGTGTTTCTTTCCGGAAGGATCTTATTTGTGACAGTTGACGGCAATATCCGTATCCCTGAAAAACAGATTCTGGAGGCTGCGGAAAGGTGTGGGATCCGCTTTGGCGCATCCCGAAGAAATGTGCGAAGCGAAAAGATGAAAAATGCGCTTTTGCAGGAAATACCTCAACTGCAGTGGGCCGGCATTAACACCCAGGGATGCAATGCTGTAATTTCCGTCAAGGAAAAGACAACGACTAAAGAGGAGGTAGGGACCGAAAACAGAGTTTGCAGTATAGTTGCGGCCCGTGACGGTGTCATTCAAAGCTGCACCGTATACAAGGGAAATCCATTATGCTCGGTTGGGCAGGCTGTCAAAGATGGACAAACACTGGTGTCTGGGTATACGGATCTTGGAATTGTCACCCAGGCTACTCAGGCAAATGCAGAGATCAAAGCGCTCACATTTCGGCATCTTGAGGTTATTTCACCGGATGCTGTAGCCATAAGGGGAAGTGTCAAGTCTGTAAAAAAGGTGTTTTCCCTTCGCTTGGGAAAAAAACTTATAAAATTATCGAAAGATAGTGGAATTATAGATACAACTTGTGCTAAAATATATTTGGAAGAGTATGTGAATCTGCCGGGCGGCTTTCGATTGCCCATGTGTTTGATCACGGAAACAATCTATAGCTATGTGGATTCCCTAGATGCCTCCACAGAGACAGAATCAGCAGATTGGCTTGCAGATTTTGCTGCGAACCATCTCCGGGACGATATGGTCGCAGGTGAAATCCTTTCGTCTCAGGTGGATATGGATGCTAAAAATGGAGCTTCCTATCTCTATGGACGCTACGCGTGCACGGAGATAATTGGTAGAATTAAGTACGAAGATGCTATACCAAAGGATGGAGACTATGACTGAACGAATTGTTAATTCTGAACGGGTGGAAGATTTGATTGCTGTCTTCGGCTCTTTTGATGAAAATATAAAGAGGATAGAGGAGACCCTTGGCGTGAGAATTGTTAACAGGGATACGGAACTTCGCGTCAGCGGAGAACTGGAAGCTGTTGACAAGGCTGCACGGGCACTGGAGGGTCTACTTGCACTTGCCGCAAAGGGTGAAGTGATTGATGAACAACGCGTTCGGTACCTGATCACGCTGGTTCAGGAGGGCAACGATGATTATGTATCGCAGATGGCTAAGGACGTGGTTTGTATCACGGCAAAAGGTAAGCCCATTAAGGCTAAGACCGTCGGCCAGCAGAAGTATATGAAAGCCATCGAGAAGAACACGATTACCCTGGGTGTCGGCCCTGCCGGCACGGGTAAGACCTACCTTGCGGTTGCAGCGGCAGTTGCGGCTTTCCGGGCACGGACGGTCAATCGAATCATCCTCACAAGACCTGCTGTGGAAGCAGGGGAGCGACTGGGCTTCCTGCCCGGCGATCTACAGAACAAGGTTGATCCCTATCTTCGGCCCCTGTATGACGCTCTCTATGAGATGTTGGGGGCTGAAACGTTCCAAAAGTATCAAGAACGGGGCTCAATTGAAGTGGCGCCGCTGGCCTATATGCGCGGCAGAACCTTGGATGACAGCTTTATCATTCTCGATGAGGCGCAGAATACCACGCGGGAACAGATGAAGATGTTCCTGACACGTCTTGGCTTTGGGTCCAAGATTGTCATTACTGGTGATGTCACTCAGATCGACCTTCCTGCTGAAAAGACCTCGGGATTGAAGGACGCCGTTCGTGTCCTTGAAGATGTGAAGGATATTGCGATTTGCCGACTGACTGCTGCTGACGTTGTGCGTCATGCCTTGGTGCAGGAGATCATCAGCGCCTATGAACGGGCAGAAAAGAAATCTGAAATGCCCAAGTCCGCAAAACCGGCTACAGGAAAGTATCAGAGGAAAAATTGATATGAAATATAAAATCAACATCAAGTTTGAGACATTTACTGTCCGGCAGTTTGCCGTCACCTCCATTATCCGCAGATGTGTGGAAGAAACCTTGCTTGCTGAGGGCATAGACGTCCCGTGCGAGATTAACGTGCTGATCACCGGGGACAAAAATATCCGGGAGATCAACCTTGCTACCCGTCAGATTGATAAACCGACGGATGTGCTGAGCTTTCCCATGTTCTCTTTGGAGGCTGGAAATCCTCCTCGTTGCTGGGATGAATACTTAGATCCGGAAACAGACCTGTGCCCGCTGGGCGATATGGTCATTTCCCTGGAAAGGGCAGTCGCCCAGGCAAAGGAGTTCGGCCACAGTGTGCGCAGAGAGGTGGGGTATCTGACGATCCATTCCATGCTTCATCTGCTCGGCTATGACCATTTGGATGAAGGTCCTCAGAAGGCGCAGATGCGCACCCGTGAAGAGGCAATCGCTGCCACTATTTCCGGAATGCAGAGAGATTAATGTACAAAGGAGAGCAGTTATGGCTACCAAAACCGCTATGATCACAATCGCAGGACGCCCCAATGTTGGCAAGTCTACATTGACAAACTATCTTGTGGGAGAAAAGATTGCCATTGTGTCCAACAAACCGCAAACCACCCGCAACCGCATTTGCGGCATTGTCACGAAGGAAGACACTCAGTTTGTCTTTGTAGATACACCAGGTTTCCACAAGCCCAGAACCAAGCTTGGAGATTATATGGTCAATGTGACCAGAGAGTCTATCGCAGATGTTGATATGACGATTTTGCTGGTGGAACCTATTGCTTCCATCGGCCCCCAGGAAGATGCGCTGATTGCCCAACTCAAGAGCAGCAAGTGTCCGGTCGTGCTTGCGATCAACAAGATTGATACAGTTGAGAAGGATAGCCTGCTTGAGGTAATTGCTGTTTATTCACAGGCAGCAGATTTTAGCGCGATTATCCCCATCTCCGCCAAGAATGGAGATGGCATTGATGCGTTGCTGAACGAGTGCAGCAAGTATGCCGTAGAGAGCCCGTTTCTGTTCCCGGAGGATATCACCACCGATCAGCCGGAGCGACAGGTGATGGCTGAGATCATTCGTGAAAAGCTGTTATGGATGCTGGAGCGTGAAGTGCCCCACGGTACTGCTGTAGAAATCACAAAGTTCTCTGAGCGGGATAACGGTATTATCGATATTGATGCTACTATTTTCTGCGAGAAGGCCAGCCATAAGGGTATTATCATCGGCAAGAAAGGTGAAATGCTGAAGAAAATATCCTCAATGGCCCGCAATGACTGTGAGCGGTTTATGGGTACAAAAGTGTACCTAACCACCTGGGTCAAGGTGAAGGAAAATTGGCGGGACAGCGATTTCCTAGTCCGCAATTTTGGCTATAGAGAATAATTTCCAAGGTTAAACTGCCTCTCACTGCAAACCCTATTTGTGGAGGGAATGCAGATGATGTCACAGGATTACTGGCAGATGTTTATAGAGACCGGTGCGCCGGAACTGTACCTGCTATACAAGAATGCGCGGAAAGTAGAGAATGGATATGTACCTGACAACTCAGGGCCTTGTACTCCGGGTCACGACCTACAATGATACAGATTCCCTGCTGACTTTGCTCACGCCCCGTCACGGAAAGATTACGGCAAAGGCCAGGGGCCTTCGCCGGAAAAATAGTCCGCTCACCGCACCATGCCAGTTGTTGGCATACGGAGAGTTTACACTGTTTGAGTACCGGTCTATGTACACTGTGAATGAGGCTCACGCTATTGAACTTTTTGCCCCGCTGCGCAGGGACTTGCAAAAACTGTCCCTGGGTACATATTTTGCTCAGGCTGCGGAGCTGCTATCTCAAGAAGATCTGCCCAACCCCGAGTTGCTGTCACTGGTCCTCAACTGCCTGTATGCCCTTTCAAAACTGGATGTGCCGGAGAGCCTGGTAAAGGCTGTGTTTGAGCTCCGCGGCGCCTGTCTTGCCGGCTATGCGCCGGATCTCTACGGTTGCCACAGATGCGGGAACCCACTGCCGAACCGGTTTGACCTGTCTGAGGGACGCTTGGAATGTGAATGCTGCAGGGATCACAGTTCCGGTGGCATTCGTATGCCGGTCACGACCAGTGCGCTGGAGGCAATGCGCTACATCACCACTTGCGACCCTAAAAAGCTTTTCTCCTTTAAGGCAGGGGAGGACACGTTAGAACTGCTCACGGGCATTACTGAGAGCTATCTGACGACTCAGCTGGAACGAGGCTTTTCTTCTCTTGACTTTTACAAATCACTGCTGATCCCCCCCGGTGGGGAACGTTGAACAGGAGTTAACCATGAGCGAATTATATCAAAAGTCCCAGCGGAAGCTGGAGCTAGATCAGGTACTAGCCTTGCTGGCAAACTGCGCAGGCAGCGCAGACGGCAAGGCTGCTTGCCTTGCCATTGTTCCGTCTTCTGATTTGGAAGACGTGCAGCTTTTGTTGGATGAGACTACCGCTGCAACCAATTTTTCAACAGGAAAGGGCTATCCCTCTTTTGCCGATGTGAAGGATGTCTCCTCGTCCCTGGATCGCGCTGAGCGGGGAGGCACTCTGCAGCCTAAGGAACTTTTAGCGATTGCAGGTGTTCTGCGGTGCACCAGGAGTGTTAAGGGTTATATCAGTGACGATGATGCTGCGACTGTCCTGACACCGCTGTTTCAGATGCTGACACCCAATAAGTACCTGGAAGACCGTATTTTCGGCGCAATCCTATCTGAAGAGGAGATTGCTGACACAGCGAGTCCCGAACTTGCGGACATCCGCCGTCACAAGCGGGTGCAGAGCGCTAAAATTAAGGATGGTTTGCAAAAGATCATTTCTTCTTCCGCCTATTCCAAGTTTCTGCGGGAGCCGATCATTACTATTCGGCAGGGCCGTTATGTTGTTCCTGTGAAGAGTGAGTGCAAGAATGATATCCCCGGCCTTGTGCACGACGTTTCTGCAACTGGCTCCACATATTTCGTTGAGCCGATGTCTGCGGTGAATGCCAATAATGCCCTCCGTGAACTTGAGTTAAAAGAACAAAAAGAAATTGAACGGATTCTTGCGGAATTGTCTGCCGAGGCAGCAGGCTACCGCGAGGCAATTACCGATGATTACAAGATTCTCATAAAGTTGGATGTGATCTTCGCTAAGGCGAAACTGGCATTTCAAATGCGTGCCTGGCCGCCGATTCTGAACGATCAGGGCAGGGTGGAATTACGGAATGCCCGGCATCCGCTGATTGACCCTAAGAGGGTTGTTCCGATTTCACTGCGGCTTGGAACAGACTTTGATACGATGATTATCACCGGCCCTAACACCGGAGGTAAGACGGTCACATTAAAGACAGTTGGTTTGCTGACGCTGATGGCGGAATGCGGACTGCATATACCCGCGGGTGATGGCAGTTGTATTTCTACGTTTGATGCAATTTTGGCTGACATCGGTGATGAGCAGTCCATCGCGCAAAGCCTGTCCACCTTCTCCAGTCATATGCGTACCATTGTGGACATTGTGGCTCAGTGCGATAGCCGCACTCTGGTTCTCTTCGATGAATTGGGTGCGGGAACGGACCCAGCTGAGGGTGCTGCGCTGGCAATTTCCCTAATTGAGTTTTGCAGGAAAATGGGTTCTTGCGTTGTCGCTACCACCCACTATGCTGAACTGAAACTATATGCAATGCGGACGGCGAATGTAATCAATGCTTCCTGTGAGTTCAGCGTTGAGACCTTGCAGCCGACCTATAAACTGCTGATCGGTATTCCCGGTAAATCGAATGCGTTTGCTATTTCCAGAAAACTGGGTCTATCTGATGATATTCTGAATAGCGCCAACAATCTGCTTAGTCAGAACGATAAGGATTTTGAAGATGTACTGACGCAGTTGGAGCAACAACGCCAGCAGATGGAGTCTGCCCGTGCAGAAGCTGAGCAGCTGCGTCGGGAGACGGAAAAAATCAAGCAGGACAGCGAGGAAGTCCGTGCCCAGCTGCAGGTACAGCGGGATAAGGCAATGGAGCAGGCCCGCCGTGAGGCGCAACAGATCATTGAGGATGCTAGGCGTACCGCCAACGCTGCAACCGAGGAGATCAAGGCGCTGAAGAAGCAGCTTGCGGAAAATGCTGATGTCCAGGGCATTAATCAACGTCAGGCGGAATTGCGCAGAAACCTAAATGATGCTGAGGCAAGGCTTCGTGCTGAATCAGTGCAGAAGGAGCGCCCTTCGCCTTCCCGCAGCATTTTGATCGGTGATACTGTGGAGCTTCTTAAGCTTGGAACAAAGGCCAGTGTCATCGCAATCAACAAAGATGGCACTTATCAGCTCCAGGCAGGCATTCTGAAGCTCACTGCCAAGGCTGACGAAGTTTATCTGCTGGAACAGGAAAACCCCTATAAACAAAAGAGTGGGCGTCCTGCTCACTCCGGCAGAGAGATGAAGATGTCTGCAATGGCGCCGGAAATTGATCTGCGGGGCATGGATGCTGTGGAAGCTATATGCGTGATGGATAGATATTTGGACGAAGCTATGCGCTCCAACCTCAGTTCGGTGCGGATCATTCACGGAAAAGGGACGGGTGTTCTTCGCGCCGCAGTCCAGCAATCCCTGCGGAAGAACCGCTTTGTAAAGTCTTTCCGACTGGGTGTCTATGGCGAGGGCGAGGATGGCGTGACCATTGCCGAGTTTAAATAAACCGTTGAAAAGCAATGCTTTTTCGGACTAAAGTGGAAAAGTGTTGACTTTTTTGATAGATTTGTTATGATATACGCAGTGGTTCGTGTTTGACCATCACGACTATAAGGAGTGTTTACTATGTACAAGAAGGAAATCGTTGTCCGTTGTGAGTCTGGTCTGCATAACAAGCAGGCTACATATTTCGTCCAGAAGGCGAATGAATTTGACTGCAGTATCTGGATGGAATCGGGCGACCGGAGAATGAACGCTAAGAGCCTGCTGGGCATTATGTCTTTGGGTATTATCACCGGTGCGGTTGTCACCTTAAGTGCTTCCGGCCCGGATGCTGAGGCAGCGGTCAATTCCCTGGAGACCCTTCTGCAGCGGGATATTTATTGATTGTACAACTTATGCCGCCTCAATGCATGTCTTCTGCGTTGAGGCGGTAATTTTTGGAGTCTGCAATATGCATATTGATGAATTAAAGGCAAAGGCTGCTGCCCTACCTATGGCTCCCGGCGTGTATATTATGAAGGATAAGTCGGAGGCTGTTATTTATGTGGGAAAGGCCAAAAAACTTAAAAATCGCGTTAGTCAGTATTTTCAAGATACTGGATCACACACGCCAAAGACGAAACTTATGGTCAGTAAGATCGACCATTTTGATGTGATTGTGGCGTCTTCGGAGTTTGAAGCATTGGTCTTGGAGTGCTCTTTAATTAAGCGATATATGCCTAAATACAACATCCTTTTGAAGGATGATAAGGGATATCCATACCTGCGTTTGGATATGAAAGAGGCCTACCCTCGCATAACACTTGTGAGCAAACCGGCTGATGATCGGGCGTCTTATTATGGCCCTTTTGGCAGTCGCGGCATTACTCAGGATCTTTTGGAAGTGATTCGATCTGCGCTTAAACTTCCGGCATGCTCAAAAGTTTTCCCCAGAGACATTGGCAAGGACAGACCGTGCCTAAATTATCATATGAATCAATGCGAGGGATGGTGCCAGACTGGGAAGAGCAGAGAGGAGTATCTTGCGCGGATGGAGCAGGCCTGTCAGCTTTTGCAAGGTAATTTTGGCCAGGTAGCATCACAAATAAAGGAACAAATGCTGCAGGCGGCGAATGATTTGAATTTTGAACTTGCAGCAGGTCTGCGCGATCGGCTTAAATCCGTGGAGGCTTTAGGGCAAAAACAGTTGGTGACAGCCGGCACACTTGCCGACACGGATGTGATCGGTTTCTACCAAAATGACACAAAGGCCTGTTTTTCAGTGCTGCACTTCAGCGGTGGTAATCTGCTGGATAAGGACTACGAGATCTTTGGCGCTGTTGACGAGCCAGTGGCCGCTGTACAAAGCCTCCTTGCTCAATATTACCTTAGCCGGGGATATGCTCCCAGGTTCGTGCTGCTACCGTTTGACCTGGATGATATTACGCTGCTTTCGGATCTTCTTGAACAGAAATCCGGACGGCGGGTGAAGCTCCGCGTGCCCCAAAGGGGAGACAGTGCCCATCTTGTGGAGCTGGCGACAGTGAACGCCAGAGAAGAGGTTGAGCGGATTATAACCAAAGAGGAACGAACACGGAGTGTGTTGACGCTCCTGGGGAAGATGCTTAATGTTGTACCGCCCAGGCGTATAGAATCTTATGACATTTCCAATATTTCCGGTACGGATATCGTTGCCAGCATGGTCGTTTTTGAAGATGGCAAACCCAGAAAAAGTGACTACAAAAAGTTTGCAATACGGGATATGCCAAATCAAGATGACTATGCCGCTATGCGCCAGGTTATTCTGCGGCGGATGAACCACTTAAAGTCCGGTGACTCCGGTTTTGATAAAACACCGGATCTTTTGCTGATTGACGGTGGTGCGGTCCATGCCCAAACAGCCCTTTCTGTTTTGCGGGAGCTTGAGCTGGATATCCCGGTCTTTGGCATGGTCAAGGACGATCGTCACCGCACCCGCTCTTTGGTCACTCCTGACGGCAAAGAGATTGCAATTGATTCTCAGCAGGCCATTTTTTCCTTTGTTGGCACGGTCCAGGAGGAGACACATCGCTTCGCCATTTCCTACCACAGAAAGCTCCGTAGCAAGCGGATGCGCTACTCAGAGCTAGATGGCATTGAAGGAATTGGCCCTAAGCGGAAGGAGGATCTGCTCAAAACATTCAAATCGATTACTGCTATTAAGAATGCAACTCTGATGGACCTTGAACACGTGTTGCCGGGAAACGCGGCAGTCAATGTGTATAACTATTTTCATAAGAAGAAGGGGTAGGGAACTTATGCGTGTAATCACAGGTAAAGTGCGGGGAGTTGTCCTGAAAACACCGGAGGGTATGGCAACGAGGCCTACTTCCGATCGCGTAAAAGAGGCGCTTTTCAGCGCAATACAATTTGATGTTCCCACTGCGCGGGTTCTGGATCTGTTTGCCGGCACCGGTCAGCTGGGCATTGAAGCCCTCAGCAGAGGTGCGGGTTCGGCTGTATTTATTGACGCCAGAGAGGATGCTTGCAAATTGGTACGTGAAAATCTTCGCAGGACGCGCCTGGAAGAGCGCGCGCGAGTGATTCGTTCCGATTATGCTATTTTCTTGGAAAATTGCCGTGAATCCTTCGATATTATCCTTCTTGATCCGCCATATGGTGAAAAATTTCTGGAAAATGCATTAAAAATGATAACAGAAATTGACATTTTGCAATCTGGTGGTATAATAGTGACAGAACGCCCGTCAGGGAAGGAATTGCTATGCGATCTTCCCGGATATACCCGTTCTAAGGATTATAAGTATGCAAGTACTGTCCTGACATTTTATCGTAAAGATTGATTTCCTAGAGGATGGCCCTATGAAGATTGCCATTTATCCCGGTAGTTTTGACCCTATTACCAGCGGTCATCTGAATATCATTCGCAGAGCGGCAAGTATTTTTGATAAACTGATCGTCTGCGTTATGGTTAATAGCACAAAGGTTCCGTTGTTTACACAGGAAGAACGTGTGCAGCTGATCCGCGACGTCGTCAGTGACGTTCCCAATGTAGAGGTGGATTCTTCCAACGAGCTTTTGGCGGAATATGCGAAAAAACGTGGCAGCTGCGTTATCGTAAAGGGTTTGCGTGCCGGGTCGGACTTTGAAAACGAGTTCAGTATGGCCATTATCAATCATAAGATTAACCCGGATCTGGACACAATGTTCCTTACCGCGGAGCACCAATATATGTATTTAAGTTCCAGCACAGTCAAGGAGCTTGCGGGGTTTGATGTGGACCTTTCGGAGTTCTTGCCTGAGAAAATCATACCCGTCTTTAAACAGCGAATAGCTGATGTACGTCAAGGAGGAAAAACAACATGAACGAGCAGCATATTGAAGATATCATTTCCGCATTGTATGATATGGTGCAGGATGCACGCGCTTTGCCCCTGGGAGCTGACAAGTGCATTCTGGAGCGAGACAAGGTGCTGGATATGTTGGACGAGATTATTGCACAGCTCCCGGTGGAGTTGAAGCAGTCCCGTACCATCGTTGAGTCCCGCAACGAATTGATCGGCCAGGCACGTCGCGAGGCTGAGAACCTGATTCGTCAGGCACAGGAGCAGGCACAGAAGATGGTTGCCGAAGAGGCTATCTATCAGGAAGCAAAGCGTCAGTGTCAGGAAATGGTTTTGGCTACTAAAAACCGTATGGCCGATCTGCGCAGAGCAAGCAATGAATATATGGATGATGCCCTCCGCCGTACTGAGGAGGCTGTTGCTATGTCTCTGGAAGACGTTCGGGATACCCGCGCCAAGTTTAAGGCTCTGGTGGAAGCTCAGGAGAAGCGCTCTGAGGTTTCTGCTGACGTCGCTGAGTAAAATATAAATAGAAACAGCTCAAAAATATTTTTTTGGGCTGTTTTTTAATGATTATATGAGGTGTTCTATGAATTATTTGGAAAATTACAATATTTGGTGCAATGCCGCTCTCCCTGAGAGCGCGAAGCAAGATCTGGCCGCAATTAGAGACAATGAAGACGAATTGAAGAGCCGTTTTGGCAGTGATCTGCAGTTTGGCACCGCCGGTATGCGGGGCGTGATGGGTGTTGGCAGCAACAGACTCAATCATTTTACTGTGCGCAGAGCGGCACAGGGTATGGCTGCATGGCTGGTATCCACCGATCTTCCCAAGAGAGCTGCCATTGGCTACGACTCTCGCCATAATTCTAAAGAGTTTGCGCAGACTTGCGCAGTTGCTTTTGCGGAGGCTGGCATACATACCTATCTCTACGACCGTATCGCGCCCACACCTATGCTCTCCTATGCTGTTCGTCAGCTTGGATGCGGCTGCGGTATTGTGATCTCCGCCAGCCATAACTCCGGTGAATATAATGGCGTTAAATGCTATGGACCGGATGGCTGCCAGATGACCGACGAGCCTGCTGCAATCGTCACTGAGAAGATTGGCGCGATCCCGTATTTTGTTCCCGAAAGCAAGTCCTTTGACGCCTTCATGGAAGAGGGCCTGATTTCCTATATTGGCCAGGATGTCTGGGAGGCTTATTACAAGACCGTGCTGGCAGAGGCAGTTGCTCCTGAGATCGTTGCTCCCGCCGGATTGAACATAGTATACACCCCTCTGTGCGGAACAGGCAATGAGCCTGTCCGTGAGATTCTTGGTCGCCTGGGTGTGAATATTACTGTTGTTGCCTGCCAGGAGAAGCCGGATGGCGATTTTAAGACATGTGAGTATCCCAATCCCGAAACGGATGCGGCGCTTAATGAGAGCTACAAGGTTGCAGCAACGGTTCCCTGTGATGTTATTCTGGGCACTGACCCGGACGCAGACCGCGTAGCTATTGCGGTTCCTGACGGCAAGGGTGGCTACCAGAAACTTTCCGGCAATGAACTGGGCTGCCTGCTGATGGATTACATTCTGAAGGCTCGTACTGCAAAGAAGGACATTCCCGATGGCGCTATTGTTGTGCGGAGTATCGTTTCTTCTCCTTTGGCAGATAAGATTGCTGAGAATTACGGCGTAGATATGCATGCAGTGCTCACTGGGTTTAAGTATATTGGCGGTGAGATCCTTGCTCTTGAGGAAAAAGGGGAGGAGAATAAGTTTATTTTCGGTTTTGAAGAGAGCTGCGGCTATCTGAAGGGAACCTATGCCCGAGATAAGGATGCAGTTGTCGCATCTATGCTGGTTTGCGAGTTGGCAGCTTCTCTGAAACGGGAAGGCAGAACCATTTTGGACGCGCTGGATGAGGTTTATAGTAAATATGGCATTTACCTCGCCTATGTGCAGAGTATCGAGCTGAAGGGCGCTGATGCTATGGAGAAGGCTGCCAAGATGATGACCGACCTGCGCCAGGCAGTGCCGGAATCCATTGGCGGAGCGAAGGTAATTACTGTGAAGGACTATCGTTCCAGCATTTCAACGGATGTGGCCACAGGTGATCAAACGGCGATTCCTCTGCCTAAGTCCAATGTGCTGGAGTTCTTGCTTGATGGAAATGGCAGTGTGATTGCTCGTCCCTCCGGTACAGAACCGAAGGTTAAGTTCTACTATACTGCTGTTGGCGCAGACAGAGACAGCGCTAAGGCCAGCTTGGATGCAATGGTTGCACAGATGTCTAAGTAAATAGCACTTCGTGGAATAGGGACAGCTTGACTGTCCCTGTTCTTTTTTTGTGCCATTGTGAATAGTCTAAAACAGAAAGGGGAGGGGAGAATGGTACATACCGGACATAAAGCAACGGGGAGTTCAGTGGCATTTAGCGTTGGGATTGGGGCAGTGGCTGGAATGGTTGTGGTAATCTTATTGTTGTTGCTGCTGACAAGCCTAGTAATGAACGGAAGCGTAGGGGAGGAGAAAACGGCTCCTTACATTATCATTGTTCGCACAATTGGGGGATTTGCAGGATGTATGCTGGCTACGGTCATTGCCCATAAAAAGCACCTAACAGTGATAGCTCTCACTGCGGTTGTGGATCTTTTGCTTCTGCTTGCTATTGGGATTACCTTCTATGATGGAAGCTTTACTCATTTTGGCAGCGGACTGATTTCTGTGGTAATCGGCTGTGGAGCGGCGTGCATGATTTGGTTAAAACCGCCTTCAAAAAAGAAATATAAGCACCGCCGTAGCAGATAAATTGTACATTTTGACAAGTGTTTATTTTCGAGAACCAAGATGTTAAAGAATAAAAAGTCGTTGATGATTTCAATATGTTGTGTCCTGCAGATTTGGTTTTGACTACATATGGGCAATTGCAGGTGACAATGCATAAATATGCATAATATACAGAACTGGTTTACATAATGATGTTAACATAAAAATATGCATAATACACAAAAAAAGCAAAATTATACATTTTTACTTGAAATCGACAGTGTTTTGATATATAGTAATCAAGCATAGATCATTTTGGGAGGTTTACTCCTCTTGTGATATGTGTACCTTCGAATTGACAAAACACTGTTGTCATATTTGGAGGTTTATACATATGAAATCGATAATTTTCCCATCTGCATATCCTTTTGGCCAGCCTTTGAATGTTCGCATTATTCTTGTAATTTGGGTCTTGGGTTTGGCGTTGGGTGTCCCTTTGTCGTCGGCCGATCTGCTTACATCAGGCGACCTCCTAACAGTAATGCGGGAGGGAAACGGCACCGGTATAATGATCTTTCTGCTTAACTGCATTTGGGTAGCCGGTGCGTCTTTGTCTATAGGCCTTGGCATTCCTTTTCTAGGCTATTTTCTGGTGTTTCTCAATGGAATATGCCGTGGGTTTGTAGGATTGCTTGTATTTCGGGTGCTTGGTCATGGCGCATGGCTTGCACGCAGTTTCCTACTGTTTTCTGTCAGCGGTGCATCTGTGTTGATGTTTTGGCTGCTGATTCGCAACCACCAGGGAAGAAGAACTTCATTTGCTATTGATGTTGGCCTCGTTTTAGTTCTTTTGTTTGCAATTGTCCTTTTTGATATTTTTGTTATCTCACCGTTTTTAAGCGGTATTGTTTAGTACATTTAGATGAAAGGTTTGCTCATTCATGTTGGATCTTATTAAAGCCTATGAAAATTACCTTACAAAGGTAAAACAGGCTTCTGCCAACACAATCAGCTCCTATATGCGTGACATTCGGCAGTTTGCCGAGTGGCTGGATGCAGATGTGCTGGAGGCCTCCCAACTGAATATAAGCGGCTATATGCAGTATCTGGAGCAGGATGGACGCTCTGCAGCCACTGTTTCCCGGTCGCTTGCCAGTCTGAAGAACTTCTATGCCTATTTGGTATCTTCCGGTTTTTGTGAGAAGACCCCCGTCACGGATGTTAAGATTACCAGAGCGGCTAAGAAGCTTCCTCAGATACTAACCGGCAGAGAGATTGAATTGCTCCTTGCTCAGCCTATTTGCGTAGATGCAAAAGGATATAGAGACAAAGCAATGCTGGAGGTAATGTACGCTACCGGTATTCGCGTCAGCGAATTGATAGAGCTGGATATTGACGATGTCAATCTGGAACTGGGCATTATTAAATGCACCACCGCAAAGAAGGCAAGAGCCATTCCGCTATATCCCGCTGCTCTGCGTGCGCTTAGTGTTTACATACGGGATATCCGCCAGTCTATGCTTGCGGCGTCGGACGAGCCGGCTTTGTTTGTAAATGTCAATGGCTCCCGTATGAGTCGCCAGGGCTTCTGGAAGATTCTGAAGCATTACCAGTCGACTGCGCATATTGAGAAGGATATCACGCCTCATACACTTCGTCATAGCTTTGCGGTTCATCTTCTGGAGAACGGCGCGGACATTGGTTCGTTGCAAGAACTGATGGGTCACTGCGATATTTCTTCAACCCAGATGTACACACATCTTATTAATCAAAAACTGAAATCTGTGTATGAAAAGTGTCATCCTAAAGCCTAAAAGGTCTATCGTTTTATGAGAACGATAGACCTTTTCCTATATAAAAACCCCTCTCCACTATAGCGGAGAGGGGAGAGGTGCACCTTAGAGACCGGTCATTGCTGCCAAGACTTCGACTTCCATTTTTTGGATACGTCGCTCCATGCTCAGACCATCGTCAATGTCTATATCTGTAAAGGACCCGTCTTGTGTGCATACAATTCTGTTTGTTTTACCTTTAAGAAGAAGTTCCACGGCGTGGAAGCCCATCTTTGTGGCGTTGACGCGATCCCGGCCTGTGGGAACGCCACCACGCTGAATGTGACCTAAAACAGTGACGCGGGGATCCAGATCGATAGCTTCCTTGATCTTAGCTGCGATTTCCGCTGCAGAACCAGAGCCTTCGGCCACAACAATCATATAGTGGGTGAAGCCGTTAAAACGAGCTCTGCGTATCTTTTCAATTACATCTCGCTCAAAATCAATAGGTTCTTCCGGAACTAAAACGGCGGTTGCGCCAACGGCAAGACCAACATACATAGCTAGGAAACCGGCATTTCTGCCCATAACCTCCACAACAGAACACCGCTCGTGGGACTGCATAGTGTCACGAAGACGGTCGATACACTCAATAGCGGTGTTTGCTGCAGTGTCAAAACCGATAGAATAATTGGTACAGCTAATGTCATTATCAATTGTTGCGGGGATACAGATCACATTGATACCATGCTTGGACAAGGCTCTGGCTCCGCGGAAGGTGCCATCACCACCGATTGCGATAATGCCGTCCAAACCAAGGAAGCGACAGGTGGAAACGGCTTTTTTCTGACCTTCCTCAGTCATAAACTCCTGGCTGCGTGCGGTGTAAAGGATTGTGCCGCCGCGGTTGATGGTGTGAGAGATGTTTTTCTCATCCAGGCGAAGAATGTCGCCGGAGATCAGACCGTTGTAGCCACGACGGATACCATAGCACTCAATGCCGTGGAACATAGCTGTACGTACTACAGAGCGAACAGCTGCATTCATGCCGGGCGCGTCTCCGCCGCTTGTCAGAACGCCGATGCGCTTTATACTCATAAGGATTCCTCCTGTTAAATAATCATATCTATAAAGAAATATTATCACCAAAGAGGGAAGTTGTAAAGTAAAACATTTACGGTAATGGTGTTAGACTCAATTTGGCTGCGTATGTATAATAGCGCGCTTATCGACTCCGTATATACACAATTCATATTTAACTGTTTGATTAACACTGGGCAGATATTTGCTATCGTATGAAGCAGAGATGCTTGCTTTCTTAAAAAGATACAGAAACAGAAAGCAACGCTTGACAAAGAGGGGACATTGTTATATAATAATAACGAACGCAACAAAATAAAGATTTTGTTGCGTTCGGTGTGCGTTTGCGGTATGTTAAGCGTACAATCGCTGTTTTGAAGGCCGATTTACTACTTTTAGCGCAAGGCTGCTGATCTGTTTATGTTGTTCTGTTTAACACAATCCCAAAGCTATTTAGCTGGTGTCAACATTTGTCTACCGATCGCTATCCATTTAAATACCGTTCACTATTGGATCTCCCATAATTGCTTTTGCTTTTTCTTTTGAATGCATTAGTTTTTTGCATTGTTGTTTATTTTAGATTTCCCAAAATCTTCCATCAGTGTTGCCTGTTTTTATATTTGCAATGATTGCGCAACCGGACCTATACTTAAGTGGTTGATGTATTTATTGAACGCAGTATTTCGTTCAGATATGTTTGTGATACTATAGCGACATTCGCTGCATAGCGTATTTTTGTACCTGCTATTGCCTTTTGAGTTTTTCAACACTCACCTGCCTAAAAACAAATGTTCGTATAAAGGAGGATTTACATATGAATCGATATTACGACTGCCCTTCGATCCTACGTGATTTTTTAACCTACCATGAGACGATTAAAGGCCAATCTCAGCGCACAATATCTGAATATTACCTGGATCTGCGTATGTTTTTGCGCTTCATGAAGCTTATGCGGAATGATATGCCCGTACATACCAGATTGGATGACATCAGCATTAAGGATGTCAATTTGGAGTTTATTCGTGGTATAACCGCAACAGATGTCTTTGATTTCCTCTCCTATTTGGCAAATGATCGTGCAATAAACCCGGATTCAATGGCTCCGGAATACGGCATCGAACCTTCCGCAAGAGCCCGGAAACTGTCTGCTATCAAGTCCTTTTTTAAATATTTGACAGTACGCACAAAGCAACTAACTGAAAATCCTGTAGTTGATTTGGAGTATCCAAAACTGCGAAAAAGCCTGCCGAGATATCTGACACTGGAGCAGTCAGCGGCTCTACTGAAGGCTGTTTCCGGTCAAAATGAAAAACGTGACTATGCGATCCTGATGCTTTTTTTGAACTGCGGCATACGGCGTAGTGAGCTTGTAGGCCTAAACCTGACGGATGTTTATGAGGATCGTATCAGGGTTGTTGGTAAAGGTAATAAAGAACGATTTGTATATTTTGGGGCTGCTTGCAGGAAAGCAATTGACGCATATCTTCCTGAGCGAAACAAGAAGGTTTTGACGGACAATCGCGCGCTCTTTGGCTCGCGGGATGGCAATCGTATCAGCGTCACTGCGGTACATCGTCTGGTCAAAAAACATATGCTCTCTGCCGGTCTTGATGCCACACAATTCTCGGCACACAAACTGCGCCATACTGCTGCAACGATGATGCTTTCCGGTGGTGTGGATGTAAAAACTGTACAAGAAGTTCTCGGCCATGAAAACTTAAACACAACGCAGATTTATACGCATATTGAAAACACCGAACTCAAAATTGCAGCGGAAGCCAATCCCCTGTCCAAACTGGATTTTGCAGAAAAAGAATAAAATGGTCTCCCCTTCCCTACTGCCGTTTGGCAGTAGGAACGGGGAGATCGTTTTATTTGTGAATATTGATTGGAGGCTTGGGTGTGTTGACTGTTCGGGCGCTAGTCTTACCTTCGGGATTGATTTCTCCTGCCTTCATCAGAGAGCGCTTGGTCAGTGCAGGTCCAACAAGCTCGTAGATCAGAACACTGAAAAGCACAACATTCCGTACCAGGAATCCATCTACCAACGTGGATGCAGTCATTGCCATACCAAGGGCAACACCTGCCTGTGGCAGCAGTGTAATGCCAAGGTTCTGTGTAATTTTGTCATTACATTTGGTAAACTTGCAACTGAGGTACGAGAAAAGGTATTTGCCTGCAGAACGGACAACAATGAAGATGATGCCCATCAGCAAAGAGGATGGATTGATAAGAACATTCAAATCCAGTTCTGCACCGGAAATCACAAAGAATAGCAGACTGATGGGAACGGTCCAATGTTCAACACGCTGCATCAATTCTTCGGAAGTGTCACAGACATTGCAGAAGATTGTGCCTGTCATCATACATACCAGCAGCAGGGAAAAGCTGCATTCAACGGGACCGATATGGAACTTCAGCATGGACACACCGACCGCAAGCAGTACAAATGCCACGGAGATGGTCATACGCTTGCTGCGGGAATGAAACAGGTGCTCTACGCGATCTAGCAGGAAGCCGATCAGACTGCCGAGGCACAGAGATAAAATGATCTCCAACATTGGTTCCACCAGTACATCCAGCGCGCTGACTGCACCGTACTGGAGCGCATTTGCAATACCGAAAGAAATGGAGAACAGCAGCAGACCCACGGCATCATCAATGGCTACCACAAGCAGCAGCAATCTTGTCAGAGGACCGTCTGCTTTATACTGACGAACAACCATCAGCGTAGCAGCAGGCGCGGTAGCGGATGCGATTGCGCCAAGTGTAATGGCGGCGGGTAAGCTTAATAGATTGGGCCAAATCAAGTGGACGGCAATTAAGACGATATCTACAAGGACAGTAGTGCCGACCGCCTGTGCAATGCCAATGATAATGGACTTGCTGCCCATGCTCTTCACTTGGGAGAGACGGAATTCGTTGCCCATGGAAAAAGCAATGAAGCCGAGGGCAACCTGACTGATAATTTTCAGGCCTTCGACGCTCTCAAAAGAAGAAAATCCGATGCCTTTAAAGTTCAGCGCACCAATGCAGAACGGTCCTAAAATAAGGCCGGCAACCAAATATGCTGTGACCGCAGGCAGCTTTAGCAGCTTTGTTAGACGGGACATCAGTAGACCGCCGATCATAGCGATTGCCAAACTGATCAAAATGGTATCCATGAATAAAACCTCTTTTATATTGAAATTATACCATAGCGTATATTACCACCATACCACAAAAGGCGCAAGAGCAATATTACACAAATTATCCAAGTGTTTGAATGTGTTTTTGTGTTTTTATATTTGAAAACCGGGAAACACATAGGTATTTCCCGGCTAAAATGTTATTTAAAGGGCGGTTTCGATAGCTTCCATCAGATTTTTAACGCGATAGACGGTGAGCTCTTCGGGGATTTCTAATTTTTCGTTAGTGTTTTTTGGAATAATACAGTATTTAAAGCCTAGTCTGGCAATTTCCGCCAGGCGCTGATTCAGATTTGACACACTGCGAATTTCCCCTGTCAGACCGACCTCACCGATGGCTGCTAGGTCACTGGAAACAGGCTTTTCCCGATAAGAAGAAGCAATCGCCAAAACTACCGGAAGGTCTGCTCCGGGTTCATCAAGGGTAAGTCCGCCGATTACATTGATATAGGCGTCAAAGGCACTCAGTTTTAGATTTGCCCGTTTCTCTGCCACTGCCATCAGCAACACAGCCCGGTTATAATCGAAGCCATCTGCAGTACGTCTGGGGACTTGAAAGGCGGATTTGCAAACAAGAGCTTGAACTTCAGCCAGTACAGGCCGGGTACCCTCCATAACACAGGCAACGCAAGTACCAAATGCGCCCTCCGGTCGCCCATCCAAGAGCATTTGAGAGGGATTCGGAACTTCAATCAGACCCTTGTCCACCATCTCAAAAACACCAATCTCATTGGTGGAGCCAAAGCGATTCTTTACAGCCCGCAGCAGCCGGTAAGAGGTATTGGCGTCTCCTTCAAAATACAGTACACAGTCTACCATATGCTCCAAAACCTTAGGACCGGCGATGGCGCCGTCTTTGTTGATATGGCCGACTACAAAAACGGTGATCCCCTGGGCTTTAGACAGCTGCATAAGCGCCATCGTACAGTCTTTTACCTGAGATACGCTACCGGGGGTAGATTCGTTCAGCTCATTATAGAGGGTCTGAATAGAGTCTGCGATCAAAATATCTGGCTTAAGCGCATCTACAGCTTCCTGGACAGCAGAAAGGCGTGTTTCAGACAAAATGTAAAGAGATTCCGGCGCTACTCCGATGCGCTGCGCCCGAAGTTTAATCTGCCGCTCACTTTCCTCGCCGGAAACATAAAGTACCTTCCTGTCGGCGCACAGGCTGTCACAGATCTGCAGAAGTAAGGTGGACTTACCGATACCCGGCGCGCCACCCACAAGGACCAGGCTACCAACTACCGCTCCTCCACCGAGAACCCTGTCCAACTCCCCCATCCCGGTGGTAAACCGTAGTTCGTTCGCAGTGTCTACATCCCGAAGCTTCTGCGGCATTGCGCTGGCTCCAACAGAAACCGTTTTACCGCGGCTGACAGGATTTGGCTTTTCAACATGTTCCACCATGGTGTTCCACGCGCCGCAGGCGTTGCATTGTCCGGTCCATTTAGGACTTTCGTTGCCGCAGCTAGTGCAGTAAAATACAGCTTTTGTTTTGGCCATGGTCATTCTCCTTTGTCTGTTTCTACCGGTATTATACCAACCATTTGTTCGCAGGTCAAGGGGTGAATAGCCACGAACTGACCGTACAGGCGATCACAGAGCAAATCTTCTGCTGGTACTGTGCATTTCCCAGGAAATATGCCTCCTGCGGATTGGATAAAAAGCCGCATTCAACTAACACACCCGGCTTTTTAATGTGCTGCATCAGATATATACCGTCTGCTTTCTTGATCTGCCTGTGGCTTGTTGGATTCACAGTTTGGATTAGTGCGGACTGTAGCCTCTCCGCGAGCTCACGGCTTCCATCTGTTGGCGAGTAAAATACCTGCGCACCGCTGTATTTACTATCTGGGAAGTTGTTTTGATGGATGCTGATCAGAAGCACATTGTCTGTATCGTTCACAATCCGAACACGCTCCTTTAGGTCAGACACCTTTTTTTCTGCTATGGTCTCCCCTTCCGTGTATATAGAACTGTCTGTTTCCCGGATCATTACTGTTTTTACGCCGAGAAAATGCATTAGATCATTGAGTCGTAATGCGATCTCCAAATTGTACTGACTTTCCAGTACACCGGTGCAGGAAGTTGCGCCACCGTCCGGCGCACCGTGGCCGGCATCGATCACAACAGTTTTTCGCCCACTGATTGGGCTGCTGACAGCCATCGCGTCTACTGCTCGGATTCCAAGGAGCGCCATAAGTAAAAATGCAATCAGTATTAAGCTGTATACCGGCATCAATGCCGAATAGTGCACACGCTTATTCATGATATATCACCTCTGTTGGAATGTATGCGATGATTACGACAGAATGAACAATGCGCCTCATTTCGTCATAGAATGACGCGGAACAAAAAGTTCCAAACTATGACAGGAGGAAATGTAAATGGACTCTAAAAGACAGGATCGGAACGGTGGATATGGCAGGTTGCCTGCCAGCGCGCCGCTTGCCAATCCCTATGTGCCGTTTCAGGTGGAGGATCCACCCAAGTATGAGCCGAGAACTGCGATTATAAGAGGAACGCTTTTTCCCGGCTTAGACCTGCCCTTTATGAATATGGTCAATCAGAAAGAGCTTCCAATGACTCCGCTGACGGAACTGCAGACAATGGGCTTCGCTCTGCAGGAGCTGGCTCTCTATCTGGATACTCACCGGGAGGATAAGGAAGCATTTGAGGTGTACCGAACATTTCAGAAGTTGTATGCCAAAGGAAGAGAGAAATATGAAAAGGAATGCGGTCCGCTGACCCATATGTCCCAAATGGAGAACGGATTTACCTGGCTGGACGATCCGTGGCCCTGGGAATACGCAGGAAATCGGGAGGTATAAAGTATGTTTATTTATGATAAGAAGCTGCAGTATCCTGTAAAGATCGACAAACCCAATCCCCGTCTGGCCTCGGTGATTATATCCCAGTACGGCGGACCCGACGGTGAGTTGGGGGCCTCTATGCGTTATCTCTCACAGAGATATAGTATGCCGTTTGATGAACTGAAGGGCTTGCTTACAGATATCGGTACAGAGGAACTTGGCCATCTGGAAATGGTTGCCGCGATTATCCACCAATTAACACGGAATCTAAAAGATTCTCAGATTGAAGACTCCGCCTTTGCCCCCTATTTCGTGGATCACACAACTGGTGTCTACCCCACGGCTGCTTCAGGATTCCCCTGGACTGCAGCAACCATTGCAGTGAAGGGTGACCCGATGGCAGACCTCACTGAGGACCTGGCTGCTGAACAGAAAGCGCGTGTCACCTATGATAATATTCTGCGTTTGAGCGATGACCCTGATGTGAACAATGTCATTAAGTTCCTGCGGGAGCGTGAGGTCGTCCACTTCCAGCGCTTTGGAGAGGCTGCTCAGCTGCTTCGCGAGAAACTCAATCAAAAGAATGTATACTGTATGAATCCTGCATTTGATATGTAATAAGAAATCGGGCACCACATGGTGCCCGATATTTATATCATATCCGTCCAAACTGAGCCGGCTTCGTTGGATTTAAGGCAGGTATGAATGAACCTGATACCATCTGCCCCGTCTCGAACAGTGGGGAAATCAATCATACTGCGGTCAAAATTGCCATTATTTTTAGCATCCAGGCAGGAAATAAAAGAGCGGTACAGATTAGCCATCGCCTCCAACCAACCTTCTGTGTGACCGGAGGGAAGCCGTCCGTAGCAGGCAGCTCCGGGGTCAAGGCCGGCATTTCCGCGATGGAGCTCCGTGATTGTTCCGTTGCGGTCAATCATAATTACTTTTTCACAATTTTCCTGACTCCAGAGTATTGAGCCCTCTTCACCATAGATTCGAATGCGCAGATCATTGTCGTGTCCGATCGCCAACTGGCTTGTCCAGTAGCATCCGGTTGCGCCGCCTTCATATTCTACGAGGATCACATCGTTGTCATCCAATACGCGTCCGGGGACAATTATATCCATCTTGGCAAGTACCCGTCTGATTTTAAGGCCAGTCATAGTAGCAACTGCATTCTCAACGTGCGTTCCCAAATCGCCAAGACAGTTAACTCCACCGGATTGCGCGGGATCGCATCGCCAGACGCCTTGCTTGCCACCGTTCTGATCGGCGTGGGCCAGCCATCCCTGAGGATACTCAGCCATAACTGTGCGGACCCTGCCCAGCTTACCCTGGGCAATAATATTCCGGATGTGCTTGGCGGTCACATGGCCCATATAGGTGTACGTGACCATAAAGAGAAGATCTTTTCCGTCAGCAAGACTGCACAGTTCATCAGCCTGCTCAACAGTTAAGCACAAGGGCTTGTCACAGCAGACATGAATACCCGCCTCCAGAAAGGCTTTGCAAATGGGGTAATGGGAGACATTTGGCGTGACCACAACAACAAATTCGATGCCGTCTTCCCTGCAGCTCTCCCCTTCTGCCATCTCTTGATAGGTCTTATAACAACGATCTTCAGCAATGCCAAGATCCTTTCCGGTCTTGCGGCACTTTTCTTCCGACCTGGAAAAACAGCCAGCTGTAAGTTCTGCTAGGCCATCCAGTTGAATGGCTCTGCGGTGGGCATCCCCAATAAAGGAATCCGGGCCGCCGCCCACCATTCCATATCTCAGTTTCTTCATTTCGACTCCCTTCCCTTACCTGCTACACTGTCCGGCGGACAAGGGCGCCGGCAAGGGTCTTCATAAAGTCCGTATTATCAAATGCAGAAAGGTAATCAATAGCAGCCTGGGTGTGTTTACGCACAAGTGCATCGCAGGTTTCCAGGCCATAAAGCTGAACAAAGGTATTCTTGAGTGTGTCGACACCAACGGCTTTTCCTAACTCTTCAGCATTTCCAATCATATCCAGCATATCGTCGCGAATTTGAAAAGCAAGACCGAGGTTGGACGCAAAGGATGCGGCAGCGGCCAGTTGCTTATCTGTTCCACAGGCTGCCAGCACGCCCAGCATACAGGCTGCTCGGATCAAAGCACCGGTTTTGCGGGTCTGAATATCCAATACCTCCTGCTCTGTGCACTGCCGCTCTTCGCTCTTGATATCCAGAACCTGGCCGCCGACCATACCCAGTTCTCCGGCGCAATCAGCCAGTACTTGTACTGCATGGATTCTGATATCTGCGCTGAAAGGCGCTTTTGCGATATAGGAGAATGCTGCAGTGAGCAGGGCGTCACCGGCAAGCACCGCCGTGGCCTCGCCGAATACTTTATGGTTGGTAGGTCTTCCGCGGCGGAAATCATCGTTGTCCATACAGGGTAGATCATCGTGGATCAGGCTGTATGTATGGATCATTTCCACGGCTGCAGCAAAGGGCGCAGCCAACTTCCAGTCACCGCCGCACATTCTGCAAAAATCAAAAACAAAGATTGGCCGTAGCCGCTTGCCACCGGCAAGGAGACTGTAACGCATCGCATCAAAAAGCTCCTTCTGTGGCTCGTTGTCATACCGAAAACACTCGCTGTCCAGGTAATCTTCGATAAAGGACCTGTACAGTTCGTTCTGCTGTTCAAAGTTCAACATCAAAGTTATCCTCCACAGGCTCACCGTCTGCGTTGGCGGCAATCTTTTTTACCTGCAGTTGTGCCTCGTCCAAAAGCTTCCCGCAGTTGCGGACCAGCTCGGTGCCTTCCTGGAACAGTTTCAGGGATTCCTCCAGAGGAACCTCTCCCCGTTCCATTGCCCGGACGATATGCTCCAGACGCTGCATATTCTCTTCAAAGGTGGGGATCTTCTTGCTCATAATTCATTCTCCTTCACACTTATGACGGTGGCGGTCACAGAACCGTCCTGCATGGTAATATCCACATTATCGCCGGAGTTTGTCTGCTTTACAGAACGAATAACATCCCCTTCCTCGGTTTGTACCATTGCATACCCACGGGTTAGCACCTTAAGAGGGCTTAAGGCATCCAGCTTTGCGGTTAAGGTGAGGAATCGCTCGTTGTGGCGGCTGATAGCGCGGTTTTGCGCAGCCAGCAGACGTCCGGAAAGCAGTCTCAATGTTTTTTCTTGTTGGTTGAGGTAGACATCAGGACTTTGCAGAGCGGGACTTGCCGAGAGCATTTTAAGCTGTTGGCGGTAAGACTTGAGTTGCCGTTCCAATGCGGTTGTAATGGCTGCGGTGACAGAATCCAAAGTCTGGTACAAAGCATCCCTGTCCGGTACGACCAATTCTGCTGCGTTAGACGGTGTTGCGGCGCGCAGATCAGCTACAAAATCGGAGATGGTCACATCCGGCTCGTGACCAACTGCGGAAATGACGGGTATTTGGGAATTGTAAATAGCATAGGCGACGCGTTCGTCATTAAAGGCCCAAAGATCCTCGATAGAACCGCCGCCTCGACCCACGATTAAAACATCGGCCAGGCTGTAATGGTTGGCGTATTGAATTGCGGCCACGATCTCACCGGGCGCCTCAGCGCCTTGTACCCGGACAGGTAGCAGGCGCACCTTTGTGAGGGGGTATCGCTTGCTGAGGATACGTAGCATATCGTGTACCGCAGCGCCGGCGGAACTGGTGATAATTCCGATTGTTTGCGGGTACTTCGGTATTGCCTTTTTATGAGAAGAATCAAAGAGTCCCTCCCCTGCCAGCTTGGTCTTCAGCTGTTCAAAGGCGGCATAAAGATCGCCTACGCCATCCAAAATCAGACCGGTACAGTAAAGCTGATAGGCGCCGTCCCGGGGATATACGGAGATCTTACCCAGAGCTACGACCTCCATGCCGTTATCAGGGCGGAACCGAAGCCGCATGGCATTTCCTTTAAACATAACACATTTCAGCGCACCGCTTTCGTCCTTCAGTGTGAAGTAATGATGCCCTGAGGGATAGACCTTGTAATTGCTGACCTCACCACGGACTGCCACAGACGCAAGTAGACGGTCACTGTCCATAATGCTGCGGATATATTCATTTATCTGAGTGATCGTCAAAACTTGCTGTTGCATATTATTCCTCCAGGAGTCGGTGTGTCAGAACGGCTACGCCCATCGCATTGTCAGTTGAATATTGTGGTTCACAAAAAATAGGATCGAAAGGTGCGATCATCTTTCTGAGCATAGAATTAGATGCTACCCCTCCCGAGAAGACCACTGGAAGGCCGGGATATGCCTTTCGCGCGTTTTTAGTGGCGGTATAGACGGCCTTGCACACACAACGCAGCGCATAGGCAGCGGTTTCGGTGACATCCTTGCAGGCGTCATAGTACGCCATGACTTTGTTCTGCACACCGGAAAAAGAGAATGTCATCTCCGTACATTTCACTGCAAACACATCGGTATTTACGGCGTTCTGCCACAAAGCATCCAGATGCTTTCCGGCAGGAAAAGGCAGGCCTAACAGTTGTCCGGTACGGTCAATTAACTGACCGGCAGAGATGTCACTTGTACCGCCGATGGATGTGCAGCGAATGTTCTTTCCTTCCGGTTCAACAAGCAGGAGTTCTGTGGTTCCGCCGGAAAGGTGCCACGCAAGGTGAGGTGCGTCCATCAGATCCAGCCGCCCCGCGCTCCAAAGAGAAGCTGCCACATGCCCCTGCTGGTGGGAGCACTCAACGAGAGGCACACAGAGCGTGTCAGACAGGAGTTTTGCGTGAGAGTATCCAACCATAAAGCAAGGCATATAGCTTCCCTCTACAGCCCTGGGGCGCGTGCTGACGCCAACTGCAGTGATCCCATCGGCATTCAGATTGGAAAATAGCCTGCCGGAGAGAACCGGCAGGCTTTTCGTGTGATGAAATACTGCATCGCTTTGCCGCAAGCCCAATTCTCCCTCTTTCACAGGAAGCAACTGTGAACAATTCACGCCGTCACTTCCGTCAAAAAAAGCAATGGAGGTTGTGTAATTGCTGGTGTCAAAGCCGATAACGCTCATACTTCTACCTCAGATGTTAGGCTTCTTGCGAAGGAACCAAGGATACCATTTGCAAAGCTGCCGGCCTCATTTCCGTCATAGAGCTTTACGATCCGAATGGCCTCGGCAATAGCAACGCCCGTAGGCACATCGTCCAGGTACAGAATCTCAAAAATGGCCAGCTGCATGATCGTACGGGTCAGTCGGGAGATGCGTGACACATCCCAACCAATAGAGTACTTACCAATGATTTCATTCAGTTCATCAATGCGGTTAGTCACGCCTACAACAACACTATCGATGTAAGAACGCTGCGCACGGCTGGGCCGCTCCTCGTAGACCTGACTTTCCTGAGAAAGCAAACTGTAATATTCCTTTTCAAGGCGCGTCGCGATCACCATCTCAGGCTCTTCCCCGGTGAACTCACGGGCATAGATTAAATGTACTGCCAATTCTCTGGCATTGGCTCTAGTCATAGATGATACCTCATTGACGGGCGATGCCGCAGACGTTGACATTTACGGAGTTGATTTTGATGCCGGCCATGGATTCCAATGCGTTGGTGACCGCAGTCTGAACGGCGGCGGCTACGTTTACAACACTCTGACCGTAGGTGACGTTCACATTGCAGTCAATGGTGACAGAATCGTCTTCCAGTAGGGTGATCTTCAGCCCTCTGCCCCAGTTTTTCTTGCCGATGAACTCAGCAATATCAGCGCCCGGCTTAGTGCTCAGGCCAATAACACCATCTACTTCACCTGCGGCGTGGGCAACGATTGCGGCAATCACGTCTTCAGAAATCAGCACAGAACCTTTCTCCTGCTGCTGAGTAATGTACTGCTTGTTGTCTGCCATTGGAATACCTCCTGAATATCCGTCATACATCGCATGACATACTTTTGTTTATTGTACCACATATCCTGAAAAATACAATACTTTTCTTTTTGCGAAACAAACCCCCCGGAGACTAACTCCGGGGGGTTTATTATTTTACTTCCACGACATAAATCTGTTCCATTGTGAAATCTGACTGGGTGATGATAATATCAGAGATCACAGCGACATCCTGCTGTTGAAGCCCGCCTTCTGGGGATGCAACGGCTACTGAGATGGCGTTGTCCGCGATATAAGCAACACAGTCGGCATATCCCTTGGCAATTACAAGACTTTCGATCTGCGCCTCGCAGAGGGCTATATTCACAAGCTCCTCAAGCTCTGCATTGGAGTCGATTCCCGCTTCCTCCCCGTAGGACATTGCCTCTTGCAAAAGAGTCACAGCACTGTCTCTTGCCTCTTGACGGGATAACCGCACCGCTGCAAAATAATCGCTCATCGTATTTGTGCTATCGCCGGAGATCACACTGTCATCGCCAGCCATAACCAATTTATCCTCAGACATAATTTTGTCCGCATTCAGAGTATCCGTTAGGTCTGTCACGGCCTGATCCTGACTGTATAACCAGTTGGCGTAGATACCACCGCAAACCGTCAGCAGCACGGCAGCGGCCACCAGATTTTTCTTCCAGATTTTCATATTCCAATGCCCCCCATTTACTTCATTGTTAATACACATATTTGATCGGCACCGAGGCCTGTGATTTTTGATACCGCCTGGGTAATGGCCAGCTTTACACTGGGACTATTTGCCCCCTGACATACAACGATTGCGCCAAGATATGTAGGTGGGTTTACCTGTTTTATGAGACCGGATTCACTGCGGGCTGAATCTGTTATAATCACAGTTTCACATTCTTCCCCAGTGGATGTGGAATCGAAATTGGTTTGATAGACTGTGTTTTCACCGGTCGCAATTGACAGGAGCACCTTTACCTTTCCTGCACCTTGTATGGTTTGGAGGATTTCAGCAAGCGCCTCCGAATGAATCCCTTGAGGAATGGTTTCCGGCTTCTGTTCGGAGCTTTCGACAGGCGCCTGCGTATTTTTGCCGGGGATTAAAAGCAGCGCAAGTCCAATTATAAAAACAAGAGCGGCATACTTGTATTTTCCTACGGTACTTCCAATTTTCCCGGAAATCTTCTTTAATTCCATGTTTGTTTCTCCTTCGTTATGCCAAGGGTATTCTCGATATACGCACTCAATCCCTCTTTTCCATAGGGCGAAACAGCGCCTGTGATTCTTACGCCACAGGGGACCGAATCGTTGTCTCCATCCAGCTCCACCTCCACCGCGATATCCAAACCCATACGGTCGGCTTTGTCCAAAATATATGCTTCCGTCTGAGACTTTATGATTGCGGAGACCTGTTCTTGTGTGGCTGTTTTTCCTTGCTGAACATACATATCCGCCTCGATATTTAGATTATCGAGGTAATTTCCAATGCCGGAAAAAGATATGCTGGCAAGCGGCGCGATAATTGTGACCGCTAGAAAAATACCGCTAAGTTGCTTTCCAAGCTGTCCGGCTGCCGTTTTTTCTCCAAGAAATACCTTTACAATTGCGCAGAGAACCGCTGCACTGATAATGCTTAATATATAACTCTTTACATCCACTTCTACCCTACCCCCTTCATAAAACACACGATACTGACCAAAATGATGACGCACACCGTACCTGTCATTGCCAGCAGCATCCCCATACCGGTGGAGAAATCGCTAACTGTGTCTATTGCCGGCTTGTAGCTAAAAACGCCGCAAATTGCGCCTGTGAGCTTTAAAAGCACATATTGGATGCCAATTTGAAGGAATGGACTGACGCAGATCGCTAGTATTGCAAAAATACCATATACACCGGCCGCGCTTTTCATAACGGACGCGCTGAGCAGGATTGTTTCTGACGCGTCAGCCAGGATGCCGCCGACAACCGGGACTACGCCAGATATGGTAAGCTTGGCTGCTTTTAAGGCAGAAGCGTCCACAACGCCACTGACGACTCCTGTAATGCCAATGTATCCCGTGAATACATAAAGCACGATTTTTAGAAACCAGATCACGAAGCCTTTTGCAAAATCGCGGACTTTTTTCAGCATCTGCTGGTTAATTGCGCTGGATGCGACGCAGAGACAAAGATACGCATATGTAGCAGGAATAAGCAGCCGATAGATGGCGGAAGTGAGCAGAGTGTTGAAGAAGATCGTACCGGAATAAAGGGCGGCCGATGTGGTCACTCCCCCTTGGGCGGCAAGAGCTGCAGTCATAACTGGCAGAAGGAGCTTATTGTATTCGCTTAATTCTGTGACAGTCTTGGTTCCCAGTCGGATCATTGTGTGGATGCTCTCTAATAAGATTACGCCAATCATAACTGCGCACACCAGCTGAATACTTTCCTGGGAGACTTTTGTAAAACTGCCGAGGATGCTAAAAAACAACACCGCAGTGATTAATGATAAGCAAACCTTGCTTGCCCCGGCCAGTTCCGGCTGCAACTTGGCAACCGCTGTTTTAAGAATGTACCAAATCCCCTGGGCAAAGGTTTCGTTTTCTTGCGGCATATACTCTACAGCGCCTTCCGGCACCGCAGGCGCAGAGAACGGATCGGCGGTCACAGAAAGGCAAAGAGAGCCAATAACCACTAAAATTAAAATCAATCTTCTCATATGCTACCAAGTATTTCATCCAATAAGGATAGGAGTCTTTCAAAGACCGGAATCGACATCCACAGGATTACTGCAGAAGACAGCAGCTGGATCGACTTTCCCATTGATTCGTTTCCTGCATCTTTGCAGACAAACATACAAATCTCTGCGATTAACCCGATTCCCACTACTTTTAAAACAACGGAAATCAGCTGGGTATCCAGTTTACCTATGGATCGCAGGTTTGCGATGAAATCAAGAACGGGCTGCAGAATGGTAAATCCTGCTGCAATAATCATTGTGCAGACGGCAAGGTTCAGCAGCACGGAGAAATCCTTGTTTTGCTTATTAAGACACAGCCAAAGAATAAGTGCAGTCAATACACCTGCTGTTGCTTTCAGAAAGATATCCATTACAAATCGAAAAGTCGCTTTACGAGTTCAAACAGGTCAGAGATCTTTTGCGCAACGATCATCAAGACGACCACAAGTCCTGTCAGTGTAGTCATTGTTGCCTGCTCCTCCCTGCCGGAACGGGTCAGAACCTGATTCAGTATGGAGACAATAATGCCTACCGCACCAATTTTAAAAATTAAATCAATATCCATATTATACTAACAGTATCGCAATGGCAGCACCGGCGCAGAGCCCCAAGGTCTGATAACCTCTGATCCTTGTGTCCCGATTCTTTGCCAGATCCTCGAGATTTCTTTTGCATTCCTGCCGGACGGCCTCCAATCCCTTTAATTGTCCCTCAATGTCAAAGCGTCCTATTGATGCGCCCAAAAGGCGCAGACACTTTCTTGTAATAGGTGGTAAATCCTGCACTTTGTTCAGTGTGAACTCCATACACCTGGCCATATCTGGCAAAATCTGCCGTCGCATCTCCTGTTCCAAGCAGGCGAACACATTTCCTATTTTCGTGGGAAACTCGTGCGAGACTTGTACACAGACCGTAGGTAGAGGGGTCAGCCTGTACTGTAGTTCGCAGGCAATGAAATCCAGGATTCTTACAAACTGCCGTAGATACTGTTCTTCCCTTCTGTGGTTGTCGGCCAAACGAAAACCAACGGTCCCACAGCTGACAACTACGAAAACAACACCAACTATTTTCAGCATTACGCATATATCCTTTCCACAGACCAGGACTTGTCCTTATTCAGAATGATTACTGATTTGAAAAGCCCCGCGTTGATCAGCGGACGATAAACAGGCCGGGATTTTAGATCTGCGACAGAACCGGCGTGAGCTGTTGCCATCAAGTCCACGCCGCACCAGCCGGCGTGCAGGAGAGCATCGCAATCAGATTCCCCTGTGATTTCATCTACGGCAATCCACTCGGGATTCATACTGCGCAGTACTGCTTCAATTCCTACCGCCTTAGGACATCCGCTAAGGATATCAGTGTGTTCACCCGGATAAAAACAAGCCTGTCCATTATGAACGGGAAACAGCTCTTCCCTTTCATCTATGACACCAATACACCCCTGTACGCGAGCGGACTTGCGCCTGATTATGTCCCGGAGAAGCGTAGTTTTTCCGCTTCCTGGCGGCCCGATGATCAAAACAGATCCTGACACATCCGTCAGTTCCCTTGCAATTCCCTCAAAGTCTCTGGCAACCCTCATACACAGGGATGTGGGAGCTCTGATACCTGTCATTTTGCCTCCTGTAACAGTACTTGCGCCACATATTCCTATCCGGTGGCCACCCGCAGCGGTTAAATAACCCTGCCCTATGGATTGCGCCGTCCATGGGGAATATTCTGAGGCTGCATTGATTACAAAAGAGATATCCTCAGATGCGACTATCCGAGAAAGCTTATAGGCGTTATGCTGGAACAACATCTCCGGTGGCATCCCAATTCGCAGTCGTAGCTCCTGTAGCGCAGATCTACCTTGCTCGTCCACTTCTCGCCGCATCCAATGCGGCAGAAGATTAATAAATGCTTGCCAGGCACATTTCATTTGCATCACTCCTGCTTAAGCCTATGCACAACAAATCCCAGTATGCAAAAGAAAAGCTGACAGCATTTGCTGTCAGCTTTTCAAAGGCTCTTTTATTTGTTTTTGACTGCGCGCAAAATGGTATTTCCCGCCGGAGAGAATACGATGTTAATGATGAGCTCGGGAACAAAGTTGATCAGTACGATGCCGCTGAGGGCATAGGTGATCAGATCGCTACCGTCTGCCCACACTGCCAGTACAGGTCGGAAGAACAGGAACATACCGGCCAGGAATACGCCGGTATTCACTACAGGGCATACGATTGCTGCAACGAGCATAGCTACATAATCGTTCAAACGCTTTACTGTCTGATACACCAGGCTTGAAAAGGTGCCTGCCAGGATACCCTTTGCCATCACTACCAGAAAACACAGTGCAGGGCTGGCGGTAAAGACCATATGGCCACCGGGATCTGCTCCGGTGTAGCAATTTACATACACAACAATGCCGAATATCGCGCCCAAAAGTGTGCCTGCACGAAAGCCGTACATAGCGCCTCCCAGGACAATGGGAATCAGCACTAAGGATATGGGGAATCCACCAATAGGCGGTAGAGCTGCACTGAGAGCCTGCAACACGACGATTAACGCCATCATCAGGGCGATTCCGACCATACGCTTTACTTTGCTGTTATTCATTTTGAAAACCTCCTTGCTATTGCTCCGGCGCACCGGATGTAATGCAAATTAATGAGAGACTCAGATTTCTTCTTCGAACTCGGTATCGTTCTCCTCGAACTCTTCCAGATCTTCAAACTCGATTTGGGAATTGCTGCCGGAACGCATTGCTGCCCACTGCTCCTTGGTGACGAGAATATCACGGGGTTTACTACCTTGGAATGGGCCGACAATCCCCTTTTCCTCCATTTCGTCAACAATACGCGCCGCACGTGCATATCCCAGCTTCAACCGCCGCTGCAGCATCGATACGGATGCCTGACCGGTTTCTAGGATAACATCAACGGCGGCAGGCAGCATCTCATCACCGTCCAGTTCGTCGGTGTTAGGTTCCGGGTCGGACGCTGCAGGCTTGTTGCCGGTCTGCATAGCTTTCCGCTCGATCTCCTCCATAACCTCCTGGTCATAGTTGGTGATGTAGTTTGCTTTTACGTAGTTGGCGACTGCTTCTACTTCACTGTCACTGACAAAGCAACCCTGAACACGCTTCGGTTTGCCGTTGCCAATAGGGGCATATAGCATATCGCCTTTGCCCACCAGCTTCTCTGCGCCCTGGGTATCCAGAATGATTCTTGATTCCATAGCAGAGGCAACCGAGAACGCAATTCTGGAGGGGATGTTTGCTTTCATAAGGCCTGTAATCACGTCAGCAGAAGGTCGCTGGGTTGCGATCACCAGATGAATACCGGCCGCACGGCCCATTTGTGCAATCCGGCAGATGGATTCTTCCACTTCTTTTGCTGCTACCAGCATCAAGTCAGCCAGCTCATCGATGATAACAACTACCTGAGGAAGCTTGGTTGCCTCGGTCTCCTGACCTTCAATAATGCTGTTGTAGGACTCCAGATCCCGAACGCCTGCATCGGACATAGCCTTGTAGCGACGCATCATTTCAGACACTGCCCATTGCAGAGAGCCTGCGGCTTTCTTGGGGTCAGTGACAACAGGGATTAGAAGATGAGGAATACTGTTATAGATACCCAGTTCCACCATTTTCGGGTCAACCATAATGAGCTTCACATCATCGGGGCTTGCCTTATATAGCAAGGAGATGATAATGGAGTTCATACACACGGACTTACCGGAGCCGGTAGTACCAGCGATCAGCATATGGGGCAGCCTTGCGATATTGCCAACAATGCAGTTGCCGCCGATGTCTTTGCCAACGGCAAAAGAAGACTTGGATTTTGCCTTGGAGAACTCCGCGGAGTCAATAACTTCACGCAGGGACACCATTGTGACGGCACGGTTTGGTACTTCAATACCTACTACAGAAATCTTACCGGGAATGGCTGCAATCCGGACACCGGTTGCGCCCAAACTCAGAGCAATGTCGTCTGCGGCGGATGTCAGCTTGCTAAGCTTAACGCCTTTCTCCAGCTCAACCTCGTACCGGGTGACACTGGGGCCGCGGGTCACATTTACAATATGCGCTTCAATTTTGAAACTTGCCAGTGTTTCGTTCAGTCGTCTGGAGTTCTCACGCATTTCTACAGTCCCGTCAGCCGCACCGTCGCCGGGCAATTTCAAAAGATCAATTGGCGGGAAGCAGTAGTTTGGCTGCTTGTCTTTTTGGGAGTCTTCAATTTCCTTTGCGACTTCTTCAGCGGAGATTTTAGCTTCCTTGTGGCTAACTTTCTCTGGCTTTACTTTTTTAGTGGGTGCTACAGGTTTTTCCGCCGGTACATCGTCCTTCTCAAAGGGGGGCATGGTAATCCTTGGTTGTTCCTCTTCGGAAGCGGGTACAAATTCGGCCGCAGCTACAACAGGTGTTGCTGTATCGCTGTCGATTTGCTTGAAAATGTCAGCAGCCTTTGCCGGTTCGACACTTTCCGGTGCGGGAATATATCTTTGCGACTCCGATTCCTTCTGAGTGCGCAGCTCCCGCTTATGCTCCAAGTGTTCAATTCGCTTGTTGGCAATGTGATTGACCACAACCGCGGCGGGTTCCTGCCGTTCTACGGGCTTTTCATCCCAATCGGGCCGGGGTCTGTCTTGAATGGCGCGAATGATGCTTGCAATGGTGATCTGCATAGCGCCAAGCAAGGTGATGATTGCGGACAGAATAAACAGAATGTAGCTGAGGATTTCCCGGAACAGCCAGTAGAATAGCATCGCAATGCTGCCGCAGAGGAAGCCACCGGTGCTGCCTTCAATGCCGCCGGCATACAGGCCCTTGATGGTGTCAAAACCCATAGGCATTTCGGGGAGTGTTATCGTCAGATGGGAAATACAGCCGCAGATCAATATGAAAAGTCCTACACAAATAGAGCGCATCTTAACGGGGCGTTTGCCGCTGAAACCGTGTATGATAAAAAGATACAGTGTTGCGGGGATGGAAACGACAAAAGCCGTATGACCAATCAAACCGTTAATAAGACTTTCAAGGAGGTGAATGACAGCGCCCTCCGGTTGAAGGAATATGACCAGTTCAAGAATGAACAGGCCAAGGAAGATCAGAGAAGTGATCACGCGGACGGGAATCTTTCGTTCCTCACCTACCGGCTTCACACTGACCTTTCCACTCTTCTCATCGTGTTTGGGGCTGGTTTTTTGTTTCTTATTTGTGTGCTTCTTTGCAGAGGCAGCCTTATCAGCTTGAGATTTGTGTTTCTGTTCTGCCATAGTGACCTCCTGTTATGTAATCATATAGAGAATAAAGGTAAACACCACCAAGCCGACGGTGTAGTAAGCAAATCCTGAGAACTGAGATTGGACCAACGCAGCTTTCAATGCTCTGATGCCTATGCATCCGCCGCAGAAAGCTGTCAGCGCAGACAGGAACATACCTGCGAAAATAACAAATGTAATCGGGCCGGCGCCGTGCGTAACGAGTACGAAAATATCAAAAAATACAGCAAACAAAAGCGTCGGAATGCCAAGGATGATCGCCCAGGTGGCGATCTTCTTGCCATCCGCGCCCCGAAGGGTTCCGTAGGCTGCAATCGCACCAGTGCGGGAGATGCCTGGAAACACGGAAAGTGCGCCAACAAGACCCATGGCAATTCCGTCAAGACCGGTCATTGTCATTGCCGTGCGATTCCCGTGCCGAGTATGCTCTGCCAGTAATAGAATGACAACATTGATAGTGAGGAAAATCATCAGGCTCAGCAGGTTATCCTCAAGACTTGTTGTTGTAAAACGCAAAACAAGGCCGAGTAGCAGCGGTAAAACGGCGGTTTTTAATAATCGGAGATCGTAATAGTTGCCGTCCGGTAAACGCTGACGTTTTCTGCGGCTGGCGACTGCCATTGCCTGTGCTTTTTGCAGTGAAAGCAGCGTTTCATGGCACGATACAATGATGGCTGCAAGAATGGCGATATGTACCAGAAGATCCCGTAGTGGATCTCTGGTGGCTACACCAAACAGATAACGCATAAGCGCCTGATGGGCTCTTGCGGAAACAGGCAGAAACTCTGTAATGCCCGTCACCAAGCCATATAGGATGCTTTCCAGTACCGACATAGTCCCACCTGCCTTTCGTACATAATAATTCAACTTATAATAACATATTTTCCTCAGGATTTCTATAGTGTTTGCAAAATTATTTCTGCTCCTTTTTACTTTCGGCGATCATATTGTGCAGCTCTGTCAGCGCATCGTTCAGATCGCCAAGGGAGTCTATCAGTCCGGAAGCGACAGCCTCTCTGCCGTAGAGGATCGTGCCAACATCTGTAGCCATCTCCCCTGTCGCCATCATATAACCCTCAAAAGTTTCTTTTGTAATGGCTGAATTGGCGGTGACAAAGTCGGTAATTTGCTCTTGGATCCGGTGAAAGTACCGGAAGGTTTGCGGCGCTCCGACAACAAGACCTGTCATTCTAACAGGATGCACTGTCATACTGGCTGTACGGGTAATAAAGGATTTCTTGGTACACACAGCCAACGGAATGCCGATAGAATGTCCGCCGCCCAAAACAAGGGAAACCGTCGGTTTCTTCATACCTGCAATCATTTCTGCAATTGCAAGTCCCGCTTCAATATCACCGCCAACTGTATTCAAGAGTAGGAGCAGACCGTCAATTTCATCGCTTTCTTCAAGTCCGGCCAGCAGGGGCAGAACGTGCTCATATTTTGTTGTTTTCACTGTTTCCGGAAGTACCTGGTGTCCCTCCACCTGTCCGATAATTGTCAGTGTATAAATGTTGCCTTTACTGCTTTTGCTGATATCTGACCCCAGCTCCAGCAAATCGTTTTGCTCTTGTTTGTTTTCCTTATTCTTGTCATCCATTTTTGATCCCTCCGGGAATAGGATTGACTGTATTTTCAAAACAATTCATACTTGCAAGGAATGAAAAAGTGTCGTATAATAATGACCGGTGATCAATTTGGCAACAAAAACGAATGCAGTCCGGCTGGTTCAGCAATCTGGAATCCCCTGCCGGGAGTTCTTTTATGAATATGATCCGGACGATCTGAACGGAAACCATGCGGCAGAAGCGTTAATGTTTCCGCCCGAACAAGTTTATAAGACTCTGGTGGCCAAAGGAAGCCGTACCGGAGTCAACATATTCTGCATACCTGTTTGCGCGGAACTCGACTTAAAAAAGGCTGCAAAGGCGGCCGGTGATAAAGATATGGCCATGATTCCTGTTAAAGATCTGCTGGCATTGACAGGCTACATTCGCGGTGGCTGTTCCCCCGTTGGTATGAAGAAAAAGTATCCCATACATATAGAGGAATCCTGCCAGATTTTTGAAGAAATAGCCGTTTCTGCCGGCGAACGGGGTCATATGATGGTTGTTCCGACTACGGCTTTGGTGGAACTTGTCAATGCAAACCTTACGGATATTATTGTGTAAAGAAAGGAAAAAAGATATGCAATTTGAATACAAGACCAAGGGTACCTGCTCACAGATGATCTACTTTACTTTGGAAGAGAACAAGATTCATGATGTCAGCTTCCTGGGAGGCTGCAATGGCAACCTCCAGGGGATTGGCAAGCTGGTGGAGGGTATGGATGTTGATGAGGCCATCAGCCGTCTGGACGGCATCCACTGCGGTCCGAAGCCTACCTCCTGCCCCGATCAGCTGGCGCAGGCTTTAAGAGAAGCGAAGAAAGCTCTCTGATAATTTGTGATTGAAAAGACCACAGCTATTGAGCTGTGGTCTTTTCACATATTTTATCTTTGTTTTCTTGCTTGGTAAGATTGCGGTAATAGCAAATACCGGCAAGGCTAAATATGATTGTAATGGCAAGCATAATTCCGGAGAGAATATAGTTCTCCCTGCCAGCTGCTGCACCGGTGATTGTTGAGGTGACCAATGACGGAATTCGCGCGATTGCCACAATCGCCAGCCACTCCCCTACCTTCAGTTGTGTCAGGCCAGCAAAAAAGCTGAGAAAATCCTTTGGTGTTCCAGGAATAAGCATCAGTATAAAACTGACAATTCTGGTTTTCTTTGGATTCTTCAGAAACCCAAACTCATTAATCTTTTTGGTGGGAAAGAATACTTCCACAAGCCGTACACCAAAACGTTTCACCAAAGCATACACGATCCAGCTTCCGATCAAAAAGCCGGCCATTGTCAGCAAGCTGCCCTCTAGAAAGCCAAAAGCATATCCTGCCGCCAGCTCTACGGGCTCGCCGGGAATAAATGCAACAATGACTTGCAGAACGACCATACCAACAAAGAGAAAGCGCCCCCAGATACCGGATGCATCCACCCATTGACGGAAGGCTTCCGGTTCTTTTGCTAATTGAATCATGGGTACACCAATAAACCTAGAAACTGCAGCACAAAAGGCGATAAAAGCAATTACTGCAAGCAACCATATCATCTTCTGCTGTTTCCGGGTCATGGAGTCTCCCCCTTCCTTTTACACTTTGACAGATGCCAAAATTAGCTTGACCAGTTCTTCCCTACCGGTGCCCTTTTCTGCTGAGAAAGGAATTATGGGTGTATCCTCAGGGATGGAAAGATCCTCGCGGATGGTCTTTATATTCGGCTCAATCTCACTTTTCTTCAGCTTGTCCAGTTTGTTGGCGACTACAACAAAAGGACATCCGCTGTCCAAAAACCAATTTGCCATGGTAATATCATTCTGGGTGGGAGCATGACGGGCATCCACAATGAGGATACCCAGGTCGATCCGCTGAGCAGCGAAATAATTCTCCATCAACTTCGCCCAACGATCCTTTTCCTGCTGAGAGACCTTTGCATAGCCATAGCCGGGTAGATCTACGAAATAACAGGTCTTATCGATGACGAAATAGTTGACATGAACTGTCTTGCCGGGCTTTTCACCGACGCGGGCAAAGTTCTTGCGCTGAAGAATCCGATTGATTACAGAGGATTTGCCCACATTGGATTTGCCGGCAAATGCGATCTCCGGTAAACGGTTGCCGGGAAAGTCTTTGGGCGACGCAGCAGAGATCAGAAAATCCACATTGTTAAAGTTCATAACCCCACCTCACTGACGGATCACATTGCTTCGAGACTTTGCTTTCAAATCTTCAGGAATGTCCAAAATACTGGTCACAGCCTCCGTCTTCTTGTTTAGCGCAGTGTTCAAAACGACATCCACTGTCTGCGCTGTGACAAAGTTGAGGCTACTACGGACGGTCTGATCAATCTCCTCCAGATCCCGCTCATTGTCCTTTGGAATGATCACGGTGGTAATGCCGCGGCGCAGGGCTGCCATAGTCTTTTCCTTCAGGCCTCCAATAGCCAGCACTCTTCCCCGGATAGATATCTCACCGGTCATAGCGACATCACGACGGACCGTGGTACCGGTCAACGCAGAAACCATGGCAGTGCAAACTGTCACGCCGGCAGAGGGGCCATCCTTGGGTACCGCACCCTCGGGGAAATGAACATGAATATCCTTGGT
>JAZKZN010000022.1:0-19787 GCA_045612705.1 Faecousia sp. | reverse complement strand
CTGATATGTACTGATTGTAAAAAGGATGGAAAAAATCAAGAAAATGAAAAATAGGGCTTGCATTTTCCGACAAGCTGTGGTATTATATCGAAGCTGTCGTGAGGCAGCGAACTGATCCGGGTGTGGCGAAGTTTGGTATCGCGCTTGAATGGGGTTCAAGAGGCCTCGAGTTCGAATCTCGACACTCGGACCAATAAATAAAAACCCTGCCGAGTATCGGCAGGGTTTTGATTTATCCTTAATACCTACAACCGGAAGAAAAACTGCATAAGGAGACGTATCGAAGAGGTCATAACGGGGCTGACTCGAAATCAGTTTGCGGGCAACCGCACGTGGGTTCGAATCCCACCGTCTCCGCCAAAGAATAACCGTAATCTTGATACAAGGTTGCGGTTATTCTATTTTTATGATATGATATAACATAAAAAGTGAAAAGAAAGGAGGAAATTCCATTGAGCGAAATTACTTTTTCTGATCTTATTGGAAAAACCATACTGATCGGCCTTACCTATTATACTGCGGATGACGAGTTTATCGAGCAGAAACAATACTGGGGTACGGTGATTGAATCGAACGAAAACCGGATCTTGGTTAAGCTGAATGATGGCGAGCTTTTTGGACTCCCCCCGGATTTATCTTCAACAAAAATTGCCCCTCCCGGTGAGTATCGTTTGCGTTCTACCGGAGAGGTTGTTGTAGATCCTGACTATTTGACGACTTGGAATATCAACCGATCCAAAGAAGATTAGTACATTTATTCACTATTTGCACCCCCCTCAACTCGATTTGCACCCCCTAAAATGATTTTGCACCCCCTAATCTCAAAAGGGGGTGCATTTGTATCAAAATTAGGGTTAGTCTTCAAAAAGAAAGCACCCCCTTGAGGGGTGTTTTCTTTTTGGCCAGGTGGGATTCGAAAGGCCGTTAAGAAAACGTGATTAAAAAGGAAACGCCTCATATGAGGCGTTTCCTCGTTGCCTGCTGCATATTAGCCCTCGGTGGGCAGGAGCTGCTCGCCGTCTGCAGTATAGAAGTATTCCTCTACGACCACGCCGTTGTTATAGCTGATCTCGTGATACAGATAGTAGTAGCCCTCTTCATCCGGCTGATAGAAGGACTCGTCGCTCTTGACACCATTGATCATGATGCACTGGTAGGTTCTGCAATTGTTGTCGTCGAAGGTGAAGATATATTTGATCTCGTTTGTCACTACGCCATTTTCGTAATAGGTAGTGCAGTCGTCGTAGACCACACCGTCAGGTCCCATAAAGGCCGTTCTCAGCATAATCAGCTCACCGTTTTCGTAGCAGGCAGTCCGCAGGACATTGCCGTATTCATCGAACTCGTACTCATAGATTACTTCGGAGACCAGATTGCCTTCGGCATCACAGACGATGAGCATAAGAATGTTCCAATTCTCGTCCATGATTGTGACACTCTTGCTGCCGTCCTCCTGATAGATGACATCCTCGCTGTTGTAGACGCCGTTCTCGGGATCGGCGCAGGGGAGGAAGGTCTTTTCGTACAGCAGGACGCCGTCGTGGTACTCCCAGGAGTGCTTGGGGTTGCCGTCTGCATAATACTCTATGGTATGAATCAGCTGGAAGATCACATTGCCCTCGGCGTCGTAATCGGTTTGGCTGTTCATAGTGCCCTGCTCGTCGTAGGTCAGGATGGTATAGGTGCCGTCACCGTTGTCATAGGCGGCAATACCGCACTCAAGGCAGACATCGAAGTCATCGGGGTTGTGGGGCTCGGTGACAGTTTCACCGCAGGCGCATACATACCAATGGTTATGTACATCAAAGGAATATTCGGTGGGAATGTGCTCGTGAGCGGCGGTAGTGGGCGCGGAAGTTTCCGGTGTTTCGCGCTGTTCGCCGCAGGCAGCAAAGAGCGTTGCAAAGACCAGGCACAGGCACAGGGTCAGACTGACTTTTTTCATAAGTGATTCCTCCTTGTTTCGAAAAGGCAAATCCTTTTGCCTCTATTTTACAATATTTTCGCAGAATGTCTACTGCTAATTGCGGCCGGACTCAAAAGCTGGTTTACTCCCGGAAATCCGGAACGATTTAGCAGCCAAACAACGCCCTAAAAAGCCAAAGTATCATTGACAAACCGGCTCGACTGGTTTATTATCTATGGTGTATGGACAGATGTTTTTGTGACCGGAAATGCGTCTGTTTCCAAGGGAAAGAAAAGGTTATATTGGAATAAATACAGGACTAGGAGAGGGATTTTATGAGCAATCAGGAAACATACATGTTTACTCTGGACGGCACGGATCCTGAAGTGTACAAGGTGATGAGCCAAAAAGGCGTGCATCATGTATTTGCCAAGGAAGTGGCCGGCGACATCAACTGCTGCTGGGATGGAATTATCTCCCCCAAGGGTGAGTTCTATTTCTCCCTGGGCAGCGAGAACGGCAAGGGCGATTTCGCCTACTTGAACCGCTTCGACTATAAGAATAAGAAGATCGAATACCTGCTCCACACCAGCGATGTTCTGCTTCCTCCCCACCGGGCTATGCCCGGCAGTAAGCTGCATACAAGCATCGACTTCTTGCCAGACGGCCGGTTGATCTTCGTCAACCATAACACCGATGGCGCCCCCGGCCATCCCGAATGGATGCCTTATGCGTATTTCTCCCACAAGTATGAGAGCTTCCCCGGCTCTTCTCTGTTTATCTACGATCCGGAGACGGGCAAGACTGAGGTGCTGGGCACTCCTGTTCCCCACGAGAGTATCTACGGCGCTGTGTATGATACCAAGCACAATGCCTATTATATGCTGGGCTTCTTCCTGGGCCATATCTATAAGTATGATCTGACCACCCGTGAGGTGAAGGACCTTGGTAAGGCGGTGGAGCACTGCTCTCACCGGATCCATCTGGGTCCCGACGGTAATGTGTACGGCTCCACCAAGGGCGGCTATTTCTTCCGGGTCAATACGGACACGGACAAGCTGGAATATCTGGGCATTCGATTCCCGGAGAGCAAGACCAACTCCTACCATAATGTGTGGTATCGGTATGTGACCGATTTTTACGATCTGGACGACCATACTATGCTGCTGGTGCTGGGCTGGGCGGATGATGTGTATGAATATGACACCAACACCAACACCCTCACTGCTTTCAGCAGACGTATTCCTGCCGATCACCTGTTCAAGGAGACACCGGGCCAGTTGACCTCTTTCAACACCGGCATCGACAAGGACGGTGTTCTGTGGTACATTATCACCTCCCGCTGCGTGGAGAATCCCACTATGGAGTATGTTCTGCCCAACCTGCTGTTCCGCTGGGATTACAGAAATCCCGATGCCAAGCCGGAATGTCTGGGCGTGGTAGGTACTGTGGATTACGGCATGTTTATCTGCTCTACCGTGCAGATCGACAAGGAGGGTGATATCCTCTACGCCACCGAGTGCACCAATAATGTGGACGGCCCTATGGTGACGGTGATCGATCTGAAGGAGTTCCGGAAGCACTGTCATGAGCGTTCCGGTATCCTCAAGAGCTCTATCGGCTATCCCAAGCCGCTGCCCCCCGATGCCAAGGCCTTTATCGAAGAGGCTATGTCCGTGGACAACGCCCACGAGGCGTTCCCCACTACGGACGTGTTTCCCGTGCGGATTTGGCCTGAGTTTCCCGGTTTGGAGACGGCATCCTCCGCGGTCATCGGTCTGTGTTTTGCAGACAATGACACCCTGTGGGCATTGACCGGAGACGGCAAGCCCCAGTATGCGGTTAAGATCGAGAAGGGCGCATATGTGAGCCACACGCCTTTGGGCGAATTGGAAGAAGGCTTTAAGGATTGGCTGCTGGAGCAGTGCATGCCCAAGACCTACGAGGCGATCCCTGATCTGCCTTACGCAGCAGGCCGGCAGTATTTGGCAAAACCCAACGCCATCGCCGACTGGAACGGCGGCAAACAGATCGTGGGCACAAAGGACGGTCTGGTAGCGATCGTGAACGGCGAAGATGTTTTCGCCCTGGGTCAGGCCGCACCCCTTGGACCTGTTCGCGCGCTGTGTACCAACAAGGCAAAGACAATGCTTTGGGGTACTGTGGGCGACAAGGACGAGTTCGGCCGTGTGTTTACTTATGATGACCGCCGGGGTCTGCGGCAGCGGGGTTTCTTCCGCTGGTCCGTCCGTAGCGAGAACGGTATGATCGTGGGCGCAGATATTCTGTCGTCTCTGGCGCTGTCCCCCGATGAAAAGTGGTTGGCAATTGGCGCGCAGGACCGTTTGGGAACGGTTTTGCTGATCCGCCTGAACGATACAAAGTAATTAGAAGAAAAGGAGAAAGAGTATGAGTCTGTACGAAGAGTTCCGCTTTAAGCCCGCACCTTGGCTGCCCCACAGTGAGCTGCCCCTGGAGGAGCTGGAGCGCGTCCGCAACATTAAGCGTGAGGATATGGAGTATACCAACGAGAACGGTTTCTCCGTGAAAGTGGTTATCGATCCCACTTTGCACATGGTGCAGGATATGTTCTACCGGATCCTGATGTCCGATCTGGAGGACAAGCCCTTCTCGATGATCTGCCCCAACCAGTGGCCCGGCGCATATTCCGCCGTGGCGAATATGCTCAACAAGTTCAATGTCTCCGCCCGGAATGTCCACGCTTTCGCTATGGACGAGTGGGCTGACGAGGACGGAAACGTGGCGCCCCTGACCTACGGCGCAGGCCTGGGCTACTCCTTTATGAACCACTTCTACGGCCGCATCCGTGAGGATCTGCGTCCCCCCGTGGATCATTGGCACACCCACAATAACGACAACAAGGGTACCGATGTGTACTCTAACATGATCGACGAGATCACCGGCGGTGGCGTTGATGTGGTCTACACCGCAACCGGCTGGCCCGGACACACTGCCTTCATCGATCCCAGAACCGAGGAGTTCAAGGCTGACAGCCTGGAAGAGTTCTGCAAGCTGGGCTCCCGAATCGTCACCGAGACTCCCCTGACCATTTGCGAGAACTCTCTGTTCGCTCCCATGGGCGCATCCGGCGACGTATGGGCAGTGCCTTACAAGGCTGCTACCATCGGCCCCCGCGACATCTGCAACGCCAAGGAGCGCGTAGAGTTGCATAACTTTGTAAATGCTGACGGATCTTCCTGGCAGCGTATGGTCTCCCGCCTGGAGCTGTACGGCCCCATCTCCCAGGAGTTCCCCGCATCCATCCTTCGTTTGGGCAAGGGCACTTGCTATGTGTCTGAAGCGATTGCCAAGCCCTTCGCATCCTGGAGCTGCGGTCTGGAGGATCGCTATCTGTAAGATAGCTTATACTGACTTTACTGTGGAATATGGTCCCATACGGTTTGGCCGTGGGACCATATTTGCCACGCAAGCGGTGTGACCGCTGAAGGAGAAACTATGGCGGAAACATATATCATTGGTCTTGATGTGGGCACTACCGGCACAAAAGCGATGCTGTTTTCGGCGTCCGGATCGCTGATTGCCCACGCTTATCGGGGGTATCCCTTGTCCACGCCTCAGGTCGGCTGGAGTGAACAGAACGCCGAGGACTGGTGGCAGGCAGTGCGGGACACCGTCATGGAACTTTGCGCAGACGAGAAGATTGCCCGAAATGTGAAAGCCATCTCTCTGTCCTTGCAGGGCGGTACGATCGTACCGGTGGACGGCGAGTTCAACCCCCTGCGCCCCGCCATCGTGTGGAACGATATCCGGTGCCAGGAGGAACGGGAAGCCTTCCTGCAGGAGGTAGGTCCGGCAGAAGAAATGTACCGGCTCACCGGCTGGGATCTGCTGGCTGGTCTGCCTGCCTTGGCGGTCCGGTGGATCAAAAAGCACGAGCCCGCGGTATTTGAAAAGACGGCAATGTTTTTGTCGGTGCCGGACTATGTGTCTGTGAAAATGACCGGTGTTCCTGCTATTGACCCGTCAGATGCCGGCATCAATCAGTTTTCTGACATTTTAAGCGGTACATACCACGAAAAACTGTTGGCCTTTTCCGGTATTCGGGAGGAGCAGCTGCCTAAGATCCTGCCCTCCGGTACTCCCATCGGTCACTTAACCGTGGCCGCTGCCGAAGAGCTGGGTCTGACCACCGACACCATCTTGGTTGCCGGCGCTCATGACCAGTATGCCGTTGCTCTTGGCGCCGGCGCTACCGAGGATGGTGACATCCTCATTGGGTCCGGTACTTGCTGGGTGGTGACCGCTATTTCTGACCAGCCGGATTTTACATCCGGACTCAGCCAGTCCGTGGCGGCAGTGCCGGGGAAATGGGGTAGCCTGCAATCGCTATCCTCCGGTGGCATTTGTCTTGACTGGCTTCGCAACCACGTGGGTCAGATGTCCTACGAGGAGATCAACAGAGAAATCACCTCCCGCAAAGCTGCGGAGGAGGGACTTTATTTCTTCCCCTTCTCCGGAAAGTCCGGAGACACCACCCGATTCCAGACAGCCGGTTTTGTGGGACTGGATTTGTCCCACGACCGCTACAGTATGGCTCGGGCGGTGATGGAAGGCGTGGTCTTCCAGACCCGCTGGATGATGGAGGCCTTCCGGGCCAAACCCGGTGAAAAGGGCATCATCCTGGCCGGCGGCGCGTCTAAGAGCAAGGCCTGGGCGCAAATGGCAGCGGATATTTTCGGCTTGCCGGTGCGTATCACAGCGGCTGCCGACCTGGCCTGCGTAGGTGCCGCGGTGCTGGCAGGCGTGGGCTGCGGACTGTTTGCAAATGCCCAGGAGGGCTGCAAGCGCCTGGCTATGCAGGAACAGACTTTCCTACCTGACCTGGCCCAGGCGGAAATCTATGACCAGGCCTATAAACGCTATAAGAAAATTGCGAAAGCTATGGGAAAAATAGAAAAGGATGTGTAAAAATGGCATTGTTCGAAGTGACTTCCTATGACAAGAAAATCTACGAAGAGGAACTGCGGGACTTTTTGCCGGAGAAGATTTTTGATGTCCATACCCACGTATGGCTGGATTGCCACAGAGAAAAAAAGGCGGTCTCGTCCGGAGAAAAGCGCACCGTTTCCTGGCCGAATATGGTGGCTTTGGACGACAGCATTGAGGACTTACAGGAAACTTACCGTCTCATGTTCCCCGGAAAGGATGTCCGGGCGATGATGTTTGCCGGTACAGGTTGCGGCGAGGAGGGCAACAATTATGTATCCCGCTGCTCCAAGGAGAGCGGTTTCCCCGCTCTGTATTTCAGTCACCCCGAACAGAGCGCTGAGGAACTGGAAGAGAAGATTCGCACGGGCGGTTTTTTGGGCATTAAATCCTATCTGGATCTTTCTCCCAAGTATCTGCCTGTGGCAGAGATCCGGATCTTTGACTTCTTCCCCAAGCACCAGCTGAAGAAGATGGACGAGATGGGCGCGATCGTCATGCTCCATATTCCCCGCAATGGCCGCATGAAAGACCCCGTGAATATTGCGCAGATCATGGAGATCAAGCGGGAGTTCCCCAATATCCGACTGATCATCGCCCATGTGGGTCGGGCTTATGTGGAGGGCGATCTGGGTAATGCCTTTGATACTTTGGATCAAGCTCCCGATCTGATGTATGACTTCTGCGCAAATTGCTGCGAACATTCCATTACAGAAGTAATTCGTCACGCAGGCGTAAAGCACGTGATGTTCGGCACGGATATGCCGATTTTGCGGATGCGCTGCAGACGGATCGAGGAAAACGGCACCTACATCAATCTGATTCCTCCCGGACTCTACGGCGATCCCAGCCAGGATTCCCACCTGCGGGAAGTGACCGCCGAGGAGGCGGAGAGCATCACCTTCTTCGCTTACGAGGAACTACTGGCATTTAAGCGAGCAGCAGAGAAACTGAATCTCAGCCGCCAGGATGTGGAAGACATTATGTACAATAATGCCATCAATCTGATAGAAGGCGCAAGAAAGTCTATTTACGGCGAATAATTTTATAGAAAAGAGGGATTCCTTTGAAACCGAAAATCCGTGTACCTTATTTTGAAATCGGCACTAAGAACTATGTCTATGGCGACCAGCTGCTGGAGTATGCCATTGCCGCAGACAAAGCAGCAGAGAAGTATGATATCGATGTGCTGTTTATCTGTTCTCCCATCGAGATCCGTCGGGTGTGCGAGCACACCAAGAATCTGATCGTGCTGGCACCTTATATGGACACTCTCCGTCCCGGCCGCGGCATGGCAGATATTCTGCCCGAGGGCCTGAAGGCCGCCGGCGCTGTGGGTGTGGTCATCAACCACTGCGAGAAGCCCATGAGCCTGCCTCAGATGAAGGCCACCATCGACCGCGCAAAGGAACTGGATATGCTGGTATTTGCCTGCGCTGACACTCTGGCAGAGGCAAAAGCTATCGCCCAGCTACATCCCGATATTATCAATCCCGAGCCTTCGGAGATCATCGGCGGTGGCAACGGTGTCAGCCCCATGGCCTATGTGAAGGACTCCATCCGGGTGATCAAGGAGATCTATCCCGACATCATGGTGGAGCAGGCTGCCGGCATTACCAACGGCCAGCAGGTCTATGACTTCATTATGGCCGGCTCCGAAGCTGCCGGCGCAGCATCCGGCATTATGAATGCCGCAGATCCCCTGGCAATGATCGACGAGATGATCGCCGCTACCAGACGGGCAGCGGATGACCTGAAGAAGGAGGCAAACTAATGGTTTACAGAGAAGCATTAAAGCTCCAGTCCAACCACCGGGCTGTCAGCTTCCATGATATCACCGAGCAGGTGAAGGAGATCGCCGCCCGTTCCGGTATGAAGGAAGGTATCTGCGTGGTCTATTCCCACCACACCACCTGCTCCGTCATCACCCAGGAGTGCGCTTTTGATATGTCCATGACCGGTCTGGAGACCCTCCAGCAGGACCTGGTAAATGTGTTTGAAGAGTGGATCCCCACCTGCCGCTACGAGGGTATGTACCTCCATCCCGGCAGAAAGGCTCTGGACTTCGCTGAATCCGTCGGCGAGGACAACTTCGGCTGCCACAATACTGACGCCCATCTGCGCTCCTCCATCATTGGCCGCAATGTGACCATCGTGATGGAAAACGGCGAACTGGATCTGGGTGAGTTTGGCCGCGTCCATTTCATCGACTGGGATCAGACCCGGGGCAGAAACAGAACTGTGCAGATTATGCTCATTGGCGAATAATATAAAGAGCCGTTCCTTGCCCTTATTGGGGCAAGGAACGGTCTTGCCATTTTTAAGATTGGATTGAGAAAATGAAAACACGAGAGTCCGGAATCGACCTCATCCGGTGCATGGGTCTATTGTTTGTGGTGGGTGTTCATTCCTACCTGAAAAACGGATACTACTATGTGCCTCAGGTAGGCGCGGTGATTTGGTCGGCAAACTGCTGGCGATGGCTTTTCTATTGCTGCAACGGTATCTTTATGATGCTTACCGGCTATCTGAAAACCACGAAACCCTTTGGCAAGTCTTATTATAAGAGCCTGATCCCCATTTGCTTATCCTATGTGCTAATCTGTCTGATTACCTTCCCCATTCGCCACTTCTTCCTTGGTGAGGAGCAGTCTGTGGCGGATTGGTTTGGCGTGTTTATTCATTTTGGAAATTACGCCTGGTATTTGGAAATGTACATCGGTCTGCTGCTGATCAGCCCCTTGATCAATCTGGCGCTGGATGGCCTTGGTACACCCAAACGGCAGCTGGTCATTTGCGGCGTGATGGTATTGCTGACGGCAGTTCCCTCCATGACCTCCTACTCTTTGGCGTTGGATTACTGGACAGGGCTCTATCCCATTACCTACTATATGATCGGCGCGCTGATTAAGCGCAATCAACCTAAGTTCAACAGATGGATTTGCCTTGCAGTGGCGGCTGCCACAGCTATGCTGTTGGGGCTTTTGTCGGTGCTTACCACGGATAAGGGTGTCAGCGATGGCTTTTCCCAGGGCTACGGAGGATTTTACATCACCGTGATTGCAACGGCTCTGTTTCTGGGACTGTACCGGGTGCAGATCCCCGGAAGAGCAGGGAAAGTGCTTACCTGGGCAGCCGGCGGCTGCTTTGAGGGGTATCTTCTGTCCAGACTTCTGGATGTGTGGGTGTACAAGCTATTTCCCCAGTGGCATAAACCTGCGTATTATCCCTTGCTCTTTGTTTGCGTGACCATCCCCATCTACCTCTTTGCCATTCTGTCCGGCAAGGCGGTCAACACCCTGACAGGGGTACTCCTGCTGCCCTTCCGCAAGAAAACTACTGTTAAGACCGGGAGTTAAACTCCCGGCCTTTTGCTGCCCTTGCAATTTATTGGAAGGTAAATTATAATAAAAAAGCCAAAGGGGGGATGGAGTTGGATGCGCAGTTAAGAGCCCACGCGGAGAATATCGTTGTCGGCGCAATCCGCGCCGTTTTGCCCGATGAGGCGGTGAGGCGGGTGTTGCAGGGAAAAGCATTTCCCGGCCGTGTACGGTTGGTGGCAGTGGGTAAGGCGGCGTGGCAGATGGCAAAGACCGCCACGGATGTGTTGAAAGTCCCTGTTGACAAGGGTATTGTGATTACCAAGTATCAACACATAAAAGATCCTATTCCCGGTATTGTCTGCCGGGAGGCCGGACATCCCGTGCCGGATGAGAACACTTTTTCTGCAACAGAAGAAGCGCTGGAAATGGTGGCGGACTTGCGGGAAGAGGATACGGTGCTGTTTCTTCTCTCCGGTGGCGGAAGCGCTCTGTTTGAAAAGCCGCTGGTGTCGGGGGAGGAATTGCAGGATATCACCGGCCAGCTCCTTGCCTGCGGGGCGGACATTGTGGAGATCAACACTATCCGCAAGCGCCTTTCAAGAGTGAAGGGCGGCCGGTTTGCCCAGCTTTGCGCCCCGGCGCAGGTGTTCGCCATCGTTCTGTCAGATATCCTGGGAGATCCGTTGGATATGATTGCCTCCGGCCCTGTCTGCCCGGACAGCACCACAAGCGCAGAAGCGATTGCGGTGGCGGAGAAATACAAGCTGAGACTCAGTGAGCGGACTTGGGAGCTGCTGAAGCAGGAAACACCAAAGGAGCTTTTCAATGCGACCACGCAAATTACCGGTTCTGTCAAACAGTTGTGCAGCGCCGCGGAGCGGATATGCCGGGAGTTGGGTTATGAGCCGGCAATCTTGACGGATCGCCTTTGCTGCGAAGCAAAAGAGGCAGGCAGACGCTTAGCAGAGAACATAAAACAATATGTCGGTACGGGGAAAAATATTGCCCTCATTGCCGGAGGAGAGACCGTGGTAAAGGTGACAGGGAACGGCCTTGGAGGCCGCAACCAGGAGCTGGCACTGGCCGCGGCGGAGGGGATCGCCAATATTCCCGGCGCGGCAGTTTTCAGCGTTGGCTCGGACGGTACAGACGGTCCTACGGATGCCGCCGGTGGGTATGTAGATTATCAAACCGTAGATGCCTTGCGAGCCAAGGGGATCGATGTAAACAAGATTTTGCAGGACAATGACTCCTACCACGCTTTGAAAAGAGTGGGTGGCCTGGTTATTACCGGGCCTACGGGAACAAATGTAAATGATGTGGCAGTTGCACTGCTGAGACAAGGAGAATAAACTATGGAATACCGCATTCTGGGAAAAACCGGATTAAAAATCTCCCGGCTGGGCTTTGGGGGCATTCCCATTCAGAGAGTCGACCGGGAGAGCGCAAAAGGACTGATGGCGAAACTGGTAGCCGAGGGTGTTAACTATATCGACACCGCCCGGGGTTATACAGTCAGCGAGGAGTATCTCGGTTACGGTATGGAGGGCATGCGGGATCGGTTCGTCCTTGCCACAAAGAGTATGGCCCGGACCCGGGAAGGGATGGAGAAGGACATTGCCATCAGCCTGAACAATCTCCGCACAGACTACATCGATCTGTATCAGATCCACAATCCCAACGCGGCCGACCTGGAAAAGGTGATGGCCCCCGGCGGTGCGCTGGAAGCGCTGCAGGAGGCTAAAGAGGCTGGGCGCATTGGTCACATCGGCGTGACGCTCCACTCTGCGGAGTTGTTCCGCAAGGCGTTGGAACTGCCTTGGGTGGAGACTATTATGTTTCCCTACAATATCGTGGAGACCCAGGGGGCAGAACTGATTACGGCGTGCGGGGAGAAGAACATCGGCTTTATCTGCATGAAGCCCCTGGCCGGCGGCGCAATTGACGACGCGGCTACCGCCCTGCGTTTTGTGGTGAACAACCCTAATGTGACAGTGGTGATTCCCGGTATGGCGTCAGAATCGGAGATCCGGCAGAACATAGTGGCTGCGGCGGACTCGGCGCCTCTGACGGAGGAAGAGAAGGAGAAGATTGAGAAGATCCGCCGGGATTTGGGAACGAACTTCTGCCGCCGGTGCAATTACTGCGCCCCCTGTAGCGCCGGCATATCCATACCGGCTGTCTTTCTGATGGAGGGCTACTATAGTCGCTACGATCTGAAGGAATGGGCGTTGGCCCGGTACGCAGGTATGGAAAAGACCGCTGCCGACTGCATTGGCTGCGGCGAATGTGAAGAGCGCTGCCCCTACAACCTGCCCATCCGGAAGATGATGGAAAATGTAGTCAAAGTGCTTGGAAAATAAGAAAACCGCCTTGCTTTTGTGGAGCAAGGCGGTCTTTTTGCGATTATACTTCCAGATCCAGCTGGGAAATCACGGCAGCGCAGCGCTTACACAGACCGTTTTCGTCAGCTTCGGTGGAATGCATCCAGCAGCGGGGGCACTTTTCACCACGGGCCTCGGTGACACCTACGGTCAGCTGAGGCAGATTCGTTCCGGCACCTACGGTAGCACCCTCAGCGGGAGTTTCCCACTGGCAGGAGGAGACGATGAAGATCTCTGCCAGGTTCAGACCTTCACAGGCGGCCTTCAGAGCGGTATCTTCGGTGCTAAGGCTCACGTGGGCCTCCAGAGCTTTGCCGATGCGCTTATCGGCGCGGGCAATCTCCAGTACGCCGTTCACATCCTGACGGAGTTTCATAACGGTGTCCCACTTGGCCATAGCGGCGTCATCCAGCAGGTAGGCGTTAAAGTTTTCGGGCATCTGATTCAGCAGAATATTCCGCTCGTCGTCGCCGTCACGGTGGGGCATTGCCTGCCAGATCTCGTCACAGGTAAAGGCCAGAATGGGGGCAAACAGCTTTGCCAGCGCGTCCACAATCAGGAACAGAGCAGACTGGGCGGAGCGACGGCGCAGGCCATTGGGCAGCTCGCAGTACAGCCGGTCCTTAATAATGTCCAGATAGAAGGAGGACAGCTCCACCACGCAGAAATCATTGATGATGTGGGAGACGGTGTGGAACTCGTAGGCGTTATAAGCCTTCCGGCAGGCCTCCACCAGAGCATTCAGCTTGGTCAGCACCCACTTGTCCAGCTCTTCCATATCCCCAGCGGCTACCAGGTTATTGGGATCAAACTCGTTCAGGTTGCCCAGGCAGTACCGGGCGGTATTGCGGAACTTTAGATAGTTTTGGGCAATCTGCTTGAAGATCTCCTTAGAGCAGCGCACATCTGCATGGTAGTCAGAGGAGGCGGCCCACAGACGGACGATATCCGCGCCGAAATCCTTGATCAGGTCGGCCGGGTCAACACCGTTGCCCAGACTCTTGTGCATAGCGCGGCCCTGGCCGTCAACCACCCAACCGTGGGTCAGCACCTGACGGAAAGGAGCGCCTTTGTCCAACGCGCCCACAGAGGTGAGCAGGCTGGACTGGAACCAGCCGCGATACTGGTCAGCGCCCTCCAGATACACATCAGCAGGCCACAGTTCGGGGGTGCGGTGCATCAGGGATGCATAGTGGGTAGAGCCGGAGTCAAACCAGCAGTCCAGCGTGTCGGTCTCCTTGTCGAAGGTCTTACCACCGCAGTGGGGGCAGGTGAAACCTTCGGGAGCCAGTTCCATAGCTTCTTTCTCAAACCACACATTGGAGCCGTGTTCGTCAAAGAGGGCGGAGATTTTGGCAATGGATTCAGGGGTGGATACGGGCTTGCCGCAGTCCTTACAGTAGAAGACGGGAATGGGCAGACCCCAACGGCGCTGGCGGGAAATACACCAGTCGGCCCGCTCGCGGATCATGCTGACCATACGGTCACCGCCCCAGCCGGGGAACCACTGGACATTCTCGATGGCTTCGATGGCCTGCTCCTTAAAGGACTCCACAGAGCAGAACCACTGAGGTGTGGCGCGGAAGATAACGGGCTTCTTGCACCGGTCGTGGTGGGGGTAGGAGTGAATGATATTCTCGGAGGCGTAGAGTGCGCCGGCTTCCTTCATATCTGCCAGGATCACCGGATTGGAGTCCTCGGTCTTGAGGCCGGCGTACTTGCCGGCATAGTCGGTGTGGCGACCGTAGTCGTCCACGGGGACTACCAGCTCAATGCCGTAGCGCATACAGGTTTGGTAGTCATCAGCGCCGAAGCCGGGGGCGGTATGAACACAGCCGGTACCGGAATCCATGGTGACATACTCAGCATTGACCAGACGGCTGGTCTTGGGCAGGAAGGGATGGTTTGCCAGCATATTCTCAAAGAAATTGCCGGGATAGGTAGCAAGGATCTGGTAGCTGGTATAGCCGCCAATGCCCATAACCTTTTCGCAAAGAGCTTCTGCAACGATGAAGGTCTCATCGCTGTAATCGGGTCTTACCAGCACATAGTTATCTCTGGGGTGCAGGCAGACCGCCATATTGCCGGGGAGAGTCCAGATGGTGGTGGTCCAGATCACAAAGTAGGTCTTACTCAGATCAAAACCTGCCAGCTTGCCCAGATCGTCGGCGACGGGGAACTTTACATACACAGAGGTGCAGGGGTCGTCGTGGTATTCGATATCAGCCTCTGCCACAGCAGTAGCGCAGAAAGGACACCAGGTGACGGGCTTCAGACCCTTGTAGATGTAACCTTTGTCGAACATCCGGCCAAAGACCTTTACTTCCTGCGCCTCGAAATGCTTATCCATAGTGCGGTAGGGATGTTCCCAGTCACCCACAACGCCCAGACGCTTGAAGCCGCCCATCTGCTTCTGGATAAAGTCCTCAGCGAAGTCCTCGCAGGCCTTGCGGAACTCGGGAACGGACATGTCCTTGTTGAGCTTCTTCTTGGAGTTCTCGATGGCTCGCTCAATGGGCAGACCATGGTTGTCCCAGCCGGGGACATAGGGGGTGTAGAAACCCGTCATTGCGCGGCTGCGGACGATAAAGTCCTTCAGAGTCTTGTTCAAGGCGTGACCCATATGAATGTAGCCATTGGAGAAGGGAGGGCCGTCGTGGAGAACGAAGGGGGGCAGATCCTTGTTCTTTTCCAGCATCAGGTTATAAAGATCCTGCTGCTGCCAGCGCTCCAGCATACCCGGCTCTCGGGCAGGCAGGCCAGCCTTCATAGGAAAGTCGGTCTTGGGGGTGATAATGGTGTTCTTGTATTCCATTGGGAAATACCTCCATAATAACAGTCATAAAAATAATATGCCTTTGTCTCAGTTAAGAGACAAAGGCATAATAACCTCTGCGGTACCACTCTTGTTCCGGAAGATTTCCGGCACTCGTATGCACGATATCGGGTGCGGCCGGCGCAGCCTACTGTCAGTTCGGTGCGCTGCTCCAAGGGGATACAAGGAATGTGCGCCTGCTGCCTTGCACCTACCGGCAGCTCTCTGATGGCGGGGACATCCGTTGCTTTGTCCTTGTCATTGCTTTGGGAATATTTTTAGCGCTTGGTAGGATCGTAGTTCTTACCAAACTGCAGATTAGCAAACTTACTGGTAGTGGTATCTGTGGTGGGATGCATAGCCTCAGCGGTGGGAATGGGCTCGTCGGCAGTGCCTACCAAGTTTTCCAGTGCGGCGGAGATCTCCTCTGCTACGGCATCCGCTTCGGACTTGGCGCGGTTTTCTACAGCGTCGTAGTCAAATGCGCCGGCGGGGATGTTGGCAGGAAGATTGTTCTCCTTGATGCGCTCCAGTAAATCCACACAGGAGAGAATCTGCTCCTTCAGAGCATCGATTTTCATGCAGGCGGCCTTCCGGGCGTCTTCTACACGGGCCTGCTCCACAGCAATCAGGGAGTCGGCATTCTTGGCGTTCTCCATTGCGGTGGCATTGGCGTCGGTGAGCATCTGGGCGCATTTTGCCTCTGCCTCTTTGACCATCAGATCGCAGGTCTTCTGAGCGTTGACAATGGCGTCCTTCATGCTGGCTTCGTTGTTGCGATACTCTTCCAGCTTGCTGACCAGAACCTTCATCTTACTCTTCAGCAAGGCGTTTTCCTTGTAGAGGGTCACGTAGTCCTCGGTCAGGGGTTCCAGAAACTCGTCCACAGACTGCATATCATAGCCGCCAAAGGTAGCGCGACTAAAAGAAATCTGGTCGATTTGTTGGGGTGTAAGCATAGCAGTTCCTTTCTATCTGTCTTTAGATGAAGCTCTCGGTATCAACACCGGTGCTCTCCAGGTCGCCCACAACATCCATATTGTGGGGGCAGAACAGATAGGTGGACTGAGCAACTTTCTTCACGCGGCCGTCCAGGGCGTAAACACTGCCGGACAGGAAGTCAACGACCCGGCGGGTCAGGGACTTATCCACGTTTTCCATGTTCAAAATGACGGCTCTTCTCTTCCGCAGCTCATCGGCGGCCTGCGCGGCATCGTCGAAGGTCTTGGCGTGGAACAAAACCACTTCCTGCTTGCCGGAGCTCATATTCAGCACCTGGCCATTGAAACCGGTGGCGGGAGCGGGGGCGGCGGGAGCGGTCTCGGTAGCTACGTTGGTAGAAGCGAAGGGATTGGTACGGCGTGCCCGAGGAGCGGTCTCTTGCACTTCTTCCTCGTAGCCTTCCATCTCTTCATCGTAATCGTCGTAATCCTCGTCGGAATAGGGCTGGGCAAACTTCTTCACATTATCCCAAAAACTCATATCTCTGTATCCTCCTAGTATCCTTACGTTCCGGATGGGAACGAAACTTAATTCAGTAGCCGCGGGAGCCGAAAATGGCGGTGCCTACGCGGATCATAGTACTGCCGCAGGCAATCGCGTCTGCATAATCGTCAGACATACCCATGGACAAAATTGTACCACATACATTATCGTATTTTTTTGCCCTTATGTCAACAGAAAGGTTATACATTTCTTGAAAAAATTTGTGATTATCTGTCGGATTTTGACAAATTGGGGGGATTGCCATAAATCCCATTACCCGTACGGCGGGATACTTGTCCAGCTGAGAAACCACCCCTTCGACCGCATTCATAGGGAAGCCGGACTTGCTTTCCTCAGCGCCGATGTTGATTTCCAGAAGGATGTCCTGACGGAGTCCCTGTCGGGCAGCCTCCTTATTTACGGCTTCCAGCAATCGCAGAGAGTCGATGCTGTGGATCAAATCCACTTTGCCTACCACCTGCTTGACTTTGTTGGTTTGCAGATGGCCGATAAAGTGGACGGGAGCGCCTGCGTAGGCATTTTGGGACATTTTTTCGGTCAGTTCCTGAACACGGTTCTCACCGCAGCAGTCCACACCGGCTGCAATGGCTTCCCGAACGGCGTGGGCATCGTTCATTTTGGTGGCAGCGCATAGGAGGATCTCCTTGGGATCTCGGCCGGCGGCAATGGCGGCCTGCGCCATTTCGCCTTTGATACGGGCAATGTTTTCAGCGATAGACATAAAGGTTCCTTCTTTCTCTTTACTGCACAAGAATGCGGTGAAGCATCGCTCCACCGCATTCTTGCTACACAGCTTTAATGGGTTTCATAGGGGCAAGGGTGGAGATGGCGTGCTTGTAGATCATTTGTTGCTTGCCATCACTCACCAGCACAACCACGAAATTATCGTAGCCGGTGACTGTGCCCCGGAGCTGAAAGCCATTCATCAGGAACAGTGTGACAGGGATCTTGTCCTTGCGCACTTCTTTCAGAATCGCTTCCTGTAGATTGATTTGGTCAGACATATGTACTCCTTCTTTCTGTTGGGATACACAAATCTTACCATTTTTTACTTGTCGGATTCCCCAAGAAACTGTCGCGCCTTTGCAAGAATTTGCGCGGTGCCGTCATTTTCTTCCCGGCGCAGCCAATGGATGGCGGGATTCCGCCGGAACCAGGTCAGCTGCCGCTTGGCGTATTTTCGGGAGGACTGTTGTACCAGGGCGGTGGCAGTCTCTATAGAACTGCGACCCCGGAGAGCGTCCACAAACTCCTTGTAGCCGATGGCCTGCATAGCGGTGCATTTTTCCGGCACACCTTCTGCCAGCAGAGCCTCGATCTCTCCCAGAAGACCGTGCTCCAGCATAATTTCCACCCGGTGATCGATACGGTTGTACAAGGTGGCCCGGTCAGCGTCTTCCAAAGCGAACCAAAGGGGGGTATAGCGTGGCGGATACTGCTGGGTTTTTAAGTTGTGAGCGGTGATGGTCTCGCCGGTCTCGAGATACACTTCCAAGGCCCGGATAATCCGCTTTTGGTCAGAGGGGTGAAGCCTTTCCGCCGATTCCGGATCCACAGCCCGGAGCTTCTCAATGACGGCGGAAATACCTTCTTTTTCTGCCAGTTGTTCCAGCTGCTCCCGGCAGCCTGTGGAAGGTACGGGGGCAAAGTCGTTGCCTCGGATCAGGGCGTCCATATAAAGACCGGTGCCGCCTACGATGATGACGGCCTTGCCCCGGGCAAGGATATCATCCACGATGGGGGAAGCCATCTGACAGTACTTTCCTACGGAAAAATCTTCCCAAGGCTCTGCCACCGAGAGCATATGATGGGGGATGCCCTCCATCTCATCGGCGGTGGGTTTGGCGGTGCCGATGTCCATACGCTTGTAGACCTGCATAGAGTCGCAGGAGACGATCTCACCGTCCAGCTCTTTGGCCAATGCGATGGACAGGGCGGTCTTGCCGGAGGCGGTAGGTCCGGCAACGCAAATGATGTTTTTCATAGGGTCAGTCCTCGTACTTGCTTCCGGTGATGGGCTCTCCACACTCCGGACAGAACTTGGGCACTGACCATCTTTTGCGGACAAGAGAGCGGCCACACTTGGGGCAGCGAATGGTCATATTGATGATACCGGCAATAAAGATCAGCGCAAATCCGATCCACATACACCACTCCTGGGCGGAACGGTTGCCCAGCAAGGCAACGCCGATGCCAAAGAGGGATAATCCAATAGAAATGCCGTGTTTGACTTGATAAGCGTTCATACGCACCTCATTAACTGCGCTTAAATTGCTTTTCCAGCTGCTTTTTGCTCAAGGTGATGCAGATAGGTCTGCCGTGGGGGCAGTGCTTCAGATCGTCCCTGCTCAGCACTTGCTGGGCAAGCGCTTCCAATTCCTGCTGACTGGTCTGCCAACCGGCCTTGATGGCGGCCTTGCAGGCAACGGTGTGGAGCATGGTATCACGGACCGTTTCCCGCCGCTCCTTGCGGCCACTGAGCAGATCCGCGGCCAGCAGACTCAGGGAATCTTCCACCTGAGAGCTATCTAAGTCCATAGGAATCTGTCGTACCAGGATGGTGTTGTCCCCGAAGGCTTGGATCTCAAAGCCCAGCTCTTCCAAAAGAACGGCGTTTTCCAGCAAAATGGCGGTCTCCTCGGCACTGAACCGATGAGGCGTGGGGACAAGGAGTGTTTGGGAGGAAATGGCCTCCTGGTTGGTTTTGAGCTTTTCAAAGAGGATCCGCTCGTGGGCGGCGTGCTTGTCAATGAGATAAGCTTCCTCACCCTCTTCCACTAAAATATAGCTGTTGTACAGTTCACCCACGAATCGCCAGGGGATATCCATAGGCATGGCGGGGATTGCTACCTGCTCCGGCTCTTCCATTACGGGGGCGGGAGTCA
>JAZKZN010000021.1:0-48501 GCA_045612705.1 Faecousia sp. | reverse complement strand
GTCCTTCATGACGGCAGAAACGTCAGCAAAGTCCAGGTTGATGACCACATTGGGAGTATCGCCAACCAGCTCGGAAATGGAGATAACAGCCTGCTTCAGAACATCGTCAGCGATGCCGAAAGCATTGGCAAAGGTGATCTTCTGGTCGGTGACATACTTCAGACGATCGTTGGGGATGATGACCAGAGAGTCCACTCTGCCGCCCAGTTCTTCGATGCCCTGCTCTGCCTGACGCATACGGTTAGCACCCTCGAACTTAAAGGGCTTGGTGACAACACCAACAGTCAGGCAGCCTGCCTCACGAGCCAGGTCAGCCACAATGGGTGCAGCTCCGGTACCGGTACCGCCGCCCATACCGGCGGTGATAAAGACCATGTCGGTGTTCTCCAGAATCTTGGTGATCTGAGCTCTGGATTCCTCAGCGGATCTCTGGCCGATCTCAGGCTTGGAGCCTGCGCCCATACCGTTGGTGAGCTTCTCGCCAATCTGGAGCTTATTCTTACAATTGGATTTATTCAGGTCCTGCTTATCGGTATTGATAACAACAAAGTCAACACCGCCCACGCCTGCTTCAATCATGCGGTTAACGACGTTATTGCCGGCGCCACCGATGCCAATCACTTTGATCTTAACAACACGTTCCTGGAACATTTCATTCATTTGTATCTTCCTCCTATGTATCGTTTTACAGACCGAGATACCAATCTGCAACAATTTATAATATTACTTGTATATTCTATCGCGAAAAATTGATTTGGTCAATAGAAAATCCGTTTTTTTGTCAAAGATTTTGCCTTCTACCTTAGGTTTCATCCTCAAAACGGGAGAAATGCACCTGATCGGGCCAAAGGGTGAAGCTCACATCCAAATAGCCCCTCTGATACTCACCCATTTTCAGTGCGGCAGCCTTCATTGCGCCGATTTTATACTCCAGTCGACCGGTATCGCCTAAATTAACCAAATAACGATTTTCATACCAAATCGTCAGCTCATTGAGATTGGATACATCCACGCTGTCCACATTACCCATCACGCCGTTGCTTTCCAGCGCGCAGAATATCTCTATGGCTGCCGCCAGGCGCTGACGGGCGGGAACAGGGGAAATAATCGGCTGCGTCGCCTCTGTCCCCTCCTCTGTCTGGGACTCCGTCTCTGCGGCAACTGCCATCTCATTGATCACCGGATTCTGCAGCTTCACACCCATAACAATGGTATGATCCATAGCGGCTGCGGCATCCGTTCTGTCCACCACTCTGCCGCTGGCATCCAGCAACCACCAGATACCCACCGTATCCTCAGCCGCATAAACAACTTCAAACTCTACGATTTCTATATTGACCGTATCCGGCAGTTTTATTCCCACACGGACCTGCTTTACATAGGGAAGCGCAGCGCGGATCCTCGCGCTGATTTTTGCCTCGCTCAGTCCCAGAAGGCCATCACTTTCATGAATACCGGAGGCCTCTTTAATATCCCAGGCGGTATACTTGACCATACCGGAAACTGTCACATTCTTTGCTTTGAAGAAGATAGACATACACAACACCAGCGCCAGCACAACAGCGGCGATCGTTGCGCATCTCAGCAAAAACCGATTGCGGTTAAAAGGTTTCGCGGGCGTGTACATGATCTGCTCTTCTTCCGCCTTCTCCGGACGGCGGGATGCTTCGGGCCTGCGCCGGGTTTTTGTGCCGGCCAGGTGCATTCCGTTTCTATCTTTGGTTTCCATGGCGTTTCTCCTTTTTCTCTGCCAGGCTCTCGATCTCCGCGCACAGTCGCTCTGCACTATCAGGTACAGAAACTGCATACAGCGCCCTTCTCATCGCGCTGCAACGATCTTCGTCTTTCAGAAAATCTGCGACTTCCCGATATAACCGTTGGGCTGTGCAATCCTTTTCCAGAAGCACTGTGGCTGCGCCCTGGCGTTCCAATGCTCTCGCGTTTTTCTCCTGGTGATTATCCGTCACATTTGGAGAAGGTATCAGTATACAAGGTGTGCCGCATGCAGCGATCTCGCTGCAGCTGGAGGCGCCTGCGCGGCTGATGATCAGGTCGCCAGCCGCCATCACGGTAGGCATATTATAAATATATTTTTCCATTTTGATGGCAGGCGCGTTTGTCAAATCCACGCCCTGGCTGCGGACATAGTCCGGCATCCAGCCCCATCCAAAGCTGCCGACCGCGTGGATGTGCTGGAAGGGAAAACCTGCGTCCTGCTCCAATTTGAACAGCTGGGCTGTCACCTCATTCATCGCCTTTGCACCCTGACTACCAAAGGCAGAAACGATCAAAGGTCGTTCATCCAATCCCAGCTCTTTGCGGGCATCGGCTTTCTTTGTATAGATAAACTCCCGGCGTACCGGCATACCTACCACCTCTACCCGTTCCGGGTGACGGTAGTGCTTTGCGCTCTCAGGGAAGCATACCAACACCTTATCCACCCAATCGGCCACCATACGGGTGGTGAGGCCCGGCATGGCGTTGGATTCGTGGACGCAGGTGGAAATACCCAGTCTCTTAGCGGCATACAGCGCCGGGAAACTGGCATAGCCGCCAGTGCCGATCACCACATCCGCATCAAAAGCCCGAATGGCTTTTTTGCATCTGGAAATAGCGGTGAACACGCTCTTAATAGCAAGGAAATTGTTGCGGATTGCAGAGAGAGAAAGGCTTCTCTCCAGGCCATAGGCCGGCATCACGATCAGGTCAAAGCCGGCCTTTGGGACGAGCTCCTCCTCCATATACCCTTCGCCACCGATAAATAAAATCCGGCAGTCCGGGTGGCGCTCCCGCAGGCTATTTGCAACTGCGATGGCCGGATTAATATGGCCGCCCGTGCCGCCGCAGGTAAAAATCACATTCATACTGTTTCCTCCTGTTGTGCAGGTCTGTTTCGGAAACGGGAGACACTCAGCACGATCCCCATCTCCGCCATATTCACCACCAGCGCCGTACCCCCATAGGAGAAGAAGGGCAGCGCAATGCCGGTGGAGGGCAGCAAGTTTGTCACAACACCTAAGTTCAAAATCGTCTGTACCGCAATCAGCGATACTAGCCCCGCCGCCAAAACTGTTTGGAAGCGGCTTGCCCCATGGAGGGCGATCCAGTAGCCTCTGAGGATCAGCGCGACAAACACCAAAATAATCAGCACCGCGCCCACGAGGCCCAATTCTTCGCAGATAATGGCGAAGATATAATCGTTGTACTGAAAGGGCAGATACAGATACTTCTGCCTGCTCTTACCAAGACCAAGGCCGAATAGGCCTCCGGAGCCTATTGCATATAGCGACTGCAATATCTGATACCCAGTATCAGAAGGATCTTGCTCAGGATGCAGCCACGCGGTAATCCGATCGCCGGCGTAGCCCATCAGGCTCACATAGACCACCACAAACACCACCGCTGCGCCGGCGCCGGCCAGCAGCCACTTGGGATGGGTGCCAGCCACAAACATCATCACCACTGCCACCATGCCCATTAGCATAATGGCAGACAAGTGCTTTTCCAGTGCCAAAGGCACCAATATCCCCAGCATCGCGGCTCCAAACCCCAGCACTCCCCTGCAAAACTGCCGCACCCGCTTGCCGAAAAGGCAAGTCAGCTTGGCAAAGAGTACGATTAGGGTAAACTTTGCAATTTCTGACGGCTGGAACTGAAGTCCGCCGATATTGATCCACCGCCTTGCGCCGTTTACAGATTCGCCAAATAGCAGCACAGACAGCAGCAGCGCAATGCTGATACCATACAGCGCCCATGCCCATCGCAGCCAAAACTCCGGTGGGATGCGGCTGAGCACCATCATAGCTCCCAGGCCGATTAAGGCGCACAGGCCCTGCTTTTGAAGATACCGGGTGCTTTGGGTATAGCCGGTATCGTACTGGCTTTGGGCATAGCTTGCGGAGTAGAGCATCACAAGCCCTATCCCCAGCAGGAGCATCAGCAGTAGCAAAAATAATGTATCAACCCGTTCACCAGTCTGTTTTTTTACCAACCGGCGGTCCTCTTTGGCATACAGAATCTTCTGCAATGCCAATGATTCTCCTTTCTTATCCCATATAACCTGCTACGCCAAACCAAGCGATCAGGCACATCAGCGCGGAAACAAGGGTAAATACAATCACAATCTTCTCCTCTTTCCAACCGCACATCTCAAAATGGTGGTGGATAGGAGACATCTTAAACAGGCGCCTACCGTGGGTCAGCTTGAAATAGCCCACCTGCAAGATCACAGAGAGGGTCTCCATAATATACACAAAGCCCACCAGGATCAGCACGAGAGGCATATCCAGAGCAAATGCCAGGCCGCAGACGATACCTCCCAAGAACAGAGAGCCGGTGTCGCCCATAAAGACCTTGGCAGGATGCCAGTTATAGAACAGATAGGCGATCAAACCGCCGATCAATGCTGCAGGCAACAGCGCCAAATCAAACTTTTTCAAAGAGATCGCTACAGCAGCAAAGAACACCATCACGGGGATCGTCACAGAGCTGGACAGGCCATCTACACCGTCAGTCAGATTCACCGCATTCACACAGCCAACCATAACAAACATGGCAAAAAAGATGTATGCCATAGGATGTATGTAGAAGCTCTTGTTCAAGAACGGGATGTACAGATTGCAGGTCAAGCTGCCTTCCACATACAGAAGATACAGATACAATGCGGAGACCGCCATCTGCAGCAGCGCCTTCTGAATAGAGGTCAGACCCAGATTCCGCTTAAACTTCAGCTTAAAAAAATCATCCAGGAAGCCTACGAGGCCAAAGCAAAGGCCCAGGCCCAGTACATAAAATACCGTCTTTTCTTCCATTAGCCAAAGATTGATCAGCAGGCAGATCGCAGCAGACAGAATGAACATCAGTCCACCCATCATCGGCGTGCCGGCCTTATTATTATGCCAGGTAGGACCGATCTCCCGTATGGACTGGCCTGCCTTCAGCGCCCGCAGCACAGGCAGCAAAATATAACCGATACCGCCGGTCAACACCGCAGATACCAATGCTGTAATAATCACTCTTGTCATGGATTTTCCTCCGTAGTTATTTTTCTTCCTTAAGGAACAATTCCAGGGCATTTTCCATATGCATACCATGACTGCCCTTAAATAGCAGTACATCTCCGGGCTTTGCAAGCTGTTTCAGCACGTGGACCATTTGCTCCTGGTCTGTAAAGGCTCTTGCTCTTGCCTGGGCCATACCGCCAGTGAGGGCGCCGTGAACCATGCGCACACTGTTGGGGCCGTAAGCAAGAAGTATGTCCGCTTTTTCTGCGGCGATCCTGCCGATTTTATAGTGCTCCGCACCGGCGCAGACACCCAGCTCCAACATATCTCCCAGCACAGCTACATGGCGGCCGGGACGGTTGCCCAGCACATTCAGCGCGGCGGCCATAGATTCCGGGCCTGCGTTGTAGCAATCTTTAATGATAGTAAAGCCGTTTTGGCTGAATATTTCCTGTCTGCCGGCCATGTTCCGGAATGCAAACATACTCTGCCGGATCTTCTCAGCCGGGATCTGCATCTGCAGGCCAACGGTGATGGCTGCCAGAGCGTCCAGCACAAAATGCTCGCCCTCCAGCGCCAGTTCAATGGGCAAGTCCTCGGAGCCTGTCATCACAGTAAAGGACAGAACGCCATCGTGCTGATGTACATCCTTACACCGGATCTGGCACTGGTTGTTTTTCGCGCCGAAATAAGATACCGTTTTCTTGATTTCATCCCGATGCCCCCACAGCAGAGCATCATCGCCGTTAAGAACCACAGTGCCGCCCTGAGGCATGCCCTCAAGAATCTCCAGTTTTGCCTGGAGAATACCCTCCATAGAGCCGAGATGCTCAATATGCATTGTACCGATGTTGATGATCACCGCCACATCGGGCTTGCCAATGGAGGAAAGATAGGCGATCTCCCGGAAGTGGTTCATGCCCATTTCCAGCACAGCGATCTGGGTATCCTCGGGGATGCTCAAAATGGCCATGGGCATACCAATATCGTTGTTATGATTGGCAGGAGTCTTTGCCACCCGGTAAGTGCTCTCCAGCACTGCAGCAATCATCTCCTTGGTGGTACTTTTACCCACGGAGCCGGTGACGCCCACCACCTTCATACCAATCCGCTCCCGCTCTCCTTTGGCAATCTGGCCAAGGGCAATCCGGGTGTCTGCCACCACGATGGCGGGATAATCCCCATCACAATGGGTGCACAGCACGGCGGCGGCACCTTTTTCCAGTGCCGCTGGTACAAAATCGTGACCATCCCGCTGCCCCTTAAGGGCAACAAACAACTGGCCCGCTTCCAGTTTCCGGGTGTCGTTATTCGCGCCCAGAAACGAAATATCCTTGTATTTGGGATCAATCCAGCCGCCGCACCACTGGGCAGCCTGCTGTAATGTGATTCTTCCCATTATGCCTCCCTCTCCAGGTATTCGGCAACTACCTCACGCTCATCCAAATGATGCTTTACGCCGCAGATCTCCTGGTATGTTTCATGGCCCTTTCCTGCAAGAACTATTATATCATCCTTTTGAGCAATGTCCATAGCGTGATGTATCGCTTTCGGCCGATTTTCAATAACTTCGTAATTTTTTCTTTCCAAATCTACCCCTTTCAGGATATCCTGGATGATCTTTCCGGGATCTTCTGTGCGGGGATTGTCGGACGTGATGATGGCGTGATCGGCAATTTCCACACCAATGCGGCCCATAATTGGGCGTTTTACGGGATCACGGTCACCTCCGCAACCGAATACCGCAATCAGGCGGCCCTTGCAATAGCCCTTTACGGAAGAAAGCACGTTTTCCAGACCGTCGGGGGTATGGGCGTAGTCGATGAGGATGGTGTAGTCCTTGCCGGGAGTGGGAACTACCTCCACCCTGCCCTTGACGCCCTTGGCACTACCCAAGGCACTGGCGGCATCAGCAAGAGAGATGCCCAGCTGCATGGCGCAGCCCAACACGGTCAAAGCATTGTAAACAGTGAACTTTCCGGGAATCGGCAGCCGCACGGCGACACGCTGATCGCTACAGACCGCCTTAAAAGAAATACCGTCAGAAAGCAGTTCCAAATCCTCTGCATGGAGGTCCGCATCCCCCTTTACAGATGTGGTCATCACATCGCAGGTAGCATTCTTGACCATTCTGTCAAACCATATGTCATCACGATTAAGCACCGCCTTGCTGCAGCGGCGGAACAGCTCTGCCTTGGCATCGCAGTAGTCTTCCATGGTCTTGTGGAAATCCAAATGATCTTCCGTCAGATTGGTAAACGCCGCAACGGTATAGTGCAGACCAGCCACTCTGTCCAGGGCGATGGCGTGGGAAGATACCTCCATAATGGCGTGGGTGCAGCCGGCATCCCGCATCCGTGCCAGCAGAGCCTGCAGCTCAAAGCTCTCAGGTGTGGTACGCTCCGTGGGAACAGACTCATTTCCAATCATATTCTCCATGGTGCCCATTAGGCCTACCTTCGCCCCCTGTACCTGCTCCAAGACATGCTTCAGCAGCAGTGTGGAGGAAGTTTTACCGTTGGTACCGGTGACACCGATGAGTTTCATTGACGCGGCAGGATTGCCAAAGAAATTGGCGCCGATCAATGCCAAAGCCAGGCGGTCGGAGGCCACCTGCACATGGGGGACAGTCTCCTCCTGTGTCTTGGCGGTCACCACCACCGCTGCGCCCTTTTCCAATGCCATAGGGATATACTTGTTGCCGTCTGTAGCAAAACCGGTCACTGCCACAAACATACATCCGGGGGTCACCTTGCGGGAGTCATAGACCACAGAGGTGATGTCCATGTCCGGCCGGACATTCATTTTCAGCACAGAAATACCTGCAAGCAACTGATCGAGTTTCATACTGCATTCTCCTTTGTAATTGCCCTTATCGAGCGGTTTTCGTATCAGCAAACGTTATTTTAATTGTGGTCCCTACAGGAACGCGGGTGTCTTTTCTTTCAGATTGGGCCACAGCCTGGGCATCCATCTCATCATTGCCGGTCACCAGAATATAAAGTCCCAAAGCACCGGCTGCGTCGCTGGCCTGCTGGCGGGTCATCCCCGTAAAATCCGGAACAGAAACCAGTCTTTCTTCCAGCTCTTCACCCAGGTATAGCAGCACCTGGCTGCCCCCGGGAACAATATTGCCGGCCGCAGGAATCTGGGCGGTGACAGTCTCGCCGTTTCCCACCGCTTCAGCCGTTAAACCTACTGTTTTCAGCTGTTTTTGTGCATCCTGCAAAGTCATTCCGGAAAAGTCCTCCAGGACAATTTCCCGAGAAGCCGCATCCTCCGGAGCGTAGTTGCGTTTGACCTCCAAATAAGGAAGAATATCCTCCATCACCGCGCCAACTGTAGGCGCTGCCATCACGCCCCCGGAAATATACATACCCGTGCTGCGGGATGGTGTATCCAAGGCCACAAGTACAATATACTCCGGATCATCCATGGGCGCAACCCCAACAAAGGAAACAATCTTATCCTGCACCCGCTGGCCGTTTTGGTCAAACACATCGATCTTCTCGCTGGTACCGGTCTTGCCCCCAATGGAAAAACCTGCGACTTTGGCATTTTTTGCCGTTCCCTCCTCCACTACCGACTCCATAAGAGCACACATAGTTTTGGATGTCTCCTCCCGAATGACCTGACGCAAAACAGTTGCCTCCTGCTGCAGGACAATGTTGCCTTCAGCATCCAACACCTGGGATACCAGGTAGGGCTCCAGCAGATAGCCGCCATTTACCACCGCGGCGATGCCCCTCACCAGCTGCAGAGGGGTAAGTTTAAAGGTCTGTCCAAATGAGCCGGAGGTCAGAGACGCCGTTCCCCACTTGTCGGTGTTTGTCACCAGTTCTTTAGAGAAAAAAACACCTTTGCTCTCCCCTGCTAAATCGATACCTGTCTTCTCCAGAATGCCGAAGTTCTTTACATACTCATAAAATCGTTCTCCGCCCAGCTTAAGGGCGATATGAGCAAAGGCAAGATTGCAGGAGTTTTGCAGCGCCTGAGGTGTTTTCTGCGCCCCGTGGCCAGTGGAGCGCCAGCAATGCAGCAGCTGGGCTCTTCCGGGGATCTGCTCCGCGCCGCGGCAGTAGAAATTGGTTTCAAGGTCGATGGCGCCGCAGTCCAGGGCGGCCGCCATTGTCATCACTTTGAAGGTAGAGCCCGGCTCGTACCCATCGGAAATACACCGGTTGCGCCACTGCTTCAGCTGGGCCTCATGCAGGGCCTGTTGATAGGCTTTCTTCCCCTCTGTGTATGCCTGAGATGTTTGGGGATAGAGAAGATAGGCGGTGCGCTGCCGTTCCAGTTCATAAGCGGCCTTCGCGTCGTATATTTCCAAATAATTGTTCGGATCATAGCTACCCAGGGTAGCCATAGCCAGAATCTCCCCGGTCTTTACATTCATCACCATGCCGAACGCTCCGTTCTGCACAGCGTACCGGGCAATTGCCTGTTCCATTTGCTTTTCAAGACACGCCTGCACAGTCATATCCAGCGTCAGAACCACGCTGCACCCCTGCCGTGAGGCTACATAGTTTTCATAGGAAAAGGGCATATCCATTTCGTTGTTGCCCTTGGTCGTAATTACGCTGCCGGCTGACCCCTCCAGGAAGCTGTTGTAGGCTGCCTCAATCCCCTCAGAGCCGGTGTTGGAAGCATTGGTGAAACCAATCACCTGGGCGGCCAACGAGCCGTAGGGATAGTAGCGCTGGGAGTTAGGCTCCAGGTGAATGCCGGAGATCCCCCGTTCGTTGATATAACCGCGGATCAGTGCGGCAGTTTCCTCATCGATACGGGCCGCCACCTGCTTATAGCGCATTTTGATGTCTTTTGCCTGCTGGGCAATCCAAGCAGGATCCAGATCCAAAATCTCACCCAGTTTTGCTGAAATATCTTCAATATCTGCCTTAGACTGCTTCAGCTCATGAGGGTCAAGGTACACATTCTCCACGCTACGGGAGCAGGCAAGGATATTCATATTCCGGTCGTACAGGAGTCCTCTGTCAGCCGTCACCTGCGTGGTTCGCGTTTGATTTCGCAATGCCAGCTTTGCGTAGTAATCGTAGTCCGTGACCATTAGGGTGTAAAGCCTGGCGATCACCGGCAGAAAAGCTGCAATTCCCAATATAAGGGCCATTATTTTAATGCGTCTTTGGTGTCCTGAATCCTTTCGTATCCGGTTATATTCCCGCTTCTCAGCGCCCTTTGCCACCCGGACCACCCTTTCCTAAAACCTCACAATGGGCAGCAAGGGAATCCCTCGCCGCCCATCGCAGCTTTATTCAAGTGTATTGACCGGGACAATCTTTATGCAAAAAGACCTGTTAAAAATGTTCCGATGCGATTCCACAGGGTGATGTGATCCGGTCCCTGAGTCTCAGGCACTTCAATATGGATGTAGCTGTTGACAGCATCCTGTTGAGGGATCATACCCAGCGCCAGCGCGATCTCTTCCACGGATTCCAGATCCATCTCCGCTTCGTACTGGGATTGCAGGCGCTCATTTTCAACACTCAGCATTTCAACCTGCTGCTCCATATAAGCAATCCGGTTCTGCTCCTGATGCAGCTGGCTAACACCAACAAGCATCATCACCAGCATACACAGGGCAACAACGATGCCGAAGGTAGCAACAGGATCCACATAAACTCGATGCAGTTTGCGTTTTTTGATCTGGGGCAGTGCGCCGGTATGGACGGAGATTGCCGGTGCGACCTTCTTTGCTGCGCTTCCGGATGTATAGAACTGTACGTACTGAATATTGACCTTCGGTGCCATATCCGTCTGCTCCCTTCTCGGTAGTTATAATTTCTCACACACCCGAAGTTTTGCGCTCCGGGATCGGGGGTTCGCTTCCAATTCTTCGTTGGACGCAACGATGGGTTTACGGGTGATAAGCTTAACCTGGGGTTTCTTTCCACAGACGCAAACCGGAAAATTGGGGGGACAAGTGCAGCCCTTGGCTGCCTCTGCCATTGCATTTTTTACAATTCTGTCTTCCAATGAATGGAAAGTAATTACTGCAAGTCTTCCGCCGGGGTTCAGCAGAGGGATCGCCTCCGCCATTGCCTTTTCTACAGAGCCAAGTTCGTCGTTGACTGCGATGCGGATGGCTTGGAAGGTACGTTTTGCAGGATGCTGCTTCTCTCGCAGCGCCTGGGCAGGCATCGCAGAACGAATGATCTCCACCAGCTCCAATGTGGTACGGATAGGAGCTTCTTCCCTTCTGCGGCAGATCGCAGCCGCGATCCGAGGCGCATACCGTTCTTCGCCGTAGTCAAAGAGGATGCGCTTGAGTTCTTCCTGAGGCCAGGTGTTGACCACTGTGGCAGCAGTCAAGGTGTCCTCACCGTTCATTCGCATATCCAGGGGCGCATCTGCCATGTAGGAGAAACCCCGCTCACCATCATCCAGTTGTGGCGAGGAAACGCCCAAATCCAGCAGGATTCCGTCTACGCCGTTAAGGCCTAAATCTTTGACCGCCTGCGCCATCTCGCAGAAATTGGAGTGGACCAGTGTCACCCGCTCTTTGTAAGGCTCCAGCCGCTTTCCTGCGGCCTGCAGTGCAACGGGATCGCGGTCTATGCCAATCAATCGGCCGTTTGTCAATTTCTTCACAATCTGGCTAGAATGGCCCGCGCCGCCCAGGGTGCCGTCGATATAAACACCGTCGCTCCTGATCGCAAGGCCCTCCAGGCATTCTTCCAAAAGCACCGAAATATGGTGAAACTCACTCATAGACCAATGGCCTCCAAAGATGCCAGCAGCTTTTCGGGAGTAAGATTTTCTTCCTCAAACGCCTTGAACTCAGCTGCGTCCCAGATTTCTGCCTGCCCTGCCCGGCCGACGATCATTACATCTTTGCCGATGCCGGCGTAGTTCAGAAGAAACTGGGTGAGGCTGAATCGGAACTGCTTGTCGGGATTGCACTCCGTGGCATTCATGAAGATCAGGCTGGTGGCTGCGGAGCGCTGGGAGATAGGCAACATATTGTAGTTGCGGCTGAGGGTATCCCAATCCTCCGCGGTGTACACGGTGAGACAGCGGTGACCGCAATTGACGCCCAAGGTGACATAGAAATCTTCGCCCAGTTCCCCACGCAGCTTCGCAGGCACGAACAGGCGGTTCTTTTCATCCAATTTTGCAGGATACTTTCCGATCATTTGCGCTCACCTCCCTCCATTTTACTCCACTTCACTACCATTTTGCTCCATTTACTCATAGTATAAATGATAGTTTTCCAAAAATCAACACTTTTTTTCAAAAAAATGCAATTTTTTTCGGGAAAAAACGGCGTTTTTCTAATTTAGAACGCTTGTTCTAAAACGAAGGCGCAGTAGCTTTTTCTACCCATGAAAAGTCAGCTTGCCGTCCTCGATTTTGCCTCTGACCCTAGCCGGTTTCCGGGTACATTCCAGCAAAAACACCGCCAACGGCCCCTCTACTTTTTCCTGCACCAGATGACGGATCTGTCGGGCGCAGAGCTGTTCCTTACTCCCATTCCCCAGTTCCCTCGCAAGCTCCTCCGGGAGGCACAGCTGAACGCCGATGGAGGTTGCTCGCGCTTGCAGTTGATCGAGATATTTCTGGGTGATTTCCTCATAGGCCTCCTTCCGCAAGGGCGCAAAGGGAATCACCGCATCCAGCCGTCCCAGAAACTCCGGTGTAAAATGTTTCTTCAGCGATTCCATGGTTTTCCCTTCCCTGCCGGAGGGTTGAAACCCCAAACCGTCACCTTTCACATCACCACCCAGATTGGAGGTCATCACCACGATTGCGTTTCGAAAACTGACTCTCCTGCCAGTGGAATCTGTGAGCACTCCCTCCTCCATAATTTGCAAGAGGATACCTGTCACATCGGGGTGCGCCTTTTCCAGTTCATCCAGCAGTATCAGGCAGTAGGGTCTGCGGCGCACCGCCTCGGTGAGTTTGCCCCCCTCCTCGTAGCCCACATAGCCTGGAGGCGCGCCAATAAGCCGCGCCACTGCGTGTTTTTCCATGAACTCCGACATATCCAGTCGGATCATAGCATCCTTACTGCCGTAGAGCTCCTTGGCCAACGCCCGGCACAGCTCCGTCTTTCCCACACCGGTAGGCCCGGTTAGCAGCATGCTGGCGGCAGGGCGATCCTCCTCCCGGATACCGCTCAATCCCCGTCGGACACATTCCGACACCTGCGTCACAGCTTTTTGCTGTCCAATCACCTGTTTTTGCAGGATCATTTCCAACTGCAGCAATCGTTCTTTCTGATTGGCGGTGAGCCGTCCTACAGGGATTCCAGTCCGGGCCGATACCGCCCAAGCCACATCTGCGGCTGTCACCATTTTCCCCCGGCGGGCATCGCTCCCGCGGCTTGCAAGACGCTGCATTCTGTCCCGGAGCTGAGCAGCCTTTTCATACCGGCTCTCACGGATCGCCTCCTGCAGTTCTGACTCCAGCTCCTTACGGGCATTGCCGTGACCGGAATACAGTTCCTCCAGCCGGGCATGGGCAGCTCCCTCATCCAACAGATCAATCGCTTTATCCGGCAGGTACAGATCCGGCAAATACCGCACGGATAGCCGCAGTGCCTCCCGCACCGCCTCGTCAGAAATACGGATATGGTGGTGGCGTTCCAATCCCGGTTTCAAGCCGTACAAAATTGCCATCGTGGCATCCTTATCCGGTTCTTCCACCACTACAGGACGGAAACGTCGATCCAGAGCCGGATCTTTCTCAATAAACTTTCTGTACTCCTCTCTTGTGGTTGCGCCCAGTACCTGCAGTTCCCCACGGCCTAAGGCAGGCTTCAGAATATTGGCAGCGTCAATCGCCCCCTCCGCCGCGCCTGCTCCCACAATGGTGTGCATTTCATCCACAAAAAGGATCACATCTCCCGCTCGTCGAATCTCCCCCAGCACATCCCGCAGGCGCTCTTCGAACTCACCCCGGTACTTTGTGCCTGCCACAAGGTTCGCCATATTCAGACTGTAAAGCCGCTTATTCTTTAACTGGGGTGGCACAGTTCCGGCGGCCATCCTCTGAGCAAGCCCCTCCGCAATGGCCGTTTTACCCACGCCCGGGTCCCCCACCAGGGCCGGATTGTTCTTGTTCTTCCGACTGAGTATCCCGATGACCATATCGATTTCCCTTTCCCGTCCGATCACCGGTTCCATAGTAGACGCCTTCAGTATCAAATCTTCACTGAACTGTTCCAGCAGTTTCGTTGTGACCGCCTCCTTTTTCATTGCTGTTTTATCTTGTTGCCAGCGGAGGCTCTCTACCGTTTGACTAAAGAGTTCCTCCCGATCCACACTGCTGAGCATCAGCAACTCGCTTGCTGATGTTTTCTCTTGACGCAGCAGCGCAAGCAGCATATGCACCGGCTCTACGCTGGCGCTTCGCTGAAAACCCGCCTCCTGCCCGGCATCACGAAGGATCCTCCGCATCTGTCCAGAATATCCCTGGGGAAGTGGCAAACCCGGCGTTCCCACCCCATACAGAACAGCAGCAATTTGCTCCGTCAGCTTTGGCTCTACCCCGGCTGACTGTAGCAGCTTTCCCATCCCCTCTGTATCCCCCAGCAACGCCATCAGCAGGTGGGCGCTGCCCACATAGCCATGGCCCAGTGTGCGGGCAATCTGGGCGGCTGAGAGCAGAATCTTTTGTGTTTGTGTACTGTATCGCATAAGTACCTCCTACTCCGGAAGATTCTCCCCGAGGAGGCAGAAAAATATACAACGCTTTTTTAAAAAAACCATTGCTTTTTACAAAAATCGTGTTAGAATAAATGTACATTCTATGGGAATGTATATAACACTACATATTGGAGGGAAACTCATGGCTTACAAAATTACTGATGCTTGCGTCAAGTGCGGTTCCTGCGCTGACAACTGCCCCGTAGAGGCTATCTCTGAGGGTGACGAGCTGTACGTGATCGACGCTGACATCTGCGTTGATTGCGGTACCTGCGCCGACAACTGCCCCACCGAAGCAATCGTAGAAGGCTGATTCTCCGATTTTGCTATCAGCCTGCGTGGCTGGGTCTGCCCAGTACGCAGGCTGATTTTTTCTAAATTACAGGAGGGTTTTATGGAGCAGCTGCATAACGGTTTTAACCTGGAACTGTGCCAGGGCGCATTCCCCTTAAGCACCGATTCCATCGCCCTAAGCGGTTTCGTGCGTCTTCCCAAAAACGCCAAGATACTGGATTTGGGATCTGGTTGCGGCACACTGGGACTTCTGTTGTGCGCAAATGATCCCGGATGCACTGTCACCGGCGTGGAACTGGACGAAAGCGCTCATAACATGGCACTTCGGAACGCACGGCAGAATGCCATCAGCGACCGTCTTAGCAGTATATGCGCTGACATTCGCGCCATCCCCTCTTTGATTACGCCCGGTAGCTTCCATTGCTGCGTGTCCAATCCCCCATACTTCACTGCCGGACCCCGCAGCAAAAACAATCCCGCCGCCCGCCACGAAGATCTATGTTCTCTGGACGAGGTGTTTCAGGCTGCAGCCTGGGCCATCCATTTCGGCGGTGATTTTTTCCTTGTACACAAGCCGGAACGGCTGGCTGAGCTTTGCGCTTGCGCGTCTAATCACAAGTTAGAGCCAAAACGGCTTTTACTCCTCCGCCACAGGCCGGAAGATCCCGTTTCCCTCGTGCTGCTCCAGTGTCGAAAAGGCGGAAAACCCGGTCTCATCATCGAGGAAGCCTGTCTGCAGACATCTTCCGGAGAGCCGTCTGAATACTACCGCAGGCTATACCACATCTAGGAGGTAATCCCAATGTCAGGAATGCTATATTTAGTTCCTACGCCCATCGGCAATCTTTCGGACATCTCCATCCGCTGCCGTGAGACTTTGGAGAAGGCGGATTTTATTGCCGCAGAGGACACACGCGTCAGTTTGAAGTTGCTAAATCACCTGGGAATTAAAAAAAGCCTTGTCAGCTACTTTGAGCACAATAAAGCACAAAAAGGCGAGATGATCGTTCAGCGTATCCTGGCCGGAGAGACCTGCGCATTGGTATCTGACGCCGGCAGTCCTGCCATCTCTGACCCTGGTGAGGATCTGGTGAAGCAGTGCGCAGCAGCGGGGATTACCGTGTGCGCCATCCCCGGTCCTTGCGCCGCAATCACAGCGCTGAGTATCTCCGGGCAGGCAACCGGTCGGTTTTGCTTCGAAGGATTCCTCTCCACAGCAAAAAAGAGCCGCAAGGAACACCTGCAAGCCCTGGTTGACGAGCAAAGAACGATGATCTTCTACGAAGCGCCCCACAAGCTGCTGACCACCTTGGAAGATATGGCCGCAACCTTCGGCGGCGACAGGCCCATCAGTCTATGTCGAGAGCTGACAAAGCTTCACGAGGAAGTAGTGCGCACTACCCTCGACGGCGCGATTGCCCTCTACTCCCAACAGACGCCGAAAGGCGAGTTTGTGCTGGTGGTAGCCGGCGCGGAACCCAAGACCGAGGCTGCACCCACAACGGAGGATGCCGCAGGTAGAGTCGCTCAGCTTATGGCCGGCGGCATGAGCCGCAAGGACGCCATCAAGCAGACCGCCCAAGAACTGAACCTGCCCAAGAATGTGGTGTACGATGCCGCCCTTGAAATATGAAATATCCCTCCCGAACGGCGCATAGGCTTGTTCGGGAGGGATTTTTATGGTTATGAGTTGGATATGGACAGCAATGGTGGCAATTTCTCTCATCGCCTCCGGGATTCTCGGCAACGGAGCTTCCCTTTCGGCAGCAATTCCCCAGGGGGCACAGGCTGGAATCACACTGGCTTTATCCCTGGGCGGATCAGTCTGCCTGTGGACGGGCGTTGGGAAACTAATGGAGCAGTCCGGTCTTACAGGAAAGCTATCCTGTATTTTGCGTCCACTGCTTGGCAGGCTCTTTCCCTCGGCAAAAACCGACACCCATCTGGAGAATTGTCTTAGCGCCAATATATGCGCCAACTTTCTCGGCCTGGGGAATGCGGCGACGCCTATGGGCATCCAGGCAGCGCAGCATCTGGCAGTTGGCAAAAACGGAATCGCCGACGATGAGCTTTGCAGGCTGGTAGTGCTGAATACAGCATCTATTCAGCTGATTCCGGCAAATGTAGCCGCGGTGCGACTAAGTCTTGGCTGCGCCATGCCCTTTGACATTCTACCTGCGGTATGGGTAACCAGTGTATGTTCCGCGGGATTGGGCGTAGGCGCGGCATGGTTTTTAGGGAAACTATGGAAACACTAACAAATTATATCGTTCCCTCTCTGCTGCTGATTGCCTCCCTTCTGGCGCTGCGAAAACAGGAGAACAGTTATGATCTGCTCCTCTCCGGGGCCACAGACGGTCTGAAATTGCTCATCAGCCTTGTCCCCTCTTTAGTGCTGCTCTTGACCGCAGTGACTATGCTTCGCGCCTCGGGCGCTATGGAGGCGATCAGCGCCTTTCTTTCACCAGCTTTCCGCTTTGTGGGAATACCCCCGGAGACAGCTATGCTGGTACTGATCCGGCCCATCAGCGGCAGCGCCGCGTTGGCCGTGGGCGCAGATATTATGGCCCTGTACGGCGTGGATTCTGCAATTGGCAGGACGGCAGCAGTAATGCTGGGCTCTACAGAGACCACCTTTTACACCATCAGCGTCTATTTCGGCGCTGCTGGCATCAAAAAGACCCGCTATACTCTCCCTGCAGCTTTGTTCGCCGACTTCGTGGGCTTTTTTATGGCCTCTTTGACAGTTAAGTTGTTTATGTAAAAAAGCCCACCGCAATAAGCGGTGGGCTTATTTATAAGAATTATTCCTCGTCCTCGTCGTCAAAGGTGAACTCCAGAGTCTCGCCGCACTTGTCGCAGACGATGCTGCCCTCTTCCAGGGTATCCTCGTCAAAATCGATCACATTGCCGCAGACGCACTTCACCTCATAAATGGTGGTGTCCTCGTCGCCGTAGTCGAAGCCTTCCTCGTCGTAGTCGTCTTCGTCTTCATCATCGTAGTCGTCGAAGTCGTCCTCGTAATCATCATCCTCTTCATCGAGAATGTAGTCTTCGATGGCGTCCAGGTCCTCTTCGATCTCATCCAGCTCGTCAGAAATTGCGATGGTGGTATCTTCCACATCGGTCAGCTTCTTGGTCACATCACCCAGCAGCTCCACGATAGCGGAAATCAGCTTGCCTTCAGCCTTTTCTGTGTCCAGATTCAGGCCATCCATCAAACCCTTCAAGTAGGCGGACTTTTCAGAAATCGTCATAGCAATTCTCCTTCGTGCGTAAGAATTAAGCCTTGGAACGGCCCAGGTACTCGCCGGTACGGGTATCGATCTGGATCTTATCGCCCTCGTTGATGAACAGGGGCACCTTCACCTGTGCGCCGGTCTCCAGGGTAGCGGGCTTCAGGGTGTTGGTAGCGGTGTTGCCGGCGAAGCCGGGCTCGGTAGCGGTGACAACCAGGTCAGCAAAGTTGGGAACTTCAACGCCGAAAACATTGCCCTTGTAGCTCATAATGGTGCAGACATCGTTCTCCTTCACGAAGCCGAAGGAATCGTCCAGAGCGGAGCCGTCGATGGGAACCAGCTCATAGGTTTCGCTATCCATGAAGTAGTACAGATTGCCGTCGTTGTAGGAGTACTCCATCTTCTTTCTCTCAACAAAAGCAGTGGGGAACTTGGCAGAGGGGTTCAAGCTGGTTTCGGTCACACCGCCGGTGATGACGTTTCTCATCTTGACGCGGACAAAAGCAGCACCCTTACCGGGCTTAACGTGCTGGAACTCGATAACCTGCATGACCTTGCCGTCCAATTCGAAAGTCACGCCGTTTCTGATATCACCTGCAGAAATCATTTTATATATCCTCCTAAGTGTATGCCCTTATGGGCGATTTTATAAACAGGTATGTTAACTGGTCTATTTTAACCGAATATCGCGGTTTTTTCAAGGGGAAAACGCAATTTTTTTAGACAATTATCAAATTTTTAGGGCTGTGGGTGATGTTTTCGCAGCCGTCGGCGGTGAAAATCACCACATCTTCAATTCTGACACCGAATTTGCCGGGCAGGTATATGCCGGGCTCAGCAGAGCAAACTACACCGGACTCCATTACAGTCTCGCTGCCGGGAGCGCAGCCGGGAGCTTCGTGCACTTCCAGGCCCAGGCCGTGGCCATAGCTGTGACCGAAGTAGGGACCGTAGCCGGCGTCTTCAATCACCTTGCGAGCCGCGCCATCCACTTCCCTACCAGTCTTTCCGGCACGGGTTGCAGCGATGCCTGCCAGCTGGGCCTGCAGAACGGTATTATAGACCTTCTCCATCTCCTCCGTTGCATAACCTACCGCGACGGTACGGGTCATATCCGCGCAGTAGCCCTGACAGAGCGCACCGAAGTCCATAGTCACAAACTCACCCTCCTGAACCACCCGGTCGCCTGCCACGCCGTGAGGCATGCTGGTCTTAGGGCCGGAAACCACAATGGGATCAAAGGCGAGACCGTCAGCGCCGTTCTTCAGCAAGCAGTAGATCAGTTCTGCCTGGAGCTGCTTTTCGGTGAGGCCCGGCTTGATGCGAGTGCACATCTCAGTAAAGGCCTTGTCGGTGATCTCCTGAGCCTTGCGCATATGGGCCAACTCCCAGTCTTCCTTCACCTTGCGGAAGCCGCTGATCTCTGCATTCATAGGAACGAGCTTGGCGTTCAGCTTATCCTCGTACACCATCAGCTCAGCAACAGTCAGATAGTTCTCTTCATAACCCAGAGTGGTCAGGCCAAAGTCTGCAATAGCTTCATTGATGAGCTTGCTGAATGGGTTCTGCCGGTCGGTCATAATGACCTCAAAGTCCTTGATACCGTTCTGGGCGGACTCAATATAGCGGCTGTCAGTAAAGTACCGGCAGCCCTTGGCGCTGACAACAGCAACGCCCTCAGCAATGTCAAACTCTGCGCCGTAATAGCGGCTGTAGCGGCTGGTCAGCAGCAGACCGTCGGCCTTCTCGCCCAACAGGGACAAATACTTATCAAGATTTTTCATAGTCAAGTCTCCTTTTTCGTGCAATAAAGATCCATGGTTTTTCCAGCACGTGGCGTGCCTTCAACCAGAAATTATGATTATCGATGGCTTTCACTAAAATAGACTGTATCCCGGCACAATTGGCGCCCAGTACATCCGTGTAAATCTGATCTCCGGCCAATGCGCAGTTCTCCGCTGGAATACCGTATTTCGCAAAACATTGGCGGATTCCTCCGGAAAAGGGCTTGCGGGCGTGGGTGATGCAGGAAAGGCCATAGCTTTCGCAGAACACCTTTACCCGGTCCTTGCGGCTATTGGACACCACACAGAGGTGAATCGGCGATGCGATCATCTCACGAAGCCATTGCTCCATTGCCTCTGCAGGGTGGTCAGTGGTATATGGCACGATAGTGTTGTCAAAATCCAGCATCAGGAGTTTGATCCCTCTCTGCTCCAGCAGCTGAGGCGTTAGGTTTAGGACACTGTCCGCGATCACCGTCGGCAGCAGACATAAGCGCATATCAAGAAACCTGCTTTCATAGAATACGATAGTATTATAACATAGCGGGAGGCGTTTGTCTATGTTTTCCAAAGTGTTTCTTGCCCAGACAATTCAGGAAATGGAGCAGTTCCTCCCTCCGAAAACCGCCTATATGGCCTGTCATTTTTCTCCGTACAACGCTGGCCTTTCTAATTTGCCAAAGCAGCTGCCCAAGGGCAGCCTTTTGCTGGTAGATGACAGTATGCCTGTACAGGACCACGACAGTGCGCTAATTTCCAGGCAATTACAAGAAATTGTGGAGGCCTATTCCATTCACGCTGTAGTGCTGGATTTTCAGCGGGAGCAAACAAACGAAGCCTTCAAAATGATACGGGACATCATACCAGCGCTTCCCTGTCCGGTAGCAGTCCCCGTGCCCTACGGGAAAGATCTTGCCTGCCCGGTGCTGCTCCCGCCAGTGCCATTAAACAAAGCGCTGAAGGAATATATTTCACCGTGGCTGCAACAGGGCGCTTTCCTGGAGATCGGTACCGACGCTGCTGAGATCACAGTGACCGCGCAGGGAAGCAGCATTTCCCCCCTTCTTCCGGATAGGACGCGAATACTTCCCCTTGAAGATCAGCGACTCCACTGTCACTATCAGGTAGAGGTGACCCTGAATAAAGCTGCGTTTACGCTGCAACGGGATTTGGAAGATCTTGCGGCACTCACGGATGAAGCCTACCGGTTGGGAGCGCTGGGTGTACTGGGTCTATACCAAGAACTTTCCAAATAAAAGCAAACCCCACAAGCTTTCGCTTGTGGGGTGATTTGCGCATATCAAGAGGGATTAGAAGCCCTTTCTCTTGTTCTTACGGGCAGCTTCAGACTTCTGCTTACGCTTCAGGCTGGGGCTGACGTAATGCTCGCGCTTCTTAACTTCAGCAATAACGCCCTCCTTGGCACAGCTACGCTTAAAACGGCGCAGAGCGCTCTCCAGAGATTCGTTTTCCTTGACGCGAATTTCAGACATTGTTTTCCCTCCCTCCGATGGTGTCCGGCTCAATCCTGGACACTTTCAGGGCCATAACGGCTTGACTATTATATGCCGTATTTCATCGTTTGTCAAGCAGGTATTCTGCCTTTTTGACATATTTTTGGTTATGACGGCTTATTTCACGATCAGATTGACCAGTTTGTTCTTGACCACGATGGTTTTGACGATATTGCCGCCGTTCTTCTGCAGGAATGCGGCGATCTTCTGATCTGCCAAAACATTGGCGATCACAGCGTCATTGTCAAGATCAGCCTCCATCACAACAGTGCCCCGCATCTTGCCGTTGATCTGAACAGCCATCGTCACCTCTGCATCCTTGCACTTTTCTTCGCAATAGGTAGGCCAGCTTTCATAAGCAATGGTGTCCTTGTGGCCCAATACCTGCCAGATCTCCTCACCTACGTGAGGCGCGATGCAAGAGAACATCTTGATGAAGCCTTCCGCATATTCTCTAGGGCAAGTGCCGTTTTTATATACATCGTTCACAAAGACCATCATCTGAGCAATGGCGGTATTGAAGCCAAGATTTTCAAAGTCAGAGGTAATTTTCTTCACACTCTGATGGTAAATCTTGGTCAGCTTGCCGTCGTCAGTATCAGTGATGTTTGCAGGCTCGGTAAAGAAGTTCCAGACACGGTTGATAAATCTTCTTGCGCCGGCCACTGCAGTAGTGCTCCAGGGTTTGGAGACCTCCAGCGGGCCCATAAACATCTCGTAAAGACGCAGGGTATCGGCGCCGTACTCTCTGACAATGTCGCTGGGATTGACCACATATTCCGGGAAGCGCTTGCCCATCTTAATGCCGTTCTCGCCCAGGATCATACCCTGGTGGACCAGCTTCTTGAAGGGTTCCTTCACGGGAGACAGACCGTTATCATACAGGAAGCGGTTCCAGATACGGGAGTAGATCAGGTGACCCACCGCATGCTCAGGGCCGCCAATGTACAGGTCCACGGGCATCCAGTGCTTCAGCAGCTCCGGATCGCAGAATGCGCTCTCGTTCTTGGGGTCAATATATCGCATATAGTACCAGGAAGAGCCGGCAGAACCAGGCATAGTAGAGGTCTCACGAAGACCCTTGATGCCGTTTCTGTCATAGTGTTTCCATTCCTCTGCATTCTCCAGAGGCGCCTGGCCGTTGCGGCCCTTGTAGTCCTCCAGTTCGGGCAGGATCAAGGGCAGTTCTTCGTCTGGCAGGAATACGGTCTTGCCGTCTTCTGTGTACACGCAGGGAACAGGCTCACCCCAATAACGCTGACGGGCAAAGATCCATTCGCGGAAGTGGTAGTTGACCTTTCTTCTTGCCACGCCGGCCTTTTCCAGCTTGCAGGTGATGGCTTCCTTGGCTTCTTCCACGGTCATACCGGTGAACTCCTCGGAATTGATCAGCTTACAGCCCTTGCCCAGGTAGTCCTGCTTTTCAAAGGCACATTCGGACACATCACGGCCCTCGATGACCTGCACCATAGGGATGTTGTGTACAATGGCGTACTCAAAGTCACGCTGGTCGTGGCTGGGAACGGCCATAACCGCGCCGGTGCCATAGCTGGCCAGGACAAAGTCACCGATAAAAACAGGAACTTCCTTGCCGTTGACAGGGTTAATGGCGTACACGCCCTCCAGGCGGCAGCCGGACTTGGTCTTGTTCAGCTCAGTGCGGTCCATATCACTCTTCTTGATAGACTCCGCAATGTAGGCCTCCACCTCAGCCTTGTTCTGCACCCGATCCATAAGATCCTGGACGATCTTGCCGTCGGGAGCAAGAACCATAAAGGTGATGCCGTAAATGGTCTCGATACAGGTGGTATAGATGGAGAAATCACCGCCGCCAACAAGCTTGAAATCCACCTCTACACCAGTGGACTTACCGATCCAGTTGCGCTGGATCTCCTTGGTAGATTCAGGCCAATCGATCTCCTCCAGGCCCTCCAGCAGTTTCTCGGCAAAGGCAGGCTGGTCAATAACCCACTGCATCATATTCTTCTTCACAACGGGATAACCGCCCCGCTCGGATTTGCCGTCGATAACCTCATCGTTGGACAAAACCGTGCCCAGCTCCTCGCACCAGTTAACAGGCATCTCCACACGCTTTGCGTAGCCGGCTTCGTAGAGTTTCTTGAAGATCCACTGGGTCCACTTGTAGAAATCCGGGTCGGAGGTGGCAATCACCTTGGACCAGTCATAGTCAAAACCCAGCTCCTTCAGCTGGTTGGAGAAAGTTTTAATATTCTCCTGGGTAAAGCCATTAGGATGGTTGCCGGTGGACACCGCATACTGTTCGGCAGGCAGACCGAAGGAGTCATAGCCCATGGGGTGCAGGACATTATAACCCTGCATCCGCTTCATACGGGACATGATATCCGTGGCGGTATAGCCCTCGGGATGACCTGCGTGCAGACCTACGCCGGAGGGGTACGGGAACATATCCAAAGCATAGTACTTAGGCTTGGAAAAATCCCACACATCCGTATGGAAGGTATTGTTCTCCTGCCAATACTTTTGCCATTTTGCTTCTACGAGCTGATGTTCGTAATTCATAGCCGCTTTCCTTCTTTCTTATTCCGGAAGAATGATGTCTCGGATGTCTACCTGCTCAGCATCTGCCCACAGGCGCTCCAGGGAATAGAACTGTCTTGCTTCGTCGGTAAAGACGTGGACCACCAGGCTGCCGTAGTCCAGCAACTCCCAGGAGTTTCCACGGTGGCCCTCACGGCCCAGCATAGCCTCACCCAGCTGTTCCAGGGTGTACTCAGCATAGTCACACAGTGTTTTAACATGGGTATTGGAGGTGCCTGTGCAGATCAGAAAATAATCCGCCAGGGAGCTCACCTTATCGATCTTCAGCAGCTTGATGTCCATACCTTTCTTGGCATCCAGCGCCTTGGTCACCTCATAAGCAACTTCTTTAGCACTTAACATTGGCTTCGTCCTCTCTTTTCTTATACACCGGACCTCTGCAAAAAGGCCAGGGCCTCCGCAGATTCCGGAGAGATCTCTTGTTTATTGGTTTGCAGTAATGCGATGGTCATTTCAAGACCCAGCTTTAGCGCCTTGTCCAGATTTTCATAGGCCAGGCGGCGCAGCTCCTCCACGCCGGGGAAGCTCCGTTTCGGCTCTATGTAATCAGCAATGTAGACGATCTTTTCCAGGGCAGTCATATCCGCCTTGCCGGTAGTATGACTGGAAATAGCGGACACCACTTCCTTATTCTCTCCAAATATCCGCTCCGCTACCAGGCTTCCTGTAAGGGCGTGGAGGGTTTTGGGGTACCGTCGGGAAAAGTCACCCAGTACAATACCATATTCACGGCACAAAGTCAATTGCAGCGAACCGTCCAAGGCTTTGGTAATGTCGTGGAGAAGACCTGCTCTTGCTGCATCCGTTTCATTAGCGCCCCAGCGTTTTGCCAGCTTTGCGGCCGTATCCCGGCATCCCAGCACATGCTCCACTCGGTCCGGCTTCAGCAAACTGACTACAATCTGCTCTAATTTCTCCATTGACAGATTACGGTAGTCTGCGTCCGTTCCATAAAGACCTTCCGTACGGATATAGTCCGCAACACCTTCCGGCAGGAAACTGTCTGCACACCGGAATGCCAGCAATCTTCTCAATTGCGTGGAGGAGATGGCCGTCACCGGATTCTCCAGCAGGTAGACCTTGTGTCCCTTTTCTTCCAGCTCCGCCTTTTGGGCGGCGATCTTCTGTTCCTCGTCCTTTTCGCCCCGGCAGAACACGCCGATGGAGGCTTTTTGCAGGATCATTTCCGGCTCCCGCCAGGAAAGGAACGACAAGAACATATCGGAACCCATCAGCAGTATCAGCTCAGCATTCGGGTATAGCACAGCTATTTCCTCTATGGTTTCATAGGTATAGCTGACGCCGCCGCGGCGCAATTCCAAATCGCAGACGTTTAGCTTTTCACCGGCGGCAATTTTTACCATCTCAAATCGCTGCCGGGAAGTGGGGGTATCCTCTGAATGGATCTTATGGGGCGCTTTGCAGGACGGAACCAACAACAGCTTATCCAAATGCAGGGCTGTTAGGGCATATTGGGCCGCACGAATATGGCCCACATGAGGTGGGTTGAATGTGCCGCCGTATATGCCGATCCGTTCCATCTGCTTTACTCCTTATTGTTCCGTTTCTCTCAGCTGCCGTTCCCGATCACGCTCAATGGCCTTGTCGATGGCCATCTGACGAAAATATTCATTGCGCTGCTCACGCACTTTTCTAGCCGCCTGGCGACGCGCCTGCGCTCCCTTGCGGACAGGATTCTTTTTACCGCTGGGGGTTTCCTTCCGCTTGGCCCGGCCGGTCATATTTCGCTGGGCCTGCAACTTCTCGCTGAAACGGTAGATGATGAACTTTGTACCGATCACGCCCACGCCGTCCGCGCCTGTTGCCTCGCATATCTCGTCGCACACTTCTCTTGCGGTCATCATTGCGCCCTCCAGCACCTTACCCTTCACCAGTTCCCGGGTAATCAACTGGTTTTCCGCCTCGGCGATCACCGCCTCTGTCACGCCGCCTTTGCCTACCATCAAGGTAGTGTCAATGGTGGTGGCCTGACCTCTCAGTTCCGCACGCTGCTTACTTGTCAGCATCAGTATGCCTCCTTTAATTTCTCATAAAACACTTTCAGTGCATTTGCCCGGTGGGAAACGCTGTTTTTCTCCTCCGGGGTCATCTCTGCCGTGGACTTACCCATGGGCGGATAGTAGAAGATGGGGTCATAGCCAAAGCCATTCTCCCCTACCGGCGCACGGAGTAGTTCACCGTGGATCTCACCCCGGGCCTGAATCACCTTGCCGTTGGGATCCACCATCGTAATCACGCAGACAAACTTTGCCTGGCGCTGACCATCCGGCACATGCTCTGTATTCTTCAAAAGAAGATACAGCCGTCCCCAGTCGTCCAGAGAATCATCAAAACCGTAGCGGGCAGAGTAAATGCCCGGTTCTCCATTCAGCGCATCCACTGCAATACCGGAATCATCAGCCAGGGCCGGCAGGCCGGTGGCTTCCATAACGGCTTTTGCCTTAATGAGGGAGTTTTCCTCAAAGGTAGTTCCATTTTCTTCCACATCGATGTCCACGCCCAACTCAGATTGGAGCACCAACTCAATATCAAACAGCCGTGTGATCTTGCTGATCTCCTCCAGCTTGTGCTTATTCTTACTGGCCAGTACTACTTTCATTTACAGCAATGCCTCCACAAAGCCCTTTGCTTCAAAGGGCATTAAATCATCTGCTTTTTCGCCGACACCCACAAACTTCACGGGGATCTGCAGGCTGTCTGCCACGGCGATGACGATACCGCCCTTAGCAGTGCCGTCCAGCTTGGTCAGCGCAATTGCAGTGACACCGGCAATCTCCTTGAACTGCTTGGCCTGAATTAGGCCGTTTTGGCCGGTGGTACCGTCCAGTACCAGCAGTACTTCTTTCGCTGCGTTGGGCAGTTCCCGCTCCACAATACGGCTGATCTTATTCAGTTCATTCATCAAGTTAGTCTTGTTATGCAGGCGGCCGGCAGTATCGATGATAATCACATCTGCGCCCTTGGCTTTGGCGGACTGGATGCCGTCAAACACCACAGAGGCAGGGTCTGCACCCTCGTGCTGGCGGACAATGGCGCTGCCGGAACGCTCTGCCCAGATCTCCAGCTGATCTGCCGCTGCCGCGCGGAAAGTATCACCCGCTACCAGCAAGACATTTTTACCCTCGAACTTCAGCTGAGTGGCGATCTTGCCGATGGTGGTTGTCTTACCCACACCGTTGACGCCGATCACAAGAATCACAGAGGGTGTGGTAGAGAGATTCAGAGCGCTATCGCCCACATTCAGGATTTCAACAAGGATCTCCTTCAGAGCCTCTCTCGCCTCTTCCACCGTCTTCAGATGCTGTTCCCGGACGGCCTTACGCAGGCGCGCAATCACCTTAACAGCGGTGTCCACGCCCAAATCCGCAAGGATCAAACTTTCTTCCAATTCGTCATAGAAATCGTCATCGATTTCCGAAAAGCCAGAAAACACACCGCCCAGCGTATTGGACAAAGCATCCCGCGTCTTGGTCAAGCCAGCTTTGATCTTATCAAAAAATCCCATGGATCTGCTCCTTTTATTCCGTAATTCCCAGATATGCCTCCATCTGGTTTAAGTCCAGACGGAGCAGCTTACTGATGCCCTGCTCCTGCATAGTCACGCCGTAGAGCACATCGGATGCTTCCATAGTACCGCGGCGGTGGGTAATGACGATAAACTGAGTCTTGGCACTCAGATTCCGTAAGTAAGCGGAGAAGCGCTCCACATTCCGGTCGTCCAATGCAGCGTCGATCTCGTCCAGCATACAAAACGGTGTGGGACGGACCTTCAAAATTGCAAAGTACAGAGCGATGGCCACAAAGGCCTTCTCACCGCCGGAGAGCAAGGTGATGGTCTTGATCTGCTTTCCGGGGGGCTGGACACGGATCTCAATGCCGCAGGTAAGGGGGTTCTCCGGATCTTCCAAAAGCAGCTGGCCCTTACCGCCGCCGAACATCTCCTCAAAGACCTTGCCGAAGTACTCGTTAATTTTGGCAAACTCTGTCACAAAGATCTCCGTCATCTGCTGAGTGATCTCCTTGATGATGCCCTCCAAGTCCTTCTTAGCGCCCAGGACGTCGTCCCGCTGGGCGGTCAGGTAGGTGTAGCGCTCATTGACACGGGCAAACTCCTCAATGGCGCCCAGGTTGGGTGTCCCCAAAGCAGAAATCTTCCGCTTCAGTTCTGCAATCTGCCGGTTGCCGGCGGCCACAGATTCGATCACGCCCCGCTTTTCCGCCGCGGTACCCGGTGTCAGGCCGTAGGTATCCCACAGCTTGTCTACGGTATTTTTCTCTTCCAGCAGTGTGGTTTCTTTCTTGTTTTCCAGCAGCGCGCAGGCCCGCTCCATATTCACAACGGACTTGTTCTTCTCCTGGATCTCGCTTTCCGCCTTGGACTTATTGGCCTCGATCCGGGCATACTCACCCAGAGCCTCGGTCATCGCCTTGCGAACTCTTTCAATCTCACCGGCATTGTCCTCCTGGCGGAGCAGCTGCTGACGGATCTCCTCTTCCAAACGGCGGTTATCGGCCATAATGGCGTCAATATCAGCCAGTTTTCTGCTTTTATCACCCTCGGTAGCCGCCTGCAGTACCCGTAGGTCTGCGATGTGGGCATTGGCGGTAGTACGCTCTGCCTCCAAGGCTGCGGATTCCGTACGCAGGGCATTGATCTGGTCGGTAATCACTGCCACGGACTTGTCCGTCTCTGACTGGACGCCCTCCAGCGCATTGATCTGCTGACGGGTCTGCTCCAGCTGGGAGGTAAAGATCTCGATCTGCGCACGGGCAGCGGCCTGCTGCTCACGGTCGGCGTTTTGCCGTTTCTGCAGGTTTTCCAGTTCCCGGTCGGCGGACTGTCTCGCCTGGCAAATGGCATCCAGCAGGATCTCATGCTGGCGCACACGCCCCTCCTGGGTAAGCACCTGCTTTTCTGCCTCCTGCAACTGCTCTCTGGCCGTATTCAACTGGAACTCCACCTGGTCAGCAGCCCGGCGGGCCTCCTGGAAATCCGTCTCCAGCGCCTGCAGCTTTTCACTCAGCTCCTGCTCCTGTTTGGTGAGCTTATCCAACTCGTTGGCCCGGCTTAAAATGCCGTTTTCTTTATTCACGGAACCGCCTACCATGGAGCCGCCGGGATTAACCACCTGGCCGTCCAGTGTGACGATTTTGAATCGGTTTGCATACTGCTTGGCCATCGCCAGCGCTGCGTCCATATCCTGAACAATCACTGTTTTGCCCAACAGGTTTTCCACAATGCCACGGTAGACCGGCTCAAACTTTACCAGCTGGGAGGCAATACCTACAAAGCCACGGCACTTTTCCACGCCGTTCTCGTTCAAAGGCTTACCATGGATCACGGACAGCGGCAGAAATGTCGCCCGGCCGCTATTGGTGCGCTTCAGGAAAGAAATAGCCGCCTTACCGTCCTGCTCGTTGCCCACAACGATCTGCTGCAGAGCGCCGCCAAGGGCGATTTCAATGGCCACAGTGTAGCCATCCTCGGTGCGGATCAGTTGGGAGACCGGTCCGTGGATGTTCCGCAGAGCGCCGTGTTTGGCCTCCTGCATCACCTGGCGGACGGACTTATTATAGCCTTCAAAATCCTTCTCCATGGCGCGGAACACCTGTGCCTTAGTGCGGACACTTTCCAAAGCGTTGTGGAGTTTCTGTACCTGCTCTGCCAGTTCGTCCCGGCGCTTATTGCGGGTTGTCTGGCGGAGGGTGTAGCCCGCGATGGCATTGTTGTTTGCTGTCACTTCCTCTTGGGCGTTGCGCAGCTGCTTTTGACTCTCGGCCAGGTTGTCCCGGGCCTCCTGCTCACGGGATTCACCGGACTGAATATCCAGTTTGATCTGATCGATTCTACTTTGGCTGTCCGTCATAGCGGATTCCAGCGCCTTGGCGTCTGCTTCCTTTGCAGCCACATCGCCGGTCAGGTTCACTTCCCGGGTACGCAGCTCCATAAACTGCCGGGTCAGTCCCTGGGCGTCTGCGGTCATCGCCATCAGCTGTTTCTGCAATTTGTCCAGCTCACCGGCTTTCTGATCCAGCACACCGTCAATCTCCGCAATACGCAGATTCGCCTGCTCCAGTTGGGCGGAGATGCCGCTGCTGCGGTCTTCCTGACCTTGCAGGTCCTCACGGCTGCGGAGGATGCTCTCTTCATTGTGCTGGATGGAACTGCGCAGGACGGCAATCTGGCCGTCGATCTGCTGGTGAGTGCCTTCCAACAGGGATACCTGCTCCCGCAGGGTGTCCACCACGCCGTTCTGATGGCGCAGGTCCGCGCCCATCTGTTCTGTGGACAAATACAATTTCTCCAAGTCCTCGTGGGCCTGCTGGAGGACAAAGGATGCAGACGCAAAGTCCTCCTCTGCCTTCTTGGCATCGGCAGAAAGCTTTTCCAGCCGATCCATCCACACAGCCACTTCCACGCCCTGCAGCTCCTCCCGAAGTGCCAGGTACTTGGTTGCCTTCTCGGACTGCACGCGCAGAGGTTCCAGCTGCAGCTCCAGCTCAGAGACCTTATCGCCAATACGCATCAGATTGTCTTCCGTATGAGCCAGCTTCCGCTCGGTCTCTTCCTTGCGGTGACGGTATTTGGAGATACCGGCGGCCTCTTCAAAGATCTCACGGCGGTCAGCGCTCTTCAGAGACAGAATCTCGTCAATACGGCCCTGGCCGATATTGGAATAACCCTCTCTGCCCAGACCCGTATCCATAAACATCTCGTTGATGTCGCGCAAACGGGCAGACTGGCGGTTGATATAGTATTCGCTGTCACCGGAGCGGTAATACCGCCGGGTAATCATCACCTCGTCAGAATCATAGGGAAGTGCCCGGTCAGAATTATCTAAAGTCAGTGTCGCCTCAGCAAATCCCACCGCGGCCCGTTTCTGCGTGCCGCCGAAGATAACATCTTCCATCTTGGCGCCGCGAAGAGTCTTGGTGCTTTGCTCACCCATAACCCAAAGAATCGCATCGGAGATATTAGACTTACCGGAGCCGTTGGGACCAACGATGGCAGTAATATCATCGCCGAAACGGATCAGCGTTTTGTCCGGGAAGGATTTGAATCCTTGCACTTCCAAACTTTTAAGATACATGTGTCCACCTCAAACTTATAGCCAGCATTTTTCTCTTTTTTACGCCGGAAAAACCGGGAGTTTTCTCCCGCAGATACCCAAAACAACGGGCTTTTTTCTCCAGCAAAAGAAATATGACATATTAAAGTTTATTCTACCATATCCGTCTTTGTTTTTCAAGTTTTTGTTGCCATATCCTGACAACTTTACAGGCTTTTTTGCGCCATTCCTGAAGAACGCAAATTATGATTGCCAAGGTCTGTTGATTTTGCTATAATATAGGCGTTATGGATAAGAAAACACATTTTTATGTCAGTGCAAAAAACGCCCTGACCTGGCTGATGGCCCTTTGCATGGTTTGCTCGGCAGTGGCCCGCATCCTGTTTGTCGGTGTGAAAGGAACCGATGTGTGGAGCCAAATTGTTCTGCCAATCGCAGCAGCCCTGCTGTACGGCCTGATCTGTCTGCTTAACGGCAAAGAGCGGTTTTATAAAACCGCCATCCCTGTATGGATGATCTGCATTTACTACGCATTTATTTTTTTCGGCTACAATTTTGAATCTTTCGACAAACTCATCGGCAGTCTGTTTGCCGTGGCGCTGATTTTCGCCGGTGTTCTGTACACGCAAATCACCTGCGGCAAAGTTGCCGCCACCGTGCTGCTTCTGCCCGTCGCTGCATTCCCCCCTGTGTGTCTGCTGTACCTAAACCGGGCGGCGGTTATGGCGGCTGATTGGGGGGCTATACTCCCCCTGCTTCCGGACATCCTTATGGCGCTGGGTATGATCGCAGTCGTATTCGCCATCCGGGTACATCCGGCTGATGAGTATCACCCCACCTGGGGCGACCGCACTGACGGCCGCCGCATTCGTACCGAGCCGCCAATGAATCAAGTGTCTCCCTACATTATGGTCACCAGATGCACCTCCATGAATTTGTTCGAGGAGGCATTCGAGATCACCAATGTGGAACGGTACATCCGTCAGAAGCGCAAAGAGGGTCTGACCTCCTTTGGCCTGATGCACGTGATGCTGGCCTGCTACTGCCGGGCGTTGTGCAAATACCCCGGCCTCAACCGTTTTATTTCCGGGCAAAAAATCTACACACACGGCGATGACATTCAGTTCTGCATGACCATCAAAAAGGAAATGACTTCCACCGCTCCGGAGACATTGATCAAGGTGCATCTGTCTCCCACGGATACTGCTGAAGATGTTTACCGCAAGGTGAATAAAGAGATCGAAAACGTAAAAAATACTCCTCTGGATTCCGGTTTCGACAATCTTGCCCACGCATTTAAGTTGATCCCCGGTCTTTTCTTGAAGTTCACCGTTTGGCTGCTGAAGACTATGGACTATTTCGGACTGCTGCCCAAGTTCCTACTGGAACTGAGCCCCTTCCACGGCAGCGTATTCTTCACCTCTATGGGCAGTTTGGGTATTCCGCCTATCTACCACCATCTGTATGATTTCGGCAACCTGCCTGTCTTCGGCTCCTTTGGCTGCAAGCGCCGGGCGCTGGAAATCGAGGAAGATGGCTCTGTGGTTCAAAGAAAGTACCTGGATTTCAAGTTCTCCATGGACGAAAGAATTGTAGACGGTTTCTACTACGCTGCATTCTTTAAGACCTTCAAACGCATTCTTTTCAGACCGGAACAGCTGGACATTCCCCCCGAGGAAGTCCATCAAGACATCGACTGATTATGAAACAAACCATCTTATCTCATCTCACCACAGAGTGTCCCTGGAGGGACACTCTGTATTGGTATGACTCACTGGATTCCACCAACACCAAGGCAAAACAAATGGCGCTGCAAGGCGCTCCCCATGGCACGGTACTCCTTGCCGGCAGGCAAACCGGTGGCCGGGGGCGGATGGGCCGCAGTTTCTCCTCCCCTGACGGGAAGGGGGTCTATCTGTCCGTCATTCTCCGTCCCGGCTGCACCCCCGACAAGCTAATGCACCTGACCTGTGCCGCCGCCGTGGCCTGCTGCGAAGCGGTAGAAAACGCTGCCGGGATACAGCCGCAAATCAAATGGATCAACGATCTGGTCTACGGAGGCAGAAAGCTTGGCGGCATCCTCACAGAGTTGTCTTTTGACTCACAAGGCCTTGTGGATTTTGCCGTAATCGGCATTGGCATCAACTGCCGTCAGCAAAAAGACGATTTTCCGGAAGAATTACAGGAAATCGCCACCTCATTGGCCATGGCCACCGACAAAGACTGCTCCCCTGCTCTTTTGGCAGCCGCTCTTATGGAATCTCTGTACAAAATGAGCGACCGGCTGCTAACAGAAAAAGCGCAAATCCTGGATACCTATCGATTCCGGTGTATCACCTTGGGGAAAGAGGTCAAAATAGTCCACCCGGCGCATATTTCCATGGGCATAGCAACGGATTTGAACGAAGACGGCGAGCTGGTTGTGCAACTCTCCGATGGGTCTGCAGAGACTGTTCGGTCAGGAGAAGTCAGTGTGCGTGGTATGTACGGCTATCTATAAATTACTATTGCTTTTTCCCTATGTATTGGTTATACTGAAAGTAGGATAAATAAACAAGGAGGTCACCATTATGAAATTATTGACTACCGTTATGAAGGTTTTGGCCGCGTTGGCCGCTGTTGCCGGTGCAGTCTATGTAGTTGCCACCTATGGCGACAAGATTGTTGCATGGGCAAAGGGCCTGATGAGCAAGTTCTGCTGCTGCGACGATTGCTGTTGCTGTGACGACGACTGCTGCTGCGATGGCGAGTGTGACTGCGGTGAAGATTGCTGCTGCGGTGAAGAGTGCGACTGCGAAGAAGCACCCGCTGAAGAGTCTGTGCAGGCCGAAGAGGGCGACTTTGAGGCTTAATTGTCAAGTAAAAACGCGGGGAGCGTAGTGCTCCCCGCGTTTTTTATTGGATTGTTATGTCCGGAAAATACTCCGCTGCAAAATCCACCTGGTCAACTTGAAAACTCTTTCCGTTCAGATATTCCAGGCAGCCCGCATCAGTTGTAAACTGGAATGTGAGTTTATAAGAGTACAGCGCCTGATAGGTCCGGTCAAAACGCTTGTTTAGCTTGCCATACTTACCGTCGCCTAAAAGAGGATGCCCCGCGTGGGCAAATTGCGCACGGATCTGATGGGTACGTCCGGTAATCAACTGGCACTCCACCAGGGACAACTCACCGGTACTTGCCAGCACCGTATAATTGGTCTGGCAGGTCTTAGAGCCGGGTTTGGAGGTATCGGTGACAAAAACCCGGTTGCTTTTCTCGTCCTTAAAAAGGTAGCCTTTCAAGCTGCCTTTGGTAGGCTTGGGTGTTCCCTCCACAATAGCCAGGTAGCGCTTATCCAGCTCCCTGTCCTTAATCTTCTGATTCAGGATTCGCAGTGTTTCCGCATTTTTCGCGGCAATCACGATACCGCCGGTGTTCCGATCGATCCGGTTGCACAGCGCCGGTGCAAAGGCATTCTCGCCACGGGGACTCCACTCGTGCTTTTGATAAAGATATGCCTGAATGTGATCGATCAGCGTCCTGCCGTACTCCGCGCCGTCATGAGGATGCACCGCCAGTCCGGGGCGCTTGTCCGCAAGAAGGATATTTTCATCCTCATAGACAATGGTAAGCTTGGGTACTGCCACAGTCAGATATGCATTATCCTGTCTGGGTTTTTCAAAAAACTCATCGTTAATATATAACTGCAGCACATCACCGGCAGCCAGCCGGCTGTCCCTGGCCGCCCGGCCGCCATTGAGCTTGATCCGCTTGATGCGGATATACTTCTGTGCCAAAGATGCCGGCAGCAACGGTACTGCCTTCGCTAAAAAACGGTCCAGCCGCTGGCCGCTGTCATTAGGGCCAATGGTAAGTTCTTTCATGGAGCGCTCCGATTCTCAAAGATTGTTCTGGCGGAAATGGTTATCGATCTGCTCGGTAAACTCTTTAGCGGGGTTGTAGCCGATCTTCCGCTGGCGGTTATTCATTGCGGCAACCTCCAAAATCACCGCAAGATTACGGCCGGGGGTTATGGGAATGGTATTCATAGGAACCTGCACACCCAAAATCTCCATATACTGCTCCTCCAGGCCAAGACGGTCATAGACCTCCTTGTCCTTCCAGGGTACAATATTCACTACCAGGTTGATCTCATTTTCTGACTTGACAGCACCCATACCAAAGAGCTTTGCTACATTGACAATGCCGATACCGCGCAGTTCCACATAGTTGCGGATCAACTCCGGCGCGTTGCCTATGAGACTACTTCCGGAAACCTTACGGATCTCCACTGCATCGTCAGCAATCATACGGTGGCCGCGCTTTAGCAACTCCACAGCCGCCTCGCTCTTACCCATACCGCTTTCACCAAGAATCAGAATGCCCTCGCCGTAGACCTCCATCAGCACGCCGTGACGGGTAATTCTGGGCGCCAGGGCAGCAGACAGATAAGCAATAATGGCCGATACAATGGTGCTGGTGGCCTCGTGGCAGCGCAGGACGGTGATATCGTGTTTCTTGGCCAATTCCAGGCAGATGGGTTCCAGGGGATTGTATCGGGTGACCAGCAGCGCGGGGAACTTGTAGGAATAGTAGCGATCCAGAGTCATGGTCCGCTCCTCTTCAGACAATTTCTGCAAATAGCTAACCTCTACATTACCTACCACCTGCAGACGCATAGGTTCAAAGTGGTCAAAGTAGCCTGCCAGCTGGAGACCGGGTCTGGACACGTCCGCTACTGTCAGCTGAATGGATTCATAGTCACTGGCCTTATAAGCCACCTCCAGATCAAACTGCTTGACCAGGGTAGTCAGCGGCACACTATACACATTAAACATCGCTATTTTCCCCATTTCTCACAAATCTTAAGAACATTATAACTGTCGGACGGGAGAATAGCAACATTATTTTAAAAAACTAAAAAAATTACAAAAAAACACTTGCTTTTTAAGAAAATCTCTGCTATCATATTCAAGCGCCTGTTTTGGCGTAGTTTACAGTGATTTATTATGCAGATAGGAGGTGCAGTAGTATGGCGAAGTGTGATTTTTGTGGCAAGGGCGTGACCTTCGGTATTAAGGTCTCTCACTCCCACAGACGTTCCAACCGGGCTTGGAAACCCAATGTTAAGCGTGTCAAGGCCATTGTGAATGGTACCCCGTGCCATGTGTACGCTTGTACCAGATGCCTCCGTTCCAACAAGGTCGAACGGGCTGTCTGATTTCCCTGCATTGAATTACGGCATTGCTTCTGCAATGCCGTTTTTTATTGTCATAATCAAAAACCACGACAGGATTATCCTGTCGTGGTTTTTATTTTACTTGGCATATTTCATAAAAATCCAACCTACAGAGGTTCTGCCCCAAAGATCCCCGTCAGAGTCCTTGGCGGTCTCTAGAATCTCCACCTTGGCGCCGTAGTACAAATAACCAACAATAGTGCTGTCAATGCTGGCCTTGCTGCGGACACGCAAGCAATCGGCAGTGATTGTTTTGATCACAGGTTCGGGAGGCGTGGGTTCCGACTCGTTGGAATCCAGTTCCACATAATCCATACTGATCCAACCGATGCTAATCTTGCCCCAAACCATATTGCCAACGGTTTTCTGCTCAGTGATAGTCACCTTCTCCCCTGCCTTCAGGAATCCGGCCACCTCATAGGAAGTACCGGGGCCTGTACGGACACGAAGAGAATCCTGCACCTTCACAGTACCGGTAAGGACCTCAGGCTCCACCTCGGGAGGCGTAGTTGCACTGCCGCTATCGTTGTCATTCTGGCCGTCCAACTTCACGTAGTCCAGACTGATCCAGCCCTTCTCAATCTTGCCCCACACAGTAGAACCCACCGTGCGCTTTTCCGTGATGGTGACAGCAGTACCGTCCGTCAGGAAACCAACAATGCTGTAGTTAGTACCGGGACCGCTGCGGACGCGCAGCTCATCGGCATCCACCTTGCCGGTCCAAACGGTGACAGGTGGCTCCGGAGTTGTTTCGGTATTGCCGCCGGAGGAGTCATTCTTTTCCAGCACAATATAGTCCATGCTGACCCAACCGGTACTGATCTTACCCCATTTCTGGGTGCCAATAACCTTCTGCTCCAGGATCTCCACACGCTCATTGGCCTTCAGATATCCGGTGACGGCATAAGATGTGCCCGGACCTGCGCGAACGCGGAGCCAATCCTGCACATCGGCAGTGCCGTAAACCTTGGTCTGCTCAGGCTGAGTTTCTTCCGGCTCGGTCTCCTCGGGTTCCGTCTCCTCAGGTTCAGTAGCCTCCGGCTCAGTTTCCTCAGGTTCGGTTTCCTCGGGCTCGGTAGGATCCGTGGGATCCGGCTGGTTTTCCATCACAGTTTCGTAGTCAGTGAACTGCAGGGCGATCCAGCCGCCATCAAACTTACCCCAGGTATAGCCGGATCCGGTAGCAACTTCTGTGATCGTAAACTGTTGACCCTTATTGGCAGTACCCACAACCGTGTGGTTAGTACCGGGGCCGTTTCGCAGGTTGACATCGGTGCCAGTGACCGTAACCAAAATAGGGGTCTCTGTCACTACGCCGTTATTGGACGGGGGATTGCCCTCATCGTCCAGCCACTGGGCATAGAGGGTCATCGTATTGGTAGATGCGTCCAGGACGGTCACCTGGGTGCCGCCTGTTTTGGCAGTAAACCAACCCTGGAATATATAGCCTGTATATGTAGGCACAGGGAAAGGTTCGGCAGTAAGGTCAGAATCATAACCCTGGCTGCGGGGACTGGTGACGCCTCCGTTGGCATCATAAATGACGTAGCAATAATTTTCAGGGGGTGTCCGGCTGTAAATGCCGTTGACGTACATATTCGCTTCGCACAGTCTGCGGCGAAGCAGGTAAGTACGAATCTGGTCGCCCGCGCTACACCAAAGGGCAAAGGCGCGGACAATATCGTTGCCGGTAGCGCCGGTGGCAATAGCTTGATGGAATGTTCCCTCTGTTTCATAGCACCAGGCAGTACCGCAGTTATAGGAAAACATCACAAGGGCATCAAACTGGTTTTGGGTCAGCGTAAGGTTATATTGATCAATGATTCTTAGATTGATATCTCTCTCAAAATTGCTCAGATTGTTGCGCATCAGCACCTCTGCCTCTGCTTCCGTGATGCCGTACTGCATATAATAAGCCACCATATCGGAAGGGCAACGAGAGCCATAGCCGACGGTATACTGGGCAAAATCCCAATATGGAGTTCTGCTGAAGCCTTCTTCCTGCTTCAAAATCTCGATGCACGCATCACTGGTGACCATTGCAGATTCAGCGCGGACACTGACCACACTTGCAGGCACCAAACCAAGCAGCATTACCATTACTAACAGAAAACTGGTAATCCGTTTCTTCACAGGTATGTACTCCTTTCCAATTCATTCGCGACATATTATAGCAGACAGGGGCCTTTTTTGCAACCCTTTTTTTATTATTATTACATGTTTGTTACTATTTTCTCTCCTGAATTGTTCCTAGTTTCCCCAGTTTTACACAACTTTTACTATTTTTTACCATTTTTGGTTGGTTTTGATGTATCATGAAACAGCACATTCTATTTGTTCACGGTTCGTTTATTGCTTTTAATAGCGGGATATGGTATGATAAATCCATCACACAAAGGAGGTATGGACTATGGATCAAAAGAAAGCTCTGATCGCAATGAGCGGCGGCGTTGACAGCTCCGTGGCCGCATACCTGATGTTAAATGCAGGCTACATCTGCGAGGGCGCCACTGTCAAAATGTGCGACGAAGCGTTGCTGGGTGACCGACTTGACTTGCAGTATATTGCCGATGCCCGGGCAATAGCCGATCGCCTGGGAATGACATTTCACACCATTGACGGTGCAGAGGCCTTTAAGCAAACCGTGGTAGCAGACTTCATTTCCTGCTACGAGCAAGGGCTAACCCCTAATCCTTGTATTTGCTGCAACCGCCACATCAAGTTCTCCTTCCTGCTGGATAGAGCATTGGATCTGGGATGCAGCACCATTGTCACCGGCCACTATGCCCAGATCCGCAAAGACGATGCCACCGGACGCTATTTGCTGTACAAAGCCGCCGATCAGACAAAAGACCAGAGTTATTTCCTTGCCTGCCTGAACCAACATCAACTTGCCCACGCTCACTTTCCTCTCGGCTCTTTTACAAAAGCGCAGATCCGGCAAATCGCCCAGGAACAAGGATTTTTGAATGCCAGAAAGCGAGACAGCCAGGATATCTGTTTTATTCCCGACGGAGATTATATGTCTTTTATCCGACGCTACACCGGAAAAGAATATCCCAAAGGTGCTTTCCTGGATTTGCGAAACAATATTGTAGGCCACCACAGTGGTGCCATGGGCTACACCCTGGGACAGCGAAAGGGTCTTGGCCTTGCTATGGGAGCGCCGGTATATGTGTGCAGCAAGAATATGCGGAATAACACTGTCACCGTTGGTCCGGAGGAGGCTCTCTATACAAGCACGCTCATTGCCACCAACTGCAACTGGTTGCCCTTTGGGATGCTCACAGAGCCTATTCGTGTGACCGCCAAGGCAAGATACCGCCACCCCCCCCAGCCGGCAACGGTTTATCCAGAAGAAAGCGGCCGCGTCCGGGTAGTCTTTGATGCGCCCCAGCGGGCAGTCACCCCCGGCCAGACAGTGGTAATGTACTGGGATGATATGGTGGTCGGCAGCGGCACAATCACCGAGGCAAATGAAACGGCTTAAACTTACTAACAAAAAAGGACACCTCACGGTGTCCTTTTTCGTTTGTTGTTTTTACATATTATCCACGGCGTGTTTGATAGCGACATTGTTCAGATCGTTCTGCATCATACAGAAGTTCACAATGCCAAGGCCAACCAGACCCAGGATCAGGTACAGAATAGAATTGTCCTTGTGGGGGATGCCCTTTTCGGCGCATCCGGCGGTAAGCTTCTGCTCAGCCAAATAGAAGCCGACGAAAGGCAGGAACAGCATAAGTACGATCTCCAGAATGCCGCTGTCGGAAGGATCCTTCACAGCGACAGCCTCACGGGCCATACACACTGTCCAATAGATGCCGTAGATGCCACAGGTGATAATGGTAAGAATAATGCAGGTGACAATATTACGAGTTTTGATTTCCATAAAGAAACCCTCCTTTCCCTTTGATTCTACACAGAAAAACAACCTGTGTCAATCATTATTCTGCGAAACCTGTTGAAATACCGCTGCAGCAAAAGTGTTGCGTTTTCTTTCAACTGCCGGTACAATAAATATAATCTGCAATAAGGAGCGTTTACATGACCACACAAAGAAAACGGCTTTTACAGCTGCTTTTGATCACTGCCGGAATCCTGGCATGCGGCGCGCTTTTGTATATTCTCGCTGTATCGGGGCATCCGGCTCCCTGCCTTTTTCATCTGACCACCGGTCTTTCCTGTCCCGGCTGCGGCAGTACACGGGCGGTACTGGCGCTGCTCCGGCTAGACATTGAAGAGGCTTTCTCTTACAACCTTCTGTTCCCAGTGACATTCATATATCTCATATTCGTTTATCTGCGCAGCGCCTTAACCCACCTAAGGACCGGGCGGTTTATTTACCGCTCCCCTGCCCCTATTATAGATTATATTCTGCTGGGTTTGATCCTAGTATGGTGGATAGTACGAAATATTCTGCACATATGAAGAATCCGGGAGGCAAGCGCCTTCCGGATTCTTTTTTATTCCGTTCTTAGGGCAACCACAGGGTCTTTCTTGGCTGCGCTTCTGGAGGGAATAATGCCGGAGAACAGCGTCAGCATCACACTGATGATTACCAACACCACAGCCACGTTCAGCGGCAGCACCGCCTTCAGACTGGGGATGCCTGTAAGACTGTACAGAATGATATTCACAACAATGCAAAGCAGATATGTGACTGCCACGCCAAGGACACCGGAGGTGAATCCGATGATCATTGTCTCGGCGTTGAACATACCGGACACATTTTGCTTGGACGCGCCGATGGCTCGGAGGATGCCGATCTCCTTTGTCCGCTCCTGGACAGAAATAAGGGTGATCACGCCGATCATAATGGAGGACACCACCAGGGAAATTGCCACGAAGGCGATCAGCACATAGGTAATAGCATTGATGATGGTAGTGACCGAGGACATCATAATGCCCACATAGTCGGTGTAGTGGATCTGCTTGAGTTCCTCCACAGAGGCATTGTAGTCTGCAATCACATCCTCCACAATGTCCTTGTTCTCAAAGCTGGAGGCATAAAGATTCATCGTCGCGGGATCATCCAAATCCACATCGCTGAGAGCGCGGAGATTCTCTTCAAAAGTGGACGGAGAGAATGTCAGCACCTCGTCATAATAGATGGCGCACTGCTCGGTGGTATAGCCGGGAAGAGCCATCTGCAAAGCCCCGGACAGCTGTTCCCGAGTCATTGCGGCAGTCTGCTGGCGCACCTGCATAGCGAACTGCTGCTTCACCTGCTCCTCCAGAATCTGGCGGAACAGGGTGTCCTGATCTTCCACCGGCATATCAGCGATATAGCCTTCCATTTCCTTTACATTCATACCCGCCTGCTGGGAAAGCACTTGGATCAAGATCTGCTCCCTTTGCTCGCGGTCAACACCTGCCATCTGCTGCTCTACCGCGGCATTCAGCTCCTGGGCAGAAGGAATGCTCAGAATCTTCACATAAGCATTTGCCTGTTCCTCCACAGTCAATTCAGCAATATAGTCCCGGAATGCGGTTCCCTTGTCCTCTGCAGAAAGTTTTTCATTGTCCTTGAAAGGCAGACCCGTAAAAACATCTGTACCAGGCTGCTCTTTCTGCGCCATCAGAGCGGCAGCATCCGCGCTCTTGTTTACCACATATTCTGTCAGCGCCCTTGTGTAGCCGATGGAGCCGGTGAGCATAGCCGAGCTGGCCATTTCACTGGGACGGATGATGCCCGTCACCTTCAGTTTCAGGGCGTTGTCGTACAAGTACCGCAGACCCGCTTCAGTCTCCCGCAGATCCGCATACAGGCCTGTTTCCTCATCCAGGCTATAGCAATCAGCGCCCAGAATCACACGGAACTCCATCTGGCAGATCTCTTCATATGACCATTTTTTCTGAGAGGTCTCAATCTCTTCGCCGTCCCGTACCGCCTGGAAGACCTTTTCGATCTCTTCCTCAGATTCAAGACCCAGGGCGTACAATGTCATATCATCCAGCTCGTTATTCTTATCCACTACCAGCACAATCTCGTCGTAGCTGTTGGGCCAGCTGCCGTAGATCACATCATACTGATTTTCCAGCACGGGGTTCACAGGCCTTCCATCCTTGCCGGAGAGGATCTCGCACCACAGTTTCGGCTGCATTCCCGGCATAGATGCGCCGCCAAAATTAGCGGTCATATTCTCCCGCATAGTCAGCATAGCCGTCATATCCAGGCCCATATTCTCCCGAATTGCTTTGGTCAGCAGTTGCTCTGTATCAGAAAAAATGATCTTCCCGTCCGGATCCTTGGTGTAGACCAGCAGATCCATATTATAGGTATACTGAATGCCGGTGAGAGCGTCAGAAATACCGATTCCCTCTCCCTTGTTTTCCAGCTCCTGTTCCAAATAAGTCTTAAATGCCTTCAGATCATTTTCCGTGGACTCCATATTATTCAGAGCGTTGATCATATCAAACATCACCGACTGAGAGTATACAGCATCCTTGTCATGGGTATCGGATTTGTCAGACGCCACGCCCATAAAGGTCTGCATCAGAGTGGTGATGTCCACCGTGGTGGCTTCCAGAGTCAGCGGATAGGAAGACAATGTATCCTCTTGCACATTGTTGATATAGGCGGTCATACCGTTGGAGACCGCATAAATAAGTGCGATGCCGATGATGCCGATGGAGCCGGCAAAGGAAGTCAGAGCGGTGCGGCCCTTCTTTGTAAACAGATTCTTCAGGGACAGGCCAAAGGAGGTTGCCCATGACATCGAGGGTTTGCGGACAGTCTGTCTTCTGCCGAAAATTGCCTGCTGCTCCAACTCTCTGCATTCTCTGCGTTCATTCTCGTTAAGAGGCGCGGAGTCGCTGGTGATCTGACCGTCCAGCATACGGATGATCCGAGTGGAATAAGTGTGCGCCAAGTCCGGATTATGCGTGACCATAATCACCAGCCGTTCATTGGCGATCTTCTTCAGAATCTCCATAATCTGCACACTGGTCTCCGTGTCCAGCGCACCGGTAGGCTCGTCAGCCAAAATGATCTCCGGATTATTCACCAGGGCGCGGGCAATAGCAACCCGCTGCATCTGGCCACCAGATAACTGACTGGGGCGCTTGCGCAGCTGATCCCCCAGACCCACCTGCTCCAGCGCCTGCTTGGCTCGCTGGCGGCGCTCCCGCTTGGATACGCCAGAGAGCGTCAGCGCCAGCTCCACATTCTGCAGCACGCTCTGATGAGGGATCAGATTGTAGCTCTGGAACACAAATCCAATGGAGTGGTTGCGGTAGGCATCCCAGTCCCGGTCTTTGAAATCCTTGGTGGATCGGCCATCAATCACCAAATCACCGCTGGTATACCGGTCAAGACCGCCAATAATATTGAGCATCGTAGTCTTGCCGCAGCCGGAAGGACCCAGTATGGAGACAAACTCACTCCTTCGGAACTGGAGGGAAATCCCCCGCAGCGCCCGAACAGTGTTATCGCCGGCTGGATAGTTTTTTACAATATTTTTTAACTGCAACATATTTCCTTTTCCTTTCCAGGGTTAAAACAGGCGCAGACAACCTTGAGTCTGCGCCTGCATATAGCTTATTGCACTTTCCTGCGGAACTTGCTGAAGGTAGCTTTTTTCTCCGTGCCTTTCAACAGGCGGGAGATATTGGCTCTGTGCATAACCACAACAAGCAGGCCAATGGCTGCGCCCATCGCTGCCACCAAGGGCTCTTGCCAGTTTCGAATTGAAAATGCCACCGCAAAAGTCAACGCGCCCAAAATAGAGCTGAGCGATACATATCGGGTTAGCCACAGGCTGACAGCGAACACCGCCAAAATCAGCAATGCGCATTGCCAGTCCACAACCAGCGCCACCGTAAAACCGCTGAGTACACCCTTGCCACCCTTAAAACCCAGGAAAGCCGGGAAGTCGTGTCCCAGGCTCACCGCAAGGCCGCCCAGCAGCAGGCCTTCATAGCTAAAATCGTAAGACTGAAGCAAAAGTTTGCCCAACAAGCAAGCTGCTGCTGCCTTTACCATATCGATACCAACTACCAGCAAAGCCTTTACAGGACCATACATCCGCAAAAAATTGGTCAAGCCGGCATTTCCGCTGCCCTGCTCCCGGACATCGGTCTTTCCAAACAGACGGGATGTAATAACCGCGCCGTTCAGATTTCCCAGCAGGTAGCCTGCCAGGACGGTCAGCAAAACAGCCAGAACCATTCTTTACTCCTCCTTGTCGCCCTTTTGGCGAATGGTGATACGCACCGGAGTGCCCTGCAGGCCAAACACTTCCCGGATCTGGTTTTCCAGATATCTCTGATAAGAGAAATGGAACAATCTTGCATCGTTGCAGAAGATCACAAAATGAGGCGGCTTTGTGCCCACCTGGGTCATATAGTAGATCTTCAGCCGGCGGCCCTTATCTGTGGGAGGCTGCACACGAGAAGTGGCTTCTGCCAGGATAGAGTTCAACGCGCCGGTGGTAATACGGCTAGTGTTCTGCTTGTTCACATCCTGGATCACCTGGAACAGCTTATCCACACGGGAGCCGGTCAGAGCAGACAGGAATACCACAGGGGCGTAGGTCATATAGCTCAATCCTTCACGGACAGCCAGCTCCTTATCCCGCATAGTATTGGTCTCCTTATCGGCCACTGCGTCCCATTTATTCACAACGATAATCGCAGCTTTGCCGGCTTCATGGACTAGGCCCGCAATCTTCGTGTCCTGCTCGGTGACACCGTCATTGGCGTCGATCAGGATCAGGCACACGTCGGCACGCTCAATCGCCGCCACCGTACGCATATTGGAGTATTTTTCGATGATGTCATCAACCTTACTCTTACGGCGCATTCCAGCGGTGTCGATAAAGCAGTACTTGCCGGTCTCGTTCTCAAACTGGGAGTCGATAGCGTCACGAGTCGTGCCGGCAACATCGGAAACGATCACCCGTTCCTCACCCAGAATGCGGTTGAGCAGGCTGCTCTTGCCCACATTGGGTTTGCCTACGATAGCCACATTGATGATCTCCGAATCTTCTTCCTCCTCAGTCTCCTCCGGGAACTGCTCCAGACACCAGTCCAGCAGATCGCCGGTACCGTGACCGTGAATGGCGGATACCTCGAACAGATCGCCGATACCCAGGCCGTAAAACTCGTAGACATCGGGATTCACAGGACCAACAGAGTCGCATTTGTTCACCGCCAGGGCCACAGGCTTGCGGGACTTGCGCAGCATAGTCGCTACATCCTGGTCAGCCGCGGTGACACCGGAGTGTACATCCACCACCATCACAATGCAGTCGGCCAATTCGATGCCAATCTCCGCCTGCCGGCGCATAAACTTCAGCATATCATTCTCAGTGCCCGGCTCAATACCGCCGGTATCCACCAGAGAAAAGTTTCTGCCGCACCACTCGCAGTCGCCGTAGATCCGGTCACGAGTGACACCGGGGGTGTCCTCCACGATGGAGGTCCTGCGGCCGGTGAGCTTATTAAATAACATGGACTTGCCCACATTGGGCCGGCCAACAATTGCTACTAGAGGTTTTGCCATAGGGGATCCACTCCTCTCTCTTTCGTTTATTATGGCACGATTTTATGAACAAATCAACGGGAAGACCGTCGATTCATATAACTTTTACAAACATTTCATATAATGGAAAAAGAGGAAGGCTGTACGCCTTCCTCTCAGCTTACGCTTTTTTCCAGCCTTAGTCAGCCTTGGCGGCCAGGACCTGACGGCCATTGTAGGTACCGCAAGCCTTGCAAGCTCTATGAGGCATAACGGGCTCACCGCACTTGGGGCAAACAGCCACAGTGGGGGCGGACAGCTTCCAGTTGGAACCACGGCGCTTATCGCGGCGGGCGCTGGACACTTTACACTTAGGGACAGCCATGGATGACACCTCCTTGGTTAAACTGCTTTTTACAGCATTCTTTTTTATTCTTTATTGAGAAGCTGCTTTAAAGCAGCAAAACGGGGATCAAGCTCCTTCTGGCAGGTACAAGGGCCTTCGTTCAGGTTCTTGCCGCATCTGCAGCACAGCCCTGCACAATCATCCTTACACAGCAGCTTGGAATCCATATTCAGGACAAAAATCGTCCGGACAATGTCCTCCAAATCCGCGGTGTCTGCCTCCAGGGGGAACACCCACTCATCTTCGTTCTCTTCGTTGGCCAATTCTGTCACCAGCACCGCATCGATGGGAATCTCCATTTCGCGGTCAAAATCGGTGGCGCAGCGGTCGCATGTTCCGTGAATGCAAGTAGCAATAACTCCCTTCATCACCAGAACACCGGCAGTATTCCGCACTGTTCCGCTACACAACACCGGTTCGCTCACCGGTTTACTCGTGCCATACACAAGATCACTTAGATCCACACTGGTAGAAAACGATACGCTCTCACCGGGACGGTCAATGATAGAAGACAGTTCCAGTCGCATAGTATCCCCCTCCTAACAGTCGTGCCTTGATATTATATAGGTATTCAAGGGATTTGTCAAATACTTTTTACATATTTTTGTGAAATATTTCACCGTCGCCAACTGTCTCCAATTCCTCCCAAAAAAGACGGAATGCCGTAGGCAGGGCGGCCTGGGTATCAATCTCCTCCCGGGTGCGCCAGGAGAACGCATCGTTTCTATCAGAAACCTCTATATAGATTCCACGCATATCCCATTCCTTATGGGTAAATATGTGTTTTCTCTCCACTTCGGCAAATATTTCTCTCGGATTCAGCCCATATTGCTCCACTTGTTTTAGAGCCTCTCTGGTATCCAGTTTGCCCGGAACATTGGGAAACTGCCACATTCCCGCCAGCAGTCCCCTGCCCGGTCTTCTCTCAAGGGCAAATCTGCTATCGCAGCTGAGAATAAGCACAGTGTGTTCCTCCACCCTGCGCTGACGCTTGGGTGACTTCACAGGAAGATTGCAGGCGGTATTTCTCTCATATCCCAGACAAAACCTCTTGCAAGGGCAGTTCTCGCAGTCAGGCAAGCGATTCGGGCCGCAGACCGTAGCGCCCAATTCCATCAGAGCCTGGGTAAAATCACCGGCGCGCTGCGGATATATCGTTGCCAGCTGCTCCTGCACGCTCTTTTTGTAGGCAGGCAGGTCAATGGGTGTAGAATCATCGGTAATCCGGGAAATTACCCGCAGAACATTTCCATCCACCGCAGGTGTCGGCTGAGCAAAGGCAATGGAGCAAATCGCTCCGGCGGTATACTCGCCAACGCCGGGAAGCGCCAACACTTGGGAATATTCCCCGGGGAATACTCCATTGTACTGCGCGATCACTTGCTGCGCCGCCTTCTTTAGGTTGCGGGCACGGGTATAATACCCCAAGCCCTCCCACAGTTTATGAAGCAATTCATCATCGCAATCTGCAAGGGCAGCAATTGTAGGGAGCGCATCCAAAAAACGCCCATAGTATCCCTTCACAGCCTCCACGCGGGTCTGCTGAAGCATAATTTCAGACACCCAAATCCTATAAGGGTCCTTTGTCTGCCGCCAGGGCAGCTCTCTGTGAAATCTATCGTACCACGGAAGGAGGGCCTTCGGCAATTTCGCGATCAGTGACTGTTTATCCAAAAGCTCACCTCCTGAAAATTATATTGTAATTGTACATCAGCCGGGCAGGACGTGTCAAGGTTGAGAGAATTGGAAAAAATAATGGATTTTCTTAAAAAAGGACTTGCATTTTCCATTTTAATGTGCTATTATAGGCAGGCGCTTGTGAGAGCGTGGTATGCGCCGGTAGCTCAGTTGGATAGAGTGACTGGCTACGAACCAGTAGGTCGGGGGTTCGAGTCCCTTCCGGCGTACCATTAAACAGGGTATCCCATCCGGGATATCCTGTTTGATTTTTTATGTAAGAAGGGGACTCGAACGATCAAATGCAACGCGGACGAGCGTTGCCGGCGAGGGCTAGACCGAGCCGAACCTTAATTTTCTCCCACGGTTGTGGGAGAAAATGCAAACGAGTCCCTTCCGGCGTACCATTAAACAGGATATCCCATCCGGGATATCCTGTTTAATTTTTATGTAAGGAAGGGACTCGAACGATCAAATGCAACGCGGACGAGCGTTGCCTGCTGCGGCTCGGCGGAGGTGAACCTTTATCTGTACCAATTTGGAGCAGATGCAAATGAGTC